>NZ_QSNV01000014.1:0-98786 GCF_009498615.1 Agrobacterium sp. ICMP 6402
GCGTAACCGTTTCCTGATCGCGACGGTAGTTGTACACCTGGAAGCCAAGGGGGTTCTCAAACCTCCAATCATTTCGCTCCGGTGTGTCCGTGTAACGGAATCTGACAACAGAGATGTAGTGCCGGGTGATATTGTCACTCTCAGAACTCTCTGTTGTCGAGAAGCGAACTAGCGCGGTGCTAGCGTTCGAGAACGTGACCGACTTTACGTCAACTGTGATTTTCTTGTTTCTGCCCAAACGCCTGCCCGGGTTGTTTGGATTAGCGGCGCTCCATTCGTCTTGAAGCTCCTTGGCCGCATCGGCCGTGGAAAGAAGCGCGGCAATTCCAAAGTTTTGCTGGATGGCAAACGGGTCATAGCCCTCGCGTGAGCGGATGTACCGGACAACATTGGCCTGAGTGACAGCCTGCTGGTCAGTGAGGTTTGCCGAGCGCGTGAGCCCCGTCTTGACCTCGATGTAACCTGTATTTTTATCGACCTCGACGATGTAGGGCTCGAAGGTCTTGAGCGGAACCAACATCACCAGCGTCCCGAGCGACATAAGGGTGATGGCGCTCATTATCAGGGCGATAAACCAAGCGAATGTCCTTGAGCGATTTGCCTTTTTTACAATCTCCTGTTCCCACTTGTCGCCGTCTTGAAAATAGCTCCGGAGAGCTTCATTTGAATCTGCCATGGTCTAGCCCTTAAACCCCTCTGAACAGCCTGCGCTTAACGTGGCACGCTGTTGCTGCTGATGCTTTTCTGCATCGCGTCCGCGCTTGCATTTCGAATATTTTCCCGCATTCCCGCATGGGTACGTTCCCTGGCAGCCATCCCGATCCGACCGGCCGCGCCGGAGACACTGCGCGCTCCTGTGAGTGCAGCAGCGGGGGCACTGAAGCCCGTCAGGCCTCCGACGGTTCGCGCCACTTGGCCGATCCCGGCTGCGACACCCCCCGTAATCCCCTGAGCAAGTGTCTGTATGTTGAAAAGCACAAAGGCGCCGGCGGCACACAAAAGAAGGAAAGCTGCAACATCATCGAGTTGAAGCCTGCGTTGATCGGCCGCTGCAGCGACTTTCGTCAACTCTGGATCCATTGCGGAGATCAAGAACGCAGCCACCACGTAAACGAACAACGGAATAATCGCGTACATCAGCACACTTTGGAACCATGCCATTCCGTAGCTTCGCGTAGATTGAAACAACAAACATGCGATGAAAATGGGGGCGGTTCCTAGCAGCACCCACATCATGACCTTAGCAAGCAAAAGGATCGCAAGAGCGACGGCGATAAACACCCCGACGCCAAACATGATCAGAAAACCGACCATAGCCGGAAGAACAGAAAAATAACCGGCCTGTTCAGCAAAGGCCCCCGCCGCCTTGTTGGCCGTTTCCCAGATCATCGAAAGGCCGTTTGTCGGCTCTGTGATACCTGTATTGCTGACCGCGAGAATTGCCCGTCCCACGTCTTCCGGTGTATCGCTCAGCCAAGCGTAGAAGAACGTGTTGAAGTTACCCCATGAGTTTATGAAAGCAACGATCAGCGTCATTCTGACTACGCGGCTGATCACCTCCCCAACGCTGACACGCGCAGTGCCCATGATCAGTTGAAGACCGTAATAGGCGACGTAGGCAATCAGAAGCACGGTTAGAAGCGGCGTTACTTCGCTCGCAACAACCCCATAGGCGCTTTGCGTAAAGCTAGCGCCCGTCTGTTCGATCCGATCCAAAAGCCCACCGAGGAAATCCTCCATCGCCCAACATCCTTATTCAGTTGCTATTGTGCCGATGGCCGCCAGAGCGGCGGATGGTTCGCCATTGACGCTTGTCATTGGACCACAGTCGTGACGTGGATCCTCAGCATAAGACGTCATATTGGCGGGCCGTTTGCATGGTGCCGTTTTCTCTTTCGCGGCCGTCCCACAGCCGGCAAGCCCGGCTGTAAAGGTCGCGACTAGAAGCACCGTTCCCGCTATCTCGAATGCCTTAATCACCGTAGGTCATCGCCTTCTTCGAGTTCGACATATCGACAAGACGTTGCTGGTTTTGAGCGTTGAGCGACTGGACTGTGCCATTCATGACGCCGATCATTTCGTTTAGCACCAGCCCGGATTGGACCTGAAGCTGCGTATTCTGATCGATCGAGCCCTTGATATCCTCAGCCTTGCCAATCTGCTGACCTGCTTGCTGGAAGGATTGGGTACGCTGTTGTACCGCCTGGTTTGAACCGGTCACCAAAGCCGCAACGCCGAGAACCGTGTTCATCACCTCCTCATAGGACTTGTCGCCTGAGAATGTGCTATCGGCCTTTCCCGACAGGTTTTTCACCAACTGCAGCCCGTTGATAAACGTGGAGGCGATTTTGCCGATATCGCCCCCCATGTTCCCGAAATTCGGTACGCCACCGCTCATCAAGCTGTCGAAGGACGGCATCTGGGAGACACTGAAGCCATTGCCGATAGCAAGGTTCTGCATAGGGCTTTGCACGCTTCCACGGTCACCCGTTACGGCTTTAAGTGTTTCTTCGACCGTCTTGAGAACCTCCTTGTTGGTATCGAGGATGTCGGTCGTTGTTTTCGATGTTTCCTGAGCAACCTTCAGGTTAGCATTGTCGATTGTGGGGACCTGAGCGTACGCTGTCGAAGCTAGAGCCAGCGAAAACGCCGTTGCGATCGTCTTTTTCATGGCAGTTCTCCTTTATTGTGTACTCAACATCAGTTTCATTTCGGACGCCCGTTCCCTCTTCTGGACGCAAGCTTGTTCCTTCTCGTTCCACTCCACGTTCAGCGCCGGGTCACAGAGCTTCACCGTTTCGGGGTCTTTATCGTCGTTTTTCTTCACCGAGCTCGTGCGAGACGAGCCGGATCTTTCACCGAGATCCAGCGCGTTCTTCGAGTTCATGAGTTCAGCCATTGTCGCTCCAAGACGAATGACCTGATTCATCATTTCGAGATTCGCGTTTCGCGCCCCTGAGTTCTGGTCCCAGCTGTCTTGGATCGTGCCCGTCTGCATCTGCCCGAGCTGCTGCAACCACGAACTGACATTGCCACTGCTTTCCGTGATGGACTGGCTCGTTGCCATAGCGTTCATCGAGCTGTCACGAGCACCCGAGAAGGCTGTGCTGCCTCCTCCATAGTTCATCGGAATGTTTGAGGTATCCGACCCGCCAAACTGCGGCATCCATTGTTTCGTGATGCTCGCGACATAGCCTTGGGTTTCTTTGAATGGTGGGATGCCGCCATACTTCTGCACGTTGCCAGGGCCAGCATTGTAAGCGGCCAGAGCGAGGTTCGTATTCCCGTTGAAACGCTTCAGCTGTTGCTTGAGATACCGCGCGCCGCCCCGAAGGTTGTCTTCCATGTTGTTTGGGTCAACGCCGAGGTCCTTTGCGGTTCCTGGCATAAGCTGCGATAGACCCGTCGCGCCTACCGGTGATTTTGCGCAGGGGTTGAAGCGGCTCTCTTGATAGACAAGAGCCATGAACAGCGTTTCGTCTACGCCCTCTTCCTGGGCAACGCGCTTTACGAGGCCGACGATCTCCGGATTAGCTTGCGCGGCAGACGGCGCGTCGCCTCCCTTGCCTTTTTTGTACATCGAGCAAGTGACGCTGGTGCTGACAGTGTGGCGTTTCTTGTCTGTTTCCTTGATGTCGTCGGTTGTTTTCTCCCTCACCGTGTCGTCCGCCGTTAGTGCGGCGTCGGTGATTGGAACCTGCGTAAAGGCTGCGCTTGGAGCGCCAATCGACATGGCTGTAGCAAGCAGCACCAGAGTGGGACTTTTCCTCATTCAGCATTCTCCCATCCGCAAAATTTAGCCAACCAGTTTTCCGGCTCGTCTCCATATTGTTCGCGGAGTGCGGCGCACTCCTCGATCGTCTCCTTGCGCCCGGACAGGACCTTGACGAGATCGGGCATGCTCGAAAGGTCCAGCCGGGCGATGACTGAGTCATTGCCGTGCTTGATCAGGAAGGTTCGCTTTTCGGGCGGGGTGTTCTTGATGAAGTTGTATTCCTTCACCGTGAGACCGAAGCGCTTGATGTAGCTCTCTTCGTCTGCACGCGGGTTCGGGAAATGAATGTTCGTGGAAGACTGCTCAATGAGCGTGTGAGAGACCTTCGACTTTGCAATGTCGGCGGCCGATTGAGTGCCAAAGCCCACGATGCCGTTGAGCTTACGAATGGTCTTCATTTTGTCGACAATGAACGCGCTGAAAGTTTCATCGAGGAGCAGCTGCCAGCCTTCGTCCATGAAGAACATGACCGGATTGCCATCCAGCAGTTCATCAAGCCGATGGTAGAGATACATGAGGGCGGGCGTCCGCAGTTCTTCGTTCCCAAGAATACTGGTCATGTCAAAGCCGAACACCGTCCGGCCAGAGAAGGACAGCACATCGTGTGGAGCGTTAAAGAGCCAAGCCTTTTCGCCCTCGGTCCAAGGACGAAGGCGAGAATAGAGGTCATTGGCATCAGCACGGGCACGGCCCATAAGCAGGTTGCCGAGGTTGGTGAGGTTTCGCTGTTGTGCCGGTTCTTCCATGAGGCGGACCACAGCGCGCTCTATGATATCTTCATCTTCCTGGGTGAAGTCGCGGCGATCACGTCCACCGAGCATCGCCTTGAGAAGGCGCTGAAGAAATTCTCTGTTTGGTCCCGTGTTCTCCAACTGGAGCGGATTGAATCCAGTTGGTGTACCCGGGGAAAGGATCTCGTAAGATCCGCCGATGGCTCGAACGAAGATTTCGGCTCCGCGGTCCTTATCAAAAAAGACGGCGCGGGGTGTTGGGGAAACTCGCATGGCCTGCGCGAGCAGGAAACTCAAACCGACAGTTTTACCCGAGCCGGTCGGTCCTGTGACGGTAAAATGCCCGATATCGCGGCGGTGGAAATTGAACCAGTAGGGCGTCTGCGATGTCGTCTCAAGGATCGTGATGGGAAGGCCCCAATGCGTACGTTCCGCCTGACCACTGGCGAAATTGTGCATTGATGACAGGCCCGAGAAGTTCGAGCTGGAGAGCATCGCCTTTCTAGCAATATAGGAATGGTTACCGGGCAACTGCGCCCAAAACGCTGCCTCAAGATTGAGATCTTCACGCAGCCAGTTGATATTCATGTCCGTGAGGCATGCACCAAGTTCCGAAACGCAGCGGCTCAAGCCTTCGAGGTCCCGGGAAATGCAAAGTAGCGAAAAATGGTGGAAGCCAAACACGGCTTCCTGATTCAGCATACTGTCGAGAGCAAAATTGATGTCAGATTCTACAGACGTCCCAGCTTCATCCGAGGCACGGATTTGCCTCTGAAGGCGCGTTATGCGCTCCTGCGCAATTGGCTTGTCTGCAAGGGTAAACGACTGCGTCAGGATGAACTCATGGTTCACCTGTAACAGTCCGTCCAACATGCCAGGTCCAGTGAAAGGAGGGTATTCCTTGATGGACAGCAGTGCGCCATACCGCGAATCTTCGTCCACGGCGGCTTGCGCGTGAAAGGCGCGCTTGGCGAAGTGGAGACGAGATGTTCCAATGAAGTTGCGAATGCCCATGCGCGGCAATCGCATCTTTCGAGACACACTCCCCGTGAGGACAGAATCGAAAAATTCGCAGGGCTCGGAATACGGTTCGCCCTTGGTCTCTTCCTCCTGCCCCTCGATCTTTGCAATATCATCGGACTTCTTCCGATAGGTTATGCCGAGCGTGCGGGCTCCATATTTACTCAGTTCACGGACGATATTCCCGATCAGTTCCTCTAGGTCCGTTACCTCTTCGCGCGTGGCTTGTGTTTTGGCGTCCTTGTTGGACTGCGTAAAAATCCGCTTGAGAGAGTCGCCAACACCAAGCGCGCCGCGCATGCCCGAACGGACAATCGTCAAGTAGATCTCGTTGGTGAACATGCGCTTCTTGCGAAGCTGACCCATGTATCGCGTATTCAGGATGTCGCAGAATGATTGATCAAACGTTCCGCCGATCTCGGTCTCGACCTCGCGACGGATCACGGTTGACCATAGGGAAAACCGGCTTGAGCCGAGCGCGCGTATCATCGTGTTCTGGACGACTGATCGCATATTCAATTCGGCCTGGTCTTCGGTCTGGAAAAACAAGCCGTCGAGCTTGATGACACTGGCGAGTGATCCATTCTCGAGACCTACCACCGTGTCCGAGACATGCCGCATGTAGGGAATATGAACGGACATAGGCCGCTCGTTTCCTGCGACCTTCCCAAATCCTAGCTCTTCTTTGACGACTTTCAGCATGATTATGGTCCGTACGAGTTGGTGCCCCAAAAGCGCTTATTGGGAGTGCGGGGTGTCTTGCGTGACGAAACCTGAAGCACGTCGAGAATTTTCGCGTCCCATGTGCAAAGCGAGAAAAGGACGAGATAGCCCACAGGCGCGAGCAGAAGTGCCGCGAGATGGTTCGACGCAAGCCATCCGATGATGGTGAGGCCGATGATCAGCACCACCGCCATGTATGGCACGCCCCATAGGGTTGGTGATCGGGTCAGACCGATCACCAAAGGCGTGAGCGCCGGCTTCTCATCCGAGAACTCGCTCAACTTACTGCCCGCCCACCGAAGAAATCATCTGATCAACAATGGCCGGAGCGCCGAAGACGAGGCCGATACCAATAACGACCGCGCCGGCTGTAAACCAAGACAAACGACCGGCAAATGCCATGAAGCCCAGGGCGATAACGGCAATGATCGCCAACAACCGGCCAAATGGGCCAGTGATGAAATCCACGATCATCTGCACGGCGGTCTGGATAGGGCCGAAAGCACCACTGCCTCCGCCGCCTGCGCCTTGGGCAAACGCCAACTCCGCGCCGACGATCTGCACCGCCGCGACCACGCCAAGAAGCGCGATCACCTTAACCGCTTGGGATTGACCCAACTTCACCTTTTTCATCTGACTCTCTCCTTAGAAGTGCATCACGCCGCCGACAAACTTGCCGGTTTTCTCAACGGCAATTACCCCGCTACCGTTGGCCGTATTCGTCGCCGCTGCCTCACGGACGACATTTCCGGCCTTCCGCTTGCCCGCAGGCATCGGAAGACCAAGCTGAAAATTGAGGACTTTTGCTACGTATCCGACCGTCTCCTGAAAGGGCGGAACGCCGCCATATTCGTAGATCCGGTTCTCGCCGCTGTTGTATGCAGCGGCTACGAGCAGAGGATTTTGAAACTCATCGAGCAGAAACCGGAGATACTTGATGCCACCCTCGATGTTCTGCCGTGGATCGCAGATATCAACGACGCCGAACCTCGTTGCGGTATCGGGGATAAGCTGCATGGGGCCACGAGCTCCTTTGGGAGAGTTGCGAACCACGTCAAACCTGCTTTCGGCCCAAGTGATTGCCACAGCAAACCCCTCATCAACCTGATGGCGGCGCGCGGTCTCTACAACCAAAGCTTTGATCTCGTCCGGCGTCATTGGAGATGCGCCACACTCTTTTGCCCCCATTACGGGCGAAGCTAACACGTTTCCTGCGCCGATTTGGCTAAGTGAACCGGTCGCACGAGTAGCAGTCGGAGAGTCTACCGTTGATAACGATGCATCCACATATGGGGAGTTTCCTGCGCCAATTTTGGTACTCGGCAAAGCCGCCGCTTCGGTCGTGTTTTTCTGCTGGTTCGCGCCCTTCACTACACCATCAGCGCCCAAGACAAATTCTTTGGCTGCAACAGGCTCACCGGCCCATCTTTCCGCGAAATTAGTCGCGAGCGACGGCGTTTCAGACGCTTCGGTTTCGTTGTATGCACTAGCTATTCTGGTATTTCTTACAGCGTCTTGGGCATATGCGCAGTTGGCCGACCACAGCGTAACGAGAGCTGTCCCAAAAAGGACGGTGGTGCCTGAAAAGCCTGCCATGCGAGCCCTTTATTCCATCGTCTCCGCCTGCCAAACGGTGTTGTGATTAGGAAAAAAACCGATTAAGTTGATGCTTGTAGCATACCGATTTGGCTCAGACTTACAAGTTTTTGTGCCAGTGTTAAACCCCCTTTCTCAAGGGAATCCGTTGTACCAAGATGGTTAGGGCTAGAAAATGATACGGACCATCATTACCGCACTCGCGAGTTGCGCGATGGCAACACAAGCTTTTGCCGCGCCGGCGATCAACAAGGATTACGTCAAGTCGCTCGCCGCCCCCGGTAAAACGGCTTTGGTGATCGAGTATTATGACGGCAATGGGAAGGTCGTTGACCGGAAGGGCTATGCAACAGCCTCAGGGTTCAAGGCAGTCTCCGGAACCGACTTCAAGATTGACGATAAGACGACAGTACATCTCTACGGTCTCCAGCCGTGTAAGGGCGATTTGGTCAACCGGACGGAAGACTATGCCGGAACCTGCGATGACTATGCGCTTAAACAGCTTCAGGTCATGTTGCAGAGCCCAAAAGTCGTTTTCTGCCGCGCCTTCGTCAGCGAGCAGGGGGCGCCGATGCAGAATGCGACGTGCTACGGGTACTACAATTACCCTGGTGCCATGGACTCGGTCGATAATTTTGAGGAACAGCTTCTTTCTCTAGGCGCTCTTCGTCTCGCCAAAAAACCTGATGGATCAGTGGAGCGGCCTGATCTTCAGGAAGCCGAGAATCTCGGCAAAAAGGGCGACTTCGGCATGTGGGCCGATCCGCGGGTAAAGTCGCAATGAAGCGGATAGCCCTTCTCATGGCAGCACTGATGCCTACCTGGGCTCTCGCAGCCCCGGAGGGCTATTTCGATTTAAGGCCGGACGGAATAACGCTGGAGACCGGGGACACATGGGTATCCAATGGAGAGCGGTTCCGTCTCTATGGAATACAGTCATGTTTGCGCGGTACCAATTATACCGATGCGCACGGTAACACTCGCGATTGCGGCGAGGCGTCCCTCGCTGTTCTTGCCGCGTATATCAAGGACACGCAGCCGATTTGCGCACCAGTCGCTAAGGCAAACGACATTTCGTATGTCATTTGTTACGCGACCGTTGGGAGCCAGCGGCTGGATCTAGGGCAGGTTCTCGTCAGCAGTGGGTACGCGTTTGCTGCATTGAAGAGCGACGGACTTCCATATCATGTCCCCTACTCTGTGGCCGAACAGATGGCCCAGCAGAAAAAGGCGGGTCTCTGGCAGTTCAAAGACGTCCAGCACCCGTCGATCACCCTTAGCCGAGAAGCCAATCAGCGCGCCAGGAAGGCGGAGCAATGAAACATATTCCCCTGTTCGGCGTCATTATCGCTGCGATTGCCACACCTTCAATGGCCGCCGACCTACAATACTATACCCCGCGCTACTCGGGGCGCGTTGCACCACCCGTCGATTCCGCGCCCGTCAGGTTGCCGGTCTTCAAAGGCGTTGTAACCGTTCTGGACGGCCGCACTCTTTGGTATGGCTCTCTCGGACGTGGCTATAAGGTCCGCCTCGCGAGTATCGATGCATGCGAGCTCCCGCAATGGGCTCTCCACCCCAAGTGGGTAGACCGGACAAAGAACCAAGCGCCTATGCCGGTTTCCTGTGGCCCGCTTGCAAAAGCTTGGTTGAAGCGAACCATTGGCAACAAGGTGACGGTCTGCACGACGCTTGGGTATGGGAATGATGGCATTCCTCTCGCTCAATGCACGGTCAAAGGCCGAGACGTGGCGACGGAAATGCTGCGCGTAGGCTGGGCGCGAGTGGATTCCCCCTACGCCAACCAACAGTACCTTTCCTATCAGCACGATGCCATGGCCGCCCGTTATGGAATGTGGGGCACCTACGTGCTCGACATGAACGAATGGCGGCGCAAAGCGGTTGATAAGACCCTTGAGCGGCGACCTCTGGCGGATTTCAACCTTTTGGCAGAACGAAAAAGCGAAATCTCGCCGCCGTTTGCTGACGCACGCAACAAACCTAAGAGGACAGATCGATAGTTGCCGGATATCGCACATATCGCGACATCGTTCGCTATCGATCCGATGGCGGCGCTATTGGTTGCCATTCCCCTTTCGCTCGCCCTGATCGTGCCCTGCGAACGTTTGTGGTGGATCCACGCCCCCTGCGCTTTGGTCCTCCTCGTGGCCTCAGCCTTATTCCAGGCCGAGCGTCATCTCGCTTTCGACAGCTATCTTGTCGGCTTTTTTGCATTTGCGGCGGTTTGCCGGGATATCCCAAACCGCCCCCTCCTCTACCGCGTCGGTATCCTCTGGTTTGCAGCATTCTCGTTGATCGCCGCCGTCATTTATGCGGCCTCCGACCGAACAGACCCCCACGCGATAGAAGCCAAGATCTCACACCGGCCAATTCCGCAGTGAACGAATGAGAGAGGGAAAGCTAATGAAAGCTCTGTATTTTGTCGCCGCAGGTGTTGCGGCTTTTGCCATGACACCTGCCGCAAGGGCGCAAAATGCGTCTTGGGGGTGCCAGATCCTCCTTTGCGCAGCGTCCAAAAACCCTTCATGGCAGGGGGTTGGGTACTGCGTGCCGCCGATGCAGAAATTGATTTCGGCTATGAAGAAGCCCGGCTTTTCGTGGCCGATCTGCGAAGAAGCTAAAGCCGGGAAACCCGGCCATCAACCTTTTGAAGATTGCCCTGCCGGTTTTCAGGCCGGGCGGGCATCGTCTGGCCGCGACAACGACTCCCTCTTTGGCGGTGGCGAGGCGAATGTATGCACAAAGACGGTCAACCAGTGCAGCAACCGCGGCGCTTTCCGGACGCTCTACGGGAACGAACGCGCGAACCAGCAGGCCGGCATCACAATCCGCGAACTTAATTCAAACAATGACAACGGCTTTGGCAACAGCTGCCAAGTTGTCATCACGCAGCCAAGGCCAATGAGGGCTGACCCCTATTACTTCGATATCCCGAACGACAAAGGCGTGAAGGAACGTCATTGGTTCAACCTCAATCTATGAGGCCAGCGCCATGAACCAGAACATTCTACTCGTAATCGCTACCGGAGTTGGCATTGCTGCCGGCTCCGGCGCAACTTACGTTTTGATGCCGCAGCCAGATCCGCAAGTTCGCGCACCCACGCATGAAGAAATTGTAGCAGCAATAGAAGCTGATCCGTCTCTTCTGCCGCGCGAGTTTGTAGCCCCGGCCTTGGAGACCCCGAGCGAAGAAG
The DNA here is from genome assembly GCF_009498615.1 of Agrobacterium sp. ICMP 6402. Taxonomy (NCBI): domain Bacteria; kingdom Pseudomonadati; phylum Pseudomonadota; class Alphaproteobacteria; order Hyphomicrobiales; family Rhizobiaceae; genus Agrobacterium; species Agrobacterium sp. ICMP 6402. Next base: position 11,061 of record NZ_QSNV01000014.1, read on the forward strand.
AGGCCTTGGCGGCATACCGCCGAGCCTACTCCTCCAATCCGATGCGAACTCGCGGATCTGAGGACCGTATCTCAATACGACTTGGCGAGTGCGACCAGAATCCAGCCGGGCCGGGAGTGTCTTGTCTTACGTCCATCAAGTTTACCCCGTCCGCCCAACCTCTCGATCGCGTTATTGGATATTCGAAAACCGCTTCAGGCGATTGGGTTGCGAACGGATATTAGCAGCTATCAGGCCAACTCAAACAGTGAGGTTGTCCGCCTCTGTCTGAATCACTTCCATCTCTTTGGGATCCAAAGCTGCCTGCGTTGTCAGGATATAGGCAGCTAAATATTCGAGTTTGCGGTCGGATTCGTTTCGGTCGGCTGGCTTGTGCATGACGATCGATAGTCGTGCCGCCTCATCTTCCTTCGATGCAGCAGCCAAAGCCCCGGCATAAATCACAGGACTTACGCGCTCGGTCGCTCGCTTTTCGTCCCATTCTCTCACCGTCTTAGCCGTCGCCATCTGAGCCGCGATGTGGCGTTCCATTTTCTCGAAGAGCGAACCGTCTTCCATTCCCTGTTTCATCATCTCACCTCTATCCACAAAACCAGCCGAAGCCGTTTGACCTCCCAAATCGAAGGGAGGGCAGGACCTGGTCCTGCTCCCGAGCTCGTGCGGAACAGCTGGAGAGAGGGGGACAAGCGCTAAACCGGAGGGGGATCACCCACCCGAAGGGCCGCGTCGGATTTTTTGTAGAAAATCGGACCGGTGCTGCAAGCCGCAGGCTGAAGCATGGGGGAAACCGGTTTAGTGCTTGTGGGGGAGAGAGGGCAGCGCGCCTTTCTCCCCTCTCAGTGAGCTACATTGTCATTAAATCTAAATCGAGATAGGTTTACATTACGTAGAAAACAACACGGGTTATGTGACGCGCTATCTGTTTCTCCCGGCCGCCACACTGACTGTAACAAATACGAGCGTTAACGTGACGACACGGAGCGGGAAACTTTGTTTGCCGCATTTCACAACAGTCTTGCTGCCCGGCCACTTCTCCGCGTCGCGCTGTTGTAATAGCTCGAAGCCTGCTGCACTGAGCGGTGCCGTGATTGCTCCATGGCCTCGGGGAGGGGGATTCCACGGTTAGCCGCCTCGGTCAGATATCCGGATCTTAAGCCGTGAGCCGAGAATTCCGACGGCGCTAAGCCGGCCATCTGCGCTCGGTGTTTGACAACTGCATTAACCGCCCCTGGCTCCAGCGCCCGCTTCGACACATTGCCCCAGCGATCGACCTTCCGAAACACCGAGCCGCTCGCGATGTTTGCAGCCGTGAGCCAGGCATCGAGCGCCTCGACAGGCCGGCCGGTAAGATAGACGATTTCGTCGTGATCGGCGCCGGAGGTTTTGGTGCGGCCGAGATGGATAGCACGCGAGGGGAGGGGAGGGCCGCTGTCCGTTTTGATCGGCGGCTCGACGCTGATCTGTTCGACGCGCAGGCTGGAAATCTCGCTGCGCCGGCGACCACCGGAGGCAAAGGCCACCATCAGGATTGCACGATCACGGACATCGCGCAGGCTGTCGGTCGCGCAGGTCGCCAAAAGCTTTGCCAGCACATCTGATGTGACCGCCTTGGCGCTCTTGCGACGATGGGTCCGCGGGACCGCGCGCACGGCCAGACGGATCGCCGATTTGAGGGCAGGGGAGGTGAAGAGACCGGTCAGCCCGCGCCATTTGGTGAGCGTCGACCAGGTTGCCAGCCGGCGGCGCACGGTGTCGGGTGCATGCGGGCCGAGTGATTTCAGAAAGCCTTGGTCGCGCAGGTTCTGGTCGACGGCGGCAGGCATGCCGTGGTCGGGATCCGTCACACGTTTTTCCGCATCCCACAGATGATGGGCGACGAATTTCAGGAGAAGCGCTTCTGGTGCCGGCCAGGGGAGGGAGGCGCCGGTCGCCGCCAGCGACCAGGCCTGCAGATAGGCAAGATCGGACGTCAGTGCCCGCAGGGTGTTTTCGCCCATGCCCTCGTTGACCAGATGCTTGAGGGTTTGGATGTCCTGGTCGGTCAGCAGCTCGGCGAGTTCGTCGCGCCGCTCCATCGGCAGGACAGCGGCGATTGTGTCGAGCTCTTCGGCGCGGCGATCAACCAGTGACGTTTGGCTTGAAGATGGCAAGCGTGGCTCCAAAACGGTGCTTCGAGACGGCGCCGTGGCCGTCCAATGACACGACCTTTTCTGATTTGCGACTCGAAATCAATAACCATCGATAAGAGGTACTTATCGATGGTTATGACATCAACGCGCGATCACACCATATGGAGAACCACAATATTGATATAGAGTTCGTTTAGCAAATCGTTTACCATAATATCAATGGCTTACGATATCCCGAAAATCACCATGACAGCGCTTTTGGAGCCGGCTTTTCGGGCGGGTATCGCACTCACGCGTCTTGATGAGCGCATCGCCCGTTCTCCGGTCGGTCTGGGGTGGATCGAGCGCACCCACTTCACTGACGCCTGCGCCTCGCTGTGGATCGATGGCGAACTCGTCCACCTCGAAGACCTCGTCCTCCACGACGACACCCGGGACATTCGCACGCCCACCCATGAACTGACCATCGCCCTGGACGTGCTGCGCACGCGTCGGCGGGCCGCCGGCCAATCCCCGGATTGGGCGCTCTCTGCCGACGGCATCCGCTCGCTGCGGAAAACCTCGGAGATCGGTTCGGGCGGCGGGGACGAGGCGTCGACAGCCGGAGTTATTTGGCCGGCGTCCGCGATCCACGCGGAAGGGGAGGGAGAGGAAGGTGACGACGTCGAAAATCTCCCCGGCGTCGACTATGCCGCCATCGATGCGGTTCTGGCGCGATCGGAGGCGGCAATCGTGAATGCAACACGGCCCAGCCGCGACGGCGGGGCCGAGAAAGATTCGATGATCTACGATCTCGACTGGGACGAGGATGCACGGCTAGACGAATGGCGAGGCGTGTTGCGCCAAGCTGAAAGTCTACCGGCGGTGGCGCAGGCCATCGTCGCCCTCGATGCCTGGAACGAGCTTTCCGTCCTTCAGCACGCGCCCTGGCTCGGCAGGCTATTGTGCGCCTCGATCCTGCGCCAGGCGGGGATTAACACCGGCGCCCATCTGGCCGCCATCAATCTCGGCCTCAAAACCATTGCCGTTGATCGGCGCCGGCATCGTGATCGGGAAACCCGGCTGCTCGCCATTGCCCACGGATTTTTGGCGGCTGCCGAGATCGGCATGAAAGAGCATGACCGGCTGACGCTGGCGAAGACGATGATGGACCGAAAAATTGAAGGACGGCGAACCTCCTCGAAATTGCCGGCGCTGGTCGATCTGGTGATGGCAAAGCCGCTGGTCTCGGCCGGGATGGTGGCGACGACGCTGGACGTCACGCCGCAGGCGGCGCGGCGGATTGTTTCGGAACTCGGCCTCAGAGAGATGACGGGGAGGGGGAGGTTTCGGGCGTGGGGGGTGCTTTGAAACGTTTACAACGTGCGCTGCCTTTTGAATGAGCTCAACCAGCCTGCTCGGGAGGAGGCACATGCTCAACAGGTAGAAAAGAAATGTCAGGAGCCGGAAGGGGAGCGCCTATGAAGTCCGCATATTCCTGATCCGTGAGATCGCTTCCAAGAAAAGGTTCTGCATCGGCTGCCTGCACCGAAAATTTTGGTTGAGGATTTGGGATACTAAAGGCTGGCGTGCCCACCAAACCATTGCGCAAGACGATTGCTCCGAATCCGGAGACGTAGGTCGCGTTGACATGCGATGCGCCATAGTGGCCGAAAAGGGCATAGGACAAGATCCCCATGCGTCGCCGGATGTGGGGCAGCATCAAATCAGCGGCCTCGATGCCGTGCTCTTGGATAGCAATGAACCCTGGACGCGTCGCGGTGAACTGGCTTGCTGCCTTCCGCATCGCCTCAAGCAACGGTTTTGAAGTGTCGTCTTCACGATTGCTTCGCATGACCAAGAAGCAGCCAAAATCCTCCCCCATCGCGCCAGAAATATGGATATTTTGGCCGAGTTCCTTTTTAAAATACTGATATATGGTTTTCTGGTCGATGACGCCGCTTAGAGGAATCCCGAAAGATGTCCGAAGCAATTGAAATCCCGGACCGGAGATTGTCGTTGGTGCCCCCGGAAGTAAAGCTGTTTCGCAGGCCCGTCTAAGATCGCGCTGCTCGGCCGTGTTCGATGACAGGCGGGAGTCAAGCGTGACGATCAAGACCTCTCGCTGCTTCAACACCGTGTGCTGCGTCAATGCTGGACCGATTGACTCCATAAAGCGGTAGAAATCCTTCCTGTGAATTGACCGCCCTGCATCCGCGGAAAGGCTCTTGCATTCGACTTCGCCAGCAAACGAACCTCTACGAAAGAGGAGATCGAACTGGGCTCGTCCTTCAATATCTGCGAACTCAACGTCGTAACCGTGATCCATTAAACGCTGGGCAAGATCGAATTCCAGATAGACGGGGGCAAAACCGTTTTCCGCCTTCAAAGCATCGCGTAAACGCCCTTCAAGCACCTGTCGTCCCTTGGGCGATAGTTGGGAATGGATCTCCACAGTTACCGCTGCGAAATTGAGAGATGCCATGATGAGCTCGTCGACTAGATCCGGACGAAGCTTGCCTTCCTTCGCAAAGACTTCAGCTTGAAATCCGATGGCCATTTCTAACCAATGATAGTCGGAGACAATTTTCCACCGGAAATAAGATGCGTCCTTGTCGGTGGCCAGTTGATCGAGGCGCTTGATCCAACGCTTCTCGCCGGCTAACGCCATGAATGGGTGAATGTACTTGGCCAGTTCGTCGAGGGAAGTCGGCGCGGTAACAAGCATCTGAGCAAAACCATTATACAATTAAGGTTGTAGAATTCCGTGCGACTATCCAGATTATGGCAAACAGAGTCCAGCGCGAGTCTTGTGGTCCATGTCACCCATCTATCGAAATATCAGCTTTGCGGCACCCGGCAGTTTCGCCGAAATTATGGAAAAAGGCGACGAGATTGCCGTGAGAGGGCAGCTGACCCGCGAAATCTGCAATCAGGTTACCGTCCTTGAGCGACCCTTGGAACGGTTTCTATTTCTCCCCGGCCGCCTCAACGACTGCTTTGCCCAGATTGCCGAGTCGATCTGGATCGTCGCAGGACGAAACGATGTTGCCTGGCTTTCTCACTATCTGCCGCGCGCCCCGGATTTTTCTGATGATGGAAAAACGTGGCGTGCCGGATATGGGCCGCGACTTCGCAACTGGCGCGGTCGATCTGATCAGCTCGATGAGGTCCGAAAGCTGTTGCTCAATGATCCTTCGACCCGGCGGGCAGTCATGAGTATCTTCGATCCGGAGCTCGATTATGCAGCGAGCCTCGATATTCCATGCAACAATTGGATCGGATGGCTCATTCGTGATGGTCGGCTTAACATGAGCATCGCCATCCGAAGCAATGATGCGATGTGGGGTTTCTCTGGAGCGAACGCTTTCGAGTGGAGCGTGCTGCATGAGCTCCTAGCGGGCTGGACAAACACCCGGGTGGGAACGGCGACTTTTTTTGCGGCGTCGTTCCATCTATACGAGCGGCACTTCAAAATGGCTCCAGACATTGTTTCGAAGTTCCATGGCATTTCACCTTATGATTTCGGAATTCGAAGTCTGCCGCTTTCGGTCATGTGGGCCGATCTCGATAGCGTACTCCAGAAATGGTTCGCGGTTGAGGAGCAAGTGCGATCCGATTCAAGAAACCAAATTTCCGATCTCGACCAATTCGACGATGAATTCCTTCGGGAAGCCCTCAAGGTTCTCCGACTGAAATGGATGGAGCCGAGGCTAACCGATGCGGAACTCGCGGCAGAGTTGATGAGGCTCGAGGAAAGCGACATGGCTGCGGCAGCCTACCAGCATTTCGGCAGGCGCCGTCCGGACCTGTTGCGCAAGATCGAACATCCCAAAATCGCTTCGTTCTTTCGGGCTTGCGAAGCCCGTTAAGTGGACATGGTCATTGCATCCTGGAACCCCTAGCTTGGGCTCCCGTGCTCTGAGCGGGATTCGGTAAATTCGCGAAGTCGTTGGACCAACCGTCTCACCGTAGGCGCCCAGCTGTCGAAATCGGGTTTGTTTTTCGCCCCGCGCTCATACGCCCGGTTCTTATCGGCCAGATCTTCGATTAGCACTGCGGCCTCGGCGATTTGTATATCCCCATCATTTGAGACGCGAAGATAAGTGGCCAGAAGTTGAAGTCCCTCAATTGGGGTCGGTATTCCGTCTGGATTGAAGGTATCAGCCGCGGCTTGAAGGTCGTCGAGCGTTCTTTTCCAGCCAGCAACCGCTTGCGCCTGTGACGCTCCATCGATGCGTTTTTGTCCCAGCGATATCGCGAGAAGGTGGAGGCGTTCTGGAGCCTGATCCAGCCATCGGTCGATGATTGGCATGGCCACTTGCGTCGGCGTACGCGAATGCGTTCGAGCATCGGCGGAAATAGTGGTGATACGACCCGGTTTGAAGCCTAGGTCACCGCAAATCTCCCACTGGAGAAAACGAAGCTCGGCAACATTGATAGGCCACCACCGAGCGAATTCTTGGGCTCGGTAGAAGGCAATCGCATCTAATTCTACACGCCCGTCACTGAGATCGCGTCGCTTGAACTCAACGAGACAGAATGATGCGAACTCTTCGCCTTTTCCATCGATGGTGAAGTCGCGGAAAGGGTCTATCAGGACAGCCAGTGCACGCGTACTTGCTTTCTCACGAAGGAGGCTTTTGATACGGGTTATCTGATCGATCTTGCCCCCGAACCGTCGAAGCCGCCCACCGTGCACATATGGCATCCGGTGATCGAGACCCGATCGATCCAACTGCCACCACCCGACAAGTTCCTTCAGCCACTGTTGCCGTTCGTTGTCGTTTAAGGGCTCTGCAATGGGATATTCGTTTGGCAATGGAAGCGAGCCGGGAAAGGAGACTGGAAGGTCAAGATGGACAATCAACGTACCCTCTTTCGCCTCTGAACCGGCTGCCTCGCACGCCCGATTATAGACCTCATCAATGTCAGTTCCCTGGATGACAATTGGGGCGCCGGGAACTGATTTGTGGTTCCAAATTCGCCTGGACGCCATTGCGGTTGGCTTTGTATCGACACCACCGCGGACGAGGGAAATCGGTTCGATCGAAATGGACGGGTTAAATGGCATGCCGGAAATTGAAATAAGCCGCGCCGCGTCCGTCTCCCGTCCGGGTTCGAATGTCGACCCGGAGATAACCAAGGTTTTCCAGACATCGTCGGAGTCTTGCTCGTAGAGATGTTCGAACTGCATGGCGTATTCATGTTTGTGGCCATGAATCAACACAGAAATCCGGCGGTCGCGTAAGAAAGCACGAAGTTGCTCCAGATTTGAAAAGTCGGCGAACGGCTTCAGCTCCTCTCTTAGCGAAGGCGCACGAATGTGATGATGAAGAACACCGATGCGAAGCTGTTGGCCGGCCAGGGGCTTGGGAGCGCCTTCGATTTGTTCGCGCAGAACTTCCAATTGATTGGGCGACACCCTCGCCATGTCATATCTCGCCAGCCCGTTGAGTTGTTTGCGCAAGGTTATCTCCATGTCTGGATTATCAGGCGCAAGCAGGGCGGGAATAGTCTCCCAGACATCGGATAGGGGCTTTGGGAGAATTGAGCTAACTTGAGACCAGTTGCTCGTGTTGATCGGGAATGCGGCCCAGGTGAAATCATTCGCCAGCAGCATATGAGCTCCGCCATCGGTAGGGGCCTCATCGATCCCATCCAGCCACGGTGTCACACATCCCTCGGAACGCCAAGTCTGCAAGAATTGCTCGTAACGCTGCGACGAGCCGGGAGCAGAATCTTGCACGACGTCGTGATTGCCGGGAACGGCCACAATGTTTGCCGGCGTAATCCCCAAGCCAGCCAAGTGCTTTATCAGCATTTCGAACAGGATCTTATGCCCGCCTGCTTCGCCTTTGTCCTGAGCGTCGCCCGAAAAGAGAACGCCATCAAGTTGGAGTACGTCCTTGCGCAAGCGTTCCGCAAGGCGGCTCAACATCAACTCGAGAGCGCTCTCGCGAGTGTCTTGAGTAATGCCCGGGATGTTCACTTTGTGATCGTCTCGGGGCAGGGGATTTCCCGAAGCCATCAAATGCACGTCGGTCAAATGAAGAAACAAGGCCCGTTCTGACACAAATGTCCTCCCACTGTTCCAACGCCATGATCTCATGATTGCATGTTTACGTGAAATGATAGTATCATGGTCTCATGAAACATCCAGCGGTTGCTTCTGATGAGGAGCAAGAAGAATATCTTCAGGTTTTGATCCCCGCTTCAACCAAGCGGCAGCTGGATATTCGATCCGCTGAGACACGCGAGCCTTTGCGCATGGTTGTCCTTCGTGCCCTGGATGCGTACGGCTTCACAGTTCCGGCAGGGTCTATTGCCGACAGACGCAGGACGCGCAAATCATGACCGAAGCCTTTACCCCGCTGTCAGTCGATGAATATGCAGTGAGGGCTCTAAGGACCGATCAGCGAAGCGATGCGGGGTCGATGAATTTCCCGCTGTTGGGTTTGTTCGGAGAAACCGGCAGCCTGCTGAGTGAAGTCAAGAAGAAGCAGCGGGACCAAACCTCCTATATTGGATACGCAAGCGCGGTCGCGGAAGAGCTTGGCGACGTCCTGTGGTACCTGACTGTCGTCGCCGAACGGGCCAATATTCCCTTGTCGGAAATCGTCGTCGGCGAGAGAAGTGCTCACAAGGGCACGCTGTCATTCTCGGCAATTCAGCCTGAGATCATGCCGCGCCGGACGCAGCCGACGCCGGCATTTGAGAGAACATTGCTGCAATTGGCTGGCGCCGTTGGCAGCCTGTTGGCGGACCATGAAGCGGGGCGCCTTTTGAAAGACCACCCGGCGCTCGTGGTGCGCCTGAAAACCGTTATGGGATATCTTGTCCAGGCTGCCAGTGAGTCCGGCACCACGCTTGAAGCCGCCGCTATCAAGAACTTAGCAAAGATTGACGACCGATGGCCGGCGGAACAGATCCATCCGGATCTCCTCGATTGTATGGCCGTTCCCGAAGAGCAACTCCCCCGCGATCTACGCGTCGAGATCTTCGAACGTGAAGTCGGGGCGCGACGCTATGTTTTCCAACGTTGCAACGGCTTGAATATAGGCGACCGCCTCACCGACAACGCGATGACGCCCGATGACTACCGCTTTCACGATGTTTTTCACTACGCCTATGTCGCTGCCCTTGGCTGGTCCCCCGTCATCCGCGCTCTTTTTAGGCTCAAGCGGAAAAGCGCAGCCAAGATCGATGAGGCACAAGACGGTGCCCGCGCCATCCTGATCGAAGAAGGCGTCACGACTTGGATTTTCGGCCAAGCTGTGAATCTAAATCTTTTCTCTGGTATGGGCGCGGGAGATCTGCCATTCGACCTGCTCAAACACATCCGACAGTTCGTCGGCGGCTATGAGGTAGAGACGGTGCCACTTTGGCTTTGGGAAGACGCGATCCTCCAAGGATATGCAGCCTTCCGGTTTCTACGGGAACACCGCCGAGGGCTATTGCATATAGATACTGCGCAGAGACGCCTCACGATCGAGGAGCTACCGTGATCACACCTCACTCTTTCACAGCCGCACTGGCCGAACTTGAGCTTCCGAACGTTTTTAATCCTTATCGTGAATGTTGCCCCACGCATGATCGAGCCGATGCAGATCAGATCCGTCGCGACAATTTCGAACGTTGTCTCGAGGCGGCGTTGGAAGCTCATGTCGATACAATCTGGATCGCACGGGACCTTGGCTATCGTGGTGGGCGCCGTACCGGGGTCCCTTTGACGGACGAAGTGCATCTCAATGATGCATCCCGCCTACTCGGAGGGGTCAGGCTCGAAAGAGCGACCACCGGTCCGGTTGTCGCAGAGCGAACGGCGGCCGTCGTATGGAATATGCTGTCGGTGATCGATGAACCCGCCGTCCTCTGGAACGTCTTTCCTTTGCACCCGTACGAAGCCGGCGACCCCTTTTCGAACCGATGCCACACTCGGAAGGAACGCGACATAGCATGGCCGTTCCTGACCGCGCTCATTTCGATGATCCGGCCCCGCAGGATCGTCGCGATCGGCCGGGACGCTGGCCTCGCTTTGGACGGAATCAGCGTTCCGGTATCCACCGTGCGACATCCCAGCTACGGAGGTCAGGCCGACTTTATTTCCGGTCTTCGCAAGATCTACGGCCTCACGGCCACCAGCCGACAGGGAGTCACTCTAGAATTGCCCTTCTAGATTTACACAGCCGTCGCGAACTTACGCCGAGTCAAAATCGGCAAGCAATTTCTCGATGTCAGGTCGCTTCGTCGTTTTGCCTGGCTGGTCGATAACAGCGTGCGTTGAGATCACGGTCAGGCTTCCGAGTTCAACCTCACCTTCCCGGGCAACAAAATCCATCAACCTGCCTAACCCGATCAGGTTTCCAAGCAGCTTCTCGATGTAATAATGGTTTCGGTACATGACAGTGAGGTTCAGCTTTTTCCGATTGCCACTCTGAGCAAGCTTGAAGCTTAAAAAGCTCAGGCACTGACCGCCGTAGGGCGAGTCATCGATGTCGCGGAGGGGATCGAAAATGGTCAACTCGAACTTGTTTAGAGCGGTGACGTCAGGATCACGAATTCGTCTGACGATGTCCCAGAGCGGATTTGGCAAATTGTCACTTCCTCCAGGGAGGTGGGTCATCCGCTCGAAGTAGTAGCCCGACCATCGGTCGTTCTTGCGCACCTTCGACAGAACTTTTTCATCGAAGACTTTAAAAAATTTCGGCGCGCCGAAGCTATAATAGAGGCTTTGCGGGAAGATCGTATTTGCGACGGCCTCGACGGCCTTCTCGTGCTTTTCAAGGAAGGTATTGACGACAGCGATTTTCGGATTGGCGCGATCGGCCCCAGCTACGGGGTTAACAACATCAATGATTACATTGTGCGCTTCATGCCCTGGATTTGCATCGACCAAACGGACGGCCTCACGCCACGCGGTTTGGCAATCAGGCTGCGGCGGAACTGCCAGATACATCTACGTCCTCCAGTAACTCGAGCGCGCCCCACAGGCGCGGTCCTAAAAACTCTTCTGTGAGCCAAGCATAACCAGACGCTCCCCATCGCGGACCCCAGCTGTTTCGCACCAGCACGGAGCGCTTCTCATCGACAAGGCCGTGCGCCACGGCAATGACAGCATGTCGACGTTCTGGCTCGGGTTGCTCCCCGATCGCCGGCGTGACTATGGCTTCGCTCGTGGGACGGAAAAAAGAAGGAGACAGCGTCAAAAGAAGCACCAGCGGTATCCCTCGATCGATCCCACCGATTACGTCAGTGATCGAAGCCCGCATCCCGCGGCCGTTGCGACCGTAAAGCGAGATAACAGTGCCAGGCGGGTACCATGTACTCTCGTCCACCGGCGATTTAGGCAAGTATGGCCAGCCACTTTCTTCGGGCTGCCCCACCTTCTTCAAAGCGGCAAGGATTGCAGCCGGTAGAGCGCCTTGCGTGGACAAACGGCTCGAACGCCGCTGCGCCTGGAAAAACAAATATTCGCAGGAGAGCGGCGACCAATCCCCGCGCGCGGCCGCGTGGGTGTCGCTGGTGGCGAAGGCGAGGCAAGTAGGCCGTGCGCCTTGATTTCGCGCCGGCCCAAACAGGGCGCGCAGGTCTTTTTTAATGACGATATTGCTCATGCCGCCTCAAGCAAATCCCGACGTTCTGCCCGTGACAGCCCTTCCTCCTCAGGCCCTGTGAGATCGAACTCTACCTCAAGAGAGGTCAGGGGCGCGTCGTCGGGATCCCAGGGTCGGCGTTCGTCAATCGCCATCGTTCCGCGATAAGAGGAAGTTGGCTGGGCGGTGACCCGGCGCACGACGGGCCCACCAACCCCGTCGCCATCGACAGCCTCCAGCTCCTCGCGCACGATTGCAAATCCGCTCGCGTTCAACTGATCCATATCCCAGAGATAACCGCCGCCGCTATGCTCTTTCAGCCGCAAAACAAAATGATCATTGCGACTACCGTCTATGCGGGTGTCCGCATCTTTTTCCGTGAGCAACCAGACATCGCCGCGATAGTTCTCGGGCTCATAAGGCTCCAAAAGGCCGGCCTTCAGTTCTCGGGGTTTGGTCAGCAACAGCTCGCGCGCAAGTTTGCGATCAATGAGATTATTGCGAACAAGCGTCCAGCAAGTAGCTTCATAGCTTGCGCCCAATCGAAGCGCAAATTGATAAACCGTACTGGGGCGCCGGAAATTTTCGACCGTCCATCCTTGCCGCATCATGTGCCAGCCCAAAAGCCATGCTGGCAACATGAAGGCTGTTGCGAAAGCATCCGCTTCAACTTCTTGAAGGTCAGACGCCGGTTGCGCATTAATCGGCATCCGTCGCAACATGCTCTCGTCGTCCAAACTCGGCTCGTGTTTCATAATATAATGACCCAGCTCGTGAGCGGCGGTGAACCGCTGAATGCTCATGGGGCGTTCCGTCGTTACCAGAATGCCTGGGGATGGCTCATTTAAGAATGCGCCGAGCAATCCCTTGAGCGGTCGAAGCAATAGCGTCACGTCAAGTTGATGGATCGCTTTGAACACGTCGACATTTCCGCCACGTGCTTCAATTGTCTCTTTCAGGGTCATATCCCGGTGGATCCGTGCCGCCGCCATTGCGCCTGCCCTCACTGCCCCTGCATAGTTTTGCGCGACCATTCAATATCACCTACTCGTTCGGGATCGCGAACTCAGATATTCAGCAAATTTTCCGAGCTCCGCCCGGTCCTGAGTCGACAGGTCTGCAGCGCGTCTTGCCAAATGGGCGACATCAACGGGAAGCTCTGATGTTGTCTTATCCTCACCCGTGAAATAGCCGACAGGCTGGCGATAGAGTTTCGCCAAACGACTGAGTTCGATGGCCTCCACCTTGCGTTGGCCATTCTCAATATCTGTCAGAGCGGTTCGCGGGATCTTGAGATATTGAGCAACCTCTTCTTGCTTCAACCCAAGATATTTCCGAGAATCACGAAGGCGTTCCCCCAATCGTCTCCGCTCGACATCATCATCGTCCTGAGTTATCGCGGAACTCTTCATACCTTGATACCTTTGTGTTTTTTCCACCTATCTTCGATTTTCGGCAGCAGCTGCTGAATGGCCTCGTCGACCGATGAATATCCTCCCGATTTTACGACTTTGTCGGGCAGCAGGAATCCGAGTGTGGGTTCGACATTGCACAAGATCGATACCACAACCAACGAGTCTATCGGAACTGGCATGCTCGAAATAGCAGCGATAGACGATGGCAGAACAATCCCCTTCATCGCCGCCTCATTCTTGATCGCGTCAACCAGATCAGCGCGCAACGTCGCCTCGATTGACGACGTGGGGAATGTAACACTGCCAAGAGTAGCGGTTGTCGTTGACACATGAAACTCCCGTCGCGAACTAGGACATGGACCAGCTATAAAGTCGGAAATTCAGACATGCAAGAGTTTTCTTACAGCCTCTGGCTGTCATAGAACCGCATGGCTCAGTTCGCCGGCAAGATGACGTTCGTAAATGAGAGCGGATGATGCCCACTCCGTCTCACATGACTCAAGCTTCAATTGCATCAAAAATCGCCCTGATTATTTTCGGACTGCGAAGATAAGCAGAGATATCATGACGGTCGTCTTCATTATCAATTATATCGGTCACGTCTTCGACGCCCTCGAAGCCGATTGAATTCTTTGTGATGGCCTTACCCATCGTCACGAAATCTTCCTTGTTACGACCATTAACCCACCGCGCAATCGGTGGCGTCGGGAGCCGGCCCCGTTTTGGGAGGATCGGTCGGAACATGTCCACGCTCAGTGGCGATCCAACTGTCACAAAAAGCGGAAACGAGCGCCCCGCAAGTGCCTGCCCCGCAAGCATCCTGTAGCTCACGACCGAACCCAGAGAATGACCGATCACGATGGTCGGATCCTGCTTTCCGGTAAAGACCTGCTTTGCAATGGTGCTTTCGATTTTAGCTGCCAATGCCGGATCGCCGATATAAATCGCTGCCTGTCGCAGAAACAGCCTTGCGACATATTTCCCTTTTGTCGGGAGCAACCTCTCCAAGACCTTGGCGAAGGCAATCACCCATCCTTCGTGGGGCACACCCTGGGCCACGGCTTCCGGAGGAATGCCCTCAGCAATTGCTGCGGCCTGAAGCTCTTCTTCGCTGACATCGGCCTCTTCGGCATACGCCCTAAGAAATTCAATCGCTAGACTGGAGCTTACGTCGCCGCCACCCATTTCGACGGCGGCCTTCTTTCCGTCGCTGGCCTGCGCGAGGATGTCTGCGTAATAAGCGGTGTCGACGGTAAACTTCCTGGTTGGAGCGAGCTGCTGTTCCTGCCAACCCTTTTCAAGGGCCGATAACCATCGCTCTTTGATGTCTTCGCTCGTATACGATTCATTGTTGATCCCATGAATAAAAACTAGTCTCACGATCAATCTCCTCTGAAGGCAGCGGTGATATATTTGACGGCGGAGCGACCGGTGAACGTAGTCACCGGCGATGGCGCCAGATGGTCGATGAATCTCCAGCAACTTTTGTGAAACGGATGGCGGCTCTCGCGGAGATAGGGCCATCCCACCCGGAGAACAGGCGCTAGACCAGCGACGTTCCCGAATGCTTTGTGAGTTGCGACTTGCGTAAAGTTCGGCTCACCTCGATCTTGTTCAAGAGCTTTTGGGACCGCAGGAACCTCTGCCGAGAATCCACGGTCGCCGCGGATAAGCTCAAGTCCCCCGAGCATGGCTATATCGAACGGAATTGGTTGGTCATGGGTCGTGTAATAATAGGCCATGCGCCGGATGTTATCGATATCGCCGACCGTATTGTAGAGATAGGCAGCAACGATACCCATCATCGGGTCAAGGTGCTTTGCATACCGTATTTGGCCTGCAATTTTTTTGGCGTCCGCAGATCGCAGGTATCCCTGTGAGAGGCCTTTCAGTGCCTCCGCGGAGTGAAGCAGCCGGTCGTCACCGGAGTCACCATAAACAGGGATCCAGCTTAAAAATTCTAGGCCCTGTTCGTCACCAAAATTCTGGACGGATGTCACGACGTGCATATCCGCAAATATCGGAACGAGGCTGAGCGAGCGGTCGCCGTAACACAGACAAGCGGTTTCGCTTGACCGATGCATTACGTTTTCGAGCTTGAAAATATCGACCCGCGACCCGCGGATTTCCGCGTTCAACCGGCCGCGCACCGGCGCCGGTCGGCGGCCTTGAAGGAGAATGCTAGGCCGGCCGCTTCCGACAATTGCAACCGATGGATTGTTGGGGCTCGCTTCGCCGAGCTCCTCCGCAACCTGTCTCACTAGGGGCGCGCGCCACTCCGAACGGGACAGCTCAAACCGCTCTGCTTGGCCCCGCTCCACACGCTCCTCTTCCTGAGACCGGTACTGCCTGCGAAGGGCCACGGCCATTTCGCCGAAGATCGAGCTCCCTGACGGTTGTCGGCCTCTCTCGTCTTGCACAGGTCGACTATCGCTGAAGTCGAGAGCGTCCTCAAGGTCGAAATCGAATATGTAGAAGTCTACATTATCGTCGCCAAAGGTGAGGCCATCACTGTCAGGATCATCATCCGGAGCAGTTGAATGTGTAAACTCTTCGTAAATGTGATTAAGTGGCCGAAATCCTGGGTCGCACTGTGGCGCCTGTTGGCGGTCAACTCCCAACGCGGCTGCAGGTACGTTATCCTCGAGGTAGTCGGACAGGCTTTGACTCGTTACCGCATGTCGGTTCAGTTGCGATAGCAGCGGATCAATATTCACGCCATCCGGCGCCGAAAGCGCCTTGATCAACACGGACGAGAAAATCAAATATGCTGGCTCGCCGCCTGTCGCAGGCATTGCGAAGGAGCTGGTTCCTTCTCGGCAGGAATAGAAAATATCCTTCTGCGGATTGCGGGAGCTGCCTTCGAGACGGTCAACCACCGGATCCCCTGTCCCGGAAAGCACTCCTGACGACCGGCAAGCATCACTTATGAATGCGATCTGCAGAGGATCATAGGACGCCAGTACGTCACGGAAGGCATTAGCGCTTATTCGATCGCGAGACTGGTTTGGGCCTGGCGACAATATCCAATACTGATCAGGCCACGCAGCGATCCCATGCCCGCAGAAGTAGACTACGATTCGGTCACGATCCAATAAAAGTGTAGGATCTGGTTCGTCCTCGTGGTTCGGCGTTAGCGTTTCCCGGATACGGTTGACGGTAACGGGAGCTGTCCTGTCGTCTATTTGAACGACATCATAGTTCCGTCCTGCCCAGGCGCAAATTCTGTCGTTGGCCTCCAAAACTCCCGGAAGGGTTGCCATATAACGCGGCTTATGAACGGCAATCCCAATAAATAGCGGCTTACCCACCTGAAGTATCTCCCAAATACTATTTACAACTACCGCGAAAAAATTCGCCCCGCAATAAAGTCTGCACTGTGGTCCTAGGGTATCTTGGATAAGGTGGGCGAACGCCTTCTCTCTGGATCATTCAACTCGCACTGGTCGGGAAAGAGAGTAGACGGAACGGTTTCGCCGGAGGCAGACGCTCCGCGTCCCCAATCGCGTGTCTATGTGAAGCTCTTTCGATCTCTTCTCGGCAAGACGATACGAGATTGTCGTTAGCAGTCGCCGGAGCAGGAAAAAAAACAATTAAATTAATGCTTTAGTCAATCAAAGCTTGTGGCCTTGGTTCGTATCCGTTCAAGGCGTGAAATCAGCGCCTGCTGTCCGATTTCATTCAAGGCCTCCGTATTTCGCGTCTAAGCCGGTAGATGCAGGGCGTTCATAATGATAGCAAAATAGGATGATTACCGCGACCGAACTACGGACACTGGATGTCTTTCCCGAAAGACCTAATACGCGGCCGTCCTATATAAGCGCCGCGAGCGGTCTGGTCTGCGTCGGCTCACACATTTATGTCGTGGCTGATGACGAGCTATATCTTGGTGTATTTTCCGCGGGCGACAATGAGCCGGGCCGTTTGATCCGCCTATTTGCGGGTGACTTGCCCATCGTCAAAGCTGATCGAAAACGCCAAAAGCCGGACCTGGAGGCGATCGTGTTCATTCCAGCTTTCGAAGAATTTCCGTGTGGTGCTCTGCTGTCTCTGGGGTCGGCATCGAGGCCAAACCGCGGACGAGGTGTTCTTCTTGGTCTTGATCCACAAGGTGCAGTTAGTGGTTCACCCGCGCAAGTCGATATGGCGCCGTTGCTTGGCCCACTCCTTCAAGCGTTTGCCGACCTCAACATCGAGGGAGCAGCCGTGGTTGGCGGTGAATTCCTGCTTTTTCAGCGGGGCAACAAGAAACATATCGAAAACGCGATCATCCATTATCCGCTGCTGCCGGTTCTCGAGGCTGTGCGAGGTCCCGGTACCGCTGCGATTGCGCCATCCGCCATCACGAGGGTGAATCTCGGTGTGATCGAGGGCGTTCCGCTCTGCATCACCGATGCGGCGGCTCTACCCAATGGCGACGTGGTGTTCTGCGCCGTGGCGGAAGACACCGACGACGCGTATCTGGATGGACGTTGCGTGGGGGCCGCGATCGGGATCGTCGACACGACAGGGCAGTTGCTCTCGCTGCACCGGCTCGAACAGCCAGAGAAGGTGGAAGGCATTAGCGCTCACATGGGAAATGACAGGCTGGACCTGCTTCTCGTTACCGATGCGGACGACCCCGCAGTACCGGCAAAGCTCCTGTCAGCATCCTTTCCCCTATAGCGCTGCGGACCTCTAATTTTGCGGACGCCAAGTGTGCTGCGGCTTTATCCGCAGCATGTGTTTTCGGCGGCGCTCAGTCCGCGACATGCTTGTGTTGTCTTCCGGTTCTCCTGCTCAAGCCAACGATCGCGCGGCTTGCAGCTTGCCGGACGCGGCGCGAGTTCAACATGCAATGCGCCATCGCGAAGCCTTGGCATCGATCCGCAGTAGAGCTGCATTGGCCGGATCCCATCGCTCACCTCAAATGTCAGTTTCGCCGATCCATCTAGCTTTACGTGCTCCGAGACCTTGCGGATGATCGCCGCGAACTTGCCCGCTGGCATATGAGTGCGGTCGCCTTCCTCAATGTCCCACTGCTGCAAGAAGTTTTCCGACCAGGCTTCCGGGTTGGCGCCGCAATCAAGCGCGGCGAACTGACCGGCTTTCACCTCGGTGACATGGTAGCCGGGCTTCACCGGCCGGCCGTCGTAGGAAAAGATCAGCGGCACATCGCGGGCACCGTCGATGGTGTCCAGCAACCGGCCCAGGCTGATGTCCAGTTCCAAAAGGGACTTGTCGATCGCGTGCATAGGAAGCCTTTCCAGTTGGTGCCGCCCAAAGGGTCATTCTGGTCGACGATGCTGGCAAGTACGCGGGCCTGGTCATTGTACCGGAATTATACGCAGGACTGGTCGATCGCGAGGAGGGCGGAGATAGAATTACGGACTCTGCAAGGTTTCAGAACGACGTCCTGCAGCCGCACATGAATGCACGCCAGGCGGCGATGATGTTTGACAAGACCCAGAGTGAAGCGCTTGCAGTCGTAAACGATCTTGTTTAGCGGAAAGTCGTCGGGCAGCTCAGCGAAAGTCAAACGTTGCGCCGTTACAGCGAGGAACTCGATCGCCGGCACCGCGAATCGCCCGGTGAATTTTAAAACGCCGCGTAAGGTGTCGGTCGCCAATCAACGCGTTTCGACGGGTAAAAACTTCCGAAGGCCAACAGCACGCAATATCGTCGACATTTTTCCACCACCGTCTTGGGTAAAATCGCCGCGAAGGGCTTTAAGAGCGTATCTTTCTTGACCGATCTCCTCAGCGGTGCGGAAACCAAGACGGCGAAGAATGGGAAGCGGAGGACACCAAACGGTGTACAGCGTGCTGAAACAGAAACGCAGTCACCACAGTGGGCAGGGCCAGCCATCTTCGATCAACCGTGGCAGCCAACATCACACCGGTAAAGGCCAGCGTGGACGCGTTGGCCTCCAACGTGCGCTCGACGTCCCATTCCTGATCAAGTTGTTGAAGCCTTGCCTCAATCTCATGCGGATGGACTTCATAGTAGCTCAGCCGATCCTCGGTCTCCTTGCGAATCCACTCATTCACTTCATGCGATGTATGCCGTTTTACACGCGATGCGGTCGAAGCCATCTTACTTTCCTCCTAGCGGAGAAACCGCTTTTGACAAGAAATGTTCCGTCGCTGCCTTGCGAGTTTTTACAGATAGGAGAGGAGAGGAGAGGAGAGGAAGTGCACTGCAGCGCCTCACCCGCTCAAAACTTAGTCGAAGCAATGGGCTTCCTCTTGGCCGAGTTGGTCAAACACGTCAGGCGCGCGCCTTGGCAATTGCATCCTTCAATCCCTTTTCATCAAGTACGCCCGGATAAATCGTCTTGCCGATCACGAATGCCGGCGTGCCCGCGAAATTGAAGCCCAGAGCCTGGTTGTAATTTCGGTCCAGAAGTCCGGATATTTTCTTGTTGTTCTTGTTCACAGCGACAGCGATCTCCTTCATGGAAATGCCTGCTCCCGTCAGGGTCTTTTCGACCATCTCCTCAGACAATTTTCCTTTGGTCTTCATCAGCGCTTCAAAGGCGATCTCATATTTTCCGATTTGGGCCGCGCCGAGCACTGCTTGAGCGGCGAATATCGATGCGTTTCCGAAAACCGGCCAGTCTTTCATGATCAGCCGTACGTCACCGTCCTGCTTGACGACCTTGTTCACCATCGGGTGAGACGACTTGCAATATGGGCACTGGTAATCAAAGAATTCGACGACTGTGACTTTTCCCTTGGGATTACCAAGCACTGGCGCCTCCTTGTCGAAGAAAACCTCGTTCATCGACATCTGCTGAGCCCCGACACTGCGGTTCATAAGCATAAGGCCACCAGCAACTGCCAGGCTCGTGGTCAAAAGATCTCTTCGCGAAAACATCAAAACTCTCCTTTTCCGGATTCTTCCGGTCCAAGCACAACGACGCGGGAACCCTTCGGAACGCGGCTATGCAAATCGATAATGTCCTGGTTGAGCAGCCGCACGCAGCCAGACGAGACGGACTGGCCGATCGACCACGACTCATTGGTCCCGTGGATGCGGTACAGAGTGTCTTTCCCATCCTGATAGAGATAGAGAGCCCGCGCTCCAAGTGGATTGGCGATGCCGCCCGGCAAGCCGTCGGCCAAGGGACCATATCGATCCGGTTCTCTCTTGATCATATCCTGCGTCGGAACCCATCCGGGCCATCGAGCTTTACGCTCGATATCCGCCTCTCCGGTAAATTCCAGACCAGCCTTTGCCACGCCGACGCCATATCTCATCGCCTTTTCGTTCTCCATGACGAGGTAAAGAAACCTCGCGTGAGGATCGACCACGATCGTTCCAGGAGCGTAGCTGGTGCGGTAGTTGACAATCTGGCGGACATTCTTGGGGTCCATCTTGGCAATATTCACTGCGGGTATAAGGCTGTCGCCGTCCTGAACTGCGCCATACATGGCTTGCACTCCGGGATCGACAGCAGCAGCTTGGACGCGCGTGGAATGCATCGAGGTCTGAGCGCAAGCGGAAAGTAGCCCTACCAGCGCGGCGGCAGTCAAGATACGCACCGGTCTGCGCGGGTGTGGCGGGCGGAGTAGAATGTTCATTGAAGTTCCTTGATCATTTCCCCAGGTCCGAGAGCGCTTCCGAAAGCGACTCCTTTGAGATTTCTCCCAGATGAGACGTCGCTAGCGTTCCATCAGCTCTGACGAGCAGCGTTGCAGGTAGGCCTTGAGCTCCATAGTGGCGGGACAGTGCGAGAAACGGATCGAGCAGGATGACGTCAAGCTTGATGCCTGCGCTTTGCAGATAGCGCTCGATTGCCTCCCGGTTCTCGCCCTGATTGGCAAAGATGAAATCCACCTCCGGATTGTCACCGGCCATCTCCGCGAGCATCGGCATCTCTCGACGACAAGGAGGGCACCAGGTCGCCCAGAGATTGATGACCGCTGGTCGGCCAATTCTTTCGGCAAGTACCACCGTCTTTGCGTTTTGCAGAGCTTGGAAAGGTTGGGTC
This sequence comes from Agrobacterium sp. ICMP 6402, assembly GCF_009498615.1. NCBI lineage: Bacteria > Pseudomonadati > Pseudomonadota > Alphaproteobacteria > Hyphomicrobiales > Rhizobiaceae > Agrobacterium > Agrobacterium sp. ICMP 6402. Next base: position 32,155 of record NZ_QSNV01000014.1, read on the forward strand.
GGCGCCCCCGGCGCAATTCCACTGCTTGTGAGGGCGTTGATGACAAACCAAGCGAAGAACCCGGCCGCCACCGCGCCACCCGCCCAAGGGACGTCCCGTAGAGAACGCGCAGCTAGCCACGCGATCCCAACAGCAACCCCGATTGCTGCGCCAGCGAACGAAAATCCGCCCTGCCAAACGGCAAAGACGCGCCAGGGTTCTTCGGCAAAGCTCGCAAAATGATAAGCCACGTGACCGACGCGGGCTCCAACGAGCCCGGTCAAAACGGCTCCCGTTGTCCATGAACTCAGCCGCGGCCTGTGACGAGAGAGCAACGAGCCCACCGTCAGAAAAATAATAATTCCGACGATTACAGCGAGCCGCTGCGCATCGAAAGCGAAGGGGCCGATCGAAACCGAACCCATTATTTCAGGGTCCTTGCCTTGAGCGCGGCTTCCGCGAGATCGTCAGCCGAAAATTCCCCAACAAGCCGTGTGGACGCCGCTTCCTTCCGATCGCTCTCCAGAAACAACATCGTCGGCGGCCCGATGACCTTCAACTGGGACATCATTGCCTGTTTTGCAGCGTCGAGCTGGCTGATGTCCAAGGTTACCAAGCGAACACCCTGCAACGCGCGCGCGACCTCCGGCGACGGCAAGACCGAACGTTCAATGCTGCGACAGGACACGCACCAGTCTGCCGTAACATATAGTAGCGTTGGCTCCTGTACGGGGGCCTCGTCGATCAGTTTGATGAGTTCGCTTGTCGATGAGGCTTTGGCAAACATACCCTTCTCGATCGAAGCGACAGATGCCGATCCAGTTGCTGATCGCAGTGGAGCAAGAGGGTTCAGTGGATCGGTCGCACCAAGACCGATGCCGACAAAAAGGAGAGCACCCCACAATATGGAGGCAAGGCCGGCTGTCCGCGACAAGACGACGAGGCCCGGGCGTTGTGTGGCGGTCGCTGTTGTAAAGACGAACACCCCAAATGCAAGAGCCAAGAGTGCCCAACCCAGCAATACGAGGCTTTCTGCAAAGAGGGGTGAGGCCAACCAAAGAGCAGTTGCGAGGAAGAGAAATCCAAAGATGTGGCGAACATTCTCCATCCAAGCCCCCGCCTTAGGCAGAAAATTGCTGCCTGCGGTTGCCATGACGATAAGCGGAATACCTTTGCCCATACCCAGCGCAAACAACGCCAGTGCCCCAACTGCAACGTCGCCCGTGCGCGCGATATAAAGCAGGGCACCGGCGAGCGGCGCCGTGACGCAGGGACCAATGAACAACGCGGATGAAAACCCGAGTATCATCGCGCCTGGCACGGACCCTCCGCGCTTTCGCGTCGGCGCCATGCGTGCTGTGATGCTGGCCGGAAGCTGGAGGTGGAACAGCCCGAAATTCGAGAGTGCCAAGATGACGAAAAGTGTGGCGATCGCACCGACCGCATAGGTCGATTGAAGAGCGATCTGGAGGTTTTGGCCGGACCAGGCGGCTGCCATGCCCAAAAGTCCGAAGGCACCGGCGAGTGCCAGCACATAGGATGAGGAGAGAACGAACCCCCGCCGGGCAGTCAGCGTTTCTCCTTCCCTCGCCAGCATAGCCGCCACAATCGGATAGATCGGAAATACGCAAGGGGTGAAGGCGAGGAGAAGGCCGAACCCGGCGAAGCCCGCAACCAGCAGGGTCAGCCCGCCGTCAGCGAGCATGCGGTCGATCATCGTCTGGGCATGATCGTCAGAAAGGGTAAAATCCGGCTCGTCAGCGATTTTAGAAAAGGCTGAAGACACCTGCGACGCGCTATTTGTCTTCAACGCTGCAAAAGCTTGGCTGTCTCCAATCCTCAGGGTCGTCATATTGACGGATTTCGTGGTCGGCGGATAGCAAAGTCCGTGATCTTGACACCCCTGATAGGTCACCTGGAACGAGTTGGGTGGGTCGGAAATCGTCGCTGAAGCGGACTTGTAATAGATCTCCGTGCTTCCGAAGTTCGGATCGTCCTTTGTGGTGCCGGGCATTGTTTGAAGATCGAGCGACTTGTCAGCATCATCCTTGGCGCCAAGGTATTCGCGGTAGAGATAATAGCCGTCGGCAAGCTGCCACCTGACTAATGCCCGTCCATCAGCGGTGCGTTCGACAGAAGGCTTGAATGCTTCGTCCATCGGCAAAGGCGCATCTGTGGCACTCGCTGCCAGTGCGGTTATCAGGAGCGCTATGCCTGCCAATACGAACGAGGCGATTCTCATCCACCATTCCTTTTATCAGTTCAATCTATGCGGCAGGGATCTCGTCGTGAGCTTAAGACAGGCTTAAGGTGAGTAGCGGAGAGACACGACGACTTATCAACTCACGGAGGCGTGATTGCGCATACTTGTGGTCGAAGACGACGCGGTTCTGTTAGACGGGCTGCGCGAAGGCCTGAAATTGGTCGGCTTTGCCGTGGATGGTGTCGCAACTGTCTCCGACGCAACAGAAGCGCTTGCCAACGACACCTTCGACGCTGTCGTTCTCGATCGTATGCTGCCTGATGGGGCCGGCCTCGATGTGCTCAAGACAATTCGCCGCGCCGGCAATACGACCCCCGTCCTGCTTCTGACGGCAAAGGACGAAGTCGGCGATCGGATCGACGGCCTCGACGCAGGTGCTGACGATTACCTCGGAAAGCCATTTGATCTCGACGAGGTTGCGGCGCGTCTGAGAGCGATTACACGACGCTCGGGTGGGCGCGCCAGCAGTGAGCTCACCGTTCGCGGCCTCAGACTCGATCCGGCCTCCATGTTGGTCCAGTGCGGCGGTGCGGAGGTGAGCTTGTCTCGCCGTGAGTTTTCGATCCTTCACGCACTGATGGAAAGCCCGCAGGTCATTCATTCCAAGCAAGCGCTGGAGCAGCGGCTTTACGGTTGGCAGGAAGATGTCGAGAGCAACACGATCGAGGTACACATCCACAAACTAAGAGCCAAGCTGGGCAGCGCCGCAATCGAGACGGTGCGCGGCGTTGGGTACCGGCTGGGCAATTCATGATGCGGTCCATTCGCCTGCGTCTTTTCGTCATTCTGCTTGCGTCGACGGGGGCCGTGTGGCTGCTCGCGGTCCTGTGGACCTATTTCAGCGTGCAACATCAGGTCGAAAAGGTGCTGGACGCGCGCTTGACAGAGGCGGCTCGCATGGTCAGTTCGCTCATCACGGACCACCATATCGATGTCGCAGCAGCGGTAAATGCGGCAACCGCGACCGATGTCCCGCTTTCGTTCGAAACGGAACAAGGCGATTACCGGCGGCAGCTATCTTGCCAGATATGGTCTCTCGAAGGCCAGCTCGTCAGTCGCTCGGAAAGCGCGCCACGTATCTCGCTCTCGGACCATCAGGACGGCTTCAGCGAAACGCTGGTCGATGGCGCGCGTTGGCGCGTTTACGCTGTCGTCAATCCAACGCTGAATGTCAGGGTATTGGTAGGAGACAGTTTGGAAATCCGCGATCGCCTTGTTGCCGATGTGGTCAAGGGGCAGCTATTCCCAGCTGTTGCCATACTTCCGGTGCTGGCGCTACTGATCTGGCTGAGCGTTGCTCAGGGTCTCAGGCCGCTCAACCGGATAGCATCATTGATTGCAGGACGCTCGGCCGACGAGCTCCATGCGATCGGCGAAACAAAAGCGCCGAGCGAGATCAAGCCGTTGCTCACATCGCTCAATTCTCTCTTCCGCCGCGTAGAGGAAGCGCGCGACCGCGAAAAGACGTTCATCGCGTATGCGGCCCACGAATTGAAGACCCCTCTCGCCGGCCTAAAAACGCAAGCGCAGGTCGCTTTGCGCAGTGAAGACAAGAATGTCCGTGCAAAAGCTCTCTCGCAAATTTCGAAAAGCGTGGACCGAACGGGAAGGCTGGTCCGCCAACTGATCGATATGGCGTCCGTCGACTCTGCGGATCGAAGAAGCGATTTAGAAGCCGTCAATTTCCCCCTCATGTTCGCGGAACTCATCACCGACCTCGATTCTCTTTGCAGCCGGGCAAAAGTTGCGGTGATCGTCAATGAGCTGAACGTTGGCGAGCTGAGGGTACGAAATGCCAACCTGCTGCGGCTGGCATTACGCAATGTTGTCGAGAACGCGGTCCAGTCCTCTCCGCCGAACACAGTCGTGCTGATAAACAGTCGGATAAACGGCGAGAACGTCGAATTGGAGATAATCGATCATGGTGCTGGTATCGATCCGACTGAGCTGACCAAAGTGCGGGAGCGATTCAAGCGAGGCCATGCAGCGGCCGGCGAGGGGAGCGGCTTGGGACTGGCGATTGTCGATATGGCGATGCTGAAACTGGGTGGTGGACTCAATTTCAAAAGAGTCTCGGACGGTTTTGCTGCCGTACTAGCGCTTCCTCTCGAGAGAAGCGATGCTGACGCCTGATGTAGATTGCCGGCAAATCAATTGTTTCAGCGGACAAAACCAAGCACCCTCTCGCGTGCCGTTGACAGCAGAGAGCAAGCCAGCAGCTTCGAAGCGAGATCCTTAAGTTGCTTTTGGCCTGCCTCGGCTTTGCAACTCTCTATCTGACGGCCAGGGTTCTTTGCTTAAAGTCAAATCTGCTGAGCTCATGGAACATCATAGCATAATTGCAGTTTGATCCTTGATCATTAGGGAGAGGACCATGGCGCGGCAAAACTTGTCAGTATCCAGCGAAACTTTGCCGGTTCAGGCGCCGGGCATTATCCTAGGCATCGGCCTTGGGGGCTTCTTCGATGGTATCCTCCTGCACCAAGTCCTTCAATGGCACCACATGTTCAGCGATGTGTACTCGGTCAATGATGTCCCCGGCCTTGAGATGAACACGCTAGGCGACGGAATTTTTCATACCGTGACGTGGATCTCGGTACTGGTCGGGCTTGGCATTCTCTATTCGCGCGTCACCCAGCAACGGCGTCAAGTGTGGGGGTCTCGCGTCCTATGGGGGTGGATGTTGGTCGGTTGGGGACTATTCAATCTCGTCGAAGGACTCATCGACCACCAAATTCTCGGAATCCATCACGTCCACTCGGGGCCGAACCAGCTTATGTGGGACATGATATTTTTGGCGTCAGGCGTGGTTATTATGGTAATTGGCTGGATGATGGCACGCAGTGGCAGGCCCATTGGCATTGCAGCAAGTGAACCCATGGGCCGCAACGGATGATTTGCGGTCCGTCCTTCTACCCCTCAATGATCGTGCCCCTGATGCTCGTCGCGCTGGTTGCTTTCCTCTACGCAACAGCCGCATGGCGGCAGCGGGCGGGCGGGCGCGCCTGGAGCGGATGGAGAACGGCGTCGTTCATTGCGGGATGCAGTGTCCTGGCTGTCAGCATGCTCCCGCAGTACCTTCCTTTCCCCGAAGGGGATTTTCGGCAGCACATGCTTCAGCATATCATGATGGGGATGCTCGCGCCTCTGGGGCTAGTGATGGCTGCGCCCGTCACGCTCACATTGAAAACTGTTCCCGCCCGCTATGGTCGGATCATCACTACTATTCTGCAAAGCCGCCTTTTTCATTTGTGGGCCAATCCGGTTACGGCACTGGCGCTGAACATTGGTGGCATGGCGGCCCTCTATTTTACATCACTTTATTACGAGATGATGATGCAGCCCTGGCTGCATTACGTGGTGCATTTCCATTTCGTGGCGGCCGGCTGCCTTTACACGTGGGTCATTGCAGGTCCTGACCCAGCACCGCGTCGCCCTTCCGTTCCGGCGCGGCTTATCGTGCTGGGCGTCGCGGTTCTGATGCATTCGGTTATGGCGCAGATGCTGTACGCCGGGCTATTCATCGATCTGCCAATCCCGCCTGACCACCTCAAGCATGCGGCTGAGCTGATGTATTATGGCGGTGATATCACCGAGATGCTCCTCGCCTTCGCCTTGGTATCGACATGGAGACCCTCGGCGAAAACAAGTCAGGCGTATCAACTAAGTCGAAGGGCGAGATTCGTCTGATAGGCAATGCTTTGGATTCATCGTCGCGCTTCCCACGCCCTGTTACAGCCATCTTCTCGTTCTCTCGGCATAAAGCTTCCAGCCGTCGCCAAATCGGCGGTGCAAATGCTCCTCTTCACGCTGGATTGCAACGCGACCCACAATGGCGGCCGACAAGAATGCAAACAGCGTCAGCCAGGCATTGGCGATTAGAAAGCTAATGCCAATCATAACCAACATATTGGCGAGATAGATGGGGTTTCTTGTAAACCGGTAGGGTCCTTGGGTCACAAGACGTGAGGCGGCTCGATGAGGCATTATGCTCGTTCGGTGTATATACAGCGACGCTGCAGCCCAAAGGTCCAACGCAAGACCCACACCGATTGCCAAGCTGCCCAGAATCTTGACGACCCAGTGATCCGGCAAGGGAACCGATAGCAAGGTGTTTAAGGCGTAGGCCGCAAAAAATGCCGCTATGTAGATCAACGGCGGCCAAGGGATGACGTTTGGTCTCGTTTCCAGGTTCACGCTATTCTCCCAATGAAACTGGCCGAGCAGTCTAGGCCCGCCAGTTCATGCCGCCAAATCCGGCGCTGACGCTACGGTTAGCCAGGTGATAGCCACAGACGAATACCGAACGCCACGACGCCCGTCACGCCGACACCCGCCACCCACAGGGAGACGAACCAGAGGAGCCGCTTTCCCCAGCGGAGGCCGCTGGCCATCAATGATATCCCTCTTCCGGGCGAACCTTCCCACGAAACACCCAGTAGGAATAGCTCGTGTAGGCAAGGATGATCGGGATCAGGACCGACGCGCCGACGAGCAGAAATTTGAGGCTTTCAGGCGGTGCAGCCGCCTCCCAAATCGTCAGTGAAGTCGGAACGATGTAAGGATAGAAGCTTATGCCAATTCCCGCATACCCTAGGAAGAACAGCGCAAGCGCCGCCAGGAAAGGCTGAACATCCTTTTTCGCTTTGAGCCCCGTGATGATGAGGTAGAGGCAGCCAAGCACCAGCAAGGGAACCACAACGCTAAAGATCGCAGTCGGGAAGCCAAACCAGCGATCGAGATATTGTGGACGTAGCCACGGCGTCCATAAGCTAAAGATGGCCATAGCTGCAATGGTCGCCAAACTGACGCGCGTCGCAATCCAGCGCGCCCGTTCCGATAGCGCTCCCGTCGTCTTCATCACCAGCCAGGTCGATCCCAGAAGCGAATATCCGATGACCAAAGCCACGCCGGTCGCGATAGAGAACGGTGTCAGCCAATCCCACCAGCCGCCGGCATAGGCGCGGCCAACGATCGGAATGCCTTGCACGAGGCCGCCAAGCGCGACGCCCTGTGAAAACGCTGCTACCATCGATCCGCCGGAAAAAGCGACGTCCCAGACCCTCTCCCAGCGCTTGGTACGCCACCGATACTCGAACGCCACGCCGCGGAAAATCAAGCCGAGGAGCATCGCGATGATTGGCATGTAGAGGGCCGGCAGGATCGTGGCATAGGCCAGTGGAAAGACTGCCATGAGTCCCCCACCGCCCAAAACCAGCCAGGTCTCGTTGCCATCCCAGACCGGAGCGACAGTGTTCATCATCACATCGCGATCGTGCTTTTCCGGAAATACCGGAAACAAAATACCAACGCCGAGGTCAAAGCCGTCCATGACGACATAAGCAAGGACGGCAAAGGCGATGATGGCGGCCCAGATGAAAGGTAGATCAATGGCCATGGGAACCTCCCTGGGTGGGACCAGGGGTGATCCCTTGGGTACGAAGTGGGCCTTCTTGCAATTCCGGAGTGGGATCGCGCGGAAGTCTCGCCATCAAGCGCAAGATGTAAAAGGTGCCGGCGCCGAAGACGAAGAAATAGACAATGACAAATGCGATCAAGGACGTCGCGACGGCGGGAGCTGCGATCGGCGAGATCGAGTCGGCTGTGAGCAGATGTCCGTAGACCGTATAGGGTTGTCGTCCGACTTCCGTCGTGATCCATCCCGCAAGTACAGCAACAAATCCTGCTGGCCCCATTCCGACAGCGGCGCGGTGAAGCCAGATGTTTGTATGCAGGGTCCCCCGATAGCGACAGAATAGCGACCAAACGCCAAGACCGAGGATGGCAAACCCGAGACCCACCATCACCCGGAAAGACCAGAACACGATGATAACCGGTGGTTCCCGGTCGTCGGGGATCGTGTCCAGCCCAGCAAGGGGCTCATTCAGGCCGTGCTTGAGAATGAGACTGGAAAGCTTGGGTATCTCAATTGCATAATCGACTCTCTTTTCTTCCTGATTGGGAATGCCAAACAAAATGAGGGGCGCGCCGTCTGGATGGCTGTCGAAATGGCCCTCCATGGCCATCACCTTGGCAGGCTGGTGCTCCAAAGTATTGATTCCATGCTGGTCGCCGGCCAGGATTTGCAAAGGCGCGACCAATGCAGCCATCCACATCGCCATCGAAAACATCTTGGCTGATCGGCGTGGCGCTGTACCGCGAAGGTTATGCCAGGCACCAACCGCCCCAACGACAAGAGAAGTCGTCAGGTAGGCAGCGAGCACCATATGGACGAGGCGGTAAGGGAAAGAGGGATTGAATACGATAGCCCACCAATCGACAGGTATGAATTGCCCCTTGTCGTTCATGCCAAATCCTGCAGGCGTCTGCATCCAGGAATTGACGGCAAGGATCCATGTTGCCGAAATGAGCGTGCCTAGGGCCACCATCGATGTCGCCAGGAAATGCAGACCGTGTCCAACCCGTTTGAGGCCGAACAGCATAACGCCTAGGAACCCTGCCTCAAGAAAAAATGCTGTTAGGACTTCGTATCCCATTAGAGGACCGATCACCGGCCCGGCCTTGTCGGAAAAGACGGCCCAATTGGTGCCGAACTGATAAGACATCACGATACCTGAGACCACGCCCATCCCGAACGCGACCGCAAAGATGGTCTTCCAAAAATTGAAAAGCTCGAGATAGACCTCTTTTCCGGTCTTCAGCCAAAGTGCCTCAAGGACAAACAGGTAGCTCGCCAGCCCGATAGAAAACGCCGGGAAGATGATATGAAACGAGACGGTGAAAGCAAACTGGATTCGAGCCAGAATAGTCGCGTCAAAATGTTCGAACATGATGTCTCCTGACGACGCTGCTCAGGCGTGCATGAACTGACCAGCGCTTCTGTACAGCATGTACGCAGCAACCACAAAAATAAGTGCCGCGAAAAGACTATTCAACATGCCTTTACGTGAAGATAGTTTCTTGGCCAAGGAAGCGCCCGCGAGCCCTCCGACAACGCCGCCGCCGATGAATATTGCCGCCAGAACCCAGTCGACATATCCGGAAATCGCATAGTTCAAGGCGGTGGTCAGGCCGAAAGCCGTTACCGCGACGAGTGAAGAACCAATGGCAAAGATGATCGGCATTCCGGTCGATGCGATCAGCCCGGGTACGATCAAGAAGCCCCCGCCAATCCCAAAGAAACCTGAGAAGATTCCGGTGAGGCCACCGTATCCCGCGACCTTATGGATGTTCTCTCGTGAGCACTGTGCACCTGGATTGCCTTCGGCTCCTCGCTTTCGAAACATCAGCACGCCGACCACCAGCATCAGAAGAGCAAAAAGGAAAAGCAACTTCTGTCCATCGACCATTTTGCCAAGTGTCGAACCAGCCAAGGCGCCGAATACGCCCGCAACACTGTATACCCCAGCGCAACGCCATTTGACGTTGCCAAGCCGCCAATGGCCAATAAGATTGGCGAACGCGTTCGCTGCGACGGCGAAAGCACTGGTTCCAATTGCCAGGTGGGCGCTGGGGACGCCTACGACATAGACCATCAGAGGCACAGCCAGGATCGAGCCGCCGCCTCCAAACATGCCAAGCGTGAAACCCACCAGGCCGCCGGAAAGCGCCCCCAGACCATATTGTACCGGTTCAAGATTCATTATCGTCTCCGGCCGCCGCTAGGCAACCTTTGTCTTGAGGGCTGGAGAGACAAGCCATTCCCGGCCCTTGAGCATGCCATGCCAGTAGATCCTCGGCAGCGCCTCGGACTTCAGGTACCAGGCGAGACTGGACGGTTTCGTGCCGTCGATCACCCATTTTGGAAAGGTTGGCATGAGCTTTCCGCCATATCCGAACTCCGCCAGTACGATCTTTCCGCGTTCGACTGTCAAAGGGCACGAGCCGTAACCATCGTAAGCTGCCGGAATTGGCCGGCCGTCCAGAGTGGCCAAGACGTTTTCCGCGACAATCGGAGCCTGCTTGCGTGCCGCCGCCGCCGTCTTCGCGTTCGATGTGCCCGCGGCGTCACCGAGCGAAAAGACATTTGGATAGCGCTTATGCTGGAGGCTGGCCTCGTCCACGTCGATCCAACCGGCTTGGTTGGCAAGCGGGCTTGAACGGACGAAGTCGGGAGCGACCTGTGGCGGGCAGACATGTATCATGTCAAAGCCGCGGGTTTCTTCAACCACCGCGCCGTCTGCGCCAGCACGGGCAAATCGCGCCTCCTTCTTTGAGCCATCAACGGCGACGAGCCGGGAGCCGAATTGAAGATCCGCGCGGTATTTCTTGATGTACTCCATCAGCGCAGGCACATAGTCCTTGACGCCGAAGAGAACCGGACCCGCATTGTGAAATTCGATCGAGATGTCGTTGATGCGGCCGTTTCGAAACCAGTGATCGCCAGAAAGATACAGCGCCTTTTGTGGGGCGCCAGCACATTTGATCGGCATGGGCGGCTGCGTGAAAAGCGCCTTGCCACCCTTGAGATTCTGCACCAGCGACCACGTATAGGGTGCGGTATCATAGCGATAATTGGAGGTGACCCCATTGCGGCCGAGTGTTTCTTCAAGGCCCTCGATTGCCGCCCAGTCGAGCTTGATGCCTGGAGCGGCCACCAACATACGGTAACCGATGCGCCGACCATCGGCCAAATGCACACGGTCATGATCAGGATCGAATTCGGTGACCGCCGTCTTTTCCCAGGTTACGCCATCGGGCATAACGTCCGCCATCGAGCGCACCGTCTCCTCGGGCTTGAAAATTCCGCCGCCAACCATGGTCCATCCTGGTTGATAAGCATGACGCTCGGATGGGTCGACGATGGTGATCTTTAGGCCAGTCCGACGCTTAAGAAGACTGGCGGCTGTGGCGATACCGGCGGAGCCAGCGCCGATAATGAGGACGTCGCAGACAGCCGGCAGTATTTGGTCATGCTTGAAATGCTTCGGCTGAAGCCGTGGACGAAGTTTTTCGAGATCATACCCTGCTGCCTTGGTTGCGGCCAACACAGTGTCTGCGCCGTCTTTGTCGGCCTGAGACATCGCCCATAGGGTAGCGGCGCGCGTTCCGGATCGGCAAAATCCCAAAACAGGCTTGGGCAGATCCCTCATCGCCTCGTCAAAGAGCGAAACATCGCGATCACGGATGTCGGAAGCAACAACCGGGATGTGTCGAAACTCCAGGCCGGCAGCCTTCGCGGCGAGCGCTGTATCTTCGGCGCCGGGCTGACCGGCTTCCTCGCCATCCGGGCGGTTGGAAATCACGGATTTGAAGCCGAGGCGCGCAAGTTCGCCCATATCCTCATTCTTGATCTGCGGTGAAACGCTGATGCTGTCATTGATCTTTCGGATGTCCATGAGGCTTTCCTCCTTCAGTGAGCCCGAAGCGGCGCGTTGTGCCGGGACGAGACGATGCGATAGGCGAACATGCCGAGAAGCATGGCCACCGCGAACAGAACGGCTTCCCAACGAGCCGTTACAAGTGCTGCCAGGGCAGGGCCTGGGCAGAGCCCGACCAGCCCCCATCCAAGGCCGAACAAGGCGGCTCCGGACAGAAGCTTGCCGTCGATGGTCTTGTTGCTGGGGACATGAAACTGATTGTCGAGGACCGGCCGCAGGCGTCGGCGCTTCACCGCATACGCGAGCGAGGACGGGATCAAAGCCCCGCCCATGACGAAGGCGAGGGACGGGTCCCAGGATCCGGTAACGTCGAGAAAGGCGAGCACCCGTGCTGGATTGACCATATCCGATATGACGAGGCCGAGGCCAAAAAGGACGCCGCATACAACGGATGAAAGTATTCGCGCGGTCATGACAGCCCTCCGATGAGATGGCGGGTCACGAAAACGGTGGCCGCCGCGATGACCATGAAAGTGGCGGTTGCGATGAGCGAGCGCGGCGAAAGGCGGGCAAGTCCACAGACGCCGTGGCCGCTGGTGCAGCCGGAGCCCAGTCGGGTTCCGAACCCCACCAGAAGCCCGCCGGCGATTAGCAGAACAGGCGAACCGGTTATCACCACATCGGCCTCTCGGATGAGATTGAAGGCGATTGCGGCTCCGGCGAGAATCCCGCTAACGAAACCGATGGCGAGGCCGGTTTGGCCCCCGCCCGTCCAACCGAGCATGGATGCCGTCAAACCGGAAATGCCCGCGATACGGCCGTTCAAAAGAAGATAAAGACCTGCCGAAAGGCCAATCAGGAGCCCGCCGGTAAGAGGCCATATGACGTTGAGGTTAGACAATGTGGCGCTCCTGTCTCGGACGTTCTAGGCCCGCTGAGGCCAGACCCTCGTCCGCTCCGACACTTTCATATTTTACGTAATCGATTTTCATGTGGACCATCGGACCAACGATTGCAAATTCGCGTTATTGACGAAAAATTTGCCGTGGCGTGACAAACGATAGGCTTTTGGCCGTTTTCGCAACTTTCACTCAGTAAAATACATATTTACAATAAGAGTGCAAGTGTGTATTCCTCATAGCCAGCGCTGTGACCCTTCTCTATAGCCGGGCATCGGCTTCTTGATGGAAAAGGTTGGATGATGGATGCAGTAAATGCCGCGCCGGTACTGGCGGCTACCACACTGAGGATCAACGATCGCGCACCGGGCTTCACAGCCCGGTCAACTGAGGGTGAAGTCTCACTGTCTGGTTATCGCGGTCGGTGGCTCCTGTTCTTCTCGCATCCGGCAGACTTCACCTCGGTATGCACGAGCGAGTTCATCGCATTCGCACAGGCGCAGGACAAATTTTCAGCCTTGAACTGCGACCTTCTGGGGCTTTCGGTGGATAGCCTTTACTCGCATGTCGCATGGTTGCGCGATATCGAGCGAAGCTTTGGCGTCAAGGTGAAGTTTCCCCTGATCGAGGATTCGGCGATGGTTGTCGCCCGAGCCTATGGCATGCTGGATTCCGCTTCGGAAAATAGCGGCACTGTCCGTGCGACATACGCAATTGACCCTGAAGGCATCGTGCGTGCGATCGTCTGGTATCCGATGAATGTCGGGAGGTCAGTTGATGAACTTCTACGCCTCGTCGAAGCACTTCAGACTTCTGAGAGAGACTGCGCCCTGACACCAGAGGGCTGGAGACCCGGACAGCCGCTGGTGGAGCCGGCCGCGTCCTCCATGGACGAAGCAGATCAGACGACCGAAGGCCAGACCTGGTATTACAGGGAGCGTCGGGCATGAGTGAAGTGGCCTTGAGCCTGGAAGTCATGCAAGACAAATGCGCGGAGGCGGCAGAGTTCATGCGCCTGTTCAGCACTCCGAGCCGACTGATGCTGTTGTGCCATATTGCGCAGCGCGAGCGATCGGTCGGTGAAATCCAGGAAGATCTGGATTTCAAGCAGCCCGCCCTTTCCCAGCAACTGGCAGAACTTCGCCAGGCAGGGGTTGTACAAACGCGCCGGGCTTCTCGTCAGATCTATTATTCGATTGCCGACGATCGAGTAGCCGTCGTCATGAATATGCTGATGCAGATGTTTTGCGGTCCGGCCTACGTCAACCGCCCGATCGATGACCCCGTGAAGCCAGCTGTGACTAAAACGCTCCAAGTTGTTCGATCGACGTTCCCCGGAGAGATGGCGCGGTGGGCACGCTTGGAAGCGGCAGAGTAAGAGAGGAAACCACATGTCCATGCATTCGCCTGTCGTCAAATCGTTTTGGGACAAGCCTACTGGCAGCTGGCAATACGTTTTTCACGATGCGTCCACGATGAAGGGCGCGATCGTCGATCCGGTTCTCGGCTACGACACCCTTGCTGGCGCAACCGATACGACCCGCGCGGACGAAATTCTGGCTTATATCGAGGCAACGGGGATCGAAGTCGTCTGGATCCTCGACACGCATCCTCATGCCGATCATTTCTCGGCCGCACCTTATCTCAAAGGGAAGCTGACGGCGCCGATGGCGACCGGCGAACACGTCGTGAAGGTTCAGAAGCTGTGGAAGGATATTTACCACCTTGATGATGGCTTCCGCGCGGACGGCTCGCAATGGGATCGTCTATTCAGAGATGGAGAAACATTCGAAGTCGGCCAAATTCCGGTGACAGTATTCTTCTCACCCGGACATACGATGGCCTCGATCACCTACGTCGCAGGCAACGCGGCATTTGTGCACGACACTTTAATGATGCCCGATAGCGGCTCGAGCCGAGCCGACTTCCCCGGCGGAAGTTCACGTGAGCTCTACCGTAGCATACGCCGGATTCTCGATTTGCCGGCAGAGACCAGACTCTTTGTCGGGCATGATTATGCTCCAGAGGGTAGGTCGCAGAAGTGTGAGGCGAGCGTGGCAGATCACCTTGCTCACAATAAACATTTTTCCGGATCGCCAAGCGAGGATGAATTCGTGAAGGTCCGCGACGCGCGCGACGCGAAATTGCCGCTACCGAAGCTGATGCTGGCAGCCCTACAGGTAAATATCCGTGGTGGGCGCCTTCCGAAACCCGAAAACAACGGCCGGTCATACCTTAAAATTCCGGTCGGATATTTTCAGCCGCGCAAAGAGGATGCAGAGTAAAGCCGCACATTCCTTGAATCGCAGGCGCGGCCTTAAGGATAGATTGGTTGAAGACATGAAGAATGTATGCGTTCCCGATCCTAGATTCAACTTTTAAGCTGGGCAGTGTCGGTGAGCGAACCAATTGAACTTCTGGTCATTGCTCCTGAGCGCCGATACGACTCTTCGGTGCACCGTACAGATCGTGCGGCTTCGGGCAATCCGGATCACTCCATGAACTTCCCGCCAACGGTAGGTGGTGGTACCTTACCCTTTCCTTTAGGTCGTTCCAGTGCGGTACGGCATAGGATTTGAGATCAGGCGTTGTCCTTTTATACCGCGACATCAGACGTCGGTTCAACGTCAATAATTATCAGGGCGAGAGCACGACGACGCTCGAAAGGGCTTTCCTGTCCTGCTGGGTTCACTTTCACGGCATTTTGCGGGGCGTGCGCTCGTTGCCGCAGTAAACTGGAGAAATGCATATGTCACTACGAAGGATTTGCCTCATTGTTGTGGGTTTAGCCACGACAACCCCTTCGGTTTTTGCTCAGTCTGACTTTTGGACAACGCCGACGATCCCTGGATACGGGAAGATGCATGATCTTCCTGATGCCCAGTATCGCCCTGAACCGGCTAAAACCTACAAAATCGTTTTCGGGCTGACAAAGGCAGCGACCGCGCCAGACAAGCCCAATCCTTCGCTCGACCACGTCGCACGAACGCTCAATCTCTATGTCGCCGCGGGTGTCCCATTGTCCAATCTCAAGTTCGTCGCTGTCGCGTCAGGGGAGGCGACCAACCTCGCGTTGGACAACGAGCACTACAAGGCGGCGCTGGGAGTCGACAATCCCAACCTACCACTTATCAAACTGCTACGTGATCATGGGGTGGATGTCGCAGTTTGCGGTCAGGCTGTCGCTGAACACAAGTTCGAATATGCCTGGATCGACAAGTCGGTTACGCTTTCGCTCTCGGCGCTGACGACAATCACAACGTTAGAAGCTGAAGGATACGCATTGATGCCAATGTGAGCCAGCCGGCTTGTCCACAATACACGCACTCCAGGCATACGGCAAAACGCGTCTTGTCCCGTGAAGGCTTCGGAAACCGATTTTTGTGGAATTTTGAGTACACGGCACACAGCTTGCCAAACTCGGTGCTTTTTGGCTCACGATCCAGTGCTCGAGGCGGTCTAACGACGCGGCTGTGGCAATATCTTCAACCGAATGCTGTTCAACGCTACGGAGAGAGAGCTGGCGAACATAGCTAGCGCAGCCATGGATGGTGTAAGAATGCCTGTGATAGCAAACGGAACCGCAATCAAATTGTAGGCAATAGCCAGTACCAGATTCTGCTTGGCGATTGTCCCCATGCGGCTAGATAGCGCTATCGCTGTCAGTATCTGGGAGATGCCTCCCTTTACAATGACCACATCGGCTGTCTGCGCGGCGGCGCCGTGGGCCTCGGCAACCGACATCCCGCAATCTGCAGCGACGAGCCCTTGTGCGTCGTTGACGCCGTCGCCCACAAACAAAACAGGACCGGGGACGGCTTTTATAAGCTTGACCTTGTCCGCGGGAGTACAGCCAAAGACTGCACGACGAGCGGGGATACCAAGTTCCGCGGCTACCTTCATAGTCGGCCCAACGGCGTCACCAGACGCGATCCAGACATCAATGTTGCTATCGCGCAATCGATGCACTGTCATGCGCGCTTCATCGGTTGGGGCGTCAGCAACACTAAGCCGGCCGACCAATTCGCCGTCAAGGGTAACGGCAAGCGATGTTAGTCCGTCATTCGTGTTCAACCCGGATACCGTAATGCGACGGCCGTCCCAATCGCTACCCTCGGCACTTCGCTCTAGGCGTGTCCCTCCCTTTCCTTCTTCGCGCCCGTGCCGTGCGACGATAGCGCGCGCCAGCGGATGATCGATCCCCGTCTCGGCCCGAGCGGCGACTCGTAGTATTTCGTCTTGAGTCCAGCCTTCGGAGGGGTGAACCTCGACTACCGTTGGTCTACCGGAAGTCAGCGTCCCGGTCTTGTCGAAGATCGCAGTCGTGATATGCGCGAGTGCACTGAATGCGATAGGGTCGCGCAGACGGAGACTAAGTGTCGCCGCGATACCTGCAGCGCGCGCCTGTGCCAAGGGTCCCGCGATCGACAATGCACATGGGCAGGCCGCGGCAAGAATGGTAAGCCCCCTGATAGCGCTCTCCGTCGCAGATATACCTGCAATCGGCAGGGCTATAGCAGTGATGAGTGCGAGACAAGGAATACTCCAACTGAGCGTTGCGGCAATTTCCTCAGCGCGTGACGTCGTCGCGCCCCGTTGCGCAAGCTCAAGCGCAACCGCGCCGCCCATGCGATCAATGTCGCGATCTCCATACCGACGATCGATAGCGACAACGATGCGATGTTGGAGGTTGACGGATCCAGCTTCGACACGTTGTCCCACGCAGACCTTGATTGCACAACTTTCACCGGTGAGTACGGCACGATTGACTAGGCTTTGCCCTTCCTCGATCACCCCGTCCATCCCGATGGTGGAACCCGCGTCGACGACAATTTTGTCGCCGATTCCACTCTCAGTCGCCGGAATGGACTGGTCGCCAGCAGATGATCGCCGGACCACCGTTTCAAGGGAGATTCCCTCGAGCGCTTTCAGCGCTTCGATCGCGCTTTGCCGTGTCATCAAATCGACGAGACGCCCAATAAGCAACAGCGTGATCAGCATCGTTGCCGTGTCAAAATAGACATGAGACGATCCAGCAAAGAGAGAGAAGCAGGAGAGGAGGAATGCACCCCCGGCGCCGAGCGCGACAAGCAGGTCCATGCCCGGAGTGCGAAGCCGTATTGACCTGAACGCCATCCAAAAAATTTCAGCACCCGACCACACGATAACAGGCAAGGCCAGTATTCCCGATCCAAAGGCTACCCACCATGCGGCCTTAGGATCGAGAACCGTGACATACAAAACGATGGCAAGTGCCATCGACCACATTCCCGACATGACGGCAACTGCTAGGCGCAAAGAGAGACAGCTTATGTCGGCAGACATGATCGCCGAGAGTTCGTCTGGCCGATGGCGATCAATCAGAGTGTATCCCGCGGCAGAGACCGCCAAGGTTATGTCTGCAATGGAGAGACGCGGACCATCCCAATCGATCAATATCGAGGCAGTTAGGTGATGCACGCCAACCGAGTTGACGCCGGGAAGCCGGCTAACATGACGCTCAAGCCCGCGGGCGCAGCCTCCACATGCCATGCCGCTGACCCCGAAAAGGCGGCGCAAATCGCTAGTCCACGGCGCCGACCGGGCGCTCCGGGTCTGGCGTGCCGATCCCGCGGAGTACGCCGTCGACTGTCTGACCGTAGTAGATCTGGTCGCCGTCGTGGTACTGCTTGCGGGTTGCCTCGATTGTCTTATCTTTCTGGCGTGGATCCTTAGGCCGTTCCAGACTGTCTATATATGCGGCTACGTCCCATGCTTCCTGATCAGTTAGACGCCCGGGTTGCGACAGAGGCATATTGTTTTTGATAAACGCAGCCGCGGTGTCGATGCGGGCCATGCCGGCACCCCAATTAAACGAGTTGGCACCCCAAAGCGGCGGAAAGACGTAGCGGCCGTTGATGTCCTTCTGGCCTTGGCCATCGCCGCCGTGACAAACTGCACAGTTCGTTGCAAAAACCTCTTGGCCGCGCTCCGGCGAATATCCGAGCTCGGTCTTAGCAACCTTGCCGAATCCGCCGCCCTCGAGAGCTTTATTGGTCGGAGCATTGGTGGCGAGCCAATAGAAATACGTCTGCAGATCACGGTAGATATCATCGCCCGCCGGCGGCGGACCACCTTTCACGGAATGTTGTGCATTCATCGAGTAGGTGAAGCACCCCTTGACACGATCTTCCATGGTGTTGATCTGTTTGTTTTTTGATCGGTATTTCGGGTATTGTACCCAAGCGGCCCACATCGGGGCCGAGAATGGTTGTCGGCCAGCGCCGAGATGACAGTTGGAGCACGACAGGCCGTTGCCAACGTATTGCGAGGCATTGGTCGCGGTATTCGTGAATATTGCCTGGCCTCGCCGAACAGCCGCGCCAAACTGATCGTTCGGGATCTGGTCGTCGGTCGGGGGCTGAAACAAACTGGCATGGGTACCGACTACCTCGTTCTCCGAAGTCTGTCGGTTAGGAATAAAACCTGTCTCATAGGCCAGAGCGCCCAGAGCGGCTACGATTAAACCTGCTCCAGCAGCGTATATCCACGTTCGAGCGATGCGTCCTTTTTGTGGCACCGCCGGTTTGACTGATGTGTTTTCTTCTGGCTCCATCATTGCACGTCTCCGATCTTGGCGCCATCTCCTGCCGGGACTGGAGGAAGCGAGGCGAGATAGTCTGCGACCGCTCTGCGATCCGCGTCGGAAAGCTCACGGGAAATCCGACCCATCAGGTCGAGCGAAGAATTGTTGCGATGACCACCGACCCACGCAGCGAGCTGAGTTGCCGTATAGGACGCGTGCTGGGCGGCGAGAGCTGGAAATGCCGGCGAAACACCGAAGCCCGATGGCCCATGACAGGAGAAACAGGACGGCACATTTCGGTTCCAGTCACCGCGCAGTGCAAGCTCTTCGCCACGCGCGATGTCGCCTCCGAGTTCCGGTTTAGCGTTCGAAGGCACACGCAAGCTGGCGTAATATTCACCCAGCTGGCGCTTTTCCTGATCGGACAGTGTTATAGCGACGATACGCATAGTCTCGTTGAGCCGACGTCCTTGCGCGAAATCGTCGATTTGCTTGATGATGTAGTCTGCTGGAAGGCCCGAAAGGCGTGGGACATTTTCCTTACCTTGTCCGAGATCGCCGTGACAGCTTGCACATGCCCATTGCTCGCCGCGTCCTTTGAAAATTATTGCGGAGACTTCAGGGCTGAGAGAAATGGATGTCTTCGCCTCGAAAGGAGGCTGGTCGCCGAGGGAAAGTCCGGTGGAGGACGCGATCTCCGCCCCTCCTTTGAAGCCGCCTTTGTCGGCAACCTCGGTGCGGAGCATAGCGACAGCCGCCGCTTCAATTTTCTCGGACGACTTTCCGAACCGATGCGCCACATAAGTGGCCAGCTCGCCAAGCTCCACGTTGCTCAGCACGCTGGCAAAACTTGGCATATGGCCGCTGAAGTTATAATTCCCGACGCGGATCGGCCCATCTATGCCGCGCAACATGATTGTTGAAACAAGTTCGGGTCCTTGTGCGGTGAAAGCCGATCCGGCAAGAGGCGGGATAGCGCCTCGCACGCCCACGCCGTCAGACTGATGGCAAGTAGAGCAACGGGCAGTGAACAGCGCGGCACCCGGCTCCGTAATTGCACCTGTCGCCTTTCCGCTTTCCGCTACTCTCTCGTCGCTCTGCGCTGCAACATCCTCTCGCATGGTAAATAGCGACGCAGCGCCCCATATGCCAAGTCCTACAGCGATAGCAATCAACGGCCATGGCATCTTGCCGTGAAGCTCGTACGGCTCGAAATTCTCGTCGGGTCGTTCTAACCTGTCCTTCTGCGAAGGTTTATCGATCGTCATTGCGCTCTTTCCTGACGGTAGTAGCCATCGTCGCGCAGTGCATTGGCCGGCGCGGGATAGGTTCGGTCGAGCGATTGCAGGTAAACCGCCAAGTCGAGCGCTTCCTGCTTAGCGATCAAAACGCCGGCCTTCGGCGCATATTGTGATGGCAAGGCGACGACGACGTCACCGGGAGCCGCAGCGCTCTTTTCCTCAAACAGGAAGGGATAGGAAGGCATGATGCTCCATTCGAAGATGGCGCGGGGTTGGTAGAGATGCGTGAGATGCCAATCTCGCGATGGAAGACGAGCGCCGACATTGAGCAGGTCCGGCCCTGTCCGCATCGTGCCGAGTTGGTGTGGACTGTCATAACTGTAGTCTGCGGCGACCGCCGGACGGCCCCAGCCTCTTTCACCGTCCGGCCCCTGGTCGGGTGAGCGCGGCTGCTGACTGTGACAGTAAACGCAGCCTAGCGAGACGTAGACCTCGCGACCACGTGTTTGTTGCTCGGTGTAGGGTTTTAGATCGGACGGAATCTCGTGCCGGCTGATTTGGATTCCAGGCGCGACGACAAGCATCAAGGTCGCGAATGCAAGGATACCCAAAGCAATGATTGAAAGTGGGAGATACCGGTTCATTCTGCTGGGACCATTTTCGTGGCAGCCGGTTCGCGCCAAGGGAACAAGATTGAGGCGACGTTAAACGCGAAGATGAGGTGGCCGAGCGTCATCAAGCCGCCGCCAACGCTACGTGCCTCGAGGTAGGGGATGGTAACGGTGACACTGTCTGCAAATGGCCGGGTTGCATCGAGCATGGCAAGACCCTGAAGGACGCCGCCAATCGACAGCCCAAAAAAGTAAATCGCAAAGCCGAACACGATTAACCAGAAATGCGCGTTGATCAGCGCTGGCCAGTGGAATGCACGTCCGGTCATGCGCGGGAGGATCTGATAAGCCGCCCCGAACATAATGATGGTCACAAAAGCATAGGCGCCAAGATGGGCGTGCGCGACGGTGTAGTGCGTGAAATGTGTGATTGTGTTTATGGAACGAAGAGCCTCGATCGAGCCTTGGAAAGACGCCAGCGTATACATGACTGCGCCGAATGAGATGAAGCGAAGCGGTAACGATTCCTTAAGAGCCCACAGATTGCGCGCGACCGTGACATGTTGGTTGATGGCAACCGCGATCACTGGAATGAACATCATCACCGAGTGGACGATTGAGAGCGTCACAACCCAAGTCGGCACAGGCCCGCCGATCAGATGGTGTATGCCGACTTGACTGTAAAAGAGAGCAAGGCCCCAGAACCCAAGCAACGATACAGAATAAGAATAAATTGGCTTCCCGATGATCTTAGGGATGAAATAGTAAGCAGTACCAACACCGAGAGGCGTTAGCCAAAGCCCAAGAACGTTATGGGCGAACCACCAGTTGACCGTGGCCTCTTCGACACCAGAGTGAATATAGGGGATATTCGCAACGACAAAAAGGAAAGGGAACCATACAATCCCAGCAAGAAAATACCAGCCGGACACATAGATGTGGTGGACTTGCCGAGCGATCGTTGTCTTAACCAGCGATATGGCGAAGAACATGCCTGCTAGCGCCAAGAGCATGTCGAGCTGCCACGGGATCTCCAGCCATTCTTCGCCGTCAGTCCACCCATTGGCGATTGCAAGCGCTCCAAGACAGATTGCTATATTCCAAAGAACTGCGCCTATTATGGGGAGTTTCGGCGCGCGCAACGGTGTGTGGAAGACGCGTGGCAGGATCCAAATCATCGAGGCCACACCCATTTGGGAAAGCCAACCGTAGATAACGAGGTTGAGATGTAGGGTGCGAACCCGACCGAAGGTGATCGGTGCAAAAGCCGAAAGCCAGTCCGGCCAATGAAGCTTTAGGGAGGCAATTAACCCAAAGGTAGAGCCGAGTATAAGCCAGAAGGTTGCAGCGACCAAAAGAACGGTGACGGGTGTCGCAGAAATCCCATCGATGCCAGAAGTCGCACTGTCGAAGTAGTGCCGCTCGGAGAGCGAATGTTTAGTATCGGGACTATCGAGATGGCTATCATCTCCGCTTGCAAAGATGACATTTGCATCTCTCTGATCGAGCTTGATCTGCCGGTTACTGATCGCCCAAATCAGGAAGGCAAGCGCCAGCAATGATACGGCAAAACTTAACGCCAGTAATAGTCCCATCGTCACCATGCACTATCCACCCGTCCCTTTGATGAGCCCCCCGCGAGCGCGCACGTCATCGACCACCAACCTTAAGCCAAACTTAAAGGTGGCCGCCAGTTAAGGGAAAATATCATTCGACGGTGACCACGGTAGCTCGCCTTTCGCAGGAAGAAGCGGGCCGACCATCTTTTTAGTCGTGTCGGTCGATCAGCTATTTTAATAGAAATCTGGAGCCTGGAAAGGACCGCTCAGCCGTGTTTAGGTCTCACGACGCAGTCGTTTTGGGGACTTGTGTCGAACCTGTTTCGGTAAGACGTCGGTTGGGCGCCCTGATCTTCTCGCTCGTCAGTCGCTCCGGTGCCAACGATTGTGGAAATTTTGTCGCCGGAACGAAATTCGCCGATAGTGGTCACCACGCAAGGATAAGTCAGCCCCAGTTCGACGAGGGTCTCAGGGAGGGCATCCTACACGCTCTGTTCGGTCCAACGGCGGAAGCGCACATAGAAGGAACGCCACTTGCCGTAGCGATTGTGCTTGTGGCGCCGGGGACAGCCGACCCGAAACATGCAACATGCCGTTTAGATATCGCCGATCGTGTGCGGGCCGGGACTTCCCCCCACGTTTGGTGGGCAACACCCCCTCGATGATCCGCCATTCGATATCTGTCAGGTCGCCGCGAGCCAAAACCGCCTACTAAAAGCAGGTTTGAATCACGCTTCCGCTGATTTGGAATCCACTTTGTCAACAGATCCTAAGCCAGAACGCGATACGCGCGATAGACCGATTGTCAGGGGTCAATCGGTTTCCTTTAAGGTGTCCTTAAGGTTGCTCCCTCGTCATATGACCATCAAACAGGATACGAGGGATTTGTTTTGAATTCGAAAATACTGGCCTCTGGCGCAATGGCCCGGCGTACGTTTATCGGAGGGCTTGGAACATTTGCTTTGGCTAGCTGCACGACTATGGAGACACAACCAGTCCAAGCCGTGCAGACTGAAACGCCACGCTTGGTGCCCCCACCCATGTACTACGCCATGCCGAACGAGATGTTTCCTATTCCAGAAGTCGATGTCTCCAAGGTCGACCCAAAGTGGTGGCGGACGAGTGTGGACTATCCGACCGATGAAGTTATAGGCACTGTGGTCGTTGATACGCCTAACCGCTATCTGTACCATATACAGGCATACGGTCGTGCTACCCGGTATGGTGTCGGCGTCGGTCGAGACGGCTTTTCGTGGGCTGGTCGGGGCCGTCATATCGCTTATAAGCGAGAATGGCCCCGATGGAACCCGCCTGACGAGATGGTGGCGCGCCAGCCGGAACTGGAACCTGTGAGCATTGCAAACGGCGGCATGGGCCCAGGGCTCAAGAATCCTCTTGGAGCGCGCGCGCTCTATATCCACGAGGGCAACCGGGATACCATTTATCGCATCCACGGCAATCCGGAGTTCTGGACAATCGGTCGGGCCGTGTCATCCGGATGTATCCGCATGATCAATCAAGATGTGATCCACCTTTACGAAAACGTACGCGAAGGAAGCGCGCTCGTAGTCATCGCCGATCCGGCGATGAGCCACCTCATGGTAGGATGACGGTCCATAGGTGACCTTAGGGAGACGCAGCCACTGGTAACGGCAAAACTCTGGCAGGTTGCTGCAATGCGTCTGCGTTCTTTTTTTGGTGGCGCGTTCGGTTGGGTATTATGTTTGTTAGGGTTCCTGAGTTTGGTTGCCACTGTTGGCTCTGGGTCTTTGGTGGCTGGGCGGAAGCCTATGCGGCTGCTGCGGCGATCAGTTTTGGCATTCTGACAAGGATATAGGCTGCGATTGCGAATCTGAGGACGGCGGCAACTCTCGGTCTGACCCGGACTTTGACCTTGGCGAAGCCGGCCTGCGCCTTGATCCAACCGAACACCTCCTGGATGCGATTGCGGCAGCGCAGGCTGATGCCGTAGCCGGGACGGTGGGTGGTACGACTGTCAATGTCAGTTTTGCGGACTTTACCGGTCTCGAAAGAATGCCGTTGACGGTAATAAGCGGTGCGACCTTGCGGGCGAGCAGGCTGCTGCTAAACTCCTCGTCAGTTGCTAGGGGCTTGTGTCTTCGCCGCGCACGGGGTGTGGTGGTCGGACTGCTTGGTTAGACTGGGCCAAAGTTAAGGGTAGGGGCGGTTCACAGCCTTTCCGGCCGAACTTGGCTAACATGCTTAAACGATAGCGACGGATTACCCCCGGGTAGAAACGGCGGACGGCTTGTTCCTTATTGACCCAAATCTGCGTCAATAGAACTCGAAATCCGTCGAAATTGCCCATTTCGGCAAGTAGGAGTTTTGAGTGGTCAACGGAGCTCGGATTTCTTGTCAACGATCAGCTTCAGGTTGCCGCGTTCATCGACAATCTCACGTGGGCGCAGTTTTTCGACCCAAGTCGGATGCATGCCGCCATCGCGGCCGCTCGCGATCGGCGCCATCTTCGCACCTTGCGCGACGAGGCGTTCGAACTCCAAGTCATCGCGGCTTCGCTTATCCTGCACAGCTTGAGCGAGATCCTGCGGCACGTCATATTCCGGGCACGAGACGCGCCGATCAAAGTTGATCGTTGTAGTATTGCCAGCTCGTGCGACTGCGTTGAAAACATAACGCTTGTCGCAGACATCGACTGCAGGTTGCTGCCGTGTGACCTCGAAGTGATCGTTGCCCTCTTTTAACATACGCCAGAAGGGCAGGTGTGGGCTGTTTCGGTGCCTGGCCAGGTTAGCCGGCGTCATGCGGAATGGATAGGCCTGTACTTGAAACGAACTTTGTCCGCCGGAGAACGATTCTCGGCCGAGCGCAAAGATTTCCTGTATCTGCGCGTCTGTCATCGCATAGCAACCTTGTGACGAGCAATCGCCGTGCACCATCAGATGCGACCCGCTTCGGCCATGGGCGCGATCGAAAGCGTTCGGGAAGCCGAGATTGAATGAAAGAAAGTATTCCGAGTTTGGGTTCATCTGACCCGGCGTAACGTCGTAGAATCCTTCGGGCGTCTGGCGATCGCCTTCACTGATCTTCGGGCCGAGATCGCCCGACCATTTACAGATCGGGTAGGTTTTGAGAAGGTGGAAGCGACCTTTGCGATCCTGTTTCCAGACTTCGAGTTCGGCTTCTTGCTTGAAGATGCGCAACAGAATTGGCGAGCCGGCGGCCATCTTTCTCTTTTCGATCTCAGCCAGAAGCTTGGATGGAATCGGCGCGTTCGCTTTGGTAACGTCCGGTAGATAGTCGGTCTGGCAACCCGTCAAGATCGCGGCTCCCAAAAGCGTCGCCGAGTTCATCCAGATCCTTAAGAAAGCGCGACGTTCCATAAGCTTCCAACACAAAGCGGCAAGCCTCCAGTTGAGAAAATTTTAGGCACGGCCCTACCTTTTGAGGTTGCTGATTGCGTGCCTGTGTCGAAGCTCCACAAGTCGTGCCTGCCGTTCCCGCAGCATTTCCTTGAAAAAGTCGAGGCCATCATCATTGTAAAGCTGACGCCAGCTCAAACAGTGTCGTAGGGCGGCTCGACGCGAGCGGCAGTAGCGCTCAGTTGGTGTTAAGTTCTGTAGGGAGCTGGAATAGCGCTTTAAGGCCTTGCTCACCTGTCTTTCCTGTTCTGCCTCCGGCGTGACCAGCCATTCTTCCCACCACATTTCATCAGCGATGATGTCCGCGACTGTACGATCGTCATACCTGTTGTGGTGTAAGCTCATGATGCTGGCCGCGCCTCTTTCGATCTTACCCTACGCCGTCGTCCCTAAGACAACCACTTTGGCACCTGTAGGGACCTGCTTATAAAGATCGATGACATCTTGATTAAGCATTCGGATGCAACCTGATGACGCCGCCGTTCCGATCGTCCAAGGCTCATTTGTCCCATGAATCCGGTAGAGAGTGTCCTTACCGTCTTTGACGAGATACATGGCTCGAGCGCCCAACGGATTTCGGTCACTACCATCCATGCCGTCTGCCCATTTCCCATAGCGTTTCGGATCTCGCGCGAGCATGTCGGGGGTCGGGGTCCAGCGGGGCCATTCTCTTTTGAAGCCGATATGTGCCGATCCGGCAAACTCAAAGCCAGCCTTGCCGACACCAACCCCATAGCGAACAGCTTTTCCATTCTCTTTGACGAGATAAAGGAAACGGCTTCGTGGATCGACCACAACCGTCCCAACGGGCTGGTCAGTTGGGTAATCAACGATTTGTTTTAGATACTGCGAGCCGACCTTTTCGGTGTTCACAGCAGCAACAGGAAATGGCTCGTTCGCCTTGGCGCCGTATCGATCCTCTTCTGCAAACGGCGCAGGCTGGATAGCGACCGGCGTTTGAAACGGAAGTGACGGCGCAAGTGTGGGCGGTGAAGAAGCGCATGATGCAAGAGTGATTGCAAGAACGATGAAACTCGACAAATGCATTGCTTGGCATTTGCAGTTTTTCGCCATGACAAGAAAAACGCAATTCTTCATCATTTGGCTACCTTCAAACGGGCTTCCGCAATGACTTTTTGAAACTCCTCATAGGAAAGGACAGAGGGCACCATGAACGAGCCGATCAGGAAGACTGGCGTTCCCTGGAGCCCGAGGCCATCGGCTTGTGCAAGATTGCGATCAAGAACAGCATCGATCTCGGCTGCATGAGCCTTCATATCCTTCTCCATCTGGGCTATATCGACCGCAGACGTTGCGATCGTTTTACGCATTTGATCTTCAGTGATCTTGCGTCCAGGAATAGCCATCAGCGCGTTGTGGACCTCTTGGTACTTGCCCTGATATTTCGCAGCCAGCGCAGCGCGAGCGCCATATTTTGAAGCCTCGGTAAGGATTGGCCAATCTTTGTAGACAAGCCTGACCCGTCCATCTGTTTTGACCGCGCGCTCCAGGTCCGGCGCTGCTTTTTTGCAGAAAGGGCAATTATAGTCCAGAAAAGCGACGATCGTCACATCACCTGAAGGGTTCCCTGCAACCGGAGCTGCGGGATCGTTGAGGATCATTTCCTTGCTAAGGTCCTCCGCGGCTCGCAGTGACGAGACACTTGCGGACAGTACAGCAATGCCGAATATTGCGCCGGCCAGCAGTCTCGCGAAGAACGAGACGAACGTTCGAAAAAGCATAGTCAAGGCAATCCTTATTGTGGGGCGGGCATCGCATCGCAGTGCCACCTTAAGCCTGGCTTAAGGCGGGGATCGGCCTATGCGAACATTGCACCGATCGCGAAAGCTCGAAAGGACCGGCGATGACCGAGAACGCGAAACTTACACTCGTACAAATCAACGACGTGCATGGCTATCTCGAGCCACATCCCGAGTTGATCTGGTCTGCCTCCGGACCAACATTTCCAGTGCTTGGGGGATTTGCGCGCATCTCAACCGCTCTTAGCCAAATCAGGAGCGCAGGCGGCGAATTGCTGGTGCTGGACAATGGAGACATGTTTCACGGCACATATCCGGCGGTGGCCAGCAAGGGGATGGATCTGATTGATGCCGTAAATGCTCTTGGCATCGACGCGATGACCGCGCATTGGGAGTTTGCCTGGGGACCAGCCCATTTTGAGCAACTTTGCCAACGCCTCCATTATCCGATGCTCGCTCTCAATTGCTATCGGCGTGAAGACGACACGCGACCGTTCAAGCCGTCGGCTGTTTTTGACAAAGGCGACTTGCGCGTTGGTGTTATTGGCTTGGCGGCGACCATCATAGACAAAAGCATGCCGCCGAGCTTCAGCACTGGGCGGCGGTTCGACATCAATGAAGAAGCGATCGCAGCTGAAGTCTCGCGACTGCGTGTCGATGAGCGTTGCGACCTTGTGGTGCTACTATCTCATCTTGGCCTCCCACAAGACGCACAACTTGCCTCAAGGCTAGAAGGGGTGGATGTCATTCTGAGCGGCCACACCCATAACCGACTTCAGCGTGCGATTGAAATCGGCGGAACGCTTATCATCCAGTCCGGATGCCATGGTTCGTTCCTGGGTCGCCTCGATCTGTTAATCAAAGGGGGGCGGATATCTTCCTTCGAGCATCAGCTTATTGCCGTGGATGAGTCATTTCAGGAAAATGCTGCTATGGCAGAGATCGTCGACACAATTATGCATCCTCATCGGGAATATTTGAACCGTTGCATCGGCCAGACAAATTCCGCCTTACACCGCAACCTGCAACTGTTTTCAACTATGGACGATCTTCTCTTGGCGGCAATTAGCACGAGTGCCGGGACGGATATCGCATTTTCAAATGGCTGGCGGTACGGCGCGCCAATTCCGCCTGGTCCTATTACAATGAATGATTTGTGGAATATAATTCCGACCAACCCTCCGGTCTCCGTGACTGAAATGTCGGGTTCTGAGATTCGGCATATGATGGAAGATAACCTCGAGCGGACTTTCGCTGCGGATCCCTACAATCAGATGGGTGGCTATCTCAAGCGATTTCGTGGCTTAACCATCTTCGGCAAGATCGAAAACCCTGCAGGTCACCGCATAGAAAAGATCTTTTTGGGCGAGCGCGAGCTTGAGGACGACGAAGATGTGGCCGTGGCGTTCGTAACGGAACAGGGCGTGCCAGCAAAATATGGTCATGACCGCCGACATCTTGATGTCACCGCAATCGAAGCGCTGGAAGATTGCATTTCCGAGGGACGAGCGCAGAGCCAAACCGTGGGCCGGTTCTACGTCGCATGACAGCCGTGATTAATTTCGGCCGACGAGAACAGCGGTCGCTGTGTGCATGCCGTTCCCTAGCCTGCACCGATGAGCCATCGCTGATGTCGATGTGAGCACCTCAGCCGGGTTCATTTATCAGGCCGAAGTTTGCTTCTGCACCCGCCTGACTGCTTAAGGTTGACTTAAGTAACCCGATTTACTGCAAACGCTTCAGTGAAGGAAACTACCATGTCGCCTATACACAAGAATGCCCGTAAAGCCTCGGGGGTCCTGGTTGCTCTCTTTTTTATAAGCTCTTCCACAAACGCCTTTTCAGATGACCCGTCCACATTGACCGGAGCGGAAAGTCGACCAGCAATTTTGGGAAGGATAGAAGAACAAGGCATCAAGATACTCGGCGAGATGAAAGTGCCTGGTGGGCTACGAGGATTTGCCGCCAAGGCCGGTGCGCAGCCTCTGACAATCTACCTAACTCCTGATAATCAACATGTAATCGTAGGTCCCCTCGTCGATGGCGATGGTATCGATGTCGCGGCCGATCAACTGAAAAAGTTATCCGAAGTGGCCATTGATCCGGCAGTCTGGACAACGTTGGAGAAATCTTCATGGGTGCAGGACGGAAATCCCGAGGCGCCAAGGGTGATCTACACTTTTACAGATCCAAATTGCCCTTACTGCCGTCAATTCTGGAAAGCTGCTCGCCCTTGGGTTGAGGGCGGCAAGGTTCAGCTGAGACATGTGATGGTCGGCGTCATCAGGCAGGATTCACCTGCAAAGGCGGCTGCGATCCTTGAGGCTCAATCACCCGAGAAGGCCATCGTGCTCAACGAAACGCAAGAGGGAGGAATACCTCCCTTATCTACAATCCGCCGGGAAACGGCTGTCAGCCTTAAGGCCAACGAGCAACTGATGACCGCACTCGGTTTCGGCGGAACACCCGCAATCGTCTATAAGAACGGCAAAGGTGAAATCAAAACGATGTCCGGCCTGCCACAGGGTGGTGGCCTTGATGAGGTGCTCGGTCCGAAATAACAGAATGACCACTCTCGGCCTCGACCTCCAGTAACCGCGGCTATTGTAGACGAGAGACACTAAGTTAGAGCCCTGACATTCAGTTGCTATTAAAACTGGCAGGGCGGCAAGTTGCGTTGGAAAGGGCAATATTTTGAAGTACTCATTGGATCGCGAAGGAAACGCTGCAGCTGCTTCAAGCAGGCGAGGAATCCTCAGGATTGCATCCTTCGCGATCGTAAACTTGGTCCTTCTTCCGGTTCGATCGGTCGAAGCTGGGACGACCGTAGGGCCCATTCGATCTATCGATTCCTACTTGGAAGGACGCCGCTTTGCGTCTTGGCAGAGCCGTTTCGCAATCGTCGATATCGCGGCAGACTGGTGTCCTTTTTGCGAGGTAATTGACGATAAGATTCTCGCTGACCCAGTCATCAAAAAATTTCTTCAGAAAATCGCCTTGATCAAGGTGGATGTCACAGCGATGGATGCTTCCAATTTGGCGCTTTTGCAGCACTTGAAAGCTGACGGGCCACCGACGGTATTCGTGATCGACACGGCAACTGGTCACGAAGTCTACGGTACACGGTCAGTCGGCAATTTTGACGTGCCCCATCTCGCCGGTCGATTGCGTGCTCTCGCAGCTTGAGAGTGACGAAACGACGTGCGGGCCGTTACCGGCGATCCATGGAATTCAAGAAACCATTCCGATCGTTCGGCTGGACTGTCCCGACGCCTTTGGTTGTCCACACCCCCGAACACATAGCGTGGAAAAACGCTATGCACGTGCAGGATTAGTCAACGATCCAGCCGGCGTTTGCGAAGAAGCCTCTGGCCTCAGTGCTTTGCAGAAACGTCTGGAACGCTATCGCTGCCTGGTTATTTTTACCCCGCTCGGTAAGGACTACTCCGGTGTCGCGGTAAATGCGGTGGTCTCTCTCCACTTCGACCGTCTGCGCCAATTCCGGGTTCGCGACCTGCCAAATATTCCAGATGATCCAGGCGTCCAAATCCTTGTTTTCGATCCAAGCCTTTTTCGCGTCTGCGCTGTTAGCCGCAAAGATCTTAATGTTGGAACGTAGTGCCTTCACCTTGGAGATGTCGCCTGTCCGGCCCGCCATATCTTCCCAGAGGCCATTTTGCCCGGCACCATTGACAACAAGCACGCTATGGCCGGGCCGCATGAGTTCGTTCAAGCCCGTGATTTTTTTCGGATTGCCAGGACGTACGAGGATGGCTGAAGCTCGAAGATAGAGCGGTATGACGTCTTCGGCTCGGACCTGGCTACCAAACGCCTGAGTAAAATCGCTCATCATAGTTTCAGACCCGCTGAAGAGCAGGTCGGCATCCTCTTTCGCTCGTTGAAGCCATGAAGGGGTCGGCCCAGCAGTTAGGACAATTTTATTGCCCGTTTCTTTTTCGAAAGCGGCTGCAGCCTGTTTCAACACCGGCAATGGGCCTCCGGGCCCATAAACATGGACATCTTCGGCCAAAACCGCCGTGACATTCAGGAACGAAATTATAAGGGCAGATAGGATGTAACGCATTCCGCAAGTCCTCCAGTGCAGACGGGGACACGCCCGCATCGTCATAATCCGCGTGTGGCTTAAGGGAATCTTAAGGTCGAACCACAAGGCCAAGTTTGAGTACAGCAGCGCTGCGAGGCATTTGGCTTCAAGCGATGCAAAGAGCCAGGGACTGAGGATTCGGAATAAACTGCATCGCCAATCGCCGAAAGCTTCGATGATTCAGGTCGAATTTCCCTCTGTCGCGTTTGCACCGAGCATTAGCAAAGCATGAACTCACAGTATTGATTTAAAGGGATTTAATGCCAGTTCTTCGTTGTTAAGAAGATTGGGTAACCGATGGCTGCTGACGTCGTCAGCTTTGGATCCGCGGCTGTGACATCCTTCGCGCCGGCCCCTGTCCGCCTAGTAGGATGAAGATTCCGCCGCAGTTCTATGCAGCGAGGACCGCGCCGGCGCCCACCACATGGGCGCGGTTGATGTGTTTTCGGTATCGCTTTGCCTCAAGGAGGGCAAGTCTCGCCCCCGATAACCAGCCGTCCAGCCTGCAATTACTGCTGTAGGACGCGTTTACGCCGAACCACATCGCCTGGCAGCTGGAAAGACATCTCCTAGAAGGGCGGGCGATCGGTCTTGTGGAGGTATGCCAGGCGCTGCCGCATTAGCAGTATGGTGTTGATTTTTGCCAGAACACCGCGGGCCCCCCCTACGCACGCTTGCCGCGGCTTTCCCTGCTATGGTCTGTGCGATGACTGCCAAGTGTTGATCAACCCTCGCCGCTGCGATCGCGGTCCCCATCCAACGCCCACGCAATGAGACCGAAATAGAGGCGCGGCTTTCGCCGCGCCCCTATCTCAGCGGCCCGCCGTGGGTGTCGGTTTTTTCTCCATCGAGACAACCAGTCTGAAGATCCGTTCAAGACCTTCGGTGTCGAGCTGTCGGATTTCCGAGATCGTATTTTGCAAAAGCCGGGAATGCTCCTGATTTTCGCCCCATAAATGCGGAGCGGCAGGGGCTAGGATTTCCTCTGGCGTGGCGTCCAGAACTTCGCAGAGATGAATAAGCCGAGACACGGTCAGTCGGGAAACACTCGTTTCGTAGCGATGATAGACCGCGTTGCTCAAGCCAAGCAGGGGAGCGATTTTGGAGCGTGACAAGGACCGTTTATCGCGGGCCTCCCGGATGCTCGTACTGATTTTTTCGTCCAGTTCCGCATTCAGATGGACTTTGCCGTGATAGGGCTTCCGATAGACCGGTTTTTCGAGATCAGGATCCTGGACCAGCTGTAGGCCGAGTTGTTCAACCCAGTTTTCCATCGTTGGACCTGCCATGGTTTTACCGCGCTGTAATTTCTAAGCCTGACTCTTTGTTACCGAATTGGCTACGTGATAGGAACCCTGAAACATAGGTTCTCGGCTAAATTTGGCGCATCGCTTCGCGACCCCGCTCTATGCCTTCGGCACGGAGCCGCTGAAAAAGCGTCTCCGCCCTGCGGGTAACGATCGCTTGCGCAGCGCGGTGGTCGCCGCGAAACAAATAATGATATGCGCCATATTGGGCTATTTACTGGCATTTACAGTTTGATCGCAAGATACCATATTGCATCAAACCGAGGTCAGGTTGTGACAGGACACTAGCCCGTTCTGCCATGCCGGCAGGGGGCCGCTCTGCCTCGAAGCAGGGCGGCCCCTTTTTATCTCTGGGGTATCATCGTCGTGGATATTTTCATTCCAGCAGTCATCGCTTTGCCCGGTTACGTATGGCTCGTGTTGAGAGCGAGCCGAACCTTCCACGCCATTCGCAAAGAGCGGTTCGAGCACACAAATGCCGCTGGCGTTCTGCAATTCGCCACCTACGAAGAGTTGCGCAAATTCGAGGGCCGCGAAGCCAGCAATCAATTCTGGATCAACGTCGCCGCCATTCCTGGCGGCGTCATTCCACTCGCCGCCCTTTTCGCCATCATAGCCTCGATCGCTGAGATGTCCTCCTGAACAGCAATTCGGCGTGGGTAGATCAACGGTGACTCCTTCGGTGTCCTGCTTGCTGGATGAGGGAAAGAGGAGCGCTGCCCTCTCTCCCTCGCAAGCGAAAAAACGGTATCCCCGTCCTTCCTTCGCGCTTTGCGCTCCGTGCAGGATCGCCGCTAACGCGCCGACCCTCCGTCTTCGCCTTCGGGCGGGCGAACCCCCTCCGTTTTATTCCCTTGCCACCCTCTCTCCCGCTGCTCCGCGCGAACTCGGGAGCAGGAGCGGGGCTCCTGCCCACGAGGGGCATGAGAAGACCGCTTCGCGGAAATGGAAGGGCTAGACATGACCAAAGCAGCAACCGTTTACCTGCTGGACCCGGAGGCGGGGACCATTCAGACCGTCGAGATTGATGCGCGCAGCGCCTTTGCTCAAACCTACACCTTGATTGGATGCGAACTGGTTCAGGTGGTGCCGTTCGATAGCCACCATGTGCTTGTCATCGATGAGGACGGGTTACAGGACGGACTAACATCCTTCACCATCGCAGATGGCTACCCGCAGCCATTGGCCGGAAAAATTGTCCTTGTCGGTGCGCACAACGGAGAACGCTTCACGCCTCTCCAAATCACCATCGAGGACGCCGCCAAACGGTTCACCGTCTGCAAGCCGGTGCTTGATCCGGTTTTCGCGTCAATCGATGAGACGACCATGAAGGGGGTTATCCTTGCCGGTTTCCTGACCGGCCTGCAAACGCGGATCACTCGTACCATGCCCACCGTCATGGCGGGAGTGAAGAAATGAGCATCACCGTTGCATTCTTCGAGCGGGAAGCCGCCGACCGTGTTCTAGAAATCGTAGCAGACACCTTCGCCGCCAAGATCGCGGCGAAGGACATCGAGCATAATTTCAGCTGGCTCACCCACTCGCCCGAACGTCGCGCAGACCGCGAACTTGAGGCGCTGGCCCAGCGGCTGAACGATTTTGCCAACTATGCCATGGACCTTTGGACGGAGGCCGCGACCCCTATCCCCGGTCCCCAAATCGAGGCTTTCACGCGACGGCACATTGACGTCACTCGCAAATATTGGGCAGCGGAAAGCCGTTGCGCCAACTGGATGATAACCGGCCCTGCCCGCTTTCCTGTTGCTCGCAACGAAAAGCGCATGCGGGTTTCCGACGCCCGCCGTGCTGATATCGCCGCCCATGCGGAAAATGCCCGCAAGGCAATCAGGCGCAAGGCATACCCGCACGGAGCGGACGGCGAGCCGATCCGCTCCGGCGACCCCGAAGCGTTGCAGCGGATCGCATCGCGCATCGAGGACCTGGCCTTGTCCATCGACAGGATGAAACGCGCCAACGCCATTATTCGCCGGATGGAAAAGGACCATGCCAGCGAAGCCGACATATTGGCTCGCGTGGTGTCGGAAACCGGCTTGGCAGAAGAGCAGGCGGCACGGGGCATCACGATTGCGCCGTGGCAGAGCAGGCGCGGCTTTTGCACCACCAACACCCGCACCGAGCTTCGCCGCATGCAGCAGCGCCTAGCGCGCCTCGCGGCGATGAAGAAGCGCGGCGACAGGTCGGAGGAAGTCGAGACGGAAGCGGGAGCCGTGGAGGTGAAGGAAAACACCGAAATAGCCCGCATCCAGATGTTTTTTCCCGGCAAACCCGACGAGGAAGCCCGCCGCATCCTCAAATCCCATGGCTTCCGTTGGTCGCCCTCGGAAGGCGCGTGGCAGCGTCACCTTAACGAGGCGGGACGCTATGCCGTCAAAACCGTCTTGAGCAAGATCAGCGGCGCCAGCGCCGCTTGATCCTCCCAACACATTGAGGATTCGTGAGATGACCGAGCAGATTTTTACCGTCATGGAATTTTGCGGTAAGGGGGACCCGATGTTCGGCGGCAATGCCGCCGATTGGGGCCTCTATACGACCGAGGACATGGGGCACGCGTTCATGTGTGCCGCCGACGCGCAGCGCCTCGATCTGGTCAAAGCCTATTTCCCGACCGAGAAGGAGGGAAAGGCAGCTGGTGAAGACGCGAGCCTTCGAAACGGACTGATTTCCGTTCTGCCGGTGCCACATGACGCGCGCATTCCCGTTGCGCAGCTCCGCTGGATCGTCGGGAATATGCATGTTGGCACAAGTGACGAGGATCTGACCGCCAATATCGTCGCCCGTTCGCAAGGTTGGCCGCTAGGCCGGTACGCGGATTACGTGGCTCAGGCCTGCGCCTACGCACTTGCCAGTCACCGAGCCAATCAGGGGCTTTATACCCACTTCCGGTTCTAGGGGGGCAACCATGACGCTCTCTGTTTGCAAACGCTGTGGTGGCAGCTTCGGGGAAAGCGAGAAAGGCGCACGGGGGGGGAAGACCTTTGCGACGAATGCGAGGGAAAGCCTGCGCCAGAGCAGGCGACCCGCCGCAACGTCGAGGTGTTCGATATTCCGTCCGGCCTTGGCGGGAGCCATACCGTCGAGATCGTCGGAGAACTGCAAGGCGGTCAGGTGCGGTTGCGCGTCTGGTATGGGCGCGCAACCGCGACAGGCTGGGAACCGTGGAAGGATTGGGACGGCTACCGTTTGACGCCAACCGCGCCGAATTGAAAAACAAGCGGACAATGCCGCTGTTCAAATAACCCTTGGCCGCGCCGATCGCGCGGCCCTTTCATCAGGAGGACCGACATTGAGCCGATACCCTATCACCGTAAAATCGGAGCTTCAGACCGAAGAAAACGCCGTAATCGGTTTTGACCCGCCGTTGCGCACGTACTTTCTGCAGGCGTTCCCCGACGAGGCGACGGACGCTTGCGCGTTGTGGCTTGGCGGCTTTCTTGAGGAGTATCCGAGCCTTGAATCGATCATCAATGCAGCTCGCTCCGAGGGTTATGATGTTCACGGACTGACCCATGATGTTATCATAGCCCTGACCAAGGAAGGCGGGACGCCGACGCCGCCGAGCATCGGCGAGCGACTTGGGATCGTTCGCTAACCGATCAGTCGAAGCTTGTCTTTTGGGGCCGGTTTTACCAGACTGGCCCCGCTTGCGTTTTCGGAGGTCGGACCCAAGCCGCATCGAGCGGCCGAGGTCCGAACGAGGGGAGCCCTTGCCCCTCCCCTCGGGCTCCCCTCCCACCCAAAGGAGAAATCAGATGAGCAGGTTTGAGCCGTTGACGGTCGAAATAGGACGACGCCTTGAGATTGTCCGAAAAGATGCTGGAATCTCAACGAGCGAATTCGCGTCCAGCCTGAACGTGAGCCAAGAGCTCTATCAGGCATATGCGGACGGAGAGGCTGAAATGCCGATGGCGGTCATGAGATCGCTCTACGATGTACACGGGGTCAATCCCGCTTGGTTGCTGGCAGGCGAACAGGACCGATACATGTCCAAAGGACCTGTTGCGGCGCAGTAACCCGTTGGCTGCATCACCGATCAGAAATATTGGAAGGAGGCTGCAAACTGTTGGCCCCTCCCTTCCTTAGGTTGGGGCAGCGTAAAAAATGGCGAAATTGACCGCCAGCATGACGACCAGCGTGCCGATGAAAGCCAGAAAAAAGACGCCGATTTTTTTGAGTAGGCTTTGCGGCTGCTTCTTGCGGCTAAACGCAACGACGCCTGCCGCGCCTGCCGAAATGCCGATGATGGCCGGGAGTGACATCATGTCTTGGACCTTTCGAATCGTCGCACGAGCCCGCTTGTCCGGGAATCCGTGCTTGATTACGATGTAGTTTAAGACGTTCTTAAAGTTGCGCTTCCTGAACGCCGCAAGGTTAGGTCACGCATGCAGCGACGTTTTTCCACCGGAAGACCGGGAAATGATTGCGAGCATATGCAATTCGGGATATTATAATATCCTCGAAAGGATATGTATCATGCCGCTTTACATCAAAGATCCAGAAGTCGATACGCTCACCGAAGAGCTGATCCGCTTGACCAAGACATCCAAGGTTGATGCCGTGAAGACAGCGCTTAGGCGCGAGATCGCCAGCCGCAAGGGCAGCTTGCCCATGCGCGAGCGCCTGGCCAAGTCCCTCGCAATGGCGCGGGACGCTGGTCCCTTTGCGCCGGGGGACCACAAACGCGAAACCGATGAAATGTGGGGCGAAGACTGATGCTATTCGTTGACGCTTCCGTGGCCGTCGCGATCCTTGCCGGCGAAGACGATGCCGGCGAACTCATGCAGCGGCTTGAGCAGCATGACGGCCCCTTTTACGTGTCGGCCGTGGTTCGCATGGAAGCCTCACTTTCGCTGACGCGGCGCATGGCCGAAGCGACAGGTCGCGACCGGCCTGCGACCCCTGACATGCTCGCGACAGCGCGCAGGATGGTCGATCAATTCTTTGCCGACCTTGAAGCCAAGGAGGCGATGATTTCCGGCGATGTGGGCACGAAGGCGCTGGACGCCGCGCAGCAGTTTGGGAAGATCGTCAATCACCCGGCGAAGCTCAATATGGGCGATTGCTTCACGTACGCCTGTGCCAGAGCCTACCGCACGAAGATCGCTTACAAGGGAAACGACTTTGCCGAGACCGATCTCGGCTGGTGATCGTCAATAGCAGCGAGGTGTTCATGTCTGAAGATGTATCGCAGATTTTCTACACATATTCTCCATGCCGATGGGCCGAAGGCGAGCGACGCTGGAAAGATGACGACGCAGGCTTTGATATCTTCGACACATATGAAGCTGCGAAGGAGGACGCCCTACAGCTACGAGAAGACATCGTGCGTCAGGGCGAAACTGAGTGGACACCTGTCCAGATCGAGAAGCTTGTCCTCGCCCCCATGAACAGGGAAAATCTGCTGCTTCTTTTCAATTCGGGCTTTGAGGCCGCTGTCATCGACCACGAAGTATTGGACGTGATCGATTAAGGTCAGCCACGACGAGCGGGATTTTCACATCCGGCGTGGAGCTCCGAGGAGCAAATCCATTTCCTTGGGCGTCAAAACATTGCCGGTTTTCAGAATGTAAGCTGCGATATAGGTCAGCTTCTCATCCACCTCGCTCTCACCCTGCGGCCTGTAATGGAGGATTGCTTGTCGGCTTTCCGCTTCTTGCCTCATCAGAGCGTCCTCAGACTGACCGGCGTCTGCCAACGCGTGGAGCGTGGCGATGTGCTGATCAATCAACTCCTCAAGGCATGTCTCAAGGGTCTCCTTGCCCACAAGGACCTTGTGCGTGCGATGATGGAATGAACGTGGATTGGATGACGACATATCTATCATGGCTGAACAACTCACTGATCTATGAGCGTCCAAGCGTAGACCACCGCTTGCGGATGAAGGCACGATACACTACGAAGTTCCACGAAATGAAACGAAATCAGGGCCTGTAAGCCTTTGGAGAAGAACGGAAAGTTTTTCATCGCGCCTCCCAAGGATGGGCGTGATTTCAAGGAACTGTTCAAGGACCTTGCCGCTGCGGGGGCTGGACGTCCGCTGGACAGCGACGGCTTTCCATCGGGTCCGTGGACGCCGGAGCTTCTGGCCGAAGCGATTTCGCAGATAGATTCCAATCATGTCGGCGTCGATTTGCGAACGGTACAGCTTTGGTTTCAGGAGAACGACAAGGGCGTGAGCGCGGCCAACATTCGCTGGCTTGCGAGGGTTTTCGGATGCGCTGATAAGCAAGCGACGAGCGAATGGCAGATGGAGCTCAGCGCGGCTCAATCCCGATTGGTCGCCAAGAGGCGGGATTCCAAAAAAGCAGACAGCCGTCTCAATCGCATTCCTGATGTTCCTCTAGCCGAGCTCGAGGCCGTCGAAATCGTCTATGCGGCGCAAGGCGATGCGCAGACCCAAAAGCCGCGCTTCAGTCTCGGCCGAATGTCGGAAGCGGTCTTCACGCGCGGCTCGCCCCTGAATCTGCCCGCTTCGGTCTTCGCCGGCGCGTCGGCTCTTGGGTTCTCGGCCTATATCCTCGGCATACACAGCGCGATCTACACCCGGGCCGATGGCATTGTTAAGCAGGTCGGGTTCCTTTGGGCACCCAACTGGACCTTTCTGTTCATGGTCCTCCTGCCCGTATTTTTCGTGCTGGTCACGGAGCTTCTGGTTTACTGGAAAAACAATGGCCGGATGGTTCTGGCGGGCCATGGTGACAGGA
This sequence comes from Agrobacterium sp. ICMP 6402, assembly GCF_009498615.1. NCBI lineage: Bacteria > Pseudomonadati > Pseudomonadota > Alphaproteobacteria > Hyphomicrobiales > Rhizobiaceae > Agrobacterium > Agrobacterium sp. ICMP 6402. Next base: position 71,848 of record NZ_QSNV01000014.1, read on the forward strand.
TCCGGAGCAACCGCGATTGGGAACACCACCTCAAGGCCTATTCCTACTCCTATTGGGCCGTTTTCGTTATCTGCATTCCCTTCGCCGGTATCTTCCAGTGGATCGCAGTGGATCTGATACCGCTGCTGAAGGGCGGCGGCGATTACGCGATAAGTTGGGGCACGTTGGCGCTCATTCGCCCCGAGGTGGTCACGGTGCCAATGTCGATCGTCTTCACAGGCCTTGCATATCTCTACATGTGCCTCTGCTTCTATCTTTTGTTCGCAGGGCTGATCCTGCTCCATACGATCCTTCATGACCTCTGGACAATTGAGGGTGCCACACAGTTGCGTCCGGATGAGTTTCAGCGGGAAGCCGGCGCGATTGCCCTGAGAGTGATGGAGGGAATATTCCGGTGCACCACGGTTGGTATTCTGGTCGCCATCTGCATGAAGCTGCAAAGCGCCTACCTCGCCTCGAACGGCAAGGACATCGTGACGTGGCTCGTAAACGATAGCTCTGTTGTCATTGACGGCTATGCCAATGGCCGCAATGGCTTCCACTACAGAATGCCGACGCATTTCAGCAGTCTGCTAGTGGCGATTTCGTCCTGTGTAGGCTTCCTGTTCGGGTCCGTTCGGTTTGCTAGACGCTTCCATATGCCGCTATGGCGGATGTCGGCGGTCGTCGCGTTGCTCTTTGCAACCTACATGCTGATCGATGCCTTTGACGGCTTCTCGATCCTCCTTGGTATCGCAACCCTGCTTGCGACATACGCTCTCTTCGACCCGGAGTTCGGGCGGTGGCGCGCAGACGAAATAGAAAGCGATCAACGTGTTTCATAGCTGGCTCGATGGTTGGGATGAGCGGCGCGCGCAGAGCGGTGACGAGGCCAAGAAGACAACGCCTTTCGTGATCGACGCCGATCGCGCCTTTCCCGGCGCGAAGAATACCGCGTCTCTGGAAGAATTTTGTTTGCTTGCAGACAGGGCCGCTTCCGATCCAAGTTTCTTTGAGCGACCGAGCGGGAGCGTTGACGGCTTTGACCGAACAAACGGATGGCTCAAGTTCCCGTCCGACATTGCGACGGACGTTGACGAGAACAATACCGTCTGGGCGAAAATCACGGAAAGCGCGTCCAGCAAAAAGGCATTGGTGATTTTCCACCACTGGAATGCCGACGCCCGGAATGCCCAGATCGCGACACTTTTTTCAAAGCGCGGCATCACCGTGATCGAGATCGCGATGCCCTATCATTTCGAGCGCAGCCGTCCCGGCTCGCTGTATGCCGACTACATCCTCAGCGCCAATCTCGGGCGAACGCTTCAGTCTATGAGGCAAGCCGTTTTCGACGGACGGAAAGTCATTGGCTGGCTGAAAAGCGAAGGCTATCGCGAGATTTCGGTTCTCGGCATGAGCCTGGGCTCTTGGGTCGCAGGATTGATCACGGCGCACGAGCCCGCCGTGTCGAAAGCCTCGCTGTTTCTGACAGCCGGTAGCCTCGCGGATATGGTTTGGACAGGGCGCGCGACACGATCCATTCACAAGAGCCTTGCGCCCCATATCGAGCTGAACGATCTCAGAAGAGCGTGGGGACCGCTCAATATGGAGAACTACGCGCAAAACCTAGCGCGACCGGACTTGAGGCTTCACATCGTCCTCGCGAAACGAGACACAGTCGTTTTACCCGATCTCTCGGCCCGATTTATGCAGAGGCTCGAAAGTGTCGGCGCTTCGCCCCACATCCTGGAACTGAACTGCGGGCATTATTCACTTGGTATTCCGCCCTACATCCTGCTGGCTGGCCTGAGCTTGAGCAGGTTCCTGTCGCGCTGATCAGTTCCACCGTTATGCCTCAAGCGCGCACTTGCTGACCGTGTTGAGCGGCCAGCGAGTGCAATGAGGGGAGCCCCTTCGGCCCCTCCCCTCAAACTCCCCTTCCCCCGCAGGATAGACGCCCCGCAAGCGGGTCGGCTCATTGAGGCTTGTTGGCGTTTCCGGCCGGAGACGTCCTGATGTGTGTCCACCACGCTGCAGCATGATGGCGATGGAGATCCGCCCTTGCGGTCGGATCGCGATTTGCCGGTTGAAGGCAAAGGCGACGGCCGGGGCTACGAAGGCCGCGTTTACCGGTCTCTCCTTGGTGGCTGTACGTAATCTAATGCTGCGCACGATACGGCAGGCCCCGCCTTTGCGTGCAACCCCAAGGGGTTCTCCTCTCCGCTTCGCTCCGTTGCGATCGCTGCGCGATGCACTCGGCGGCTCCAACCGTATTCGAGTTTCGCGATTACGCACAACCACCAAGGAGGATCACCTCATGAAAACGCTCGTAACCTTCTGCCAGAAAACCGGCCGTCGCCTTAGCCAGTTCATCAACCGGCAAATCGCGAAGTTGGCCCATAAGGGCCAACTTAAGTTCTCCATCGCCATCATGCTTCCGCTCCTCGCCAAGGTCGAGTTCACCTATCAGGTCGAGCTCGATGGCAAGGCCGGAAACGCCAACAAGCCTCAATGAGGCAAAGCCGCGCCCTTATCCGTCCCACTTGATATCCCATGACCATTCCGGCCCGATTGGCGGGCGCGCGACGAGACTGGCAAGGCATGGTTCGATCCGCACGGGCATGGGATCGAACAGCAACTGCGGCTGACTAGGGTCGCGGCGTCGCACGCGCCCGCTTTGCAGGGGCGCATTCTCTTCTGTACGGAGCGGCTGCGTTGAAGGGCGCGGGCGTCTGGTCATCCCCGTATTGCATCAGGGAACCCTTAATATCCCGTACAATATGCTTTAGAACACTAAGCAAAAGACCGGACGGATGAACGATGACTTCAAGACAGCAACTATTGGCGAGGGTGCATGACATCGCTGATCCCTGCGAAGAGCTCAGGCAGGGTTTTCGTGCGTTGGCAGCGGACCCCTCAATACCCTCGGATGTACAGCAAGCCTCTCTCGATCTGGCCGACGCTATCGAGAAGGTCTTTCAGATCGCGCACTACATCATGAAAAGTGAAACGGCAGCGTCAGGTCATTGAGAGCCAGGCGGTGCGGTTTTGCCGGAGGAAGTCGGTCCCGGCTTCCGCTTCGCGGCGCAAGCTAAGCCTCCTGCGGCTTCCTTTTTCCCGGCAAAACCGCGTCGAGAATTCCCGCTTTCCCGGCCTGAAGAAGGGCCGTCGCTATGCTGAAAGCTCCGATACTCTTCATTGTTCGTTTGGCTCGTCGCAACGAGCAAGCGCCAACCGACACGCCGAGCGGCACTCAACACGGTGCACTTTCTCATTGCGCTAATTCACGTTGAACTAGATCTGCCCGTGAAGCGGAGCGCCCAACACTCGGAGCGGAGCGGGCAGATCGATCCGGGGAACCGGCTGGCCGGTTCACTTCTAGAATGAGCGTCCGAGAAGCGGACGCACGATTTTTTATACCTATCCGCTCTTACGACAGGTCGCGGATCGCGCCAATGGGCAAGCGCGCAAGCGCTGTCCCTCGTCTGGAAAAACGGCTTTCACCGCCGAGCCGGCGAACCTTCCGTTTTTCCCTCCTCCGGACCCATGACCCGCTCCACCCCCTGACGGGAGCGGGCTGCGCCCTCCCCCTTCGTTCCGCCGGATGTGGGGGCACATCCTACGGAACGTAGGCAGAGGCTTCGCCCACTAGCGGGGCTTGCTCCCAAGGGAACCGGGAAAACTTTGGAGATTGACCTATGACCGAGATTGTCAGCATTCCGCTTAGCAAGCTTGATACGGACCCGAAAAACGTCCGCAAAACCTACAAGGCCGAGGGCGTCGAAAGCCTCGCAGCGTCCATTCTCGCCAATGGTGTTGTTCAGAACATCGTCGTGCGCAAGGCTCCAAAGGGCCGCTACTTTGTTACGGCGGGCGGTCGTCGGCGCGCTGCCCTGTTGCTCCTTGTCGAGCGCGGCCAGATCGCAGCCGATTATGCCGTGAACGCTATCGTAAAGACCGCCGACGAGGCGACAGAGCTTAGCCTGACCGAGAACGTGCAGCGTGAGGAAATGCACCCTGCTGACCAGTATGTGGCGTTTAAGGCCATGGTCAACGAGGGCAAGGCCATCGCGGATATCGCTGCGCGGTTCGGTGTCACTGAAATCATCGTTCGCCGCCGTTTGGCCTTGGCGAAGGTCTCGCCGGTCTTGCTGGCCCTGTTTCGCGACGACGAAATGACGTTTGAGCAGCTGACCGCCTTTACGGTCTGCGATGATCACGAGCGTCAGGAACAGGTCTGGGAGTCTCTTGATCGATGGAGCCGCGATATCTCGCGGATTAAGTCGGCACTGATGACGGACGAAATTGCCGGAAGCGACAAGCGTATCAAGTTCATCGGTGGCCTTGATGTCTATGAACAGGCAGGAGGCGCAGTTCGCCGCGACCTGTTCGACGCGCAGGGCGGCGGGTTCGCGCTCGACGTAATATTGGTTGAAAAGCTGGTCAGCGAGAAGTTGGCAGCGGTAGCCGAACCGTTTTTGTCGCAGGGCTGGAAATTTGTCGAAACCCACATGCAGCGGCCCGACTGGATTTTCTGCGTTCCTCGCGTCTATCCGAAACAGATCGAGCTTTCCCCTGATGAACAGTCGGAACGTTTGCGCCTGTGCGCCGAACACGATGAACTCGTAGAGCTCATGGACCGTGACGGGGGCGAGGAAAGCCAGTCCGAGCGCATCGATGCCATTAGCGCACGACTGGATGAACTGGACTCGATGCAGGAAGTCTTTTCCGACGAGGACAAGGCGAAAAGCGGGGTTATCGTTTCCTTGGACTACTACGGAAGGGCGGATATTGCCGTTGGCATCCGCAAGCCGGGTGATGACGAACAGAACGAGCAAGCGGAAACGGAGGATGACGATAGCGGGTCCGAGGTTTCCGAGAAGGATGAGGAGGTCGGCTCGCCGAAGATCGTCCACTCTGCTGTGCTGGTCGAAGACCTGACAGCGCAGAAGACAGCCTCGCTCCGCGTCGAACTTGCCAACAATCCCGATGTCGCTCTGGTCAGCGTCGTTCACGCGATGCTGCTCGATCTTGTTTATCCCGGCACCTATGGCCGTTCACGAGGGATGACCGCGTTGCAGATCGCCGTGACGCATGAGCGTTTGCAAGGTTCGATGAAAAGACCGGATGCGAGCCGGGCGACCGCGGAATGGGACCGTATTGCCGAAAATTTCGGTTATCAACTTCCCGGCGAGCCGGAAGACCTATGGGACCATCTTCTTGATAAGTCGCAGTCGGAGCTTTTGGGACTGCTGGCCTATGCCGCTGCGCACACCCTCAATGCGGTCGAGACGAAACATAGCTTCCGCAAGGACGCATGCGCCCATGCAGACCAGATCGGGCAGACCCTAAAGGTTGATATGACCGACTGGTTCGAGACGACAGCGGAAAGCTATTTTTCGAGCCTCAATCGCGCAGGCATTCAAGCGGCGGTGGCAGAAGTGAAAGGCGCTGATTTCGCTTCGCGTATCGCAGGTATGAAAAAGGCCGAGGCGGCCGCTTTTGCCGAAACCGCAATCAAAGGGTCCAGCTGGCTTCCGTCGCTGGTCCGGATCGCGCCTGATCCGAAGGCCGAGAAGTATCAGACGGAACTCCGTTCGGAGGATGAGCAAACTTTCCCGATGGCAGCGGAATAGCCGCGCTGCTGTCAGCCGGTCACGTCCTCCAGCGTGACCGGCTTCCCTCTCGACACGAGGCAAAGTCATGTTCGATCAAGTCCCCGACCCCACCAAAGCCGCCGAATGCTGCTGCCAACTTATTCAAGCGTATCTGTCCGATCCAGAGCATGTGGATTGGGGGGATGTTCAAACGGCAGTCAACACCGCTCTGGAAGCTTTCGATCTTCCGCCCACGTTCTTCGAGGAACAGGCTCAAATCGCCTGATTCTTGGCTCTCACCGCCCCGCCCCGCCCCGCCCGTCTTTGGTCCGATACCAAAGGCGGGCTTTCTGTCATTCGCAAACTTGGTGCAATAGGGATGAAAAGCCGGTTCATGGGTTCGGAGCGTCGCGAAACGCGCCCCTCCGTTGAGAGGAGGCCCAGGCCCCCTCCTCTCAAACTCTCCGTCCCACCCGAGGTCAAAAAGCCCTCTAAAGGTGCTGTTAACCGATGTTTGAGCCATTTCGGTAACGGCGCCGAACGCTCTTGCGCACGCCGCTACGAATATAAAGCCATAATTTTCAGGGGTTTTAGGCGTGGAAGCCGCGTTGAAGTGCGAATAACGATTGAGAGAAAGCTCAGTCGTTGCGCCAAGTTGGGTAATCAAGCTATGTATTGTCTCCGGCCGGAATCAGCTACTGCTGCGGCTCGTACCCTTTTAACCCAAGTCTGGAGAACACGCAGGCCCAGAAAAGAGAAAACCGCTCCCGAGAAAACCCGGAAGCGGTCTGCAAAAAACCAAATAATTAAGCAGATTTGTTTTCGCAGACCCCCCTTCCCCTGTCAATAAGAAAAACGCCTTCTCGGTGAACGGCGAAGCCTTGTCTGGTCCCTTGAACAGGAGACATGACAAATGAGGGAAACCCTCACGAACAAGCAGCTAACTGGCCGCAGAATGACAAAGGAGAGAGCTGAGTTCCGGCGACTGGCACAGTCAACGGAAGTCGGAACGGTGACGCGCGGCCAGTTGGCGGTGTTGTCACAGAGTCTTCCATGCACCGGCCTAATTACTAGTACCGAAAGCCATCTGCTGACAGTAATCGTCAACACCGCCCGGGCCGACGCCTTCGACAAGGGTGGTCGACCCATTGTGTTCAAGTCCAACAATCAGCTGGGGTTCGAGATTAACCGCTCACCTGGGCGGGTCAGCCGTATCCTGTCGAGGTTGTTCGACGCCGGGCTCGTTACCATGCAGGACAGCGCAAATTTCAAGCGCTATCCGATTAGGGACGGCGAAGGCGAGATTTCAGACGCTTGTGGCATCGATTTGCGTGTGCTGATTGCCCGCTACCGTGAGCTCGACGCCCTAGTGCGGCAGAAGCGAGAGGAGAAACGCGCCAGCGACGCCGCTGCCCGCCGCTTTCGCGACGCACTCAGGAGCGCCCGTTACGCGCTGGTGAATGCCGTCGATTTGACGAAAACCGCCCTTGCGAGCCTTGCATCGCGCATCGACCGTATTGCTGCCTTTGTTGGTATCGCCGGCAGAGCGCCCGCTTTTGTTTTGAGGCGTGCAGCGATCCTGCTGGAGTGGCTTGTTGGACGATCACTCAAGGCATCGATGCGGCCGCAAAGTGTGTCTGATTATGATAATATGACATGCACGAATGTCGAAAACGACATGCACAAACAGATTACAAACCCCCATCCGTTTGACTTGAGTAAAAAGGAACGGCGTCCGGCTAAAGCCGGCCAACACAATTCACCTAAGGCTGGCTACACCAGCAAGAGGGCTTTTGAGGAAAGCCTGACGAGAGGATCCGACCCAGACAATAGGCAATCTCGCCCGCAGCAAGGGATTGTTGCTCTTGATGATGTGTGGAGGGCGGCGCCATCGTTGAAAGACTATTTCACCACCGCGCCACGCAGCTGGTCCGATCTAGCCCGCATCGCCCCGCAAATTTGCCGCTTGGCGGGTGTCTCAGAGGACGCGCGGCTTCGCGCCGTCGATCAGATGGGCCAGCAGGCCGCCGCGATCGCCATCGCGGTCACGTTCGAGAAATATTCCCGCCAAGAAGTCAGCTCGCCCGGAGGGTATTTGCGCGCCATGACGGACCGGGCGGCATCCGGTGAGCTTCATCTTTCGCGTTCCGTCTTCGGGCTTGCCGCCCGCAACTCCACGGAGGCTCTAAATTGAGAATACAACCCGTTTTTTCGGCTCTCTTGTTCGCTCTTGTGTTTTCACAACCATCCGGCGCGGCCGACTATTCCGGGCAAGCACGCGTGATCGATGGCGACACCTTCAGCATTCGACAGCAGCGGATCAGGATTGCGGCGATTGACGCCTGCGAGCGCTCGCAAAAGGGCTGGAAGAATGGAGCCGAATGGGCATGTGGTGTCGAGGCTCGCAGCTATCTTTCCCGCCTTATCGACGGGAAGCATGTGACATGCACCATCATCGACGAGGACCAATACCGTCGCCTAGTCGGACAGTGCTACATCCAGCAAACCGATATCGGCCTTGAAATGGTGAAAGCCGGCCAGGCGCGACTTCTGTTGCAGTATCTACCGCGAGGCAACTCAATACCTCTTGAGGCTTACCATCAGGCCGAAGACAGCGCCCGAGGCAGACGTTTGGGCCAGTGGGCGGCCGAGATCGACGCGCCGAGCAACTATCGCCGTTCCAATTCTCATCAGTAGCCCAATGACAATTGGATCTGGAACCGCCGAAATCCTCCTTCGGTAGCGCCAAATTGGCTATCTTGCAGAGCAAAAAGCCGTTTGTTTCCGGTTGTATGCTTGCGAAAGTTGAATAATATTGGCGCACGAATATGCGGTTATTGTCGTTGGTCGTACAGGTGATGTTTGGTAGACGCTTTCAGTAGACACCCCTCCAAGGCGGTTGCTCTTGATGCCCGTTCGCACAGCGACGCGGTTTGCTCAAAGCTGGCTGTCCACCAAATTTCCCCGCCTTCGGCTTCCTCGCGAAGCAAATTTGGCACCCTTCCAGCCTCCTCCGCTGCGCTTCGGCCTCCGGTGCGCACCGCTTTCCGCTGGGCCTTGTGAACGCTCATCGCAACCACCAAAGAGGAGTGACCACCATGAAAAACATCACCAACTACATCCAGTTCAACGGCGACAATATCGAAACCGCAGACGGTACCGGCCTCATCTCCACCATCGAGCGAGACCTCGAAATCAGGGTAACGCCTTTTTCTTCCACCAACGAGAGAGCCCCGACGCACCGCGTCTATGCAACATCTCCCGCAGGTCACAAGCTCGACGTGGGCGGCATCTGGAAAAAAGAGAACGGCGAAGGCAAGCCCTACTACACGATCTCGATCAAGCGCATGGGCTTTAATGCCAATCTGGGCCGGTTCCCCGGCCAGGACGATCCGACCCTTCAGGCAATCATCGAGTGGGAACCCCGCGATTGATTGCGCAGAGAAGCCCGGTTCATGACCGGGCATCTCGCCCCGAAAAGGCTGAAAATCCGCCAAATAGCTGGATTTTCGGCCCTTTTCGTGTTAGGTTGACCAGTAATTGGAGATTTGTCGATGAACATTCATTCCACCCGTCCCGACCGCTCCCCGGAAGCCGTCGCGGCTCGAAAGAAGAGCACCGATCAGGCTCGCGCCATGAATATTCGCCAAGGCTATCAGGGCAACGACGCCCTGCTCGAAGCGGCAACCGCTGCTTACGTTGCCGGCGATCTCACCCGAGAAGAGTATCGCGCCCGCATCTTGCCGCAGCCCAAGGGCTGATCATTTCATTCAAGTCTCAAGAGGCTCAAGGCCGTCTGCTAGCGCAGACGGCCTTTTGTTGGTTTACGCATGGCTGAAGAACACCCCAGGGGTTCCTACACTTATCCCAACACGTCAGACGATCCGGATCGCCAGAACGTTCTTCGTAATAAGTTCGGTATCGAATTCAAATCGGAGCTTCGCACGGTCGAGTACCGTGCAACGCAAGACAGAATTTCGGAAATCCTTGAGGGTGATGGTCCCACGGGGAACTTTGATGCCGCTCATCTCAAGGCGATCCACGGGCACATATTCCAGGATGTGTACGAATGGGCCGGTCATACCCGAAACGAAAGCCCGGTGGTTGACGGAGCTCGTGTCGAGCCGATTGGCGGCCTTTCAAAAGGCGGAACGTCTTTCCTACATGGCGCGCGTATAGACATGGGTCTGAATGAGGCGCTGAAGCCGATCAGTGATCCGCAGGCCCTACGAGCCGCCAGCAGGGAAGAATTCGTTGAGCGGGCCGCAAAAATGCTGTCAGAACTGAACTACGTGCATCCATTTCGCGAAGGCAACGGAAGAACCCAGGAAACCTTCATCACGGAGCTCGGCCGGCATTACGGGCATGACATCGATATGAGCGTGATCAGCAAGACCCGTATGATTGAAGCGTCCATTGCCACGACAAATGACCCTGCCAGCCCTGCCCTGAGGCACGTCATCGAGGATGCGATAGACCCCAACCGCCGCGAGGCGCTGCGTGGTGCCTTTGCGGATCTGGAGCAGGTCGGTGAGAAGTCATTCGAGCATTATGTTCGGACTGCCCGTCCGGGCGAAGAGATTGAGGGCCAGGTGTTCGGTCATGACAATCGCGTTGCAACCCTTGTGACCGAGAACGGCATTATCGCTGTCGATCGCGCCGACCTTCCGGAGCGGATCCCGGCCGACGACGAAGAGGTGAAGTTCACCGCCCGATCTGACTTCAGAACCTTGGGGCGGCTGGAGCAGGAGGCCCAAGCGCAGCCTCAGAGCGTCGAGCAAAAGGCTGAACAAGCGCCGCAGCCGTCAAATCACAACGCAGAGCTCAAGGCCGTTGAAGCGCAGCATCTGGCAACCCGTCAGCAGCAGAACGACCGGGAGGACCGGGGTCGTTAGCCCGGCTTCTTACCCGTTGCAGTACCGGAAACCGCAGCGCCGTTAGCGGCCTGCTCCCTTGTGTTTGCTGTCTCCCATTTCGTTGGGTGATTGACGACGATAGCCCCTCCCCCATTCAACCGCTTCGCGGTCCTCCTCTCCGTTGCGGCCCTCCGGGTGCATGGGCTCGTCTCGGCTATCTCCTTTTTTTGCCGTCAACCAACGAAAAGGAGACGGCTATGCAGAGCAAGGACACCTACCGGCGCATCACGGATGCCATCATCGAGCAGCTTGAAGCAGGAACGAAACCTTGGATCCGCCCTTGGCGCGGGACCGTCCGCCGCTCGCCGGTACCGCAACGCGCCACCGGCGAGGCCTATCGCGGCATCAACGTCATCATGCTGTGGCTTTCCAGCCAGCTCGCCGGCTACGACGAGAACACCTGGATGACCTACCGGCAGGCTCAGGATCTTGGGGGCCAGGTCAGAAAGGGCGAACAGGGAACCCTCGTCGTCAAGTACGGGACCTTCACTCCGAAGGCGCAGGAAGCCGACGACAAGAGCATCCCGTACCTGAAGGGCTACACCGTCTTCAACGTCGAGCAGATCGATGGCCTACCCGACCGGTTCAAAAGCCCGGTTGAAGACATTCCGGAAGGCCCCATGCCGCTCCTCAGGCATGTCGAAGACTTTATCGGTCGAACCGGCGCGAAGATTACCTACGGCGGCAAGCACGCCTGCTATCGTCCAAGTCCCGACGACATCGAGGTGCCCGCGCGTGAACGCTTCTTAAGCGAAGTCCATCTTTACAGCACCGTTCTGCACGAGCTCGGCCACTGGACCGGCTCGAAACAACGTCTCGATCGCGATCTTTCCGGCCGGTTTGGGACCGAAACCTGTGCCGTAGAAGAGCTCGTTGCCGAACTGTCGGCGGCTTTCGTCTGCGCTGACCTTGGCGTTGAGCACGATCCACGCGAGAACACCGCGACCTATCTGGAAAGCTGGCTGACGGTTTTGAAGCAGGATAAGCGGGCGATCGTCACAGCCGCCGCCAAGGCTCAGGCCGTTGCTGATTACCTTCACGGCCTTCGAGGCGCAATAGATATTGAGGCGGCCTAGCGTCCCCTCTAACACAAAGGCAGTCGTTGCGACGAGGTTCGAAACGGAGGCAAGTTGCCTCTGTTTCATACCGATTCTCTCCAACTCGGAGACCGTCAGATGCTAAGGACGATTCTCAGGCAATCCGTTGTCAGCTGACAATTGAAGTAACCATATGAAATATCAGACGAAATTAAGAGGACGCAAATGGTTAATTTCGGTTAACCAAAAACAGCTTGACGGTTATGCCGTCTATGAGATCATTTGCGCAAATTGAAGAGAATTGTCAGGTTTACCGTGAATGGCGAATAAGAGCGCAAAAAGCAATAAAGTCGACAAAATCGAGCGCGTCTCGATTGATAAGACTATAGCCGATGATGCCGCGAAGCTCAGCAGCAATCTTCAGGAACTTTCCGCTCGGCTGTTTTCACCTGATGCGCAAAAGGCACTTCGCCGCTTTAGTAGCACGGAAGCCGCAAAACTGCTCGGAGTAACGGACAGCTACGTGCGCCATCTGGCGGCTCAGGAAGATTCTGTTACCTCCGAGAAGACGTCGGGCGGCCGACGGACCTTCTCCTTGACCGAAATCAACACAATCCGCCAGATTCTGGGTAAAACCAAACCAGCCTATTTGTCTGGACGCCGGGAAAACGAACATCTGCAGGTTATCGCAGTGACCAATTTCAAAGGCGGATCGGGTAAGACAACGACCTCCACGCATCTCGCTCAGTATCTGGCTCTGCGCGGCTACCGCGTCCTCGCTGTCGATCTCGACCCGCAAGCTTCGATGTCCGCAATGCTGGGCTATCAGCCGGAGTTTGATGTCGGCGAAAACGAGACACTGTTCGGGGCTATCCGATACGATGATCTACGTCGCCCGGTAGGGGAGGTGGTTCGAGAAACCTATTTTCCGGGCTTGGATATAATCCCGGGTAATCTTGAGCTCCATGAATTCGAGCACGATACGCCGCGAGCGCTCGCAGAAAGAAACGGATCCGAAACCGACATGTTTTTCATGCGCGTCGGCAACGCGCTCGCTGACCTCTCTGACAGATACGACGTCGTCGTCATCGACTGCCCACCGACCTTGGGGTTCCTGACGCTTTCTGCGCTATGCGCTGCGACGGCAGTGTTAATCACTGTCCATCCCCAGATGCTGGACGTGGCTTCCATGAACCAGTTCTTGGCAATGACATCGGACCTTCTTTCTGTGGTCAAGGACGCTGGTGGCAATCTGGAATATGATTGGATGCGCTATCTGGTCACGCGGTACGAGCCGAACGATGGCCCACAAGCGCAGATCGTTGCTTTTCTACGAAGCTTGTTCGGAGATCGTGTTCTGACCTCGATGATGGTGAAGTCTACGGCTATTTCTGACGCCGGGCTCTCAAAGCAAACGATCTACGAGGCCGCACGGGAATCGATGAATCGACAGACCTATGATCGCGCTGTTGAATCAATGGATGGGGTGAACCTCGAAGTTGAGGCACTTCTCAAGAGTTCATGGGGGCGTGCATGAAGGGCCGTGACATTCTAAAAAATATGGTCAGTTCAGCGGGTAGCGAACGGCCACCTAAGGCATCCACTCAGCCACAGCACAAGCCAGCTGGCGCGGTGCGAGCCATGAACTTGTCACTTGGTCGGCTCGGTGATGAAGCCGCTGCGGCCAAAGAGCTACGTTTGGCGCTTGCAGCCGGTGACAAGGTCGTCGAGTTGACGCCGACGCATATTGACGCATCCTTCATTCAGGATCGCATTCCGACGGACCACGATGCAGCCCTTGAGGATCTTATTTCCTCTATGCGCGAGAGCGGGCAGCAAGTCCCGATCTTGGTGCGGCCACATCCTACGAGGGAAAACCACTACCAAGCGGCCTACGGGCACCGCCGATTGCGCGCGGCCATCATTCTGGAACGCTCAGTCAAAGCCATCGTACGCCAACTGACCGACGAGGAACTTATCGTCGCGCAAGGCCAGGAAAACGGGCCGCGCGTTGATCTCAGTTTCATCGAGCGCGCTCTTTTTGCGAGGCGGCTCGAAGAGCACGGCTTTGATCGCGACCGCATATCTCAAGCGTTGTCTGTCGATAAGCCTGAAACCTCGCGGCTCTTACAAGTGGCCGACGTCATTCCAACGGAAATCATTATGGCTGTTGGGCCCGCTTCTAGAATCGGTCGGCCACGCTGGCTGGCCTTTGCCGAACTGTTGAAAGACAAAGCGGCGGCGGCACGGGTAGCGGATTCCATCGCGGACCCTCATTTCAGAACGATCGATACGAATGAACGTTTCGCTCGTCTGTGGAGTCAGGCTCAGGATGCAAAATTGCCGCAGAAGAGCACCGCGGGTAAGATTCGCACGCGCAAGGGTATCGTGCTTGCATCGATAGAGCGAACCACCAGGGGCGCCAAGATCACAGTTACATCAGAAGAATTTTCAAAATTCCTAGACGCTCGTATGAGCGATCTCGTTGAACAGTTCGAAAAAGAAAACGCTTCTGAAACAAACCATTAGTTCGATTGTCAGCTGACAATCCGATCGCAACTAGGAGATCAAAACCGCAAAAGAAAAAGGCCCCCAAACGTCGCCGTCGTGGAAGCCCTTCTCATATGTGTCGCAACTAGAGAATCGCATTTCCCCGAATCCCAGTCAATAGTCTTTGGCGCTGTTTTGGCGAGCGGATTTCTTTTGCCTTTGTGAGGGCTGAAGAGATGCAAACAGGAAGTGTAACGACGCCCTTTGGGCGGCGACCTATGACGCTTGCTCTGGTGAAACGGCAAATCGCTGTCTCCGAGATCAAGCCGGGTAAGAGCGCTGATAAATGGATGATCTTTCGAGACGTCAAAGAAGCGCGCGAGCTCTTCAAGCTGCCTCCTTATTCGATAGCGGTGCTTGATGCGCTGCTGACGTTCTATCCGGAAAAGGAATTGCGCCAGAACGCGCAGCTGGTGGTATTTCCCTCCAACGCTCAGTTGATGGTACGCGCCAACGGAATGTCCGGAGCAACCCTTCGGCGGCATTTAGCGATCCTTGTCGATGCAGGGATGATTGTCCGCAAGGATAGCCCCAATGGCAAACGATACGCTCGAAAAGATGGGGCAGGGGAGATCGAACGCGCATTCGGATTTGATCTTTCTCCGCTTTTGGCTCGATCCGAGGAGTTCGGGTTGGCGGCTCAACAGGTGGCGACCGATCGCCGCGAATTCCTCAAGGCCAAGGAGAGCCTTACACTATGCCGGCGGGACGTTCGAAAGGTTATCAGCGCCGCGATCGAGGAGGGGGCTGATGGCGACTGGGAAGCGATAGAGGCTGTCTACCTCGACATCGTCCGACGGATTCCCCGCACCCCGTCAGCGTCCGACCTGGCAAAAATCCTCGACGAGATGCAGCTTCTTTACGAAGAAGTCATCAACCGGCTGGATTTGATGGGTAATTCAGAAGATATAAGCACCAATGGTGCTCAGACGGAGCGCCACATACAGAATTCAAAACCCGAATCCATCATTGAACTTGAACCTAGCTCTGAAAACGAGCAGGGCGCGAAGCCGAGTGAAATCAGTCGACCGAAGAGGGAGCCGATAAAGGCGTTCCCACTTGGTATGGTTTTGAGGGCTTGCCCGCAGATAAGCGATTACGGGCCGGGCGGCCAGATCGCAACTTGGCGAGAGCTGATGTCAGCCGCTGTTGTCGTTCGTTCGATGCTCGGCGTTAGCCCGAGCGCCTATCAGACCGCCTGCGAAACCCTTGGACCCGAGAATGCGGCCGCTGTCATGGCCTGCATTCTGGAGCGGGGGGGCCAGATCAACTCTGCAGGCGGTTACCTGCGTGATCTGACGCAACGGGCCGAGAAGGGTGAGTTTTCGCTAGGTCCGATGCTGATGGCCTTGATGCGCGCCAATACTGAGAATGATCGACAGGCGGGATGAGATGGTGATGTTCGGCGCTGTCTCCATCTCACGCAACGCCGGCTAGGAAGCTGTCTTGCAAGACGTATGGCTTCGCCTGGCGTTGGGTGGCCGATGCCATCAGCCGAGGAAGGCCCCGCTAGCCGCCTTACTTCTTGTCTCTCTCCGGGCGCTCTTCAGGTGTCATGCGCGCGATAATTCCGATAAGATTTCTCACGGCTTCGTGCGGTAGACTCCGTGTAAGGTGCGAGAGCTCCAGGTGATCTTTCGCTTCTTCCGGCGTACGTCCGTAAAGATGAGGTGCAGCTGCAAAAAGGATGTCGATCGGCTGGAAGCCAAGAAGTTCACATAAATGGATCATCCGCGTGACTGTCATCCTCGAAAACGCGCGCTCATAGCGACCGTACACTGCTGTCGAGAGCCCGACCATCGAAGCAAATTCTTCTCTGGTGAGCTTTTCGTCTTCGCGAGCCTTGCGCAGAAACGCGGCAAGTTTCTCGTCCATTTCCTTGAAACTCACGATACCTTCGAAGCCTGGGCGGCGGTAAAGCGGCCGGTCTACTTCTTCATCAGTGGTCTCAACGAGGCCCTTCGAACTCTTGTATTTGATTAGGTCTCGCGTTTCCGACATCACCCTCAGCCTCAATCCGCTTTTCAAGCGGTATTATGTACCAAGCTGAACCAACTTGGCACCAGTCTGTTCCTATGAATCACCAAACGGTCTTTCTACCAATTTGGGGGTAAGGTGTACAATCGGCGGCAAGTTGCAAACTTAGCCAACTTGGCGAACTCAGTTTTGGTGTACTTACCGCTTCGACCCGCGCGATATAGTGTATTTTCAAGAATATCCAGCTATTTGGTTCTAAGAGAAACTAGAGCCCAAATATCATCTTTCCGCTCAAAGACCCCTTCCAAGCGGGTATCTTCTTTGATCCAACCGAGTTTCGCAGTCAACTCACATGCGATGGCGTTTCGAGCTAAACTAATGCAGCGATCGACGTGAACTGACGATTTGGGGCCGTAGTTTTCTATATCCCATTTGGATAAGATAAACAGTTGCTCCTTGGCTGCCTGGTCAGTCGGCCAGTCGCCCTTATCGGTTACATCCGTCCCACTCACTGTTTGCGCCAGAAGGGAATGTTTCAGGGCGGGAAGATCTATTCCGACCAATACCGCCTGCGGCGCGAGGACAACTCCGAGCAATCCACCTAACGCAACGCCAAGAAGGAATTTGGGGTCCAGGATCAATACCCGTTGTCCCGCAAGTATTGGTCTATGGCCGTCTTGATGATGACCGTCATTTTAATTTCGTTCTCAACCGCGGCTCGAGCGAGCCGTTGCTTGGTGTCGAAGTCGAGAGGGCAGTTTACGAAGTGCTTGCTTTCTCTCGCCTTCGTCTGTTTCAGGTCCTGTAAGCGCAGTCTCGACGCTTCTTGGCGAAGAGCTCGTGTTGTGGTTCGCTCCCGCCGAACATCCTCGTTGGCAGAAATCAGATTCCCGCTTTGTTGGTTCGGGCCGAAGTCGGCTTGAGGATTGGTAGCACTCGCATCTATGTCCGTCGGCTGCATGTTGGCTGCCTTGTCGGTGACCACGACTTCAGGAGTGGCCGGAGCTGACTTGGAAGGCACAGACTGGCCGACTTGTGGCTCCTGACGCGGTTTGCGAGGCGCAACCGCAAAATCTGTCACACTGGTGTCGCGTTTAACCATAGCATTAACCCCTTGCGGTCGTCTGGAGGTAGCTTTCAACTTCGTGCTTGAATGCTAGAGCTTCTGCACGGGCCTTTTTCACGGGATCGGTTAGCTCAAGCATTTGGAGCGTTCCATAGCCGGTTCGAATCTCTCGATAGGGGTTCCGTTCAACAAGTTCGGTTTCGAGCAGGTGTGAATTATAGCCGCCCTCTTGAAGGTTGGCGACAAATGGACGAATTAAACGATACTCTTCAAGTGCGCGGTTCGGCATGCTTATCCGTGTCCTGTATATGAGGTGTGGGATCTGCCGTCCTATCTGATCACTCATGTCGGCAACATCGCTGGCTGCTTGGCCAGCAGCCACGATCTCGTCCTGCGCTGGTTGGATCGGCGTTATTACCAGTTGGGAACCAGCAATGATCGTGTCTCTGGTAACGGTATCCTGGCCGGGAGAATCCATGATCACAACGTCATAATCTGCAGCGTCTTGTTCGAGGACTTGCCTAATACCAGAACCTTGGGCTGCAGTCACAAGCGCTATGCCGTCTGGCTGGTAGTTTTTCTCAATTGAGCGTTGGAACCAAGTCGAGAGGTTTTGGCGACCATCCGCATCGATGAGCAGCACGCTTTTGCCTTCGAGAGCAAACTCTCCTGCGAGAAGGATGACAGCAGTCGTCTTTCCTGCACCACCTTTCCCGCTTACTGCGGACATGCAAATTGTCATAGTTGCTTCTCCCAAAAATTTTGTCCGACCTCTTGATGGCCCCCAGGGCATCCGTGTGGCCTCATCGTTTCGGTTCTTCCAAACGGCAGGCCCACACTGAGCATCTCGTGGTCGTTGACATCTTACCAACGGTACAAAAACGCCGTAGGGCGACCGGAACCATGTCGCGGCACGCCCGCACGACGATAACTTATGTTGGGTTCACACGGGTGGTCAACTCGCCGGTTAAGATCGAAACGACTAAACGACAACATGATATGTCCGGGTGAAGTGTACTCAACGTGCTTTGCCGCCATGTTGAGGGACAGAAGGTAAAATCTACATCTAAAAACCACACGGCCTACCGTGTGGTTTCCTCGTGTGATCTGTTCGAGTGGTGAACCCCGGAGCCGCGTGAAGGCCGACTTTGGTAGGCGAACGGAAGCCGCAAGAGCGTAGAGCGGAGCGTCCCTTGCGGGTGAGTACCGCTGCCATACCAAGGGCTTCTTAGCGGTTTTGGCGGTGAACCCTGGTGAGCGTTTCAATGCTTTGAAGCCGATGCGTAAGCGTCGGTATTAGTGGGACGCAATGGGATGGAGGGGGTTATAGGTCGTTGCAGGTCGTTTCATATTATGAGTGGCAGGTCGTTTCATATTATGAGTGGCAGGATACGCAAAAATGTTTTACATTTTGGTCGTTTCTATCGAGGGACTGGCCCTCGATGCCTTCGCGTTGCGCTGGAAAGGCCTTCGGCTGATGAGTGAAAACAGTTTGGTGACGTCTGCGACTAAGGCCCGTAAAGACCGGCTCGTAAACGTGCGCTTGACGGATGCCGAACATGGAAAGATCGAAGAGGCGGCCAAAGCGGCTGATATGAGCGTGTCCGCGTTTTTCCGTTCGCTGTTGCTTGAGGGTGCAGGCGTGCGGCCGATTTTGACGCGTGATGACCGGCTTATTATGGCGGCATTGCTGGAAGATATGCGCAAGATCGGTGTGAACTTGAACCAGGTCGCGCGAGCGCTGAACAGCGGCAAGGCTGTTCATCCGAGTGAACTAGATATCAATCTAGCTAACGTTCAGTCGATTCAGGCCGCTGTAATGCTTGAACTCCGATCGCTTTCAAGGCGTGCTGGCTATCAGCGGCGTGGGGAGGCGTAGGGTGGAGTTCTTCTTCGGAGCGTTCACGAGTGACTGGGAGCAGAAGCGCGCAACGCTTTTGCATGAGATGTCACTTGGAGGAAAGGCGGCGCAATCTGAAGAAAATCTCTTCAAGTACGTTCATCAGATCAAGGAGGTTAAGGGCGGGGGAGGCGGACCCACGGTGAAGCCTATGCGGATGCCTCGCATGCAGTTTCCCCGGATCTCAATGCCTTCTGGTAGTGCGGCGGCTTCAAGCCGCCCGATGGAGGCGCGTCTTACGAGCGTCGCGAAGGGTAGTCAGCCAGCTGTTGTGAAAATGGCCTCCTATGGCGGCGGTGCACGCGTCGGATCGATGCTCAACTACGTCTCGCGTAGCGGTGAGTTGAAGGTAGAGAACGAAAACGGTGAGAAACTTGAAGGCCGTGAAGATCTTGCTCGTGTTCGGGGCGACTGGAACCACCTGTTTCAGAACCGGACGGAGAGCCGAGATATTGGAAGCTTCTCGGTGGAGGTCGCGGCCAATGCTGATGGAGAGGATTTGCATGGCCGGGTGCGAGATATCCTATCGAGTGGTTTTGGCGACCGGCGGTACGCTTATGCCGCTGCGGAGCGCGCTGACGGTTCATTGACGATTGATGGCCTTGTCGTTCTACGAAGCGGGCAGGGTAAGAGGCTTACAGCCGACGCCAAGGCGGCCGGGATCGTGCAGCAAAGTTTTGACGCTAGCGCAGTCGCAGGTCAGGGCGCTGCGAGGTTTTCCTTCGGAGGCTATGGAAACGGTGTCGATTACGGCACCACGAAGGTTCGGGAGCTTATCGCGGACAGTGCAGAGGTTCGGGATGATCGCGGTCGCTTAATAGCAGACGGTAAAGCGGCCGGAGATCTCGTTCAAAAGGAGTGGCGCGAAGAGCTTCATAGCCGCAAAAGCCGTGATGTTATGCATGTCATCATGTCCGCCCGAGCCGGAACCGATGCAGGAGCCTTTGAAGGCGCTGTTCGAGATTTCCTCGCTGACCAGTTTGCTGGACATCGGTACGTCTTTGCGATGCACGACCCTGAAACCGATACCAAGCAACCAGGGGAGGGGGGCAAGCGTCCGCATGTCCATGCTCATGCTATCGTCACGATGCGATCAGAAGCCGGGGACCGTATCGAGACAACGCCGGCAACCTTTCGCCAATGGCGTGAAGTGATGGCCGAGAAGGCGCGCGATCACGGCGTCAATATGGAAATGACAGATCGACGGGAGTTTGCCTCAGCGCCCGCGTACACGCGCAACCAGGTCAGGGCCGTAAACCGCGAGGGCAGGACCGACCACGTTGGAACAAGTGAGCCCGCTCAGGCTCGTTACGATGCAAAGCGATCGGGCCGACGCACCGTAGCGTCAAGTGATCGCAGCCGGCAGTATACCGTCAAGGCTCAGGAGACGTGGCAAAAGATAGCTGCGGTTTCCGGTGATAGGCGGACTGTAGCTTTCGCAGCTGAACATCGTGATGTCATTGAGACAGGGCTCAGAGAGCTGGATTCTGCAAATAATTCAACAGTCGTTCACTCGGATTTCGGCGGCGATTTCCGTACAAATATGATATCATTGCAGAAGATGCTTTTGGAGGCAGAGGACATGCGCGAGCAGACACGCCAGGAGTTTGAATCATACGAAAAGACTGTCGAAACAGCTCTGTTCAGACTTGAGCGAAGCGCTGGACCCGACGACAGAGCCGGTTTCGATGAGGTTGCCACTACAGCCCGGGAAATTGTTGATCTGCGCCGTGAAATGCTCGAGCTCACCGAGCGCGTTGGCGATAGACAGATTGGCAACGAGGACGATCGGGAACCACTTGCTGACGCCACGGACCAGCGTGGGGGAGCGGATGAACGTAGTGGAGCCATCGCCACTGACGCTGTTCGCGATGACGCGTTTCGCCTCGCCAACGAGGCTGACGATGTCAGCAAGAAGTGGGATGAGGCTGTTGCCAAGCATGGCGAAGCGGTTGTTGAGGCTGGCAATGATGCGATGATCGATGTCGAGCATTTCAGAGAAGGTATCGCGCTGGTACAGTCGGGCGAGTTTTCTGAAGAAGACCTTGAAATGTACGAGACCGGGCTCAGGTCAGCCCTGCGGCGTGCCGCCGAGCTAGCGGCCGACGGAAACGCCTACCTTCGCGATGTCGCTGTCGAGGATCCAGAGCTTCGCAGCGAAGTCGAAAAAGTCGAACGCGAAGACGGCCGGACAGACGAAAACACGACCAACAAAACCGCTTCTACGTCTGATGCTCCTGACGATCGTCAGCGCGACCTTCAGCTTGATGCGGAAGAGGAGCGGGGTCAGCTTCCAAGCGAGCGCGAGGCGCACGAGTTGGCCGACACAATCGAGGCTACAAACAAGCAACAAGATCGTGTAAAACAGGAGCGTGAGGCTGGGCAGAAAGCAGGAGAAACCACGCGAACTGACCCTGCGCAGCAGCACGTGCCTCGTCTTGAAGAACTTGAGCGGGAGCAAAATGAACAGAGGGACCGCGATCGGGACGATCGTGAGCGGTGATAGGCCATGACAAACCGATACGTCATTCAGACTGAGAACAGAAAGTCGGACGAAGCCGTAGGAAAAGGGATCGTCGCGATCTTCGCCTTCGTTGCTGCTCTCGCTGCTATCGGCTTCGCGTATCAGACAGTTGTCGGATGGTATGACGCGGCCGCGATCTGGCTTGGAGACATCGGCCAGTATCTCGCTGGCTTTTGGCCATTTTAGTCCTTCTACCCGAGCAAGTAGATTCGTAGCGGCTCTGAGAGCGAAACTCCTAGGGCCGTTTCAAATTCAGGCTGTCTCTGGGTCTGGAACGGTCGCAGCGAAAACGTCCATGATGTTCTTTCGCTTAGTCGGGTTCTTTCCGACGCTGTTTTTCTCGACCTGTTCGCGAAGTTTCTGTGCTGCAAGGGAATGCAGCGCTTCAATCTCCTCTCGCCGTGCAATGTCATCCGACACGGAGCTATTGCGCTTCCGTGGGGTTTTGGGTCGGGCTGCGGGCGAGGCTTTGGCTTTCGAGGTCAATGCGGCTGGATTGACGGTACGCTTCGCTGGGGTGGTTGCCGGCGCTGTTACATCCGCGGGCTCTAGCGCCATCGTTGCAGGCATCTGCTTTTCCGGCTCTTTCTGAGCGGGATCGGCTTCCGGTATGTTCGTTTGGACTGCAGCCGAAGGCTCAGCTACCGGCGCTACATTTCCGGCATTCTCATATTCTGCAGTCGTCGCCGGGACCGGCTTCGATGGAAGGTACTCGATATCCGGGACACTCGGGATGTGAGCCTGGGCGTAGGCCTCAGCTGCCTTGAACGGCTGGGTGTTGAAGAACCGAAGCTTTTCGGCAAAAATTGGACGCTGGCCCTCTACCAAAAGGATCATTCTGTTTTCCGGCATTTGCCGGACTTCCTGGGACATCATGAGGTCCCGCTCGCGAATCTGCTCGACCTTCGTCCGCCGTGGGAGTCCCATGATTTCGATTGTGCGAGACTCCGACGAGTAGCGAATGGTCCTCTTGCCGAGAGCCCGTGACGCATAGTCGGCCGTCGCCTGATCATTTGCTCCAAGGATCAACTGGTGGCCGCAATTCCCCAAGAGTGAGTGCCGCGAGGTCTCTCCATATATCTCATCTAGGTTTTTCAGGTCCTGGATAATGAATGCGAGCTTGATCTTGTAACCGGCCACGTAAGGCAGCTTCGTCATGATCTCGTCCATGCGTTTCAGCTGGCGAAATTCATCGAGAAGAAAATAGACAGGAAGGGAGTTTGGATCGTGCTCAAGCGTGAGAATATCCATGACCTGTTGGACAAACAGGGTCAGTAAGGGCCTGAGAAGCGTAATGTCGGTGATGTTCGGAGCGAGATAGATCGTAATGGGGCGCCGTTTCATGGAGCGAAGGTCCATGTCCGTGAATTTTGTTGCGGCAACAACCCGTTCGTTCTTGAAAGGTCGCATAGCCTTCTGGATATCCAGAAGCGCTGATGCAGCGGCTCGATCAGACAGGGAAAGATATGAGTTGAAGCTCTCGACGGTGAATTTCGAGAGGTAGGGCTCTTTCTCCTTGATGTGCTTCATCAAGGCCTGGAGATCTACGCCGCTGTTGAAGAACGAGTTGATTTCGCCCAGATTGCGGCGGTCCCGGTAGAAGGGGCTTTCGAGAATGTAGCTTATCGCGCCGGCGAGGACCTGCTGCGCGGTAGCCTGCCAAACCGAATTCTCAGACTCCGTGTTCTCCGGAACAAGAATGCTGGCAATGTTCTGAATGTCGGTTGTTCGATTGCCCCGTTCCGGTCGCACAAAATCGAGTGCATTATAGCTGTTCGTGCGCTCGGAGCCCGGTGCAAAAATGAAAACCTGGCTGCCATTCTTCTTCCGATAGCCGGCCGTCGCCTTGAAGACCTCTCCCTTTAGGTCGGTAACGATCATCGAGCCTTCATGCATGAGAGCATTCGGAATGACGTAACCGGCACCTTTACCGGACCTTGTCGGCCCGATGATCAGGTGATGGCGATCGTCCTGCGCCCGGAGGACCTTGCCTCCAAAACGACCGAAAATATGCCCCTTCTTGCCGAACCATTTCCCCGTCCGCAAACCCGCGATGTCCTGAAACGCGGCGTCCCCTAATGGGCTCGTAACTGGCCTAAGGCCGAGATAGGCAGTAATTGCGGCGATCACGAAGGCAGGCACCAATGACCCCAGGGCGACCTTCTGCAGGGTAGGATTATCGCTGTAAGCCCAGAACTGTTGTATTGGCGCGAAAGGGTTGCTTCGTATCGTTGTATCGAGGATCCTGCCGTCGCCGTAAAACAGGTGAAGGCCAGCGCCATATCCAAGCATCCAGGCCGCAAAGGCAACCGCGAGGCAAAACGCTAGGTAGACGGCTTTGAAGCCCTTCGTCATGCTTCATCTCTTGCAAAGAAAATCTCCGAAACGCCGCGCTTGCCTCCTTCGCGGCGGAGCTGGATGACGATCGGGATCACCATTTGAATGTAGGACATTAAGTCCTGCTTCGAGTAGCCCGCCGACATGCCAGATTGCTGCATCATCATTGCAAGTTGCTCATATGCCCCCATAGGGGTGTCTGCATGAACTGTGGACATGCTACCCGGATGACCGGTGTTGATGGCACGCAGGAAAGAGAAAGCTTCAGCGCCTCTGATCTCGCCCACGAAAAGGCGGTCAGGACGCATGCGCAGTGCCGACTCGAGCAGGTTTTGAATGGTCACATTGGACGTACCTTGCCCACCTTTGGAAGCAACCAAGTGGACTGTGTTTTTCTGTGGCGGAAAAAGTTCCCGCGTGTCTTCGAGCGTCAAGATGCGCTCGTTCAGGTCAACTGAGTTGAGGCAGGCATTTAAGAATGTCGTTTTGCCCGAGGACGTGCCGCCGCTGATAAGGATCGAAACCCGCTTCGTGGTCGCAGTATGGATGAAGTCGTAGATCTTTTCTTGGCGCAGATACCCGATGAGCTCGCGATCGACATTGCTCAACCCTCCAACGGCAACCGACACCTTATCGAGCGATCCGTTGTCCCTGTAATCTTCCAGAGAGAAATTCTGGACGACCTGCTTTCGGATGGTAATGGATCCTCCGTCAGGAGCCGCGGGCGGTAAAACGACCTGAATGCGCTCACCAGTGGGCAGCGCCGCGCTTAGGATTGGATTGGCCTGGTTCAAGAACTGCTTTGTTGAGGCGGCGACGCGTTCTCCGATGTTCTCTATCTCTTGCGCGGTCAGAACATCGATAAGATGATGCTCCATATGGTCCGCGCCAAACCGTTCCACGTAAACGTGGCCCGGCTTGTTGATCGCGATTTCGACAACCTTTGGATCATCAAGAAATGGCCTGATGGGCTCCAACGAACGGGTCAGGAAATAGTGGGGATCATGAACCAGTGGGTTACCTGCCGGAGCGTTCACGTTTGATCTCCTTCATCGCTTCTGTAACCGGATCGTCGTACATGTCGCTGAAATCGAGGTCTTGGCGTACGAAGATGAAGATGCGTTCGCCCTGTGGGACGCTGATCGTTGGGGGGATGCGAAGATTTTCCGAAAGCACGGTGTTTGCCATGTCGCTAAACGTCTGTGCGATCGTCTCGCGAGCGAGATCCGCCCCACGCTGCGCATCATCATTGTTGGAACCTGAACTCTGTTCGCTTCCATATCCCGTCAGATAGCTTGCGCCGCCACCAACGATCGAAAGAAGGATGGAAGCGCCGAAACGCTCCCGGAACTTGTTATCAACGTGACCTGTCAATCCTGATCGACCGAGGCTATCCGCTCCGATTGAGTTTAGCCTCACGCTGGCACCATCGTCACGGATCAGGCGTGTCCAGACGACGAAGATACGCTTCTGTCCACGCGTAACCTCCGACTGGTATTCGCCAATTAGGCGCGTGCCTGTAGGGATGATCACGCGCCGGCCGTCGAACGAGTAGACATCCTGAGATGTAATAGCACGGATCTGCCCGGGAAGATCACTCACGATGGCCGTTTCCAGAATGCCTGGAATAAGCGTGCCTTCTGGCACTAAAGCGTCGAGGCGCTTCAGCTGTCTGGCCTTGGCGCTGCGATCTCCTATCGCGCTCGCGGACGAGAGGTATTGGCTATTCTTGTCCTCGCCGGCAACCGTCAACGGCGGGCCGCTGGCCGACCCGTCCAGCGAACCATTCCCGTTGCCTCCCAAATTCTGGTCCATAGTGATGAGCTTTGACCTGAAGCGCTCGGGAAACTCCTCCACTTTGGGTACTTCCACGGTAGGAGGCGGAGCCACTGGTGGTGGCGGCACGTTGAACGTTGTCGTGTCAGCTGGCGGCTCGGGTGGCGG
Source organism: Agrobacterium sp. ICMP 6402 (assembly GCF_009498615.1). NCBI lineage: Bacteria > Pseudomonadati > Pseudomonadota > Alphaproteobacteria > Hyphomicrobiales > Rhizobiaceae > Agrobacterium > Agrobacterium sp. ICMP 6402. The sequence continues at coordinate 97,675 of NZ_QSNV01000014.1, forward strand.
CGGAGGCGGCGGAGGTGACGGTAAGACGACGACCGGCTGTTCCGGGGCAGGTTGCGGCTCACCATCGCGCACGAAGCCAGGCGGCCGGAACGTCGTGGTGCGAAACTCTTCATCTGATTGGGAATTATCTCGCGGCTCATCTTTCGAGGTCGCAAGGACCATGTATGCGGCGATAACGCCAAAAATCACCAGAGCAGCCATTCCGGCCGTCTGGTTCCGTTTTGCGTTCTTGTTGCTGACATCCGTTTCGTCAGCCTGCGCCATAGCTTCAAGTTCGGGACTGCGCTTCATTAGTTGCCGCTCCTTCTGCGCTTGCTTGCGTCCGGATCAGGTTTTGGAGCCATGATGTCAGGGTCAGGGGCTGCAAAATCGGGCTTGCGTAGATTGAAAATGCAGGTCCATTGGTTCCCGTCTCGCAGCGTGTATTGCGTCGCCGTGCCATCAACGACGATGTATTCGCCCTCTTTTCTGAAATTCCGAAGGGTCTCAGAGAAGTCGGACTGAACCGCAAAAATCGCTGGTACGCGCCCTTTGAACTTAAAGAACGTCTTTTTCCCGTCATCGAAGACCATAGACGGCTTCAAAGCGGCATCACCCGAAAATGAATAGTCGATATTTACATTGGCCTTGTCGATATTGCTTACGTTCGGATTCGCGGCTCTAAACTCCGCCTCTTTCCGCAGAGATGCGTTCAAGTCCTTCTCGGGGTACACAAACCGGATTCCGAAGACCTTACGTTCGTCTGTCGGCGCGTAGTCATTTAATTCGAGGAAATAGATCCGCTTGGATGTCACGACATTCATGTTAGTAGCGACACCCTTCGCAATAGGTTTTACGAAGAGGATGTTCCCTTTTTCAGACGGCGCGACCTGCCAACTGTCTGTGTCGCCAAGAGAGATCGTCTCGAACTTTTCATCTTCATCGAAGATGATCATCGTTGAGATGCCGTAGGTCGCGGAGACCTTCACCACGTTGTTTGGCTGATAAACGACGCTTGTAACGCGTGAATCCAAAGTGCCAGGACGAGGCTGTTGTGCGCCGAAGGCGTGAGTCATCGTTGCGGCCATGAAGGCCGCTGAAACAAGTAGTCTGACTCTCATCCTGCTGCTCCC
>NZ_QSNV01000015.1:0-75787 GCF_009498615.1 Agrobacterium sp. ICMP 6402
AGGAGCCGAGTGCCCGAATTGGGCTCGCTCGGATCTGTCCGGGGGGCGCTCAGAAATGGGCGTCCCTACCGGGAACGAAAGTCAGTTTCACTCTTTGAACTCCTCCCGATAGAGCAGCCCCGCTCAAGAAGGCTTTCTTCATTTGCCAAGTGGCAAAGGTATTCCCATATTGGCGAGCTTCAACACCAGTGCCTCCCGCGTTATCGGTGCATCATATCGCCACTCCAACAGGCGCACGTTGTTCGCTCCCAAGAGCAGTCGCTTTCGTTCATCTCGAAGTTGCGCATTTTTGAAGCCTTCCTCGCCACCGAACAGTGCGACCGGCTCGTAATGCTGATGACCCTGATACTCGATCGCCAAGTTTATCTCCGGAATGTATATGTCGATCGACTGCCTGCCGAGGAACAACGGACGCCATTGGTGCTTGGCGTTTGGCCAAAGCTTCCGAAGGAGGTCGAGGAGGGCGATTTCGGAAATCCGTCCGCTCGCACCGATCTCCGGTATAGATCGATCACGGCGGAACGCGTCCTCTGCCAACGCCATATGCCCAGCGAGCAGGCTCTCAACGTTATTGAAGCCGACATCGATGTTTACCGCGAAGATCCGGCCGCGAGGTGCGGAAGAGTTGGTGAACTGAGCCTGATATGCTCGGTATACCGGCCAGTCCGACGCGGGAGGCGGCACCGGGATCATTCCTTGGCCGTAGTCCCGATCAAATCGAATTAGTTTCGAAAGGACAGGCGGGTCGTCCTGCAGTTCCTGATCAAAGTAGACGATGAATGTGTCGAACTCGTCGAGCAGGCGGCCAGAGATCAGCGATGCCGCCGCATGCTTGCGAGCGATCAGCCTGACATCGTCGGCCCGGATCTCGCGGTCCGTCAGAAATTTCAGATATATGACCTCGTCCAAAAGCGCTTCGCGGTCACGCCCCGGGATGGCGTCGACAAGATCCATCGCCTCAGAGAGCCGGTTCGCTTCCGTTAAGTTCAGAACTTGTTGCCACCTGGGGTCTGGATCCCAAGGGGGCGCGGACTTCACGTCCGGAAGGTCTTTCGGAAGCCCTTTGCCGTCGACACCCTGGAACTGATCGCCCAAAGCCCGTGCCTGCCAGCTATATCCGCGCGCCCGGTTATTGTCCCGCCAGATCCTTTCCAAGGGGGTGTCCGTACCGCTGGGCCACTGGGCGCTTTTGCGCTCCGCATCGAAGCCAGACTTTGCCGGATCGCCGAACAGACCTTCTCCGATCGTCTCGACCAGCCGTTCGAATAACCTGACATCATCGGGCCGAGTCCCAACCGAGACGAGAACGTGGCCGGCTCCGGAAATCTGTTGTGAAAGGAAGGTAGCGTGCGAAGCTAAATCGATGGCGCGACGGCGTCGCGCGCCAGGTCCCTCAAGGAAATGGAGCCTGTGAGTGACATCATCGGGAAACCTTGGGTATACAAGCCGGACGGAGGTAAATTCCTTCAGCGTCCGCTTCTTTGACGGCGGCTCGAAACCGTATTTATCCAGAAGTTCTCCGCAGAGCATCGACAGTGAGGCGAAGTGGGACGCGGCGTTGCTTCCCGGCTCTCGCTTTGCCGCCAAGGTTGCGTAGAGCTTCTGCCACTTAGATAGGTCCGCCCGATAAAACTCTCGGCTCATTCGGTTTGTGAGCGAAAGCTCGTGGAGTTTCGCTTTCTCGCGGAATTCGTCGAGGCCGGCTTGTCCCTTGTCGACCGGAGGCGGTTTCAAGTTCATGCGTTCGATTTCCGCATCAGTTCAGGACCGAATTTTGCACCACGCCCTCGGATTTGTCGATCAGGTGAGAACTCGGGAACGCCTGCTGCGCAAGCTCGACCTGCGCCGGGCCTATTCCCTTAATCAACCTTACGAACATAGTGAAATGCAGGAAGTCCCGACACCTCATCAGTTATTGCGATCGGTGTCTTTGAGATCGCAACCTCAGCCACGTGCCGCGACGCGTGATTGTCCTCCCCGATTACCGCTTCGACGTGGAACTTTCTGATATTCGCCCGGGAAAATCCGTTTTTCAGCTCAGCTATTGCGGCCTCAACGATACGTTTTGCACGTCCTTGATTTCTGTAGGCTTCGGGTACGGCATAACCCATGTGAAAACATGGAACCCCTTCTATTGGGCTGGAAACCACAAACATCGCGAGCGCGGTCACCGTCCGGCCGGCAAGCGTGACATATGTGAACCGAGGCTCGCCGTTGGGATGATCGAGCAGCACATACATCTCTGGATTCAGCTCGCAGCGTTGCAATCGTATTTCACCGCTTGAAAGCGCGGTCTGGAACGATTTTAGGACATCCGAGGGATCAGTCATTTGGGGCACGGGCAATCCTCTGCTGCGTCGGATCATGGGCTATTATTTAGCACTGCCACTATGCGATGAAGCATCCCAAGTATACAACGGCAAGAGGCGGGAATGCAGCGGTGATGCTGCAAAGATTTGAGGGCGCGGGATGCTTCAATGGGTCATATTAATTGTCATTGCGGCTGGCGCAGGTAAGGCCCTTTCTTACTCGGCGACGCTGCAAGAAGCAGGCGCACTCATGGCCGAAAAGCATGGGCTACGTGTACAACCGATCCAGTACCAGAATACGCTGACGCCACCTTGGCTCACGAATTTCACCATCGCTGTATGGGTTGCGTTGTTCGCTGATGCAGCGTGGGTTTGGTATTTGAATGGCTGGCAACAAGGCGTCGGTGCTCTGGCAGCGGCGATTATCCTGCCCGCCATGTTTCAAGCCGTGTTACCCCCACGCCGTGGCTCAGATATATTCCTGAGGAATGCTTTCCACACCATGATAAATCGCCAAGCGGATTATGAACGTGACGGCGATCAGGCCCGCGCGCAAGCGATGGCTATCAACGTCGAACTCTTGCTGGCAACGCGACCTGACCTGCTTGATGCCTTCAAACAAAAGGGAAGTGTAGGCATGCAGGATGATGCCCTCGCCACGTGCGCGCCCGGTGAACTGCCGAAAGATAGCCTCGCAAGATTTGTGGAACTGATCCGTGGAGGCGGCGCTATTCCTGCTGATCCGGCCAAAGTCGAAAAGCGCCTCCTGAATGCAAAGGCTCTTGTCTACCTACAGCGTGGTGGAACGATTGTTGGCATTGCAGCTCTGAAAATCCCTGTCGAAAGCTACAGAGCGCGGATAGGTGAAAGCGCCGGGTTTCCGATCCCTGAAAAAGATTATCCTTACGAGCTGGGCTACGTCGTCGTGGATGCGTCAACTCAGGGTCAGAACTTGTCCTCGAAACTGGTGAACGCAGTTGTTGCTTTAGCAGCTGGCGAGCGCTTGTTTGCAACCACCTCAAGCGCGGCCATGCACAAGGTATTGCCACGAGTTGGCTTTGTGAAAAGCGGCCACGAATATGAAAACGACAAGGGTGAAACGCTCACATTGTATGTCCGATAATCAGAGGAGGGGTATATGGATGACTACCGGAAATTGCTCGTCTTAGGCGTAAATGAGGCAGTTAAGCAGGGCAGAATATCCCTTGAGGCGCCGCTTGGTGATGCTCCGACCGACGAGGATGGTCACCTGTTTGCCGGTCTTGCCGGATTTCCGTCCGTGGTACTCTGGAATAGTATCAGCGTGGGAGAGCTGCGCGTTTCGGTCTGGTGGAACTACGACCATTCGAAACATCCTCAGGCAGAATCCTTAGGGAATGCTCGCGAGACGTTCAGTCTCAGCAAGCCGCTAGCGAAGCGAGCCCATTACCCGAAATTTGTAGGCGCGACCGCCAGCGCCTGGCTTGAGCGGAAAACCGGGAAGCACCTTCAGGGACATGGCAAGCACAATGTATTCGACACCTATCTTCGGGCTGACATGAAGGAAAAGCTTTGTGCAGTTCCCGATCCAAAACCCGAAGGCTATGAAGCGGAGGGGCAGTTCTTCCTGTAGATTTCGCTCGGATATCACACTGGCCTTGGAAGGAGATGGGCATGGCGAAAAAATACGACGTATTTATCAGTCACGCCTCGCCCGACAAAGACAGCTTTGTTCGACCCTTTGCTGAGGCTTTGCGCCGACTAGGAGTCAACGTCTGGTACGACGAGTTCTCTATTGGCCTTGGTGACAGCATAGCCGGGGCGATCGACAAGGGTATGGCTCAGTCTGCCTTTGGTATCGTGGTCATCAGTCCTTCATTCGTCGATCGGAAATGGACGCAGCACGAACTACACGCGCTAATTGGACTCAACGTGGAGGAAGACCGAAAAATTGTGCCGATTTGGCTAGGTGTGACCAGAGCTGACGTGGCTGCGATCAGGCCATCTCTGGCAGACAAGATGGCAATCGACACTCAGCACATCGACGCCGACGAGGCAGCGATACAAATTCTTCGCCTCGTTAGGCCTGATCTTTACAGCCTGCATCCCCGTGCCGAACTCGAAGAAATGGCGAGTGGTGTGACGCTCCAAAAACTCCAGGATGAGATTGAAGAGCTGCGTGATCAAATGGAGGACTTGCAGGAACAAATCGAAGAATACCAATGCCCGTATTGTGGGTCTGGTCTGTCGGACAGAATTCAAGCCCCGGCCGACCCCGAAGAAAAACATTGGGACATGAGGGAAACGTTTGAGTGCGGATTTCAACGCTTCGGCGGAACCGTTGAGAGCCTATGCACCAAGGACCCACGATTTCCCAAATTTGGGGATTACGAAATAATCTGTTCTGCGCCACAGACGGAGCGGGATCAATGGCAGTGCCACGCTCGACCAAGGACTGAGATGGCCAGGAAGGTGGCGATCCAAAGCTCTTGGGGAAAAACGCAAGACGAGGCCCGCCACAGACTGGAACTGAACTACGAATATCGCGCTGGCAAGATCAACAACCGCGAATGGAACGATAGATTGTTTAGCCTTGGCGGCTGATGGCGGTGTTGGTGGCCATGATCCCTGCTATCGGCTCAGTCCAAGCCCCTGTGACCGGGTGAGCTGCTGTTTGAGCACATGGTCATGGGTCAGCTCGGCCATGCGCGTGCGTTCCACCATGCGGGCAATGGTCTTGATCTGCTCGGCCTGCTTCGCCAGCTCCGGACGCTGCTCCAGTTCCTTGGCGAAGTTACGAGGGTCTGAATGACCGAACCGGCGCGTGAGCGCATTGGCGACCAGTTTGGCGTCCTCGAGCGCGGTCTGGCCATCGGGAGACGATCGCAGCGCCTCGATAAACTGACCGCGTTTCTCGACCGGGGTCTTATCCATCTGAGCGATGATTTCGGCGCTACGCGGCGAGAGGCCGGGAACCTCGACAACATCGCGTTTTTCGCGCTGCCACTGCTCGGATTTCCGCTCCTCTCCTAGGCGCCACTCCCACCCTTCAGCAGAACTACCGATATGCGTGGCAACCGCTTTTGCATAATGCAGGGCGGCCTGCCGCTCCTTGTTATCACCAAACAGGCCAGACTTGCCGCGAAGGTCTCCGAACCGCTCAGGCTGCTCGGCCATGGTCTTCGCTATCACCTTGCCATTGCCTTCCTTCTCCATGGAGCGGTCCTTCTTCTTTGTGGCGTTTCAACACGACCACGTTAGGCACTTGATGCCGTTTGAGAAGGGCCGTTCCACCTCATCAGCTTCGAGCCGACAGGGCCTGCCTGGAGTGCGCGACGGGTCTTCCTGAGTTGGTTCCAACGTGGGGGATTGATATTCACCAATGTCCTATGTTTCCGAATGTCAGTGTGGCAGGGGTCCGCTCCGTTGCAGCCGTTGAACAGGGAGCTTGCATGTCAGAAAAAGATACGCTATTTTCTGACAGATGAAAAGTGCTGCGACATCAGTTTCTAATCAGATTATGAAGCGTGCCCGTGCCGGCGGACGCGGCGGCGTTTTCACGCCCAGTGATTTCCTGGACGTGGCCGCGCGGTCGGCCGTCGACCAAGCCCTTTCCCGGTTGGCAAAGAGTGGAAAGCTTCGGCGCCTGACGCGAGGCTTGTACGACTTCCCGAAGGTCCATCCGCAACTTGGCCCGCTGTCGCCGACCCCTGACGATGTCGCGCAAGCGTTGGCGCGGGAGACAGGATCCCAGGTACAGATCGCCGGTGCCCGCGCAGCGAACGCCCTTGGCCTGTCAACACAGGTCCCGGCGCAGAGCATCTATCTGACTGATGGCCCGTCGCGCCGTGTTGTGCTCGATAAGCGCGTCGTTGATCTGCGCCACGCTTCGCCCAAGCATCTTATTGCTCCGGGCAGTGCTGCCGGCACAGTTATCCAGGCCCTTCGTCACGTCGGGGCGATGCGTGCCGCCGACGTTGCGCAGATCGCCTCGCGTCGACTGTCGGCCAGCGACAAGAAGACGCTAGCATCCAATACGGTTCGGGCTCCCGCTTGGATGCGTTCGACGCTGGTCTCGATCGCCAACGCAGCAGCAGAGGCTGAGATCGATGGATAACCGTGTGAAGATGACCATTAAGCATATGCGGAGAGGTTACTCTCGTTACAGTCTCAAATGTTGGGAACTGTTGCTTCGTTTAAATTGCTTTTCGCTATGGCGATCAATAAACTCGATTTTAACCAGTTCTTGGGGAGAGGCGTGTATCTCTCGAAAGTGCCTAAAAGTCGCCGCGAGAGGATCACGATGACGCAAATGTGGACCCTTCAATCAGTAGGAGCTCGACCCATGAACCGAGCTCAGTCGTCATGACCACGGCGCAGCAGTTGATCTCGCTTCTGAAGAGCCACGTCGAAGGCGACGATGAGCAGTTCCTGACGATTGCATTGCAGGCTGCTGCGAGTGAGGCTCGCAGAGGCCATGGAAAGGTGGCTGTGCAACTGCGCGAGCTTGTCGATGCAGCGCGCGCCAACAAAGACCGTACCTCTGGGCGCAAGAAAGCCCCTGTTCCTATTGCGCAGCCACGCGGTGACCTCGCGAACCTGGTTGCGGTCCGCTACACTGACGTTCGGTTGTCGAGCATGATCCTTCCAGAAGAGCTCGAAGCTCGTTTGAAGCGCGTTATTCTCGAGCAGCGACAACAACATAAGCTTCGCAGCCATGGGCTCGCCCCACGGCGCAAATTGTTGCTCATCGGTCCCCCCGGATCCGGAAAGACAATGACCGCGGCTGCGCTCGCCGGTGAACTCCATACGCCGTTGTTCACTGTGCAACTCGATGGTTTGATGACGAAGTTCATGGGGGAGACCGCCTCGAAGTTGCGGCTTGTGTTCTCCGCCATGGCTGAAACCAAAGGCGTCTACTTCTTCGACGAGTTCGATGCCATCGGCGCGAAGCGCGCGGAACGCAATGACGTGGGCGAGATCCGGCGTGTCCTCAATTCATTCCTTCAGTTCCTGGAAGAGGATGAGAGTGACGGTCTGGTGGTGGCGGCGACCAATCACCCGGAATTGCTCGATCCAGCGCTCTTTCGGCGGTTCGATGACGTCATCGAGTATGCATTGCCGAGCGTTGAGGTCGCGACCGGGATTTTGCAGGCGCGCCTTTCCAGCTTCGACACCCGGGATATCAACTGGACAAAAGCGGTTACAGATGCTGCGGGTTTGAGCCAGGCCGAGATTGCCCGCGCTGCGGCCGACGCCGCGAAACTCGTCGTCCTGTCCGACCGGGACCGCATCACCCAGAACGATCTGTCCCTCGCGATAGCCGAACGCAAAGGAGCGGCGTCGCAATAATCGATGGCAGAAGAACCACCGCGTCCACTCCCACACGTTTATTTGCCCGGTCACGGGAACATCCAGGACTACACCGCCAGAGGCGGAGGTGGCGGCACAACCGTTCCGGCGCGCGATAGGGCTCAGCATGCTGTAAAGCTGACAGAAGCCCTTACCCGCGCGGTGGCAGACGCGGAAGCGCAATTGAGAGCTCGCGAGCCCGACCTTGCGGGTGGAACGCCAGGTTTCTATCTTGAGTTCGAACTCCCTTCATCCCAGAGCGAGATCGTCGATAAGCTCGAAAACCGGCAGGGCAAGTTTCCGATCGAACTTGTTAGCGTTCGCCCGTTAGGAGAGGGAGGGAACTCAATCGCCGCCACTGTCTTCGTCCCCGAACGCCAGCGCGATTATTACCTCAAGAAGGTGGCCGAATATCGCGACCAGGACCGGATCCAACGGATCGAGGTCGACGGTGAGATCGTCGAAAAAAACAACGGACCCAAGAATGAAGTGCTCGTAGCCTCGCTTGAGACCGCGCGCCTTGCCGTGGCCAGATCCCTCTATACGGATGACGAGGCGTTCTTTCCGGTGCCCGGTACGGCCGTCTGGTGGGAGGTCTGGCTGCGTCTCGGGACCAGAGACACCTTTGCGGCTGCGGCTGAGCGACTGGAGCTGCCGGTGCGTGAACACGCCCTGCAGTTTCCGGAGCGGGAGGTGTTGATCGTCCACGCGAGCGCCGAAACCCTCGGGCGGATCATTGCGCACACCGACACGATCGCAGAGCTCAGAACCGCTCGTGATACACCCGCCTTCTTTATGGAAATGGACGGCGCCGAGCAACGCGCCTGGGCCGCGGAGACGGCAGATCGCATCGTAGCCAACAATGGCGACGGACCCGCCGTCTGCCTTCTCGATTCAGGCTCTACCCGACGTCACCCTTTGATCCTCCCGGCGCTCTCAGCAGTGGATCAGCAGGCATTCGATCCCGGCTGGAACGTCGAAGACACGAGCAATCAGGGGCACGGCGGCCATGGGACCCAGCTTTCCGGCGTTGCCATTTATGGTGACCTGAGCGATGTTCTCGCCGGAGCCGGGCAGATCATCCTGACGCACCGGCTGGAGTCGGTAAAGATTCTGCCCGACCATGGTGCAAATGACCCCGATCTCTTCGGCGCCATCACCGCCCAATCAATCGCCCGTGCCGAAATCGTCGCACCGAACCGGCCTCGCGCCATCTGCCTTGCCCTGACCAGCGATGGCGATCACTGGCGCGGCCGTCCGTCGTCATGGTCTGCAGCTCTCGACGCACTCGCCTATGGCGCCGACAATGCGCGGCGCCTGATTGCAGTCTCCGCCGGCAACATTCGTGAGGATATCCATCAGAACGATTATCTCGTCCGCAACGATATCACGCCGATCGAAAGCCCTGCCCAGGCGTGGAATGTGCTGACGGTCGGAGCATTTACCGAGAAGACGACAATCACCGACCCTGTCTTCAACGGATGGGGTGTCATGGCCCAGGTCGGCGATCTCATGCCACGTAGCCGTACCTCCGTCACTTGGAACCACGATTGGCCCCTCAAACCCGATGTCGTCTTCGAGGGTGGCAATCTGGGCGTAGATCCGGCGACGCTCATTGGTGATCACCTTGACGATCTCGCGCTGCTGACGACCTATCGGACGCCTGAGCACCGGGCGTTCACGACGACCGGCGAGACCAGCGCAGCAACTGCGCTCGCGGCAAGGATGGGCGCGCAGATCCTGGCTCAGCGTCGCACTCTGTGGCCTGAAACGGTCAGGGCGCTGATCGTCCATTCGGCCGAATGGACACCGACGATGAAAGCCCATCTGGGCGGGATCAACAAGAATGCCTTGATGCGGCGTTACGGTTTCGGGGTTCCATCACTGGTGCGCGCCCTTGGAAGTCTCGATAACGATGTCACCATGGTCATCGAGAACGAGATGCAACCATTCAAGACCGTGGGCAGCAAGATCGAGACCAAGGACATGGTCCTGCACGCGCTTCCCTGGCCAACAGAGGAACTCGAGGCTCTTGGTGAAACCCAGGTCCAGTTGCGGATCACGCTCAGCTATTTCATTGAGCCCAATCCTGGGGAGCGTGGCCAAACACGCCGTCACAGCTACGCTTCGCATGGATTGCGGTTTGCGTTGAAACCGGGCGACGAGCGCCCCGATGTCTTCTTGCGTCGCATCAATGCCGCGGCCGGGGCCAGGCCGCCGGCAAGGGCGGCGGGAGACGCAGGCTGGACGCTTGGTCCCGTTCTTCGCAATCGGGGATCGCTGCATGGGGATATCTGGGAGGGAAACGCCGTCGAGCTCTCCCAGCGTGACGCTATCGCCATCTATCCGACTGGCGGATGGTGGCGGGAGAATACCGGTCAGAGAAGGGGTAATACAGCGGTTCGTTACGCGCTTGTCGCAACGTTACGAACTGCGGCTGATGTCGATCTCTACACCCCGATCAGCACCCCCATCCTTCCAGAGGTGGCGCCCGAAATTCTGATTGAGACTTAGACCCTCCCGCATGGGGGGCATTGGACCGTGTACGTCCCAGACGAGGTGGCCTTCCGGTCAGTCAACCGACTCGGCAGCTCATATGGGCGGGTTCCGGCCCCACCGCCTTGAAGGAGAGATGTGTGGCTTTCCCCAACTGATCGGGCACGCGTGTGCACGTCAGATATCGACGGCTCCGGGCCAGTGGAGGCGGCTGATCCGGCCTTGTTCGATGACACCGGTACGGCCGCACACGACGCACTGAAACCTTCCCAGACTGGCGAAAGTGCCATGAGGATGTCCCCATATGACCACCACCAATGAAATCGCCGACAAGATCGCAGCCGAACAAAACCTCACCAAGGCGCAGGCCAAGACGATCGTCGAAAGCGTCTTTAAACAGATCACCGACGCGGCGCTTGCTGGCGCTGAAACGTCGATCCCGTCGTTTGGAAAGTTCAAGCTGAAGGACACTCCGGAGCGTGAAGGCCGCAATCCGGCAACCGGAGCGACCATTCACTGACCCGCAAGCGCTGCGTATTCGACCTGAGCCAATCCAACGGACTGATGGTCGATTAACTCAGCATAGAAGCCGCCAAGGTTCATCAGGTCTCGGTGTTGTCCCCGCTCGACGATCCGGCCATCACGCATCACCAGGATTTGGTCGGCTGCCCGGATCGTCGATAGCCGGTGGGCTATGATAAGTGTTGTCCGATCGACCATAAGCTCATCGAGCGCGGCTCGAACATGAGCTTCGCTCGCAGCGTCAAGGTGGGAAGTCGCCTCATCGAGGATCAGAACGGGCGCATTCTTGAGGAATGCCCGGGCGATGGATATCCGCTGTCTTTGTCCCCCGGATAGCTGGACGCCCCGCTCTCCAACAGGCGTTTCGAGGCCAGCTGGCAGTGACGCAACAAAATCCGTGAGAGCTGCCCGCTGGATGGCGAGGTCCAGGTCGTCCTGAGTGGCATCTGGACGAGCGAGCCGAATGTTTTCAGCTAACGTCGCATTGAAGAGGTATGTGTCCTGGGCGACGAGCGCGATATGTTCGCGGAGACTGTCGAGCGTGATTTCGCGCAGGTTATGACCGTCGATTGTAATGCGTCCCTGCTGAGGATCCCAAAAGCGGAGCACCAGGTTTGCGATCGTCGTCTTGCCAGCTCCCGACGAGCCGACGAGTGCGATCCGCGCGCCGGCCGGAACCTTGAAGTCAATCTCCTCGAGCACGGTCGATCCCGCATTGTCGTAGGAGAAGGAGACGTTCGAAAATTCAAGTTCCGATCCGCCGGTAGAATCCGGCAGGAGCTTCGGACCATCGACAACCGGAATGGGTTCGACATGGACGGCATGGACGCGGCGCGTCGATGCGATGGAGTCTGCGAGCTGTCGCGCGGCCTGTGCCAGTTCCGATACGGGCAGGAAGGCTGCAGAAGACAGCAGGGCGACGAGCGGCAGAAGCGTTGGCTCGAACGCATGGCTATGGATCATGAAGGCCGCAGTGACGAGCACTGCCGCTGATCCGAGAGCGGAAACCACCTCTTGCTTGGCGGTCTGGAACGAAAGGTCCGCATTGAGCGCCACCCTCGTGCGCTGATACTCCGCAGTCTGGTCGTGAAACGCCTTCCGGCGCGCAGTAACTGCGCGAAACGCAATGAGTTCGCCCATGCCTTGCACGGTGTCGACGACGAAGGCGTTGAGTCCGCCCAGTTCGGCGCGAGCCTGGCCGCCAAGAGCATCCACTTTGCGGCGCTCGAACACCGGTGCGAGGGCCGCATAGATCAGGAATGGCAACAGCACGAGCGCCGTTGGCCAGGCAATGAAGGCGAGAGCGATCAGAACGGTTAGTGGTATAAGGAGCGCCACCATCGTCGGCGCCACGACGTGAGCAAAGAAGTATTCGACCGTCTCGACGTCCTGCGTCCCGAGCGAAACGAGATCGCCGGAGCGCCGCTTCAGGAGATAGGCGGGCGCAAGCTTTTCCAGTGCATAGTAGAGATCGACACGCATCTGGGCGAGCAGTCTGTAGGCCATGTCGTGAGAGCGCCACGATTCATTCCATTGCAGGAACGCTGCCAAAGGCACCAGCGCCGCCATCCAGATAAGATACCACCCGAATGGGGTGCCCGTCTTGATTGCCGCCACCGTCAAAGCGCTCAGCGTGCTGACGCCGATCAAGGCATAGACGCGTCCCACGCCGGAGGTAACGGTCAGGATCAATTGCGTGCGCCACGGGCCGATCAGTTTGAACAGCGTTCCCAGTGTCTGAAATGAGGTCAGGCCTGCGGCAATTCTTTCCCCTTCGGTCAGCTGAGGTTTTGCCGAGGATGTCGTCACGATGGTTGTCGCGCGTTGTTGCTGCGGTGTGACGGCTTTGCCGAAGTCGAGCAGAGCGTCACTCTGGTTGAGCTCGATCTGTTCGGCCATGAGCTTGCGGTACGGGCCGTCACGCGCGATCAGTTCGGCATGTGTGCCGCTATCGGCAATGAGCCCATCGGACACCACCAGGATACGGTCAGCATCGATCACGCTCGACAGTCGATGCGCGAGCACAATGGTTGTCCTCTCCTTTGAGAGATCATCGAGAGCCTCCTGGATAATGCTTTCATTCTCGGCGTCGACCGATGAAAGTGCCTCATCGAGAACGAGGATGGGAGCGTCTCGCAAGACGGCACGGGCAATCGCTATTCGCTGTCGTTGGCCACCGGATAAGCGGAGGCCGCGTTCCCCAATAAGCGTTCGATAGCCTTGGGGCAGTGAAGCAATGAACTGGTGGGCGTTGGCTGCCTGCGCAGCCGCTTCCACCTGTTGCGGTGTCGCGTCGGGACGGGCGATGCGGATATTGTCTTCGACCGATCCGTAAAAAAGATAGGTATCCTGTTGCACCACGGCGATCTGATCGCGAATGTGATCGGCAGCAAGCGTTGTGACATCGTGCCCACCAATCCGGATCGTGCCGGCATCTGCGTCGTAGAACCGTAGCAGAAGCTTGACGATGGTCGATTTGCCCGAGCCACTGTAGCCGACAATGCCGATGCGCTCGCCGGCCTTGACGTCGAGAGATACGCCTTTGAGGGCTGCACCGCGTTCGTCCGAATAGCTGAACCGCACATTCTCGAACGATATAGACGGCTCGATATCCGGAGTGGCAGAGGTCTCGCGTGGCGGGCGCGGTGGTGTCGCCTGCAGCAGTGCCTTGATCCCAACAGCGGCTGCGTTGGCCATCATGCCCCGATGGAGGAGGGAGCGCAGATCGCGCAAGGGCCGGAACACCTCCGTCCCTGCCATCAGAACGATGAGCAAGGCCTCGATACTCATGTCTCCGTGGCTGACGCGCCATGCGCCAAGCGCGATGGCAGCCGCAGCGCCACCGGCGATGGCAAGGTCCGTGAATGCCCGGCTCATAAGGGCGGCTTGCAGTACGAACAGTGTGCTGTCGGCCAACTGGTTGGCTTTCAGGGCAAGCCGCTCGCCGAACGCGGCGCTCTGGCCAAACGCTTTGAGCGTTGGCAAGCCTTGCACGGCATCGAGAAAATCCGCGCCGAAAGCTTTGAAAGAACGCACGCGTCGCAGTGTCGACTGTTCGCCGATACGCTTCAGGATCACCGGAAAGATCAAGGCGAGAATAGCGGCCACCGAGATGACGGCAGCGACGGGGACATCCCAGAACGACAGGACCGCAAACAGCAGCACGGGCGCCAGAAAGGCGATGGCGACTTGTGGGATAAACTGGCCGAAAAACGCTTGGAGTTGTTCGACGCCATCGATTGTCGAAAGGGCGATGCTACCCGTCCGGCGCTCGGCGAGCCAGGCTGGTCCCAGACGAACGATCTGGTCGAAGAGGCTGAGCCGTACCCGGTCCTGAATAAGGGCTGCTGTACGGTGCGCCACCATCGCGCGCCAGTATTCAAGACCCATGCGCGACAGGATGACAGCGACGAGCACGACAATGGCAACCAACTGGTCGGCCAGTGGGGCGCCTTCGAACAGACGCGCGATCAGCCAGCCGAGGATGATGAACCTTGCGATGCCAAGCACCAGCGAAACAAATCCGAGGGCGATGGCAGCGGCGATACGGGCCCGGAAGCCCTTCGTCGCCGCCCAGAGTTGCGCGTCAAAATGCATGTTTATGTCCTAACGAGGCGTTTGTGGTCGTAGTGACAACTACGTTTACAATCTACACTACTGGTTAGGTAATGTCCATTACGTCAGGTGGGAAGAGTGCTCGGTCTCGATCTCGTGACATCGATCAACGTCGCCGGGGCGTTGTCATCCGCCACCATCAGCATACGGCGGTCCGCGATCGCCGTGCTCAGGTCCTGATCATGGGTGATGAGCAGGATGGCCAACTCATCCTCGTCGGCGACCTTGCGCAGGTGCCGTATAACCTGCTCCTGCACCGGAGGATCGAGGCGCGAGGTGGGTTCGTCGGCAATCAGCATCGTCGGCCTCATCGCAAGGATGCGAACAAGTGCCAGGCGCTGTGCTTCACCACCGCTGATCTGATGCGGGCGGCGATGAAGCAAGTCGTGACGCAGGCCAAAACGCTGCATCAATCCGTTGACCTCGTTGAACCCACGGTCGCCGTCTGGCAGGCGGCGCAGGTCTTCGAGGCTCCGCCCGAGGGATTGCCATGGCGCAAACACCCGCGTCGGATCCTGATGAAGTTTTTGAAGGGAGCCGCCGCGTTCGGCCGTCGGCCGCCGGATGATCCCCCCAAGTGGAGAGGTTTGACCAAGAAGCGTTCGGCCAAGAGTTGTCTTTCCGATACCGCTCTTGCCCAGGAGCGCCGAAATGTGCCCGGCATGGCAATGAAAATTCACGTCGTCCGCCAGAACTCGTTTGCCAATACCGATGCGCAGGTGATCGGTCTCGATCACTTTCGCAGTGGTTGACCGGGCATAGGGGCGGGGTTCCCAGGTTGCGGGGTCGCTGGCGATGTAACGACGCGCATAATCTGTGCGGGGACGGCTCAGGATCTCTTTCGCAGGACCGGATTCGATGATCGAGCGGTCATCGAGAAATGCGATCTGATCGGCCAGTGACCGGACGAGCGCGATATCGTGGGTGATGAGGAGGATCGCGCGACCGCTCTCCCGCAACGCGCTGAACACCTGCGCCACGATATCGCGCCGGTCTGCATCCAGCCCCTTGGTCGGTTCGTCCGCGAGGATGATACCGGCGCTGGTCACGGAGGCGATCGCCGCCATCACACGCTGGGCCATGCCACCGGACAGTTCGAACGGACGCTTGTCATGATGTTCAGCATCGAGTTGCATAGCCGAAAGTGCTGCGCTGGCCTCATGTGATCGTCGTGCAGAGCGAATTTGCTCGCCGACCTGAGACTTTGCGCTGAGCAGAGGCGCCAGCGCGTTGAGCGGCTCCTGCGGTAGCAGGAACAGATCTTTCGCCCATAGAGATCGAAGTGCAGTGCGGTCGGCGGCGTCATAGATGCGGCCGTTAACGATGATGCGGCCGGAGACCGAAACGCCGCTCGGAATAAGACCCATGATGGCACTGCCGATCAGGCTTTTGCCACTGCCTGTCTCCCCGAGGATAGCAAGTATCTCGCCAGCGGCGACGCTGAGCGAGATGTTTTCCACGATGACACGATCAGGTGTTGCGATCGTCAGTCGTTCGACAGCAAGGGTGCTCACTAGACGACCTCCTCGATACCCTGGCGACGGGCGCTGTAATATTCGCCGATCAGCGTTGCCGAGAGCGTGCAGATCAGAATGGCGCCAGCCGGAGCCAGCACCATGTGGGGATAGGTGCGGAAGAAGGTCATCGTGCTGGCGATCATCCCGCCCCATTCGGCATCCGGCGGACGAAGGCCTAGACCGAGGAAGCCGACCGAAGAGATCGTAAGGACATTGGCGCCGACGGTCAGGGCTCCCAAGGACGTAAGATAAGGGGCAATCGCCGGCAACACGTGGGTGCGGAAGATGTAGGCCGAACCGAATCCGAGCAGGCGGGAGGCTTCGACATGATCGGTGGCCAGTTCACGCGCGGTAATCGCAGCGGTAAGGCGGGCAAAGCCTGGCCACTGCGACATCCACAAGCCAAAAAGGATCGGACCGACACCGCCGCCCAGCAGACCCGAGACCAGGATCACGAACAGGAGACTGGGGCAGGCGATGATCACATCGGACAGCCGCATGATGACCTGCCGCGTCCAGCCGGTGCGGAACGCGGCCAGAAATCCGAGCGCAAGGCCGGTGGCCAGCGAGGCGACCACGCCGGCAAAGGCAATCCCCAGCGATACGCGTGTGCCCGCAATCAGCCGGGCTGCAATTGATCGACCAAGATTGTCTGCGCCCAGAAGGTATTCGGCAGACGGAGAAGCATAGGCTGCACCGAGATCCTGCCGGTTGGGGTCGACCGTCAGCAGGAGCGGCCCGAACAATCCCACCAGTAGCATCACAGCCAAAGGCATGAATCCAAAGAGCACGATCGACAGTGGCGGCATGCGCCGGGGCCTCATGGTAACTCGATCGAGCGGTGAAAACGTCATGGCTGGAGGCCCGCCACAAACAGCCGCGGATCGAGCAGCCTTACCGTGACGTCGCTGATACCATTGATTGCGACCACGGAGATGCCAATCAGCAATCCCGCACCCATCGCCATCGGTATGTCGGCCGCCAGAACGCTGTCGATCAGCCGCGTTCCGAGACCGTCAAGGTTGAACAGTACGTCGATGACGACAAGACCGCCGATCGTATGGGCAACCAGCGGCCCGAAATAGGCAATCACCGGAACGAGTGTCGGCCGCAGCGCATGTGTAAAGATAATCCGCAACCAGCTCTGGCCCTTGATCCGCCCATAGGTCGGATAGAAGTCCTGCATCGTTGCGACCACGGCATTACGGACCACGCGCGAAATCTCCGGAAGCAGCGCAAGCGCAAGCGTGCAGGAGGGAAGGATCGCGTAGCCAGGCAGGTTATTACCGGCCGCCGGCAGCCAGCGCATACCAATGGCAAATATTGTAATCAGAGTGATACCGAGCAGGAACGACGGCACTGATGACAGGACCGCGGAAACAGCGAGAAACCCTCGATCGACAACGCTGTCTCGCCGCATCCCGGCTGCAAAACCTACCATCAGGCTGAGGACAAGAGCGACGCTGACACCGATGATCGCAATGCTCATCGTCGTCTGAAAACTCTGCCACACTTCCGGCGTGACCTCGCGGCCACTGATCATGGAGCGTCCCAGCTGGCCGGTGAATACGGACCCGACCCACCGGCCATATTGCAGAATGACGGGCTGATCCAGCCCCGTCATCTGGCGCGCCTGATCCACGGTCTGCAGGGAAATCCGCTCGCCGTAACGAGCTTCCGCAACCCGAAACGCAATATCGCCCGGGGCCATCTGCACAGCGACAAACGCGAGACTCGCAACGGCAAACGCAACGCCTGCCGCAGCCAGCAGGTGACCGATAACCGCTCCGGCAATGCCGCGCATGGCAGGCATGCCTCAGCTAGCCCATTTGACGCGGTCGATCCAGAAGCTGACCTCGAGGGCATCGATTGGCACGCTGTCGAAAGCGATCCGGTCCGAAATCGAGACATTGTAGTCGTACCAGACCACCGGAATGACCGGCAGATCGGCATTGACGAGCGCACGGATCTTCTTTCGAGCCGCTACGCGCTGGTCCTCGTTGCGAGCGGCAAGATAGTCGCTGAGGGCTTGTTCCATGTCCGGATTGCGGTAATTCACACCGCTCCACACCGCGTTCGCCGCATTGCTTTCGGCATAATCCAGCACAAGAGTGGCGACGGGATCAGGCACGGCACCATAGTTTCGTCGCGTGAGGCCGAAGAGGAAGCTGCCCTTGGCGACGGCCTCCAGAACTTGTCCCTGGTTGCCGTTTTCGAGCTTGACCTCGATGCCGACGTCGGCGAGCTGCGCCTGGATCGCTTCCGCCAAAGATTTGACTTCCGGCTGCTTGCCGACAATCATCGTGAACGAGAAGCGCGTTCCGTCGCGGGTCAGGACGCCGTCCGGGCCTTTGGTCCAGCCAGCCCCGGCCAGTAGCCGCTCGGCTTCTTTCACGTCGCGTTCGTTCTGCGGCAGATCGGGATCGTACCAGTCGGGAAAGGCAGCAGAGAAGAGCTGGTTGGCGGCGGCTTTTGGATTGTCGAACAGTGCCTGTGCAATCCCTCGCCGATCGACGGCCAGGGAGATCGCCCGACGCTCGACAGGGTCATCGAAACGCACGTCCCCTGCATTGACGAATACGCCGTTGATCCGGGCCGTCTGGACCTGCTTGACCTTGACCTTTCCGCTGCCTTCGACCCGGTCGCGCAGCGCCTGCGGCAGGCCGAGAACCAGATCTACCTGGCCGGCCTCTGCCATGTTTGCAATTGTATCCGGCGAGGTGGCGCCAGTGAAATGAACTTTGGAGATATGCGCTGGCGTTCCCCAATAATCGGAGAAGGCTTCCAGATCCACCGAGGTTTTTCCCTCTATCCGGGTGATCTTGTACGGGCCGGTGCCAATGATTTGCTTGACGGTTCCGTCAGGCGCAAAAGAGGATTTTGCCAGAATAACGGCCGGGCCATCGGTGAAGAAGTCCGCCACGAGGCTGAACGGTTTCGTCAGAGAGACAACCACTGACTGACCGGCAACGCTCACGGACGAAATCGGCAGTTGCGGCACCATTTCGGTATTGTTGCGCGACTTGCGCATGACTTCGATCGCGTCGCGAACCAGTTCCGGGGTCAACGCACTACCATCATGGAAGCGCACGCCTTCGCGAATGACGAAGGTCCAGTTGAGGCCGTCGTCGCTGAGGGACCAGCTTTTGGCGAGTTCCGGAGCGAGCTTGCCGTCCGGATCGATTGTCACCAGCGTTTCGGCGACCCGCAGCCGGCGGAAATGATAACTGGTGTCAGCCAGTTCGAGGCTGGTGATCTCGCGAGGCGAAGTGATCTGAAGGACACGTTCTTCCGTCGCCCACGCGCTGCGGCCGAATACGGTCGATACGGCGCCGAGCGCCACGGACGCGGCAAGCACCGCTCTTCGGGAAATCATGAATAGGCTCCTCGGGTTAAACTCGACATGACGACCATGCCCGAACGAAGCCCCAGCCTGTCCGGCGCGTCGCTGCCCGTGGAATGGCGTCGTGTTCCGGAGCCCAGCCACTACGCAGCGTAGTAGCTGTTACCATTCATGATAATGACGATCAAGTTTAAATATCGCCAGAATTGCTCGACCCGTCGGCTTTCCAGCCATTGGCCCCATTCTTCGTCATCCCCGTTCATCATTGGCGTAGTGTTGACGACGCAGTGTCCGGCTTTCAGGTTCTGCGATTCAGTTCACTGCGAAAATCGCGAAGTCGGCGCGCCGTCTCCATGGCCTGATCCGGGCCAAGCTGGGTAAGAGACAGGACAAGGGTCTCAAGCGCGAGCAGGATCGTTCCATAGAACGTCATATTGCCGACCTCGGTTCGTGGCACTTCCAGAACGGCCTGAGCACCAACCGCGAGGCGACCGGTCGGGTTGTCGGTAATGACGACGAGTATTCCACCGATACGCTGAAGCTCCTCCTTGATGAGGAGGCTTTCCTTGTGCACCTTCCCGTAGGCGAGGAGGACTACCGCATCGCCTGGCTGCAGGCCGAGCAGTGCGTCGGCGAAGGCGTGGCCGGTACCCTCCATCACGAAATTCGCACGGCCTATTCGGCCAAGATGCGTTGCGGTCTGCTGCGCCAGACGGGAAAGCGGCCCGCCGCCATGGAGGCCGATCCGGCTGGCATCGTTCAGGAGGTGCGCCGCAGACTGAAACTGCTCTGGCAATGCCGGTCGCGACAGTCTCTCCAGTGTCCTGGCATAGGCCTCGACCACCATCTGGAGCGGAGGCCGGCTTCCATCCTGTGTCAACTCACTCACGGTCACGCCCACCTTTTCTACCGGCGTACGGGCACCCTCGTCGAGTTTCTCCGCGATCACGGTCTTAAGGTGAGGCAGTCCATCAAAGCCCAGCGTCTGGATCGACCGGATAACGGTTGCATCGGAAGCGTCGATTTTCGCAGCAAGCTCGAGTGCGGAACTGACAAGCACGGCGTTGGGGTGTCGTTCGATGTAATCGAGAAGCCGGCTAGCCGCGGCACTGAGATTTTGTCTCTGCTGCACTTCAAGCATATGATTCCACTATCCGTTCTGAGGTTCCCTCGAGAGGCTGAGCGCCATAACTAGCCCGAACGGGCAACGAATTCCAGCAGCAGGAATGTTTCGCATCCCTCACGATGCCGTTCGCCGGAGGACAGCGTCACAAGACACCGCGGACTTGCCCAGCTTGTCGATCATTGCGAGGGATGCCTCGATGGGCCGAAATCTGTTCTTCAAGTCGAACGGCAACTTTGTGCGCTCGCTGATAAAATGCCCCTCGACCATGCCATATCGGTCTATGTGGGTTTTCAGATTGAGCGGTGCTTCGTATTTTGTTGCCGCGATTGCGCGTGTAACGGCTTCCCAGTCGATCCGCCCATCGAAGGGCAGAAGATGATCATCGGTTGCGCCAAAATTGTCGTTGATATGCGTCGTGATAAGACGATCTCCGTACTGTTCCACCACGGAGCATGATCCTGGCGCGATCATTTCCCAATGGGCTCTCCGGATTTGGACACGATCGTGGATCCGTACGGTTCGCGCGACAAAATGATCAACGCATCATCTGGCAAAGGTCGTGCCAGTTCTTTGGCTTCGTCCCATGGCGCCTGCATCCATACCTTGGTCTCCTCTTCTGTCAGCAGAAGAACAGGCATTGCCTTCTCATGGATCGGCTTCACGAGATTGTTGGGATCTGTGGTCAAAAACCCATAGAGGTCGTCGGTCGTCGGCCCATCCTTCACCTTGCGGACGCTCTGCCATTGCGGGACATGGATGCCGGCGAAGAACATCAGCGACTTTTCCTCGTCCCGTGCAAACCAGGCGTTCGGCACGTTCCCCCCGGATTGCTGGCTGGCGGGATCGGGTTCGGCGAAGCTGGTGACCGGGACGAGGCATCGGTGCTCAACACCAAACCATCGTTTCCAGTGTGGGAAGGTGAGCTTGCGGACGTTGGTCGTGCCGCGGTCCGCCTCCATGCGGATGAGCTCTTCAAGATCGGCGGGCTTCCCTTTGGCTTTCAGTTTTTCGGCCTTGGCTTTGGCGGCCTTTTCCAAGGTGAACCGCGGCGAGGGAAGACCCCAACGCGCATGTGCCAATTGTCTCCTTCCATCAGCGGTGTTGCGGACAATCGGTCCCATCTGATCGGGGTTCATTTGATAGGCTGGCATGAGGTTGATGAGGCTCTCGGCGTCCTGAGCCCATTTTGAAACCCAGTCCTTGTCCTCCATCCGATAGAGATTACACATGCGACCCCCTCCGCTTCGACCAAATACGGCTACTCTAGCGCATGTCGCTTGTTTCGCTAGTCGAGCTGGTAAACGTCGGCATTGTCTTGCCGTTCCCGCAGGCCCTTGTACGACGGATGACGGAGTTTCCCGTCCGATGTCCAGGCGCGAAACTCGATCTCGGCGATCAGGGTAGGCTGGGCCCAGACAATGTCGGCAGTTCCGGAATGGGGCAGGGGCGGCTGCTTTCGCTTCCATCGCAGCGTGTCCAGCATCTTCCGCAACCGGATGATCTCGGCTCCCTTGAAGCCCGTGCCGACGCTTCCGACGTGGACGAGATCGCCATCGCGGTAGGCGGCAAGCGCTAACGAGCCGAAGCCGGCAGGGGATGCCGTCGACCTCTCATAGCCGACGATGAAGAACGCTTCGCTCTGTACGCATTTGACTTTCACCCAATCCCCGGTCCTGCCCGAACGATAGGGCTGATCGAGGCGCTTGCCGACGATGCCTTCCAGGCCGAGGCGGCAGACATGCTCAAGCAGGACAGCTGGCTCGGCATCGAGTGTTTCTGATATCCGAATGGCGCTGGCTTCATTCGTTGGGCCGTTTATCGTGTCCTCGAGAAGGTGTCGGCGCGAACGGTATTCAACACCGCGCAGATCGTGCCCATCCAGATAAACAAGATCGAAAGCGTAAAGAACGGCGTGGGAGGCGCGCCTGCCAGCTTGTTTGCCGGATGCACCCATCGATTGCTGCAGCAGCCCGAAATCCGGCCGCCCCTCATCGTCGAGCACGACCGCTTCCCCATCGATGATCATCGTCGCCGGCCCCAGCGCTCGGGCGGCCTGCTCTATGGCCGGAAACCGATGGGTCCAGTCGTGGCCGCCGCGGGTGAGGATCCGGATCCGCTGGGGCTCGATATGGACCGCAAGGCGATAGCCATCCCATTTCAGCTCCCAACTCCATTCGTTTCCGGTGGGAGGTTTAGCCTTCAATAGGGCCAGCGCCGGCTCGACGCGATCAGGTTTGGGATCGAAGAGGAGCTGTGGTTGAGCTGGATTACGCTTCCTGCGCGGCTTTGAGCGGATCGGCGGCTCGGTGTCGCGAAGGAGGGGTTTTGATCTCGGAGGCCTCGTCATCCGGCCAGTTCATCAGAAAAACCTTAATAATACTGTGACGATCCCTATATTGTCCCCGCTATTCACCGATCAGGACATAAGACTGTAGAAGCGAGCGAAATTTCTTGGTCGCAGCTATTCACCTGATTCTCATGAAGAATCTCGAACTTCTAATGTTCGGAACAATACTCGTACGTTTTTGCCGCCTTGACTCCTTTCCCAGATGGGAACAAAAATAGAACATAGACATTTGCACGACATGAAGTCGCCCTGCCAACACGACCTTGAAGGGAGCCGTGAACAATGACTGCTGCCCGCGAAAGGGTAATCTGCGATCTGCGGGAGCGTATTGCATCGCTCGAAACCAGCACGGCGAAAAAAGCCGGTTGGTTGCCATTTGGCGTGCCGGAGATGGATGCGGTTCTGCCTGGCGGCGGCCTTGCTCATGGCGCGCTTCACGAGTTTGCCGGTGGTGGATCGGGCACCGTCGATGGTGCGGCCGCTGCTCTTTTTGCAGCCGGCATAGCGGCACGGACGAAGGGGCCGATCGTGTGGTGTCTGACGCGACCAGATCTGTTTTTCCCCGCGCTTGTGCAGGTCGGACTGCATCACGACCGGATAATCTTCGTCGAGTCCGACAAGGAGGAAGACGTGCTCGCCAATATGGAGGAGGGGCTGTCCTTTGGTGGGCTCGGCGCCGTCGTCGGTGAACTCGTTCGCCTGCCGATGGTCAGCTCGCGCCGGCTGCAGCTGGCGGCCGAGCGCACGGGGACAATGGCATTGGCTGTGCGTCGTTGGAGGCGGCAGACAGAGGCCAATGATTTCGGGCAGCCGACGGCGTCAACCACGCGGTGGCGGGTGAGCGTGATGCCGTCGGAGGATTTGCCAGTGCCGGGTGTCGGAAGAGCCCAATGGTTGCTGGAATTGATGCGCGTGAAAGCGGGTGAATGTGCTGAGTTTCTCGTGAGGGCGTGCGATGACAAGGGTTGTCTCGATCTATCTTCCGGATCTGCCGACGGATCGCATTCGTCGCGCCGATCCATCCATTCCGCCTGAACAGGCGATCGCGGTGATCGCCAGGAGCGGCTCGAAACGCTGGGTATCGGCGGCCGACGCAGCCGCCAGACAAGCCGGCGTTCATGTCGGCATGCCGGCTGCGAAAGCACAGGCGCTGTTTCGCGGCCTGATGCTGGTCGATGCGGATCCTGCTATGGATGCCGCAGCACTCGAACGCATCACCCTCTGGGCGCTGACGCTTTATTCCCCGATCGTCGCGGTCGATGGGATCGACGGCATCGTCATGGACACAGAGGGTGCCGATCACTTGCAGGGCGGAGAGCTGCCGATGGTGACGAAGATCGCCAATCAGTTCCTGGCAAGGAAACTCACTCCCCGGGTCGCGATCGCCGACACCTGGGGTGCAGCACACGCCTGCGCCCGTGCCATCAGCCGCGAAACGGTCATAGTGCCGACCCGTGAGACCGTTCGCGCCGTCGAGAAGCTGCCGATATCGTTGCTGCGCCTTCCCGGGAAAGTCGTCAGCGATCTGCGCACGCTTGGCTTCCAGACCGTCGGCGAATTGGCCAACACGCCGCGCGCGCCGCTGACGCTACGCTTCGGTCCGGAGATCGGCCGGCGGCTCGACCAGATGTTCGGCCGGGTTCCCGAACCAATCGATCCGATCCGCACCGCCGAGCTCATCGAGGTAAGCCGCGCCTTCGCCGAACCGATCGGTGCTGCCGAAACCATCAACAAATATGTCGGCCGGCTGGTCGTGCAACTGATCGGGGAGCTGCAAAGGCGCGGCCTTGGTGTCCGGCGCGCCGACCTGATTGTCGAGAAGGTCGATGGCACACGGCAGGCAATCCGCGCCGGAACGGTGAAGCCGGTGCGCGATGTGGCCTGGCTGACGAAGCTGTTTCGCGACCGGACGGAAAAGATCGAACCCGGCTTCGGGATCGAGAAGCTCATCCTGGTCGCGGTGATGGCTGAGCCCCTGGAGGAGCGCCAGAAATCCTCCCCGCTGGTCGAGGAGGAAGTGAAGGACGTGACGCCGCTGATCGATATTTACGGCAACCGCGGCCAGCGTGTGTATCGGGTGGCACCCGTTGCCTCCGACGTGCCCGAGCGCTCCGTCCAGCGCATCAGTCCTGCTGCCGATCCGGTCGAGGTCACCTGGTTCAGTCATTGGCGCCGGCCGGTCCGGCTGCTGGCCCGTCCCGAGCTGATCGAGGCGATCGCCTTGCTGCCGGACCGGCCGCCGGTCTCGATTACCTGGCGCGGCAAGCGGCGGAAGGTCAAGCGGGCCGACGGGCCTGAGCGGATTTTCGGCGAGTGGTGGCAGCGTGACGCCGAGATGGAGGCGGTGCGGGACTATTTCGTCATCGAAGACGAGGCCGGCGAGCGACTTTGGGTGTTTCGCTCCGGTGATGGCATCGATCCTGAAACCGGAAGTCACCGCTGGTTCGTGCACGGGATCTTCGCATGAGCTATGCCGAGCTGCAGGTCACGACCCATTTTTCCTTCCTGCGCGGTGCAAGCTCGGCGCAGGAACTGTTCGAAACCGCCAAGGCTCTTGGCATCGAAGCCCTCGGCGTTGTCGACCGCAATTCGCTTGCCGGAATCGTCCGGGCGCTGGAAGCATCGCGCGCCACGGGATTACGCCTCGTTGTCGGTTGCCGGCTCGATCTGGCCGACGGCATGTCGGTGCTGGTCTACCCGACCGACCGGGCTGCCTATTCCCGGCTGACCCGCCTGATCACGCTTGGCAAGTCGCGCGGCGGCAAGAACAACTGTATCCTGCACTGGGACGACGTCGTCGCATACAATGACGGCATGATTGGCATTCTTGTGCCGGACCTGCCGGATGACACCTGCGGGATCCAGCTGCGCAAGATGGCCGAGGTGTTTGGTGATCGCGCCTATGTGTCGCTTTGTCTGCGGCGTCGGCAGAACGACCAGCTGCGCCTGCATGAGATTTCCAATCTTGCGGCGCGGTACAAGGTGCGGACGGTCGTCACCAATGATGTCCTCTTCCATGAGCCAGGCCGTCGGCAGTTGCAGGACATCGTTACCTGCATTCGCACCCGCACCACGATTGACGAGGTGGGCTTCGAGCGTGAGCGCCACGCCGACCGCTATCTGAAGCCGCCGGAAGAAATGGAGCGGTTGTTTCCGCGATACCGGCAAGCTCTCGCGCGAACGATGGAGATCGTCCGTCGCTGCACGTTCTCTCTCGAGGAACTCACCTACCAATATCCGGAGGAGGCGATCGTACCGGGCAAGGATGCCCAGGCTTCGCTGGAGCACTATGTCTGGCAATGCGTGCCCGACCGCTATCCGGAGGGACTACCGCCCGACGTGTTGAAGGTCGTGCGGCACGAGCTCGATCTCATCCGTACCATGAAATACGCCCCGTATTTTCTGACCGTCTTTTCGATCGTGCGTTATGCCCGGTCTCAAGGCATTCTCTGCCAGGGGAGGGGCTCCGCCGCCAACAGTGCCGTCTGCTACATCCTCGGCATTACCAGCATCGATCCCTCGACCAACGACCTTCTGTTCGAGCGTTTTGTATCCCAGGAGCGCGCCGAGCCGCCGGACATTGATGTCGATTTCGAGCACGAGCGGCGCGAGGAGGTGATCCAGTGGATCTATCGAACCTATACCAGAGAAAAGGCAGCGCTCTGCGCCACCGTGACGCGCTACCGGGCGCGCGGCGCGATCCGCGATGTCGGCAAGGCGCTCGGCCTGCCGGAGGACGTGATCAAGGCGCTGTCATCCGGCATGTGGTCCTGGTCGGAAGAGGTCTGCGATCGCAATGTCCGCGAGCTCAATCTCAATCCAGACGACCGGCGTCTTGTGCTGACTTTGAAGCTCGCACAGCAACTGATGGGCGCCCCGCGCCATCTCGGCCAACACCCCGGCGGTTTTGTCCTCACTCATGATCGGCTCGACGATCTCGTGCCGATCGAACCGGCGACGATGAAGGACCGCCAGATCATCGAGTGGGACAAGGACGACGTCGAAGCCCTCAAATTCATGAAGGTGGACATCCTGGCGCTTGGAATGCTGACCTGCATGGCCAAGGCCTTCGATCTGATCCGCGAGCACAAGGACCGCGATCTTGATCTCTCGAAAATCGAGCAGGAGGATTCTGCGACCTATGCGATGATCCGCAAGGCCGATACGCTCGGCACGTTCCAGATAGAAAGCCGCGCGCAGATGGCGATGCTGCCGCGGTTGAAACCCCGGACCTTCTACGACCTTGTGGTACAAGTCGCAATTGTTCGGCCCGGTCCGATCCAGGGGGACATGGTGCATCCCTATCTGCGCCGGCGCGAAGGCAAGGAGGCAGTCGAATATCCGACGCCGGAGCTGAAAGCGGTGCTCGGCAAGACGCTCGGCGTGCCGCTGTTTCAAGAGTCGGCGATGCGGGTGGCGATGGTGTGCGCCGGCTTTACCGGTGGCGAAGCCGACCAGCTGCGCAAGTCAATGGCGACTTTCAAGTTCACCGGCGGCGTCTCGCAGTTCAAGGACAAACTCGTGTCCGGCATGGTGAGGAACGGCTACGCGCCGGAATTCGCCGAAAAGACCTTTTCCCAGCTCGAAGGCTTTGGCTCCTATGGTTTCCCGGAGAGCCATGCGGCTTCGTTCGCGCTGATCGCCTATGCCTCGAGCTACATCAAATGCCATTATCCGGAAGCCTTTTGCGCGGCGCTCATCAATTCGCAGCCGATGGGTTTTTACGCGCCGGCGCAGATTGTCGGCGACGCGAGAGCCCACGGCGTCGAGGTGCGGCCGGTTTGCATCAATAGATCCCGGTGGGACTGCACGCTTGAACGCATCGGCAATACCGATCGGCACGCGGTGCGCCTCGGTTTCCGGCGAGTGAAGGGGTTGGCCATCGCGGATGCGGCCCGGATCGTTGCCGCCCGGATGAATAGCGATTTCCAATCTGTCGACGACATGTGGCGCCGGTCCGGTGTTCCGACCGAAGCGCTCGTCCAGCTCGCCAAGGCCGATGCCTACCGGCCGTCCCTGAAGCTTGAACGGCGTGATGCGCTCTGGGCCATCAGGGCGCTGCGCAATGAACCTCTGCCCTTGTTTGCTGCCGCGGCCGAGCGCGAGATGGCGACGATTGCCGAACAGCAGGAGCCGGAGGTCGTGCTGCGCCATATGACCGACGGGCATAACGTCATCGAGGACTATAGCCATACCGGATTGACGCTGCGGCAGCATCCGATCGCCTTTCTGCGGAAAGATCTCGCGACACGCAACATCATTACCTGTGAGGAGGCAATGAGCAGCCGTGACGGCCGTTCGGTTTTTACCGCCGGCCTCGTTCTCGTTCGCCAGAAACCGGGATCTGCCAAAGGGGTGATGTTCATCACTATCGAGGACGAGACTGGCCCTGCCAATATCGTCGTCTGGCCATCGCTGTTCGAGAAACGCAGGCGTGTTGTGCTTGGATCAAGTATGATGGCGATCAATGGTCGGATCCAGCGCGAAGGCGAGGTGGTGCATCTCGTCGCGCAGCAGCTGTTCGATTTGTCGGGCGATCTATCCGCACTGGCGGACCGTGATGCTGAGTTCAAGCTACCGGCGGGCAAAGGCGATGAGTTCGCCCATGGCGGCGGGCCGGATCGGCGCGACAAGCCGAAGCCGCTCGCTCGCCCGCGGGACATGTTCACCCAAGACATTCATATTGACACGCTGAAGGTGAAGGCGCGGAATTTTCACTAAGCCCCCTCAAGCCGAAATGCTGAGCGGCGAGGAATCCTCCGGGGCGAACCAACGAAAAGCGCCCGGACGGCAATGTCGGGATCTCGCTCCTTAAGCTTGCCCCTCGCCCCCAAGAAAGAGATGTTTCGGTCCGCCTACCCCCTTGAGTTCTTCCCAATGGGCTTCTTTCGTCGCAAGCGCGGCCGATCCGCGGGTGGCATACGCCCCCGATCCCGAGCAGGCCCGCATCGGGGTGGCGGGGACGGGCTGCCTGACAACCCGGCTTGAAGGGAGAGGCGTACGGCTCACGTCATCGAACGTGAACTGTTCAAGCAATTCGAACAGCGCCGCTGCTTCCCGCGCGAGGCTGTGGCTGGCGGCTGTCTGTTCCTCGACCACAGGAACACATGGCGGATCGCCCATACGATCGAGCCTGTCCGCGAATGGATTTTTCCGGCAGAAAAACGCTTAGGGTGGCCGTGCTGCGCGAGGGCAAGTGGGCCGGCCACAGCGGCATCGCAAAAAAAAGGGCCATCGGAAAACCGAGGCCCATTAAGGTGTGAAGGTCAAAACCTCCAGAGGGGAACAGCTGGTGCGATGGAAACTGGGAGGAGACCATCGTGTACATCAGCTGCAGGCTTAATGACTAAATTTTGTGCGATGGGCAAACAAATTTTGTGCAGTGCAGCCATGCAAGAACAGAGAGGATGGCGTCTCACTTCCGATTTAAGCTGTGGCTTCCGGTCGATACTCAATGCGGCGGGGATTGATCAATCCCGGCTTGGTGCGATGAGCGTGTAGACGCGACGCGCCAATCGCAGATGGCGGCTGCTTTCATCCGCCAGCAGGACCGAGATCATCCGATTGCCGAGGAAGAACAGGACGACCGCGATCACGACCGCCGCGGGCCAGAGCTGATGCTCGACAGGGACCAAGCTGCCATGAGGATCGAGGATTTCCATCCCTTTGCGATATCCGGAATATACGGCAAGAACCAATCCGAACCTGATGGGCATGAAGACGAGGAGTTCGATCAGGCGCAGGATCGAGACTTTTGAGAGGGGCGCCGGTTCGGACTGCCTGTTTGTCAACGCCGCAGCCCGCAGGCCCGGTCGTTGTTCGTCCCTCACAAGTGCCCTCCATTGTCCGCTGCGCAGCGTCGCCCAGGCATTCAGCGATCGCTTTGCGTCGCGCAACAGCACGTGTCCAGGCTCGGCCCGCATCGTTATGGCGGTGCGGATGACGCTCAGCGTGGCAAGGATGATGCTGAGCCAGATCGCAACCTGGTACAGGACGGTCACGTCGCTCAGCGAGAAATTTGCCCACATCCAGTGAACCAGCCAAAGCGCTGCGATCACGACAAAAGTCCGCAGCGGAAAGATGAGAAGCTCCACTCGACGCAATTGCGACGCGGATGGTTCTGGGAACGTTGTTGTTGCTGACATTCTCAATGGCCTCCGGACGATAGAGGTAGAATCTACACTATGTTTTTAGCAGCACAAGATTTGCATGGTCCAAAGGTTTCACAGACGCTTCAGTCTCACTCCAGCATCCTGGTTCTAATGGCGCAAAGGCATGCGGTCACGTGTCGCTGCGAGCCGAAGCGGTTACTTCCCAAGTGCTCGAGGCGAGCCGCAGGTGACGGCAGCGAATGGATGGGCGTCTGTTACGATACCGCACCAACGCCGAAGCAGACCAATCCCGCTCTCATGCAATGGCTTCCTGGTCCATCCCTGGATCTTCCACGATCAACCCTCAAGGGGTCCGCTAGCAAGCTGCGGCCGCTTGGGCGATGCCCTTCGCGGTGATCGCGACCAGGGTTGGACACTGACGGAGCCATCGAGCGGGATTGGCCCGCTCCGAAGATGGAGCCTTCAGATGAAGCAAGATCTTTCCCTCGCCCAGAACCACGCATTCCAGCTCGCCCGCACCCTGATGGTCCCGGTCACGCTCTTCCGGTCGGGCGACGAATTCGGCGTCATGCCGAGCGCCGATCTGGAAGACGACGAGGTCGAGACCCTCGCCGAATACGATCCTTTCGAGCACGGGCCGGCTCATTGAGCCGGCTTCTCCTTCCGGAGATGCCGCTTGCGAGCCGCAGGCGGCAAGGGAAGCTGCGCCGCTGCTGGCACCCCGGCGGCGGCGCAAGGTGCAGATTGTCATCTTGCCAGCCGCGCCCTTGCCTCCTTTGCTCTTCGCGGCGTCCGGAGCAGGCCCCGCAAGGTGTGGGGAAAAGAAACAGAAGGAAAGGCGGGCGCAAGGGTGCGTCGGGAAGAAAAATGGAAAAGAACGAACTGGAAGAACTGCGGGACCGCGTGCAATGCGCCGCGGTGCTGGAGCAGGCAGGGTTTGCCATCGACCTGAAGGAAAGCACACGCAGGGCGGTCAAATACCGCGGCGGCGGCGGCATCATCATCGTAATCCACGAGGGAAGGGGATGGTTCGATCCGTTGTCCGACGCCAAGGGTGACGTGTTCAGCCTTGTCGAGCATCTCGATGGAGTGTCCTTCGTCGAGGCTCTGGATCGGGTAGCCGCACTGGTCGGCTTCGTTCCGACGGAGCCGGTCTGGACCCGCGTTACACGCGAGACAGAGCCGGTGGCCGCCATTCCCGAACGATGGACGAAGCGCCGCAAGCCGTGGCCGGGTTCGATGACCTGGCGTTATCTCCGCGATGAGCGCCATCTTCCAGTAGCGATCATCCGCGCAGCGATCCGGCATGA
Source organism: Agrobacterium sp. ICMP 6402 (assembly GCF_009498615.1). Classification (NCBI taxonomy): domain Bacteria; kingdom Pseudomonadati; phylum Pseudomonadota; class Alphaproteobacteria; order Hyphomicrobiales; family Rhizobiaceae; genus Agrobacterium; species Agrobacterium sp. ICMP 6402. The sequence goes on from NZ_QSNV01000015.1 coordinate 31,029, forward strand.
TCTCGTGCGCGAGGGTCCGCGCGGCAGTATGTGGGCTTGCCACCGTGACAGCGAGGGCGCCGTCACCGGCTGGGAGGAACGCGGGCCGGAATGGCGCGGCTTTTCGACGGGAGGCGCGAAGGTGTTGTTCAGGTTCGGCGCGATCCATGCGCCGCGCCTTTGCGTGACGGAAGCTGCGATCGACGCCATGAGCCTTGCCGCGCTGGAGAGCAATCGGCGCGATAGCCTCTATGTCAGTACCGGGGGCGGCTGGGCTCCTGCCACCGATGCGGCGATCCGTCTGTTGGCCGCGCGGAAGGGTATATCGGTGGTCGCCGCCACTGACAATAACGCGCAGGGCGATATCTACGCTGATCGGTTGGACGCAATTGCCCGGGACGCCGACTGCGGCTTTGAGCGCCTTCGTCCCCACCACGAGGACTGGAACGAGGACCTTTGCGCTCAGCTGCGCGCGAATTCGAGGAGAGGCGCGATGTCGTGATTATCCGCGGCCTGCAGTGCCGCGACGTACCGCGTGCGCAGATCTCCCACGTCGCCCAGGCTTCCGCTACCCCAGCTGAAGGGCTCGGCGCCCAGTTTTTCCACGAGCAGATCGGCGGCAAGCCGAGCGTGACGTCCATTGCCGTTCGGAAACGGATGGATGGCGACCAGGCGATGGTGGAAACGTATTGCGATCTCGTCGGCTGCGAAGGTCTCATGCTCGACCCAATACCGCACGTCATCCAGCAAAGCCGCAAGTTCGACCGGGATCCGGTAAGCCTGGATGCCGATATTGCGCTCCGTCGTTCGGAAGCTGCCTGCCCATTGCCAGACCTCGCCGAACATGCGTCGGTGCAATGTACGCATGAAGTTTTCGGTCAGCATCCTGTCGACCGGCATACGGCGTCGTCCGCGAGCCCAGGCTGCGCCCGCGACGATGTTTTCCTGTTCTGCCTCGTTGAGATCCTGCCTGTGGGTGATCCAGCTTTGAAGCAGGCCCTCGCGCTCCTGCGGCTCGAGCGGTGTTGCATCCTCTGGTTCCTGGAAAAGGTCGGTCATTTTTCTGACCAGAGATCGCGCTCGGAAAGCTGGTCGCGAATATAGGTCTGGACGCGGGCCTCGAGATCGCCATCGTCCGTTCCCTGTGCCTCCAGACGCATCGTATGCGCGACCCGCTGGAGTTCGCGCATTGCGATCTTGCGCGCTCGCTCATCGACGGTGGCCTCGAGCGACGTATTCGGGACCAATGCGTAGACCAGCGTGCAGTCGAGCGCCTCTGCCGCACGCCGCAACGTACTGAGCTGGATCGTTCCGGACGCCTCTGACTTCTCGATCGCTTCGACGGTCTGCGGCCGAATTCCCATCCGCGAGCCGAGCTGCGACCCCGTCATGCCGAGCGCATCGCGCAACGCCCGGACCCATCCTTTCGGAGGTGCCCTGAAGCCTTCCGCCGGCTGCAGTCCGCGAAGACGCTCGTCAAGCCTCTTGCGTGCTCGTTTCCTTGCATCGTCCTTCATCGTTTATCTTTCCTCCGCCGCTCGTCATCAGACAACAGGCTGATTGTTGCGCTCAACGTATCAGGTTGTGACCTGATTATCAATTCCATTTGATCAGTCCAAAGTATGATCGTACAAGCGATCAAACCAGACTGTAAGCTGATTTCATCTCAATGAAATAGCAGGGAGGAGAAGGAAAGAGGGGAAGGGGAAGGGGAAGGCCGGTTGCCGCATGCCCGCCAGCCGCGTCAAGGGTAAAGCTTCGCCCGCTGCGCGGCCCTTGACCCGTCCGGACGGAGAGGCGGCGCCAAGGAGGGGTCAGGAAGGGCTGAAGAAGATGGCGACATCGCGAGGATGAGCCGCGTGTCTTTCCCGACGAGGCTGAAAGGAGCCCGCCCATGACTGTCTCTCCGATCCGAAAAGTCTTTGAAGGCATTGCCGATCGCCGGCAGATGTTCCGCATGTTCGACCGCCACGCGCAACGCCCGAACCGTTGGGAGGGTGACGACAGCGCGCTCTATCGAGGCGAATGGTTCGAAGTCGCCCAGGCGCAACACGATTACATGTTCGAGATCCTGCCACCGCTGTTCATGCGGGGCGACATGTTCGCCATGCGCGAGTTCCTTACCGACAGCATCACCAGCATCTTTTTCACGCTGAAGATCGATGACCGGATGCGGTATTTCCATGCCTATTGCGACCTCGCTGACAAGGGCTCGCCCGAGCGGATGCGCGATGCGATCATCGAGCGCGAAACCCGGCCCGTTCGGGCAATGACGCGCGAGGAACGCCTGGACCACATCTGGTCGAGCACCCATGATGACTATCGCGGCTATGCCGGCGAGCGCTGGCCGGAACACGACCACGGCAAGCGGACCGTGCTGTTCTACGGCGGACGCCAGGGCACCGTCCTGAAGCTGCTCGACGACCTCACGGATGCGCAGATCGCATCGAAGCTGCCGGTGCATCTGCGCTACCTCCCTGACGCGATCGCGGCGTAAGGGAGGCGGCGATGTTCACCTTTTCCGTGACGGACATCCACGTCGTCATGATGCGCGGACGCCTCGACGCGCACCTCAATGGCGGCTTCCGCAATCCCCACTACGGCATGTTTCCGGGCCGCGATGAGAAGCCCGGTCTTTGGCTGGTCGGCGACGAGAGCGTGTACCTCATGTCCAACGGCAAGCTCGCAGAGGGGCAACGTCCGTTTGTCGTCTATGCCGAAGAGTGCGATCCGAAGTCGAACCCCGACTACTGGCACTACAAGCGCCAGCATTTCGGCGGCGATGACGGGATCGAGTTTCTCGACGGTGCCATGCTCGTGAAGCTAATCGCTGCCAGCCCCGCCTGCACGCATCTGAGGATCGCCTTCCACGGGGATTCGATGCAACTCACCGTGATCGCGCGAGACTAGCGATCCGCAGACGCTCGCCGTCCCGCGGCCGTCCAGCCCACCCAGTTCTCTTCATCCCCGCACGTCGTCAGCCGACTGGAACCTTCCAGGGGGGTGGCGACGCGCGCCTTCACCCAAGGAGATTCCAGCATGTCACATGACGATCCCTTCACCATCGATCTTTTCGGCAACACCGCGCTTTCGTCGGGCCTTGGCCTTGGCGTGACGGCCTTCGCCAGCGACTTCGATCCCGACGACGATCCCGATCCTACCACTCCAGCGCCGGCCTTGCCGATCGCCGCGGTCGTGCGGCCGTCGTCTCCGGCGGACCGTGCCCGTGGCCTGAACTTCCATCTCGCCGATGACCGCGGGCTTGCCCGCCGCTGGAAGGACCGTGCGCGCGACAATATTGCCGCGATCCGGCTCGCTGCCAGGATCGAGGCGGACGAACGTCCTGCGACGCGCGAGGAACAGGAGATGCTGATCCGCTTCACCGGCTTCGGCGCGTCCGATCTTGCCAACGGCGTCTTCCGCCGTCCGGGCGAGCTCGAATTCCGCAAGGGCTGGGACGACATCGGTTCCGATCTGGAGGATGCGGTCGGCGAGACCGACTATGCCTCGCTTGCCCGCTGCATCCAGTATGCCCATTTCACCCCGGAGTTCATCGTCCGGGCGATCTGGTCTGGCCTGCAGCGTCTCGGATGGCGCGGCGGCCGGGTGCTGGAGCCGGGGATCGGCACGGGCCTGTTTCCGGCGCTGATGCCGGAAGCGCTTCGTGATCTTTCGTACGTCACCGGCGTCGAGCTCGATCCCGTAACGGCGCGCATCGTCCGGCTGTTGCAGCCGCGGGCGCGGATCCTCACCGGAGATTTTGCGCGCATGGAGTTGCCGGCGAGCTTTGACCTTGCCATCGGCAACCCGCCTTTCTCGGACCGGACCGTCCGTTCCGACCGCGCCTATCGCTCGCTCGGGCTGCGATTGCACGACTATTTCATTGCCCGGTCGATCGACCTGTTGAAGCCCGGGGCTTTCGCAGCCTTTGTCACCAGCTCCGGCACGATGGACAAGGCGGATTCCTCGGCGCGCGAGCATATTGCCAGGACGGCGGACCTGATTGCCGCCATCCGCCTGCCGGAAGGCAGCTTCCGGGCCGACGCGGGAACCGACGTCGTCGTGGACATCCTCTTCTTCCGCAAACGCAAGGTCGCCGAGCCCGAGGGCGATCTTTCCTGGCTCGACACGGACGAAATCCGGCCCGCCGCGCAGGATGAGGGCGCCTTCCGGGTGAACCGATGGTTCGCGCAGCATCCGGAATTTGTGCTCGGCACCCACGCGTTGACCGTCGGTCCTTTCGGTGAGACCTATACATGCCTTGCCCCCGATGGTGAGGATCTCGACGCCGCACTGTCGGCCGCCGTCCATCTCTTTCCGGAAGGCCGCTATGACGGCGAGCCCACCGAGATCGATCTCGATCTGGAGGACGCCACCGACGATAGTCCTGGCGATCTTCCGTCCGGCCAGCATGTCCGCGAAGGCAGCTTCTTCTTCGACAACGCCCGAGGCCTCATGCAGGTCACCGACGGCGAGCCCGTTGCTGTGAAAGTCCGCAAGGGCCGCAGCGCCGACGGTATCCCGGAAAAGCATGTCCGCATCATCAGGAAGCTGATCCCGGTCCGTGATGCGGTGCGTGAGGTGCTGAAGGCCCAGGAGCTGGACCGGCCCTGGAAGGATTTGCAGATCAAGCTGCGCATTGCCTGGTCAAGCTTCGTGCGCGACTTCGGCCCGATCAACCACACCACGGTCTCGATCACCGAGGACCCGGAGACCGGTGAGACACGGGAGAGCCATCGGCGGCCTAACCTCCAGCCGTTCGCAGACGATCCCGATTGCTGGCTGGTCGCCTCGATCGAGGACTACGACCTCGAAAACGATACGGCGAGACCCGGACCGATCTTCACGGACCGTGTCATCTCGCCGCCCGCGCCACCGGTGATCACCAGTGCGGCGGATGCGCTCGCCGTGGTGCTCAACGAACGAGGGCACGTCGATCTTGATCATATCGCGGAACTTCTGCACCGTGATCCCGAAGACGTCGTCACTGAGCTTGGCAGCGCGATCTTCCGCGACCCCGCCGACGGCTCCTGGCAGATGGCCGACGCCTATCTGTCCGGTCATGTCCGCGAGAAGCTCAAGGTCGCGGAAGCTGCGGCAGGGCTCGATCCCGCCTATGAGCCCAACGTCTCGGCGCTCACAGCCGTCCAGCCGGTCGATCTTCGACCTTCGGACATCACCGCGCGCCTCGGCGCTCCGTGGATACCGGCTGGAGACGTCGTCGCCTTTGTCAAGGAGATGATGGGAACCGATATCCGGATCCATCACATGCCCGAACTGGCGTCATGGACCGTCGACGCCCGCCAGCTTTCCTACCTCGCCGCCGGAACATCCGAATGGGGAACGGACCGCCGCCATGCCGGCGAACTGCTGTCCGATGCCCTGAACAGCCGGGTGCCGCAGATCTTCGATACGATCAGGGACGGCGACAGCGAAAAGCGGGTTCTCAACGTCGTCGATACCGAAGCGGCCAAGGAAAAGCTTCACAAGATCAAGCAGGCCTTCCAGCGCTGGATATGGTCCGATCCCGATCGCACCGACCGGCTGGCTCGGGTCTATAATGACCGGTTCAATAACATCGCCCCGCGAAAGTTCAACGGCGATCATCTCAAGCTTCCGGGCGCCTCGGGCGCCTTTACTCTTTATGGGCATCAGATGCGCGGTATCTGGCGCATCATCGCGGCAGGCTCAACCTATCTCGCCCATGCCGTCGGCGCCGGCAAGACGATGACCATGGCGGCCGCCATAATGGAACAGCGCCGGCTCGGTCTGATCGCCAAGGCGATGCAGGTCGTTCCCGGGCATTGCCTGGCGCAGGCCGCGCGGGAGTTTCTGGCGCTCTATCCAAATGCGCGCATTCTCGTGGCGGACGAGACCAATTTCACCAAGGACAAGCGGGCGCGGTTCCTGTCGCGGGCAGCGACCGCCACATGGGACGCGATCATCATCACGCATTCGGCGTTCCGGTTCATTGGCGTGCCGTCGGCCTTCGAGCAGCAGATGATCCATGACGAACTGGATCTATATGAAACCCTACTCACCAAGGTCGAGAGCGACGACCGGGTCTCGCGCAAGCGGCTCGAGCGGCTGAAAGAGGGCCTGCAGGAGCGGCTGGAGGCGCTCTCAACCCGCAAGGATGACCTGCTCACCATCGCCGAGATCGGCGTCGATCAGATCATCGTCGACGAGGCGCAGGAGTTCAGAAAGCTCAGCTTTGCAACCAATATGTCGACGTTGAAGGGCGTCGATCCGAACGGCTCGCAGCGGGCCTGGGATCTCTATGTGAAATCCCGTTTCATCGAGACGATCAATCCCGGCCGGGCGCTTGTCCTCGCTTCGGGCACGCCGATCACAAATACGCTCGGCGAAATGTTCTCTGTCCAGCGGTTGATGGGCCACCCGGCGCTGATGGAGCGCGGCCTGCACGAGTTCGACGCCTGGGCGTCGACCTTCGGCGACACCACCACCGAGCTGGAGCTTCAGCCTTCCGGCAAGTACAAGCCGGTCTCCCGCTTCGCGAGCTTCGTCAACGTGCCAGAACTGATCGCGATGTTCCGCAGCTTCGCGGATGTTGTGATGCCGGCGGACTTGCGAGAATATGTAAAGGTGCCGGCGGTCTCGACCGGCAGGCGCCAGATCGTCACGTCGAAGCCAACACAGGCGTTCAAGCACTACCAGGTGGTACTGGCCGAGCGCATCAAGGCGATCGAGGAGCGCGACCGGCCGCCCGAACCCGGCGACGACATCCTGCTTTCCGTCATCACCGATGGCCGGCATGCGGCGATCGACCTGCGCCTCGTGGATGCCGACAATGACAATGAGGCGGACAACAAGCTCAACAGTCTCATCTCGAATGCCTTCAATATCTGGAAGGCGACCGAGGGCAGCACCTATCTCCGCCATGACGGCAAGCCGTTCGAGCTGCCCGGCGCCGCACAGATGATCTTTTCCGACCTTGGCACCATCAGCGTCGAAAAGACGAGGGGCTTTTCCGCCTATCGCTGGATTCGTGACGAACTGATCCGCTTAGGCGTGCCGGCATCGGAGATCGCCTTCATGCAGGACTTCAAGAAATCGGAGGCGAAGCAGCGGCTGTTTGGCGACGTCCGTGCGGGAAAGGTCCGGTTCCTGATCGGCTCGTCGGAGACGATGGGAACCGGGGTCAACGCCCAACTCCGCCTGAAAGCGCTGCATCACCTCGACGTCCCCTGGCTTCCGTCCCAGATCGAGCAGCGCGAGGGCCGCATCGTGCGTCAGGGCAACCAGCATGACGAGGTCGATATCTTCGCCTATGCCACCGAGGGCTCGCTCGACGCGACCATGTGGCAGAACAACGAGCGCAAGGCGCGCTTCATCGCCGCCGCGCTCTCCGGTGACACCTCGATCCGGCGGCTCGAAGATCTCGGCGAGGGGCAGGCCAACCAGTTCGCAATGGCCAAGGCCATCGCATCGGGCGACCAGCGGCTGATGCAGAAGGCGGGGCTTGAAGCCGATATCGCCCGGCTGGAGCGACTGCGTGCCGCCCATATCGACGACCAGCATGCGGTTCGCCGGCAGATCCGCGATGCCGAACGCGATATCGAGTCTGCCACGCGGCGGATCGCGGAGATCGGGCAGGATATCGAGCGCCTGGTTCCGACAGCTGGCGACGCCTTCTCGATGACCGTCACGGGCAAGGTCCATGCCGAGCGCAAGGAGGCCGGTCGTGCCTTGATGAAAGAGATCCTGACCCAGGTGCAACTCCAGAGGCAAGGCGAGGCGGTCATCGCCTCGATCGGCGGCTTCGACCTGGAATATGGTGGGGAACGCTTCGGCCGCGACAATTATCGCTACACCACCATGCTGATGCGCACCGGCGCGGATTTCGAGATCGATCTGCCCGTGACGGTGACGCCGCTCGGGGCCGTCTCCCGCCTTGAGCACGCACTTGACGATTTCGAGGGTGAACGCGAGCGCAATCGCCAGCGCCTTGCCGATGCACGCCGCAGACTCGCATCATACCAGTCGCGCGGCGAAGGCGGCGACTTCGCCTTCGCCGGTGAACTGGCTGAAAAGCGTCGGCAGCTTGCCGAGGTCGAAGAGGCGCTGGCGAAGGACATCGAAGGTGCTGGTGACGTCGCGGCGATCGCCGCGTGATCGAACTTGCATGCCGGTCGCGCTTTTTTGGCGCGGCCGGCTCTATTTGTGTCGTCCATCAAGGATGGTTCACCTGAATGGGGCGGTGGGAGAGAAAAGAAAAAAGAAAAAGAAAAAGAAAAAGAAAAGAATTGCTCTCGCAGATCGGGCGGGCCGCTGGCGCTGGCGCTCAACCGCGCCGCTCGCGATCCCGGCCCCGCGTCCTGCGCAGGGCTTACGAGCCCCGCTTGGCCGGCAGGGCAGGAATGCTCGGCCGCAGTTGCACCGGCCCGTCCGCTCCGCGGGCCGGGGGGTGTCTTCGGGAAGAAGACGAGAAAGGGACCCGCGAGTGGCGGTGTCCGGCAACCCCCGTAAGGAGCATTTCCATGGAACTGAAATTTGTCGATCCGCGCTCGCTGAAGGACAATCCCGACAAGGCGCGCCGTTCGAAGTCCACCCCGCAGGCCGATGCGCTACTGCTGGCGACGATCAAGGCCGTCGGAATCGTGCAGCCGCCAATCGTCGCCCCGGAAAGAGACGGCGGCAACGGCTTCGTCATCGATGAGGGGCACCGCCGCAGGAACCAGGCGATCGCTGCCGGGCTTGAGGAGATTGCGGTGCTTGTCGTCGAGCGCGCCGAGGATGGTGGTGCCATGCGATCGCTGGCCACCGCCCTAACGCACGAGCACCTCAATCCCGTCGATCTATGGCGTGCCATCGAGCGCCTGGTCGCACTCGGCTGGACCGAGGAGGCAATCGGCATTGCACTCGCCCAGTCGGTCCGCCAGATCAGAAGACTGCGTCTTCTCGCCAATGTGCTGCCGGCGATGCTCGACCACATGGCCAAGGGTGACATGCCTAACGAGAGCCAGCTACGCACCATCGCTTCCGCCTCGCTCGATGACCAGAAGGAGGTCTGGAAGAAGCACAAGCCCTCGAAGGCCGACCCGCAAGTCTCCTGGTGGAGCGTGGCGCAGGGGCTGCAGAAGACGCGCATGTATGCCCGTGATGCGAGTTTCGGCGACGAACTCGCGCACGCCTACGGCATTGCCTGGGTCGAGGATCTGTTCGCGCCGGCCGATCAGGACAGCCGTTACACCACCGATGTCGAGGCGTTCCTTGGCGCGCAGCAGGAGTGGATGACGCAGAACCTGCCCAAGAAGGGGGTCATCACCGAGACCAACAATTGGGGCCAGCCGGAACTGCCGAAGAAGGCGGAACGCGTCTATGGCAAGCCGGGCAAGTCCGACCACACGGCGCTCTATCTCGATCGCGAGGGCAAGGTGCAGACGGCACATTTCCGCATGCCGGAGGCGAAGAAGCCGAAGAAGGGCGAGCAGCCGGCGGGCGAGGGTGACGATGCTGCGATCGTCGTGAAGGCCCGTCCCGATGTCACCCGCACGGGCATCGAGATGATCGGTGATCTGCGCACCGATGCTCTGCATGAAGCGCTGTCGCGGGCGCCGATCGAGGACGACACCCTGATGGCGCTGCTGGTCCTGGCATTCGCGGGGCAGAACGTGACGGTGGCGTCCGGCACGCGCGACATCTCCTATTATGGGGCGGCCGGCCTTGGCGAACACGCCGCCCGCCTGTTCGATCAGGAAGGCAAGCTCGACTTCGACATGGGCACGCTTCGGGTCGCCGTGCGCTCGCTCCTGATCGACGTGCTGTCGTGCAGGGAAAACCGTTCGGACAGCGGCGTCGTGTCCCGTGTGGCGGGCGTGGTGATCGGCGCGGACAGCTACCTGCCGAACATGGGCACGGAAGACTTCCTCTCGTGCCTGTCTCGTCCGGCGCTGGAAGCGTCATGCGCGGACACGCCGGTCCTTCCCCGGCAAAAGGTCAAGGACACGCGCGCGGCGCTTGTCGAGCACTTCAAGGACGGCCGTTTGGTCCATCCGTCGGCGCTGTTCGCTCCAGGCACCGACAAGCTCGCCGCGTGGCTGAAGAAGAACGAGGCCGCCGAGCGGTCCGAGGATGACGGCACGCCGGTGGATCTGGACGAGCTCGATGGTGATGCGGTCGTCGAGCCGCTGCATGATTTCGCAGATGAGGATCCGGCCCCGCAGGACGAGCACCTCACCGACGAGCAGCGCGAAGCCTACAAGGTAGCCGCCGAGTAGAGCGGCTTCCTCTCACCTTCTCCGAACAATCACCCCGCCGCCGGCATGTCACCGGCGGCGGTTCTTTTTCCACCATCAACACCATGGAGAAAACCATGTCCGCTCAACTGATCTATGACCTCGTCCCGCTGGGTTCCACCGTGATTTATTCAGACGGCACCCCACGCCCGCCCGAGAGGCATCGCAAGAAGCTGGCCGCTTGGGAGAGTCGCAATTCCGGCGGTCGCCTGATCCGAAAACAGGCGGAAGCCCGCGTCGGCAATACGACGATCCCCGCCTCCATCACCGTGCACGAGGGCGATTATGGCAGTCAGGGCACAATCGTTCTGCGTGTCTACCGGACGTTTTCGGTGAACAGCGACCTCAAGTTCGCCGTCAAGGCGCGACCCGCTATCGGCGCGGTTCTCGTTCTCGACCGCGCCGGCGATGATGGCGAGCTTGTCCATCTTGCCGATAACCGCCCGGCAGCGGAGGAATGGCTCACCCGCCACGGCTATCCGAACGCCGTTCTGCACGAGGTCACGGCCGACGAGGTCGCGGCCGATGCTGTCGAGGGGAGGGCCGCAGCATGAGCGCACCCGCCTCCAACGTCCACAATCACGAAACCTCCGAAATTCCGGGGGTTTTCTTTGGCCGTAGCGCCGACGGCATGACCGTGGCGCTCGTCGGCGAACATGCCTTCGCAATGGCTCCCGCCCGAGACGACAGGTTCTATCTCGTGACCGGATGGCGTATCCGTCGCCCGATCCACGAATGGAGGCGCGACGATTTCTACGGCCATGACGGTGAGCTTGCCGATGAGGCGGCATTCCGCGCCGCCGTCCTTGAACGGGCCGAGCATCAACGGGAGAAGCGGGCGCTCGGCCGGCGCGAGGCGCGCGTGTCGGCCAGCACGCCGTGGGGGCCGTCGCAGGGCGCGACCCTCCATGCCGAGGATGTCGTGTTCCATTCCACGGCCGGCCATGGCGGGTTTCGTATTTCGGCGGCTCGCAACGCGAAGGTCCATCCGATGCTGCGTGTCACGGGGGGATGGTACGAGGAAGATGAAGCGTGGGCGATTGTCGCGATCACTTTTCCCCACCTCTTCACCGCCTTTGAGCAGCGCTGCGCGGAACGCACCATCAAGGATAGCTGGCCGGATGCCTGGGAAAAGATCTTCGGGACGGTGCTTCAGCCGGGTGAATCCACCACGAAGGACCAACGCGCTTTCGAGCGCGAGCATGCCGATGACTGGATCGTCATCTCGGCGATCACGTCGCAGCACGCGGAAGGTTTCGTGGAAGTCGTTGCGACGCGGGGCGGAAAGCGGGAGCCGGCGGCCGAAGAACGCCGTTTCCTCGTCCCGTCAGCAGAATATCAGGTAGGCCGTTTCGGCTTTGTCATCAATGAGAAACGCCATCGGGTCTACGGCGAACCATCAGACTTTATCGGCTGGCAGCGGAGGCAGGCGTCATGAACCGCTCTTCCGAACGTCAAGCGCAACTACTGCGCATGGAAGAGGCGCGCCGGCAGACACAGCGCCAGCTCGACTTGATCGACCGGCAGATCTGGCGCCGCATGACGGCGCTGATCCCACACTTGCAACCGCGCCGGACGGGATACCAGCGCGGCAAGAGCCCTGATCCTGGCGCTTTCCTCGAACGCTATCGTTCGAACCTCGCCGCCATCACGGCCGAACGGCAGCCGGAGATCGACGCGCTGTCGCGCAAACTCGCCCGTCAGGATCGCGCGATCGCCGGATTTCGCGAGCGGCCGACGACCGAATCCCTCCAGGCCGCCTGATCGACAGTCAGGCACGTGGTCGACCGGGAGGCGACCGGCATTGCGGTGATGATGCGGTCTCCGCAGCGACGAGCGTACTTATGGGCTGTCGTGAATCGGGCCGACGGAGGTGCGGGACCGGCGGGGATGGTCATGACGGTTCTTTCCTTCCCGGGATGTACCAAGCACCGACTCCTGCCGACCCTCCCTTCGGCTGAGGTTGCGGTCGTAAACCGGCGGCCGTCCGCTTCAAGGCCGCGTGTCGCGCCGCGGTGCGGCCGGAACAGCCGATCTCGGCAAAGCAGGCCCGCGGGCTTCGCGAGGGCTCAAAAGCCCTGCTTGCCCGCAAACCTGCTTTGCTCGATCCGGCCGCCCCGGACCCTGAAGCGCCCGTCTTTCGCCGGTTTCTTTCGACCGCGCCCGAAGGGAGGGCCGGCAGGAGCCGGTCTGAGCCTCGGGAAACCGAAGGAAAGGAATGCATCATGACAAAAACCGCTCGCTCTCCCCGGCAAACCGCCCGCGTCGTCCCGCTTCGCAAGGGCAGCACCCTCGAAATGGTCCGGCTCGCCTGCCCGGATGCGGCGCAAGCCACCCTCATCGCCGAGAGCTTCGGCCTCCCGGTCCTCGACAGCGACGGCATTCGCGACCTGCACGAGAGGCTGATCGTCGAGACCGCCGACGCACTCAGCGAAGGGCTTGGCGAGCGGGCGATGCAAATCCATCTGCAGCGCATCGTCGGAGCCTTTGTCGGTTCCGCCCACGGAGCCGGCCAGTTCTACAGCCGGGCCGTCACGGAGGCGCGGGATCTGACGGCCAAGGCCGCCAACGACATCCGCGACGAGGACCTCGACGGTTCGGTCGGCTTCGACAGCGCCGCCCAGCGCAAGCGTGAGTTCGCGGCCGATATGGGCGTTCAGTCCCACGCGCTTCGCATGGCGGCCGAGGGCGTCGTTGCGGCCTATGAGCAAGTCGTCGGCGAGCGCTGGAAGCCCTTCGAACGCCCCGTCGAAAACGCGAGCCAGACACTCGACCGCAAGGCGGCCGATCTGCAGATGGCGGCTCTCGGTTGAGCCGCCCTGGCGAGGCTTTCAGCCTCGCCTTCCATTCCAGATCCTTGAGGCCGGTCCCGGACGGGACCGGCCTTTTCCGGTGTCGCCGCGTCGACCGGCGTTTGGGGAAGGGGAGGAAGAGTAGTGGCTGTCCGCCTTCGCGTCCCGTCCCGGATGGCGGTCCTGCCGGGGCCGGCGGCCCGCGCAACGGCTTTGCCGTCCTCCTCTTCGTTCCGGCCCATGACCACCCCGCCGCGCCGGCGCGGCGGGGCCCCGGTCGGGTGCGCAGGCCCCCTGATCGCCCCGGCAAAAGGACCTCCGTGACGGGGCCGCGATGGTCGCGGCCTCCAGATGGAGGTTGAGGAAAATGAGAGCAAAGCAAAGCGGATCGCGCATGGACGTCTATGCGCGGATCACTGACCGGATTATCGCCGATCTTGAGAAGGGCGTTCGCCCGTGGGTTCAGCCTTGGAACGCGGGCAATGTCAAAGGCCGCATCACGAGGCCACTACGGTTCAATGGCCAGCCTTACACAGGCATGAACGTCCTGCTCCTCTGGTCGGAGAGCCTAGTGCGGGGTTTTGCCTCGACCGTATGGATGACGTTGCGGCAGGCGAACGAGCTTGGGGCGCATATCCGCAAGGGGGAAAGCGGCGCGACGGTCGTTTATGCCAGCCGTTTCACGAGGACCGAGACGGACGCCGGCGGCGGCGAGGTGGAACGCGATATACCGTTCCTCAAGGCCTACACCGTGTTCAATTGCGACCAGATCGATGGTCTGCCGGATCACTACTATCGCCAGCCCGAGCCGGTCGCCGATCCTGTGGACCGCATCGAGCATGCCGAGCGCTTCTTCGTCAACACCGGCGCGGTGGTCCGGCATGGCGGGACGAAGGCGTTCTTTTCGCCATCCGGTGATACCATCCAGATGCCGCCTTTCGAGAGCTTCCGGGACGCAGAGAGTTATTATGCGACCCTCGGACATGAATGTGTCCATTGGGTCGGCGCAAGCCACCGGCTCAACCGCGACCTCAGCCGCTACCACAAGGATCTGACCGAACGCGCGCGCGAAGAGATGGTCGCCGACATAGGGGCAAGTTTCGTTTGTGCGGATCTCGGTATTGTGCCCGAACTGGAGCCGCGGCCCGACCATGCCAGCTATGTCGAGTCGTGGTTGCGCGTCCTCCAGGGCGACAAGCGGGCGATCTTCTCGGCTGCCGCGCATGCGCAGCGCGCCGTGACTTACCTGCATGATCTGCAGCCGAACGCACAGACAGAGCGGGAGGCCGCCTGATGCTTCACGCTCCGCTCGTTCAAGGGGAAGGCGATCCGCCTTCCCCGATCCGCCTGCGCGCGCTTTCGCTCGGCGCCGGCGTCCAATCCACGACGATGGCGCTTCTGGCCGCCCATGGCGAGATCGGTCCGATGCCCGACTGCGCCATATTCGCCGACACGGGCTGGGAGCCGCGCGCCGTCTATGATCATCTGGATTGGCTGATGTCCGGCAACGTGCTGCCGTTTCCCGTCCATATCGTCTCGGCCGGCAACATCCGCGACGCGCTGCTGGCCGCCGGTGACGGGAACCGCTGGGCCTCGATCCCCGCCTTTGCTAAGACCGTCACCCCGGCCGGCGCGAGGGTCCCGGTCCTTGATGAGGATGAAGACGGAGAACTGGTCGAAGTCGCGGCACGCCGGACGACGACCGAGACCGTATCGATCGGCATGATCCGCCGGCAATGCACGACGGATTTCAAGATCGTACCGATCCGCCGGAAGGTACGCGCGCTTGCCGGTCTCACTCGAAAGCGCTCGCCGGCTTATCCCGTCGTCGAATGCTGGATAGGGATTTCGACAGACGAGATCGTGCGCGCCAAGCCGAGCTTCGAGGCGTGGCAGGTCAAACGCTTCCCGCTGATCGAGAGGCGGATGAGCCGGCGCGATTGCCTCGCCTGGCTGCGCCGGCACGATTACCCGGAGCCGCCGAAATCGGCGTGCATCGGCTGCCCCTTCCACGACAACGCCCGTTGGCGTCATATGCGCGATCACGACGTCGAGGCCTGGGCGGACGCCGTCGCGGTCGACCGGACGCTTCGCACTGGCCTGCGCGGCATTCGCGGCGAGGTGTTCCTGCATCGGTCCTGCGTCCCCCTCGATCGGGCTGACCTCACGACAGCGGCTGATCGGGGGCAGCTCGACCTCTGGCCGAACGAATGCGAAGGCATGTGCGGCGTCTGATGTCGGGCGGCGGGGCGGGACGCTTCAATCCTATATTGAGGCTTGCGAATGTAGATCGTGGCATCTACATTAATGTTGAACCTTATCTACAAGGAGGCATCATGCCCATCAATGTCAACAATCCCGAAGCGGATGCGCTGACGCGGAAGTTCGCGCATATAGCTGGCGTCAGCATCACCGAGGCGATCGTCATCGCCATGAAGGAGGCGATCGAGCGCCGGCGGAACGCCGAAACCCCGCTCCAGACCGCCGCGCGTCTGCGCAAGAAACATGGCGTCTCACTCGACGCCGCGGCGAAGAAGCCGCTTCCGCGCGAGGCCTTCGACGAGATGTGGGAAGGATGATGTTCATCGACGCCTGTGCGATCATTGCACTCCTTTCCGATGAACCGGAGGCAGAGCGCGTCTCCACTGCAATCGCGTCCGCAAAGGGCGCTTTTACGTCCCCGGTCGCCGTTTTGGAAGCGGTGCTTGGTCTCGCCCGCGCCGACAAGTTCGACCTCACCGTGGCGGAGGTGGAGCCGATCGTGATCGAGTTTCTCGATGAACGAGGCATCGCGCTTCGCGATCTTCCGCCTGCGACAGAGACGACCCGTCTCGCTTTGTCGGCGGCGCATCGCTATCGTTCAGGCCGCCGCGGCCTCAACCTCGGCGATTGCCTGCACTACGCATGCGCCAGATATTACGAAGTGCCCATTCTGGCCACGGCCGATGAGTTCAGGCTGACGGATATCGACACCATCCCCTGACGCAACCGCCCGTAGCAGCGGGTTCCGGTCGACGCTGCGGAATGCCTGGGAGCTTCCCGGCAAACCAAAAGTCCTGAAAGCGCGCCTGCGCCTGCCAGGCGCCTCCGGCGTTGCACGGGTAACCCCGCCCTGACGATGGACCCATTGGCGCAGGAACAAGCCTTCAGCTTTCAGCAGTGCCGTGAGGGGGGCGGGGCCGCGTCCGTCCTGCATCGCCAGTTGCCGCGTGTGTGACGTTGGAGCCGTGTCGCCGGCAAAGGCGAGGATAAGTTCGCGCCGTCAGGGGAGATCATTCGCACGACGGCGAACCCGGCCGTCGCGGGCCGGAAGAGGCGGACAGGGCGTTCCCGGAAGCGCCGAAGGGATCGGCGGGCGGGGCCGGCAAGGATCGTCATGATCGGGACCGGCGATGCCGTCGCCGTTGGCATCCTGTTGAACGCCGTCGATGAGCAAAGGCCAGATCAGGCTCCATCCGCCTTGTCTACGGGCGTACCCACGCATGCCTCGATGGATCTGGTGTGACCGCGGGACGACTGCGTCTCGATCGCCATCCCGCAACGGCCGGTCCCGGCTATTTTCCGCCGGCGGGACCAGGTCCCGCCTTTGCATCGCGAGGCAAAATAGCCGCTTCCGGCCGCCCTACACTTCGTTGCGGCCCTTCAGGTGCGGTGTCGATCGCCCCCGGTCCTTACACCGCCATCGAGGCCGCGGTGGGCGCGGCCCGAGCAAACCGAAAGGAACAGATCATGGCAGTCATCGGCGAATTCGCAACCAACGGCAACAACTCCATCGTCGGCAACGTCCGCACCCTCACGGTCAGCATGCGGGCCCGCCTGAACCCCATCGACCGCGTCTCCCGCGACGCTCCGGACTTCCGCATCACCGCCGGCAACGGCGTCGAGGTCGGGGCGGGCTGGAACAAGGTCTCCAACGACGGCGAGCCCTTCATCTCGGTCAAGCTCGACGATCCGAGCTTCAACGCCCCGATCACCGCAGCGCTTTGGCCGAGCGAGAAAGAGGGGGAATTCGCCCTCATCTGGAACCGCCCGAAGCGCGAGACCTGATCACCCCGAAGAGCTCCGCCGAGAGGCGGGGCTCTTCTTCTTCTCGCACGATGAAGCCGGAGGCGGGCATCGAGCCCGCATCCGGCTTTTCTGGTGGCATACGGGAGGTGGGGAACTGCTCAGTTCGTCCAAGGGTGCCATGGCGAAGCGGAGGCGTCCAGCACGAGCGGCGCCTCCAATTTGCTCCTTCCGCCGATGGCGGCTTCCGCAAATCGGCTCCTCCACTCGCCGCCTCCGGCGGTCGCGTCCCGCGATGCTGGACCCCTCCGCTTCGCCATGACGTGCGGCGTCGTCTTTCACAAACGTCAAGGAGACGACGATGACGATTTCTCTCGAAATTCAGCGCGAAGAGCTTAAGGCCGAACTCAGGAATGCCTGCGATCCGGCCGAACGCCGCCAGATCGCGGCGGAGCTGGAGATGGTGCAGGCCGAGCTTGCAGCCATCGAGGCCGAGCAGGACGGCCGCGTCAGCGCGGAGCCTCCTTTCTAGGAGGCTTCCATCATGCTGCCGCTTCCGGCAGCGTGATTGCTTCAGCCGTTCAACGCGTCCTTAACCGCTTTGCCAGGCGCAAAGGTCAGCTTCTTGGAGGCTGCGATCTTGATCGTCGCTCCGGTTGCCGGATTGCGGCCTTCACGCTCCGGAGTGTCCTTCAGCTTGAACTTTCCAAAGGACGGGATCGATGTTTCTGCGCCAGCGAGCGCCGCATCCGTGATCTGCTTGAAGACACTTTCGACGATCGTCTTGGCCTGCGTCTTGGTCAGGTTCTGTTCGACCGCGATCTTGTCGGCGATTTCGTTGGTGGTGGTCATGGAAGGATAGTCTCCTCTGTTAAAAGATGCCTTCCCGTATGACGATGAAGATGTGGCGTGGATAGGGGCACGAAAGCAGGATTTGCTGCAAGAATTGCGAAAACCACAGGAAACATTCGGCCGCGGGTCGGGCGCCGGCTATTTGCTGCGCTGAACGCTGATATAGCCCCGTCGCTTCTTTGAGCGCTCGATGCGTGCAAGTGCCGTATCCGCATCTTCTTCGCGATCGAAGGTATCCACCATTGTCTGGCCGCTCGATCCGATCCGGCCCCAGTTACGAATGACGGAGGCGCCGCCGAAGAGGGTTGGCTGGATCGCAAGCATATAGAAGCGCCGCATGTTCTGCGTCGTATCGATGCGGTGAAGGTGAACCGGGCCCGTTTCCTCTTTCTCCATGGCCGGATTCTCGCTTCCTTTGGAAGGCGCGTCCAACGACTATTCTGAATCAATCCGGTAGTAGCGATTCATCTGTGTGATGAGTTCGATCGGGAATGGGCGAGGCGGCTTGGCCGCACTGGCTCTATGCGCGAGCGCACCGAACCCGCGACGCGGTTTCGTCCCATCCGGGTCACGATCCATCTCGCGGGGGGTAGTTATAGCGGATCATCGCTCACTGATGGTGGTGGTTGTGCTACGTTTGTGTCGGTCAGTCGTCGCACCAGCTTCGACGCGCACCGTCCCATCGCCGGGCCAACCCTTCTGCCACCAGAACGTCGCCAAGCGACTGCCCTCCACGGGTGACGATTCGAAGCTTGCGGCCATACTGGTCCTCGTCGCGCAATCCGGCGCTCATCGAAAATCGACCGGCGCTGAGAAGGACACGAAGACGCGCCTTGGCCGCTTCGCCCTTGATGCGTTCAGCTGCGCATCGTGGCGGGCTGAGTTCAGGCGTGTCGATGTCGGCGACCCGGATCTTTTCACTCTGGAACCAGAATGTATCGCCGTCCACGACGCAGTTCACGCGACGGCTATCACCACAGATCGAAAACGATCCGGACAGGCTATCCTCGGCAGGGGCGGACGCAAGCGCAACCATCCGGTCCAACCCGCCGGTGCGCGCGAGATATATTCCGCCGCCGACGGTGAGCACTGCGACCCACATCAGCAACATCGGAATACCTCTTCGTGGTGAAGGACGAGGGTGTGAACGATTTTTCACCGCAGGACCATGATCTCGTTGGCGGCTGAACTGACCGCGCTTGCGGTAAGGTCCCGGTGCGTTTCTATTCAAATTTCTCCTCCGGTGGTCTTTGAACGATAGCCAGGTTTAGTTTCATCGTGATTGACCGGATCGTTCGCATTCGAGCTTTGCGATATTCACGGGCAGCCTCATGGCGCTTTTTCTTCCCGGTGGAAGCGGTTTGTTCCCACACAGGCTTTCATGTCATCGCGCCGGAACCAGATGGCGCGGCCGCACCGCAGCGGCGGATTGCCCGAGGTGAAGACGATCTGCTCGTCAGCGCGCATGCGCAGCACCTCATGCGGCAGGATCAGCGGCCGGCGGCTGAGTTGCCGGGAGCGCGAACGCGACGATCCCTTCATTCCTGACGAGCGGTTTGTCTGGTCGACCTCGACCGTCGTATCGCCGCAGCGCTTCGAGATATAGTCTGCGGTATCAGGATCATTGATCGCGGCAAACGAGATCCATGAGGCGGATTCGAACCATTTGCTAGTCGCGTCCCGCCCGCCATAGGCCTCGCGCATCTGGCCGATGGACTGGAAGATCATCGTCAGCGTAGTGCCATATTTGCGCCCGGCGTCGCGCGCGGTTTCGAGGATGCGCAGATAGCCGAGCCTGGCGACCTCGTCGAGCAGGAAGAGGGTGCGTCCTTTCACATCGCCATTTCGATTATAAATGGCATTGAGTAGCGATCCGATGACGACACGCGCGAGGCCGGGATGGGCTTCCAGCACCTTCAGGTCGAGCGCGATGAAAATGTCCGTTCCGCCGTCGGCGAGATCGTCGGTCGAAAAGCTGTCGCCCGATACAAGTCCGGCATAGTTGGGATAGGACAGCCAATGGGTTTCCTTCACCGCATTGGCATAAACACCGGAAAACGTCTCCGGTGTCATGTTGACGAAGACCGACACATTCTCCTTCACGAAGTCGGATTCAGACCCTTCGTAGATCTTCGTCAGACGCGCGCGCAGCTTGGGTTCTGGTTCGGAAAGGTTGGCGCGGACACGGCGCAGCGTCTGGTCTTCCGCTTCCGTGTGCCCTGACAGGCAGACGTCTGCGATCAGCGCCGTCAGGAGCTGCATGGCCGACGCCCTGAAGAAGTCGTCGCGGGCGGATGCCGTCCGCGGATTGTCGGTCATGATCCATGTGGCGACGGCGACGATATCCTCTTCCTTCGTGCTGCCATGGCGGCCGATCCAGTCGAGGGCGTTGAAGCCGACACCGCCGGCTGTCGGATCGAGCACGATCACCTTTCGGCCGGCCTGACGCCGGTGCTCGTAGACCATCGGCGCGACCTCGCTTGACGGGTCCAGAACGACAAGCCCGCCGCCCCATTTGAGCGCGGTCGGGATCGTCACTGATGTCGTCTTGAAACCGCCGGAGCCAGCGAAGACGATGCCATGCGATGATCCGAAGGAACCGTCGAAGCAGAGCAGCGGCGACTTGCCGCCAGCGCCCCAGCTTTGTCGATCGTCAGCGCGAAACGGCATGGTAGCAACACTGTCCCGATCAACCCGATAGCGCTCGCCGATGACGATGCCGCCCGGTTCGGGAAACAGTTTTGCCGCCTCCTGGATCTTCATCCAGTCGGCCTCGCCATGCACAGCCCGCTTGCCGCCGATCCGTTTGGGCGCTGTTGTTGCGAACGCGGCATTGCCCTTGATCGCGACACGCAGCGCGAACATTCCGCTGATGAAGGCAATGCCTACGCCGATCATCGTCACCGGATCGGCATAGGCCAAAACCGATTGTTCGGCAGGCACCCTGCTTGTGATGCTATTCAGGCGAATTACCTCGCGCAGTGTTGCGATGGTGATGACCACGCCGTTTCCGGCAAGCACGCTCAGACCGGCGGCCTTGATATTGGCCGAACCGTTCGCGGCGAAGAGGCCAATTAGGCCGATCGCCACCGCAGCGATGTAGGGGAGCGCGAGCCCGGCGCGTCCCAGCATCAGCTTCGCCTGCGGGGACGTCCCGAATGCCGCCAGTCGCTGCTCCGTCCCGGATGTCGCGAACATCGCCGCGAGCATTATGATTGCCGGCAGGATCAACAGCAAAAGTCTATTCACCGTCATGGCCGAACGCCTCCACGCCGATGGCGGTCAAACGTGACCGCTCTTCTTCGTCGCCCTTGAGCCGGCGGCCGCCGTCGATCAACAGCCCGAGCAGCAGTGCCCGCTTTTCGTAGCGCAGCCCGGCTTTCACGATCAGCCCGCCGAGTTCGATTTTTTCGCGGGTGTCCTTCTTGCGTGCGTCTGACGTCATCGACTTTGCCATCCGGTCAAGCCTCGCCAGTGCTGCCCGCATTCGCGCCAGACGCGAGCGTCGTGGACGGCTCGATACCGGTCCGGCTGTCTCCGGCTTGTCTCTTCCCGGTCGTACCTCCTTTACCTGCGCGAAACCGCTTGGCGACGTCCTCGAATGCTGCCTGAAGCTCGGCCTCCTCGATCTCGATTTCCCCAAGCCCGGCTTTTAGCGCGATCCGCCCGATGCGCTCGGCCTCGCGTGTCTCGGCCTGTTTCAGTTGGTCCTGCAGTCTGGCGATTTCTTCCCTGATCTTCGATGACGGTTTTTTCATTCCGGTTGGTTCTCCTTGAGATTCTGGCGTTGCACTCGCGACGCCAGAATTCCTCCGGATGTCATGAAAGGGAATGTGCAGATCTGCACATCGGCAGATCGCACGCTTTGGTGGATGATCCCGGCCGTTCCGAAGGAGCGGCTTCCAAGGGCGCAATTATACGTCGCTGACACGACGCCTTGCTCACAGGCCCAAAGATGGGCCGACCGCTCCCGCCGAACGAGGTTCTAACCGGGAGCTTTATCGCCGTGGCCATCGCCCATTTCTCTGCCAGCATCGTCAGCCGCGGCGGCGGCCGCAGCGTGGTGCTGTCTGCGGCCTACCGGCACTGCGCGAAGATGGAATACGAGCGCGAGGCCCGTACCATCGATTACACGCGCAAGCAGGGCCTGCTGCACGAGGAGTTTGTCCTCCCCATTGATGCCCCGAAATGGGCACGAGCAATGATTGCTGACCGTTCGGTCTCTGGAGCGGTCGAGGCCTTCTGGAACAAAGTCGAGGATTTTGAAAAACGCTCCGATGCGCAGCTTGCCCGGGACCTTACAATCGCTCTTCCGCTGGAGCTCACCCCGGAGCAGAACATCGCGTTAGTTCGCGACTTTGTGGAAAAACACATCCACGCCAAGGGCATGGTTGCCGATTGGGTCTACCACAACAATCCAGGCAATCCGCACATCCACCTGATGACCACATTGCGGCCGCTGACCGAGGATGGGTTCGGGGCCAAGAAGGTGGCGGTCACGGCCAAGGACGGCCAGCCGGTTCGCACGAAATCCGGCAAAATCCTCTACGAACTCTGGGCCGGTTCGACGGACGATTTCAACGTGCTGCGCGACGGATGGTTCGAACGGCTGAACCATCATCTGGCGCTCGGCGGGATCGATCTTCGGATTGATGGCCGCTCTTACGAGAAGCAGGGCATCGACCTCGAACCGGCCATCCATCTTGGTGTCGGCGCCAAGGCCATCGAACGCAAGGCGCAGGAGCAGGGCTTTCGTCCAGAACTTGAGCGGTTAGAGTTAAACGAAGAGCGCCGGGGCGAAAACGCCCGTCGTATTCTTCGTCGTCCAGAGATCGTGCTCGACCTGATCATGCGGGAGAAGAGCGTCTTCGACGAACGCGATGTCGCCAAGGTTCTGCATCGCTACATCGATGACCCGGCTGTCTTCCAGCAGCTGATGCTCCGCATCATCCTGAACCCCGAGGTTCTTCGGCTGCAGCGCGACACGATCGATTTTTCCACTGGGGAGAAGGTACCGGCCCGCTATTCGACACGGGCGATGATCCGCCTTGAAGCGACGATGGTGCGGCAGGCGACCTGGCTGTCAGGTAAGGACACACACGCCGTTTCGGCGGCGGTGCTGGATGCGACGCTCCGGCGGCATGAGCGTCTCTCGGAAGAGCAGAAAACCGCGATTGAGCGCATCGCCGGTCCAGCCCGGATCGCCGCCGTGGTTGGACGTGCTGGTGCGGGCAAGACCACGATGATGAAGGCGGTCCGTGAAGCCTGGGAACTGGCCGGATATCGGGTCGTCGGTGGCGCGCTGGCCGGCAAGGCGGCGGAGGGGTTGGAAAAGGAAGCCGGGATCCAGAGCCGCACCCTTGCGTCATGGGAGCTGCGATGGAATCGGGGACGTGATGTTCTGGACAGCAAGACCATCTTCGTCATGGACGAGGCGGGCATGGTTGCCTCGAAACAGATGGCCGGCTTCGTCGATACTGTCGTCAGGGCCGGTGCGAAGATCGTTCTCGTCGGCGATCCCGAACAGCTCCAGCCGATCGAGGCGGGCGCTGCCTTCCGCGCTATCGTCGACCGGATCGGTTACGCCGAACTGGAGACGATATATCGCCAGCGCGAGGACTGGATGCGCAAGGCGTCACTCGATCTGGCCCGAGGCAACGTGGAAAAGGCGCTGACTGCCTATGATGCCAATGTCAGGATCACGGGAACGCGCCTCAAGGCCGAGGCGGTCGAGCGGCTGATCGGTGACTGGAACCACGATTACGATCACACCAAGACAACATTGATCCTCGCGCATCTACGTCGTGACGTGCGCATGCTGAACCAAATGGCCCGGGAAAAACTCGTCGAACGCGGCATTGTCGGTGAGGGCCATGTCTTCAAAACGGCTGACGGCATTCGCCAGTTCGACGCGGGCGACCAGATCGTCTTCCTGAAGAACGAAGGATCGCTCGGCGTCAAGAACGGCATGATCGCTCATATCATTGAGGCCGCACCGAACAGGATCGTTGCTGTCATCGGAGAAGGTGACCAGCGGCGGCGGGTCATCGTCGAGCAACGCTTCTACAGCAATCTCGATCATGGTTACGCCACCACGATCCATAAATCGCAAGGGGCTACCGTCGACCGCGTGAAGGTGTTGGCAAGCCTCTCCCTCGACCGGCATCTGACCTATGTGGCGATGACCCGCCATCGCGAAGATTTGCAGCTTTACTACGGCCGCCGGTCATTCGCCTTCAACGGCGGGCTCAGTAAAGTTCTCTCCCGAAAAAATGCCAAGGAGACCACGCTCGATTACGAGCGCGGATCGCTCTACCGCGAGGCGCTGCGGTACGCAGAAAACCGTGGCCTCAACATTGTCCAGGTAGCGCGTACGCTGCTACGCGACCAACTCGACTGGACGCTGCGCCAGAAGACGAGATTGGACGAGCTTGGCCAGCGCCTTGCAGTCTTTGCAGAGCGTCTCGGTCTGCACCATCCCCCGAAAACCCAAACGATGAAGGAGGCCGCGCCCATGGTTGCAGGCATCAAGACATTCCCCGGTTCTGTTGCTGATACAGTAGGTGACAGGCTCGGTACCGATCCCGCCCTGAAGCGGCAATGGGAGGAGGTCTCGACGCGCTTCGCTTACGTCTTCGCTGATCCCGAAACCGCCTTCCGCGCCATGAACTTTGATGCAGTGTTGGCCGACAAAGATAGCGCACTCCAGGTGCTTCAAAAGCTTGAAGCAGAGCCGGCGTCCATCGGACCATTGAAGGGCAAGACCGGTATTCTCGCCAGCAAGACCGATCGCGAGGACCGCCGCATCGCCGAACTGAATGTCCCCGCTCTGAAGCGCGACCTCGAGCAATATCTGAGGATGCGCGAGAATGCAGCTCAGCGGCTGCAGACGGATGAACAGGCTCTGCGCCAGCGTGTGTCGATCGACATTCCGGCACTGTCACCGGCGGCGCGCGTGGTGCTTGAGCGTGTGCGCGACGCGATCGACCGGAACGATCTGCCCGCAGCTCTAGGATATGTGCTGAGCAATCGCGAGACCAAGCTGGAGATCGACGGCTTCAGCAAGGCCGTCACCGAACGCTTTGGCGAACGCACGCTGCTCACCAATGCCGCGCGTCAACCGTCTGGCCCGCTCTTCGACAAACTCTCCAACGGGATGCGGCCGGCGCAAAAGGAACAGCTGAAGGAAGCCTGGCCGGTGATGCGGACAGCGCAGCAGATTGCTGCTCACGAGCGCACGACACAGACGCTGAAGCAGGCAGAGGAGCTGCGCCTGACGCAGCGCCAGTCTCCGGTGATGAAGCAATGACGCGCCGCGGAATATTCCTGTTCCTGGCCGGCGCGGGCGGAGTGATCGCCGGTCTGACAGCTATCGCATCTATGGGCGGCTATCGGTTGAACCTGACGCCGAGCGAGCCGCTTGGACTCTGGCGTATCGTGGCTCTCCAGCGTCCGGTCGAGGCCGGCAATCTCGTGTTCATCTGCCCGCCGGCGACCGCGCCATTCGAGGACGCACGTCGCCGCGGTTATCTTCGCCGTGGCCTCTGCCCCAGTGGCTTTGCGCCGCTGATCAAGACAGTGGCGGCACTTCCGGGACAGCACATTGAAATCGGCGCGAATGTCACTGTCGACGGCACGCCTCTTCCTTCATCGATCATCCGACAAAGCGATGGCGAGGGCAGGGCGCTCACGCCGTACACGGGCGGCATCGTGCCACTGAGAAATCTGTTTCTTCACTCATCCTTTGCGAGCTCCTATGACTCTCGGTACTTCGGGCCGGTTCCCGATACGGGCCTTCTCGGCCTGGCGCGGCCGGTCCTCACCTTCGATCCATAATAACTGGCGGCGATCCTGCCTGCTCATCGCCGTATCTGTCGCCTGCGGCTGGATTGCCTGGAGCGGCAATGTGCTGGCCCTTCCTGTCGCTGCGTTGTTTCCGGCGCTATGGGCGATGTCGCCGTCGCGGCTGACGGCGGTACTCGTGTCGGCCGGATATTTTCTGGCTGCCTCGCGTGGGC
Organism: Agrobacterium sp. ICMP 6402; assembly: GCF_009498615.1. Classification (NCBI taxonomy): domain Bacteria; kingdom Pseudomonadati; phylum Pseudomonadota; class Alphaproteobacteria; order Hyphomicrobiales; family Rhizobiaceae; genus Agrobacterium; species Agrobacterium sp. ICMP 6402. The sequence continues at coordinate 56,934 of NZ_QSNV01000015.1, forward strand.
TGCCGCAGGGCGTCGCCAACTTCTATGCCGCCGATCTCTGGCCTGGGCTCCTGCTTTGGACAGCTGCTTCGCTCTCCTTCGCCGGCGTGCATGCGGTGCTCTGGAAGGCGCGACCGGAAGGGCAGCCATCTGGAAAAGGTCGACCGGGAATGGCCAGGGCGGCGCGCTATCTGGCGGCGGCGATGCTCTTGGGACTGCCGCCCCTCGGCATAACCGGCTGGGCGCATCCGCTCACCGCTATGGGTGTGCTCTTTCCAGGATGGGGATGGTGGGGGCTTGGCGCGATGACAGCCGGCCTCGCGATGATGACATCGCGATATTGGCCGGCTGCCGCCATTGTCCTGGGAGGATTCTGGTTCTGGTCCACTGCCACGTGGACATCCCCGAATCTACCCGAGGGTTGGAAGGGCGTCGACCTCGAACAGGGCGAGAGCCTCGGACGAGACAGCACGCTGGACTATCACCGTGAGCTGATCGCAACGGTGCTCGCGGCGGCATCAGTGAAAACACGGTTCATCGTTCTTCCCGAAAGTGCACTGGGCTTCTGGACGCCGACCGTCGCGCGGCTCTGGCAGCAAGGTCTGCGAGGCTCGGAGCTCACTGTGATCACCGGCGCGGCGGTCCTCGATGCCAGCGGTTATGACAATGTCATGGTGGCGATCTCGGCTGGTGGAGACCGCGTCCTCTATCGCGAGCGCATGCCGGTTCCGGTTTCGATGTGGCAGCCGTGGCGGACGTGGGCCGGGCGGGACGGTGGAGCTCGCGCGCGTTTGTTCGACAATCCTGCCGTCGAGATCGATGGAAACAGGATTGCGCCGCTGATCTGCTACGAACAACTCATCCTCTGGCCCGTCCTGCAGTCAATGCTGAATTCGCCGGACGTCATCGTCGCGACCGGAAACGGCTGGTGGACCGCCGGAACGTCGATCGTCGCCATTCAGAAAGCGAGCGTGATCGCCTGGGCAAACCTGTTCGGACTGCCCGTCGTCACAGCGTTCAACATATAGGGATATAGTCGCGATGGTCGATGCCGCACTCATCAAGGAATGCAGCGATCCCGCGCTGAAGCCGGCGGTCGTCGAACAGTTCATCGAGCGGGCAGGGTCGCAGGATCCGCTGGCTGTTACGGTCCGCTCGGGCAATCGTGTCGTGCTCGTCCCGAAGCCCGCGACGGCGGACGAGGCAATGAACCTCATCGGCCAGCATGTCGGCCGAAACGTCGTGCGCGTGGGCGTCACGCAATATCCGGCCGGTCTCGGTGTCGTGGAAGCTGGCGAGCTGAAATCCGACCTTGTCGATGCCTGCGCCAATCTTCGGACCGGAACCGCTCTGTTCGCGAAGGTCTATCGCATCGTCACCAAATGGTACGGCAATCCGACCGACAAGGACGTTCTGCCACAGGTGTTCGACGATGCGATCATTGCCTGGCAGACCGGGTACTTCGAAGGGGCAGCCGTGTTCCGGGCAGCCGATCCCGGCGACGTGAAGCTGCCAGAGCCGGAATCAACGGTGAAATCGGAAACGTCCGAAGTCGGCAGTTACAAGATGAAGGGCGGCAACATCGATCCTGCACTTGGGGCGGAGCGGGTCGATCCGAACAAGGCCGGTATTCGGATCGACCTTTCTGGCATCGGCGCGCGCGAGAAGTGAGGAACAAGCTCCTCGCTTCTGCGTGGATGAGCGCTGGTCAGGAGAAAATTTGTTCGGTGCGCGCCCCAGGCGAATCGCTCCTCAACGAGAGCGTGGCGGAAAACAACCACGTGTCGTCATCCTCAAGAATGCATTCTATCTTCGGTCGCAAGGCGGCTATGATTTCTTCTTCAAAACTGCAGGCATTAGGGTATTTCGTGCCTTCCGTCGCCGCAGGCATGTGAAGATTTGCACCGTCGTTCTGTCGTTCGGCGCTGGCATCTCTTTGGAATGGCTCTTATAAGGGGCATGACGCAGTACGCGCTGTGTTGCGGCTTAGAATCCGCAGATGAACGGTTGGCGCTGACCGAAACGGTGCCAGGAACCCTCTGACCTTGTGGCCGGGGGCCTGTGACGCATGTCCAGGCGCCTCGGTGCTAAAGGTCTCAGGGCCGATTCATCTCGGATTCTAACCCCCGGCTTGGGTTCAAAGGGTTCAACGTCAGCGGGGGCGCACCGCAGACAAAACCAGGGTTAGGTCAGGAATGGAATCGGAAGATGCAACATTGACGAAGAAGGTCGAGCTTCGCCCATTGGTTGGGCTGACGCGTGGACTACCTCCAGCGGACCTGGAAGCAATCACGATCGATGCTATCCGGACACACCGGCAGTTGGTGGAAAAAGCTGATGAACTGTTCCAGTGTCTGCCAGAGACCTACAAAACCGGAAAAGAAGCCGGCGGCCCTCAGCATATCCGTTTCATTGAGGCCAGCATCGAGATGCACGCCCAGATGAGCGCGGTCAGCACGCTGATCAGCATTCTTGGTTATATCCCGAACGTCTCCGTTAACTGAACCGGCTTCCGGTAATCTCATGGCGGTCTTGAACTATTGCGGCTTGCCGACTGAAAGTCGCGACAGAGCTCGAAGAGTTGCGTAAGATGCTTGATCTTCATTTAACCATGAAACTGGCGTCCCTCAGTTTTTCCTAAAGCGCTCGAAGAGAATGAGGAGATAGTCTCGACGATCATGTGCTGCTTGATAAGAGCTTCCATGTTGCGATTGAGCAAAGACAGCAGCCTGGCCGAATTCGGACGGGACCTGATCCGGGAACGCACGATGGCCACCATCGCCGCCGCCAGAGCACGCGGTCGCAAAAGTGGACGAAATTCGCTCTCACTAAAGCGCAGGTGTCTTGCCCAAGCCGTTGGCGCAGCGCGACACCTCGGTTTCCGGTCTGTGCAAGAACTCGGGATCAATCGCGTCACTCTCGATCGATATGTCGGCCCCAAGGGGGAACTTTGGGATTACGGACAACGGGTCCTCGGTTTGGTGTAGGATGCGACACTCGTCAACTACTCACCATGCTTGCCTAAAAGCAGAATTTCACCTTTTCAGGACCGCCCCAATGAACATCTCATCCTCTTTTCTCGGTTTCCCCGCTACTCTTGGCGACGACCGAATGCCCCGTATGGTGATATTTGGTGTTGGTCATGGCAGCACCTATCCGGGCAAGGACAGTAGCGCCTACACCCTGGCAGCTGACGCGATTCGCGCCGCAAGCCAGGACGATGCCACACTCGTAGAGCATTGGGATTTTGATCTTGGAGGGCCGCTTTTTAACGGCGAGCCGGGATGCTGTATTGATGCTGGCGACATCCAGACCACCATGCATGACAATGACGGCAATCGCGACCGTATCGAGGCGAAGACGCGTGAAGTCCCCGTACCAATCCTGCTCGGCGGCGATTGTTCTGTGACATTTCCCTTTCTCGCCAGCTTCAGAGAAGACGGCCCTGTCTAGGTTTTGCAGATCGATGCCCATATCGACTGGCGCGACGAGGTCCACGGCGAACGCTACGGCTATTCCAGCCCTATGCGTCGGGCGAGTGAGATGCCGCATGTCGCGGGCATCGTGCAAGTCGGCCTGCGCAGTGTTGGCAGCGCACGTCTGGCGATGTTGACGCGGCACGACGCTATGGCAGCCATTTTGTAACGGCTCGTGAGATTCACACACGTGGCGTCGAAGCCGCTCTTCGGCATATTCCGGAAGGAACGCGGGTCGTCGTCACTCTCGACTGCGATAGCCTCGATCCCAGCATCATGCCTGGTGTGGCGGCGCGCACCCCCGGTGGCCTCACCTATACGCAGGTCATCGATCTGATTGCAGGCGTGGGGAGCCGGGCAAGGCTCGTAGGATTCGATCTTGTCGAGCTCTATCCACCCGCTGACATTGACGGCATGTCAGCGCTGACAGCTGCCCGCATTGTCGTCAACACGATCGGCTCCGTTGTTCGGCAGGTTTGAAATGAGAGCGTAGCATTCCGCCCCCTCCCGCAAGCACCCCTTAAAAGAGCTCAGGCGCGTGGGCGTTCGTCTCGGCTTAGTTACAAAGGGGGCCGCCGAGCGGGTGTCTTCGCCTTGAACGGACACGAACCTTCTTTGCCGTACTTGTTTTATGAAGCCACAGATTTCGTAATGGTTTTAAAGCATGCGCTGCCAGCCTGGAACAGGCATACGCTATCGCTTTATATCACCAATTTGGATACCCTCCATGCGACGGTATCGAGGTTGCGTAAAGGCTTTGACGACCGGGAGCGGTTCTGACCATTTTTCGAGTTGAACCAGGCAACTCTGGGCAATGGGTCCTTGGGCAAGCCTTGACGTACCTCGATCTTCCGTCAGTACATTCGGGTTGCCGTGCCGCTCCAGCTCAAGATCGACGTCAGGGTCGAACCAGGCGCCGGTGGACAACTGCACCACCCCCTGCATAACACCGGAATCGATGACGACACCTGCCAGGAGAGCGCCACGGGCGTTAAAAACCCGGCAGATATCTCCGGCCTCTAGCCCACGTTCCTCAGCATCGGCGGGATTTATAGAGATCGGCTCTCGTCCCTTGATTTTCGAAGCAAGGCTTGGGCCGGCAGCATCCATCTGCGAATGTAGCCTGGTCTTAGGCTGGTTGGAGATCAGATGCAAAGGATAGGTTCGCGCCGCATCGGCGCCAAGCCACTCTTCCGGCTCCAACCAAACCGCATTGCCGGGACAATCGTCATAGTCGAAGCTTGCGATGCGCTCCGAGAATATTTCTATCTTCCCGGATGGTGTATCTAAAGGGTGTCTTTCGGGTTCGCTTCGAAAAGCCGAGAACAGCGTATAGGGCTCGTCAGGCCCCGGCACCGCAACAACTGCGTCTCGCCAGAACACATCGAACGGTGGCAGCTCCACATCGTGGCCACGTGCGCCAACTCGTGCATCTTCATAGAGTTTCTCCAGCCATGCACGTTCGTTTCGCTCTTCCGTGAAGGCGTTTTTCAAATCAAAGCGCGCGGCCAATGCCGAAAAGATCGCGAAATCGCTTCTCGCCTCCCCGACAGGCGCAATCGCCTGCTTCATGGCGATCAGATGTCGGTCACGTTTCGAGGCTCCGATGTCGTTGCGTTCAAGTGTCGTCGTGGCAGGCAGGACGATATCCGCGTGTTTTGCCGTCGCCGTCCACCAGCATTCGTTGACTATAATCGTATCCGGCATCTGGAAGGCCTGAACGAGCCTGTTCAGGTCCTGATGGTGATGGAACGGGTTGCCGCCACACCAATATATCAGCCGCGTATCCGGGTAGAGATACCTGCCACCGTCGAATTCGTAGGGCGTTCCGGGAGCAAGCAGCATATCGGCAATCCGGGCGACCGGTATGGCGCTCGGACAAGGATTTTGGCCGGCCTGATGCGTCGGAAGCGGTATCGGCCGACGCGGATTTCCCATGCCGGCCTCTGTGCCGTACCCAAAACCAAAGCCCCCGCCCGGCAGCCCGATCTGGCCGATCAGGCAGGCAAGGGAGATTGCGGCCCAATAGGGCTGCTCGCCCTTGTCGGCTCGCTGGAGGCTCCAGGCGAGGTTGATCATGCTGCGCTCGCCCGCCATTGCGCGCGCAAGATTTGTGATCGTCTCCGCCGGAACGCCTGTCAGGCTTGCAGCCCATTCGGGCGTCTTGGCAATCCCATCGACCGCGCCGCGCAGGTATTCGGCAAACTGGTCGAAGCCGACGCAATAGGTGTCGAGGAACGCTCGGTCGTGCCGTCCTTCGGACTGGAGGACATAGGCCATCGCCAAGAGCATGGCGGTATCGGTGCCAGGCCGGATCGATATCCATTCCGCACCAAACTTGGATCCGATATCGTCGCGGATCGGGCTGATATTGACGATCCGGATGCCGGCTCGGCGGGCGCGTTCAAGCCACGGGCCGGTTGTATGCTCGGCAGTTCCCCCGGCTTCAACCTGGGCATTCTTGAGCGGAATGCCGCCGAAGGCGACCAGAATGCGCGTGTCGGCAACGATACCGTCCCATGAGGAAAGCGGCCCGACCAATGGATCGATCGAGCCGACAATATGCGGCAGCAGGGTCTGTCCGGCTGCATAGCTGTAGCTGCCGATCTGTGTGGTCGAGCCGCCGATCAGATTGAAGAAGCGCTGCAGCTGTGTCTTAGCGTGATGAAAGCGTCCTGCAGACGCCCAGCCGTATGATCCGCTGAAAAGCGCTTCGTTTCCCTGACTATCGCGGATACGGCGGATTTCACCTGCGATCATGTCGAGCGCTTCATCCCATGGCACAGCAACGAAACTGTCGCGGCCACGCGCGCCTTCTGCCGGTCCAGGTCCGTTTTCCAGCCAGCCTTTCCGGATCATCGGCCGCGCGACACGCATAGAGCTGTGCACCATGCCGGGCAGAGCGTCGAGGATCGGAGACGGATCCGCATCGGTACTGAGGGGCTTGACCGAGACCAGCCGTCCGGCTTCGACCTCCGCCTCAAACGCGCCCCAGTGGCTGGAATGGGTTATCGTCACCAGACTGCCTTCATGCTCAAGCGGCTGCAGCAATCAGCTGTCGTGTATACGGATGCTGTGGGCTTGCCCAGATGTCATGACGGTTCGCGGTCTCCACAACATCGCCATTTCGCATCACCATGACCCGGTCCGAGACATACTGGACCACTGCAAGGTCATGCGAAATGAACAGGATCGATAGCCCGAGCTCCTGCTTTAGATCGGCGAGTAGGTTGAGGATCTGCGCCTGGATCGAGACGTCCAGCGCCGAAACGGCTTCGTCGCAGATCACCACATCCGGCTTCAGGATCAGGGCGCGGGCAATGCCGATCCGCTGCCGCTGGCCGCCCGAAAACTCGTGCGGCAAGCGGTCCGCGGAACCGGCAGGCAGTTTGACGAGATCGAGCATCTGCCTCAAGCGTGCCTCGCGATTGTCGAGTCCGTGGAGCTTCATCGGTCGGCTCAGGATTTCGGCAACGGTATGGCGGGGATTCAGTGAGGCATAGGGATCCTGAAATACCATCTGCACGCGGCGGCGTGCTGCCTGGTCGAAACCCTTTCCGAGAGAGTGTCCATCGAGGCGCACATCGCCGGTAAACGGGATCAGTCCCATCACGGCACGCGATAAGGACGATTTCCCGCTTCCTGACTCTCCGACCAACCCCAGCGTTTCGCCGCGTCCAATGGTCAGCGACACGCCGTTGACGGCAGGCGTCTTGGCTCCCGGATAGGAGACGCAAAGGTCCGACACCTCGAAGATCGCTTCGCTTCCAGCCCTTTCATTCCTTAGGGCGGGCTGCGATAAATGCGGTGTTTCGAGATCGAAACGGAACTCGCCATCGGGCTGACGCCGCGCATGGACTTCGCTCAGCCGCTGCGTGCTGGCATGCCGACCATCGTTCAAGCGCACCGAAGCGGCGATCAGGCCGCGCGTATAGGGATGGTGGCTGCCTTCGAACATCGCCGCCGCCGGCAGGAGCTCCATCTGCTTGCCGTGATGCATGACGATGACCCGATCCGTCCATCGCCGCACCAGGGGCAGGTCGTGGCTGATCAGCAGGAGCGACGTCCCCATCTCACGGCGCAACCGGTCGATCAGCGCCAGGATCTGCGCCTGCGTGGTGGCGTCGAGCGCGGTCGTCGGCTCGTCTGCGATCAGAAGGCGCGGCTCAAGGGCGACCGCCATGGCGATCATCACCCGCTGCCGCTGGCCGCCGGACAGCTCGTGGGGATAGGCGTCGACTTTGGTTGCGGGATCTGCAAGGGAAACCAAATCGAGCAGCTCTATTGCCCGAAACCGGGCCGCCCGCCGCGAAATCGACGTATGTTCCTGCAGGATCTCGGCAATCTGCCGCCCGACGGTGTAGACCGGGTTGAGCGAGGTCATCGGCTCCTGGAAGATCATGCCGATCTCTCGCCCGCGGATGCGGCGGAGTTCCTGCGCCGGCAGAACTGCGAGATCGCTGCCGTTGAACAGCACTTGTCCCGTCCGAGTGGTGCTGCGCGGCAGAAGATCGAGAAGCGACAGCGCCACCGAAGACTTTCCGCAACCCGACTCGCCGACTAGCGCCAGCGCCTCGCCCGGCGCAAGGTCGAAGTCCAGTCCATCCACGGCACGACCGGACCTCTGGTTGTTCCGATAGGAAATGGCAAGATCACGGACGGAGAGAAGAGCGTTCGGGAGCGGCATCAGCGTATCACCCATTCCCGAGCTTGGGGTTGAGGATATCGTTGAGACCGTCGCCGATCAGGTTGAGCGCCAGCACGGTCAACACAATGAATCCTCCGGGAATGGCGGTCAGATAGGCATGGGTTCGCAACATCTCGCGGCCGGCGCCGATCATCGAACCCCAACTGACCGTGTTAGGATCGCCCAGCCCGAGAAATGCCAACGCCGATTCCTGAAGGATGGCCGAAGCCACCATGATCGAGGCTGTGACGATCAGCGACGGCAAGGCGTTTGGCAGGATTTCCCGAAAGATGATATCGACACTGCCGAAACCGCTGCTGCGCGCTGCGCTGACGAAATCGGCCTGCCGGAGCGTGCGGAATTCCGCGCGCGCCAACCGGGCGATGCCGTCCCACGAGATGACTGCTATCCCGACGACCACCGTTCCGATCGACGGCTGCACCACCGCGACCAGGACGACCAGCAGAACGAAGCCCGGAATGGTCTGGAAGATCTCGATGAAACGAACGATGAGATCGTCGACGCGACCGCCGAAATAGCCGCCGACGGCGCCGATCAGCACTCCTCCGGTGACACTGAGAGCCGTCGCTGCGAGGCCGACCGTCAGCGAAACGCGCGCCCCGTGGACGATACCCGCGAAGACGTCGCGGCCCATCATATCCGTTCCGAACGGGAAAGCAGGGTCTTCACCGGGATGAAGAAGCGCCGACCCGACCATGTCCAGCGGGTCTCCCGGCGCAAGCCAGGGCGCAAAAAGCGCCATCAGGACAATCAGTAGCAGGACCACCAGCCCGATTAGGACCCCGGGCTGCCGCAAGAGCGCCCTGAATGCGGACGGACGGCGATCGACCACCGGAACGAACTCTCCTGCACCCGGTCCCCTGGCGTTTTGAACAAGCTCCCTTGGAAGGTCCTGAACGCTCATCACCGTATCTCCACTCTCGGATCGAGCAAGGCCTGAAGAAGATCGATCAGCGCGTTGCAGGTGATGACGACCAGAGAGCTCACCAGCATGATGCCGAGCAGCACCTGGTATTCGCGCGCCTGGATGGCCTCGTAGGCGAGCCTTCCCATGCCGGGCCAGCTGAAGATGGTTTCGACCACCACGGCCCCGCCCAGAACACCGGCGATATGCACGCCCGCGAACGTCGTGATCGGGATCAGCGCGTTTCGAAGTATATGCCGGCGCACCACACGACCCGGCGAAAGCCCCTTGGCGACAGCAGTCCGCACATAATCCCGGCCGCTGGCTTCGAGAACCGCTGCCCGCGTCAGACGCGTATAGATGGCGAGATAGTGGAGCCCGAGCGTCAACGCAGGAAGCGTGATGTGGCTGGTCCGGTCGATCAGCCAGGCAAGACCCGAACTTGGCCCGCCGATGGTTTTTGAGCCGCCGGAGGGCAGCCAGCCGAGATAGACCGAAAACAGGATGATCAACATCAGCCCGATCCAGAAGGTCGGAACGGAATAAAACAGCAGCGACAGGAAGGACAAGATCCGGTCCGGCAACCGCCCGGCCGAAAGGGCCATGACGGTTCCGGTCAGAAGCCCGATTGCGATAGCAAAGACAATGGAGACACCCATCAGCAGCAGCGTGCCGGGGATGCGGCTCAGGACCATGTCTGCGACCGGTATACCGTAACGCGCCGAGATACCGAGGCTGCCATGGGCAAGGTCCAGGTAATAGGCAATCAGCTGGTTCAGCACCGGAAGGTCGAGGCCGAAACGCTGACGTAGTGCCGCCATGCCCTCCTGCGTCGCAGCTCCGGTTTCCGCTGCCATGTAATCGACGACGTCGCCAGGCGCGAGCTGCATGACGAAGAAGCCGATGGTGATGATGACGAACATCGTCGGGACCGCCTGTATGGCATTGCGACGCAGGCTCTGTAAGGCGCGTGCTCCCCTTGTCATGCGGCAGTAGCCTCCGGGCCGGTAGATCCCAGAATATTAGTCTCGGGAATGCCAAGCCGCTGGCGCAGCGAACCGGGAGCGTACCCGTCGGGATAGATGCCTTCACGGCGCAGGAGCGGGATGACGTGGTCGACGAAATCGCGTGCATCCCTCGGAAGATCCTGCAGATGCAGGACGAAACCATCGGCAGCCCCGGATCGATACCAATCCGATATAGTCGAGGCGACGGTATCGGGCGTGCCGACGACGATCTTGTGGCCGCCACCGAGCTGAAATTCCTGGCCGAGCTGCCTCACCGTGAGATTGCCGCTGCGCGCCACGTCCGTGATTGACCGGAAAAAACCGAGTGGGCGGGTGAAGTCCGGAGAGGGCACGGCAAGCTGGGCCTCGGTCAGCGGGCGATCGGGATGCAGGTCCGCGGCCGGAATGTTGAGAAGCTTGGCAACCCGCAGAACCGGATCCGGACTTTCGCCGAGAAGCTCCGTCAGCTGCTCCAGCCGCCGCGCCGCCTCCTGCGTCGTCGAACCCATAATCGGGACGATGCCGGGGACGACTTTCAACGCGCCTTCCGGCCGCCCCTGCAGGCGCACACGGTTGCGAATGTCGGCCACAAAGGCCGCCGCCGCGTTACGATCGACCAAGGCTGCATAAAGAACGTCGGCGTGGTGGACCGCCAGATCGATTGCGTGTTCGGAACCGCCGGCAGTGGAAAACAAGGGACGTCCGCTGGCATGCCGTGGCGACGGCAAGGGGCCACGCACCTGGAAGAACTCGCCCTCATAGGCGATTTCCCGACGACCATCCGGATCGATCAGCAGATTTGGGTCATTCCAGCCTGGGGTCAACACGAAACTGTCGATCAACTGACCGAGAAGATTGAAATATTCGTCTGCGCGGCGATACCGTTCGGCATATTCGGCTACCTGCTGTTGCCCGTAATTCTGAGCGATGCGGGCGTGGTAGGAGGCGATCACGTTAACGCCTGCCCTGCCGCCGGAAATGTTGTTGAGCGTCGCGATGTTGCGCGCAACCGTGTAGGGCTCGGTGTAGCTAGACGATACAGTCGGCACGACACCGATATCCGGGACGCTTGCGGCGATCGCCGCCATCAGCAGCTGCGGATCGGAAATATGCAGCGGCGCATGTTCTGGCGGTGTGATTGCCATCGGCAGATCCGGCAACCAAAGCGCGTCGAAAACGCCTTCATGGGCTATGCGGGCGACGTCGAGCTGGGCCTGGAATAGCCAGGTCGCATTGCGATCCGGGACCAGCTTCCACGACGCCGGGTGGACTCCGACGCCATGAAAGTTGATGGACAGCGAAACATGCTGGTTTGCCATGGTCGTTCATCCGCCCGCAAAACGTGGCGGCCTCTTCTTTAAGGTCAGCCGGTGATCCAGGTACGGTCGAAATAATCCGCGCCGACGCGCGCGGCCGCGGTGGTGTGATCGTGAACCTTGGTGTTGAACAGGGTGATGCGCTGGAACTGGACGAAGTTCACGACCGGCAGATCGCGGTGGATGATCTCTTGGAACTTGACGTATTTATCGCGCCGTTTCGCAGCGTCAGGTTCACCTGCGGCTTCGGTCAGCAATGCATCCACTTCCGGGTTGGAATAGTGCATGTGGTTGGACCAGGCGAGGCCCTTCTTGATGTTGGTGCTGAGGAAGGCCCGATCAACGCCGTCAGTCGGATCATAACCGTTGTTGAGGTTCTGGACATCGATGTCGAAGACGCGTTCGGTATAAACCTTGGTGATGTAGGTGCTGAACTCGAAGCTCAGAATGTTGACGCTGATGCCGACCTTGCCGAGCGCGAAGCGGATGTAATCGGCCGCCAGCTTCTGCTGTGCCATGCCCGGGTTCCAGGTCAGGTTGAGTTTGGCACGGGTGCCGTCGGCGCCGCGCGGGAAACCTGCCTCATCGAGCAGCTTTTCAGCCAGATCCGGGTCATAGGTATAGTGTTTCAGCGACGCGTCGTGAAACTGCTTGAGATCCGGAACGATCGCGGTGGCGGCCGGCGTCGCATAACCATTCCAGACCAGCTTGATGATCTGGTTGATGTCGAAGCTATGGGCGATCGCCTGCCTTACCTTGAGTTTCTTCAGGAAAGCATTGTCCAGATTGAAGAACAGCTGGTGCAGGTTGCCGCCGAGTTCGTAACCCTTGGTATCAACCGCGAACTTGCCGGTGGCAACAAAACGCTCGACATCGCTGTAGGGTACCGGCGAGCCAGTCCCGAAATCGACCTCGCCGGCTTCGAGAGCCGCGGCCCGCGCGGCGGAGTCAGGAATGATGCGGACGATGATCTGATCGAGATAGGGCTTGCCCTGGTCCCAATAGTTCGGGTTGCGTTCGAGGACGAAATGACTGCCCTGCTCCCATTCCTTGAAGATGAAGGGACCGATGCCCACCGGCTTGCGGTTATAGGGATTGGTCTTGAGATCCGTGCCTTCATAGAGATGCTTAGCAACAAGCGCCGTTCCGGCGCCGCTCAATGCACCAAGAAGATAGGGTGCCGGCGCCGAAAGCCTGACGATCGCGGTCAGTGGATCGGGTGTCTCCACGGCGGTCACGTTGGCGAAGGTGTTCTTGCGGCGGGGATGGACTTCCTTCAGCGTCAGGATCGAGAAGGCGACGTCGGCAGAGGTGAAAGGCTTGCCGTCATGCCATTTTATACCGGGGCGCAGATGGAACGTGTAGGACTTGCCATCCTCGGAGACTTCCCAGTTCTGAGCAGCCGATGGATGAGGATTGAGATCGCTGTCGATCGAGATCAGCTCGCCCTGGACGGCAGGCGTGGCGCCGTTGCCGAACAGGTCGACGAAGGAAGGCTGCTCGCTTGCGGTGACGATACGAAGCGTTCCCCCTGCTGCGGGCTTGCCGTCTGCCCCGGATGAAACGGCAGCCTCGGCCATCGTGGTGCCGAGGAAAGCCGCGCCGAGCGAGGCGGATGCAAAGATCTTGGTGAAGTCGCGACGGGATAACTTTGTCATGTGGGCCTCATGATCATGCAGAGCGGGCGCAACGTTGCGCGCCTGACGGTTGGACTGAAGGGGAAATCGAAGAGCCGGAGCCAACGGGCGATGCATGCCCGGCAGCAGCAAGGTGGTAGTCGGCCTCCTCCGCGAAGAGCCGGCTTGCCAGCCCTTCGGTCAGGCGGAAGACGCAATCGGCATGGCTGCCGATGTCACCGACGTGATAGCCATGGCTGAGGACAGCCGCGTAGTTGAAGGCATGGATCCGCGTGATCCAGCCGCCGGCGGCGCTGCGGGTCTGCAAGGCAAGGTCCGGATCCAGATAGGGGAAACGTCCCCATTCGGAATCTGCGGCAGGCGCACCGAGGACATCACGCCAGAGCCGGAGATGCGGTTCGACGAGCGCTAGTTCCGGACGGCGTTTCACATCCGTTGCGTAACCGGTCCCGGCAATAAGATAATCGGCCGCCAATGGTCCGGACGGCAGATCGGCACGGATCTCGCCGTCTTCGAAGCGGAGGGTCACGGCCGAAACACCCTGGTGAAGGTGAAAATTCGCGTGGCGCTGCGCGCGATCGATCGTCGCCGGCGGCGCATGACCTCTTGCGCGGCCCTCGGTGATGATCCTCCAGCGCAATGCATCTGGGAAATCCCTGAAGGGACGATAGAGAGCCGGGTTCTTTGCAAGAGCGCCGGACGGCACCGTTGCGAGCTGCGCGCTGCGCGCAAGCAGATGCACTTGCGAAGCCCCGGCTTCAAGCGCCGTTGCCGCGGCATCGAAGGCCGACGCGGCAGCGCCAAGCACGATCACCCGCCGGCCTTGCAAGGCTGCAAAATTGATATCCTCGGCCGTATGGCTGAACTGCGCCTTTGGAACGACACGAGTCACGGTTTCGGGAATGAACGGCGCCCCGAAACCATCCACGCCTGTCGCCAGCACCAGCCGCCGGGCCGTGAGGCGCTTCTCGCCATGTTTCCCGGAAAAGGTCATGCCAAGCCCACCCTCTGCCGGGCGCACATCGATGAGCGAGGATTCATAACGAATATCGCTCGCGAAAACGCCGGTCAGCCATCCGACATATTCGGCCCAGACCAGGCGCGGTATCCGCACTAAACGCTCGAACGCGCCTTGCCCCTCGAGCCGGTCTAACCAGCGCGGGAAGCTAAGTTCGGGTATGCCCTGGTCTAGCCCGCTGATCGACTTGTCTGTGCGAAGGGCTTCCATACGGGCAGTGGTCGCCCACACACCGACACGATCCTGCGGTGCCGCCTCGAAGACGGCAACGCGCTTGATGCCGGCCCGATTGAGGGCAAAAGCAATCCCGACCCCGCTCTGTCCGCCACCGATGATGGCGACATCCAGATCCGTTTCAGACGGTCTGACCCAGACAGGGTTACGATAGAGAAGCGCTAAAGAAGCACGAGCCTCTTCCGTCAGTTGAGCAAGGAGGGCGACACGCGACATGTCTTCACCCCGCAAGGCGGCTCTGAGCCGCATCGTCGTCATCAAGACCAAAACGGCTGCGCAGCGATTCCTTCTGGTAGCCGTCCGGAAAAGCCCCGGCCTTGCGCAAGATCGGAATCACTTCGTCGGACAGGATGGTCGCATCTTCCGGCAGGGACTGGGCGCGCACGGCGAAACCATCGCATGCGCCATCACGCCACCAGTCGAGAAGCTGTGCGGCAACGCTTTCCGGCGTCCCCACCACCAGCCTGTGGCCGATGTCTAGCTGGAAGACGCGCGCGAGTTCCCGCACCGTCAAATTGCGCCGGCGAGCGACGTCTGCCACCGAATGGAAGAGGCCGACTGGCCTTTTCCAGCTTGCCGGAAGCTGCAACTGTTCCTCGGTCAAGGGCTTGTCAGGATGAAGTGTCGCAGGATCGTAACCCAGAAGCTCGGAGATGCGCTGGACGGGATCGATCGCATAACCGCCCTCTTCAGCGAGCTTCAGCAGCTTGCGTTCGGCCTCTTTTTCCGTTGAGCCGATGACCGGGACAAGACCCGGCATGACCTTCAGCGAACCGGCCTTGCGCCCAAACCGGGTGACCCGCGTGTGGAGGTCGCGCATCAATTCCTGGGCAGCGCTCTTGTCGACCAGTGCCGCATAAAGGACATCGGCATGTTTTGCGGCCAGATCCAAGCTCTGCTCCGACCCGCCTGCGACAGATACAAGCGGGCGGCCGAGACGCGACTGCGGTACGTTCAGCGGGCCGCGCACGGAATAGAACTCGCCGCGGTAATTGATCTCGCGCCGGAGTTCCGGATCGAAGAGCAGCCCCTTGTCCTGGTAGCTTCCGGTTTCCGGAAAGATCCAGCTGTCGCTCAGCTGGCGGAAGATTTCCAAGAACTCGTCGGCCTTCTTGTAGCGGCTTTCATAGTCCTGCATGGCGGCGTCGCCGTAATTCTGTGCCACCCGATCATGATAAGACATGATCGCGTTGATGCCGGCGCGACCGCCGGAAATGGCGTCCAGGGTCGCGATGTGGCGCGCCGTTGTATAGGGGGCCGAATAGGTCGTCGAGAGAGTTGGCACGACACCGATATCGGGCACGGCCGCTGCAAGAGCGGTCATCAGCAGTGTCGGATCGAGCGAATGCCCGGGCGTCTGGTCTGCTGGCGCGATCGTCATTGGCAGGTCCGGCAGCCACAGGGAATCGAACGTGCCACGATGGGCGATCTTGGCGATTTCAACGTAATGGTCGAAGTTCCAGAACGCGTCGCGATTCGGCAGCGCACGCCACGCCTGCTTGTGCGATCCCGCGCCGTGGATGATCAAGGTCAGGATCAGGTGGCGTGGAGTCGTCATCGTAATGCTTCCTAAAATTAAAATCAGTTGCGCAACTCATCTATCCGCACTACATCGAAACCTGCAGATGAGACTGAACGTTCTATCTGCCAAATCAATCATGCCGCGAGCTAAACTGTGCTAATTTCGACCTCTGGAATGAAACTAATTTCTATAGATCAACTGGATTTTTCGTCTGCCGTAGGCAGCGACTGCGACACACAGCCATTGGTGGCAACGAATGAGTTGCGCAGCTCCGAAAGGCCGAGATCGACCTTCTTGATTGAGCAAGGATTGAGATGATGAACCAATCAATCGTGAAGCGTATTTACCACGCCTCTGGAGATACGCGTCTCCACATCCTCAAAACAGCCAGTCAGCTCTTCTATACGAAGGGGTTTCGGGCAGTTGGCGTCGATGAGATCATCCGTGAGGCGAATATCGCAAGGGCGACTCTTTATCGTCACTTCAACGGCAAGGACGAATTGATTACCGCCTATCTCTCCGAACGGGAGAGAGTATTCATTGCGCAAATGCAAGAGATTCCGTTGGATTTAGCCCAATCGCCTGCCGAAAAGATCTTCACTATATTCGAGCAGTTGCGCAGCAAACAGAACTCTCCTGAATTTCGGGGCTGTGCTTTTTTCTTGGCGCTCTCGGAATACAGCGACTTCGAGCCCGTCAGAACTATCGCATTTCGTTACAAGGAATTCGTGCGCGATTTCTTTGCAGATGTTCTCGGCCCGGACGTGCAGCCTTCGCTCGCGGACCAATTGGCAATGATCTACGAGGGAGCGTTGGCCACGCTGGTTGTGCGACCCGCTACATCGGTCACCGACAACGCGATCGCATGCGTTAAGGCGCTACTGTTGGTACACAAACTTTACGGTAATGAATGAGTTAACCGAAAACACAAAATTTTGCTCTGTTAACATTCGCATATCACGCAAACGCTACCGGGCACGTCGGGCCAAGAGACTTGGTCATGAATCGTATCCCTCTTGCATCAACGCAGCCCTATGCTCTTGATGTTAAAGTAGACGGCCCCTGAACGGCATCGAAATGTGCCAGAATGAGCTGTTAAGATTTCAATCGAAGGTGCCGCCCATGGACAAGCCCGGTCAGCTTGTGAATCCAGCTCTGCACTCTTTATCTTCGTCTAATCGTTGTCAGTATCCTTGTCGTCGTTGTCCACCCGACAGTTTCTCAAGGAGAACAATAGCTGAGCGCCGGGTAGGGTATGGCTTCGTATTGCCGCCGGGCCGCTCATGTGACCTCTCCCGAGAATGTAAAATCGCTGCAGCCCGAAACCGTGATTGTCGCCTTGCCGTGAGAGAACGAAACTATCAGCTCGTTGACATTCTGGAGCTTCCACGATGACTTGATGTCACAAAACGGTTTGATGTGTTCGGGGTGAATCCCGCAAAGGGGACAAGTGTTCAGATCAGTTTTCTTCTGATCGCGAGCGCGGTGAGATGAGCTTTGCTGCGGACGTCGAAGCGCTTCATGGCCTCGCGAAGCTTGACGCGGACACTGTTGTACTTGACCCCCTCCACGTCCGCGATCTCCTCCATCGTCTTGCCGACGCCGATCCATCTCAGATAAGTCGCCTCTTTTGGATCGAGCCACGCGGCATCTTCAGCGGTGGGCGAGGTGCGAAGGAAGGAGATGCGGGCATGGAGTTGCCCGACGGCCGCCGCTGCTGCAACCGCATCGATTTCCCGATCAAGCGGGATTGCCGTCTTCTCCGACGCCAGCGTGAACATCGACATGGAACCGTTGGCGGTCCTGATGGGGATAGTGATGCCGGAGCGGATGCCAAAATCGGCCGCTTGTGCATAGAAGGCACGCTCTTCTGTCGATAGTCTCGGGCGCTCCTGCTCGCCAGACCAGGCGAAGACGTGCTTCCTGGATCTTGCGCGTTTGACGACCGGGTCGAGAGCGTCGAATTTCTTGTCGAAATAGAGCGACCGCCAATCGTTATGATAGTTGGTCACGGCGATGATGTGCTTGTGCTGGATATGGAGATAAGCATAGCCGGTGAAGCCGAAATGGTCGGCGACGTTCGCCAGCCCTGTTTTGAGGATGCACTCATCGCCCTCAATTGCGGTAAGATCGGTCAGCTTGTCCAGCCAATGCTGCATTCTCTATCTCCTTCTAGCCGTTGCCAGTATCCTCGTCGTCGCTGTTCGAACGACAGCATATCGAGGACATCGATGGCTGAACCCCAGATGGGATGTGGCTTCCCGGCCTCACCAGGTTGCTCATGCGATCTCTCCTGAAAATGTGAAATCGTTGCAGCCTGAAGCCGTGATCGTCGCCTTGCCTTGAGAGAACGAAACTATTAGTTGAGCAAACTCGGCGTCGAGATCCCAGCTTAGAACAAGGCTTCCGGTGTCATCGGTTGCTACCTTGAACGATCCATTGAAGGCCGGATGGGTGTTACGGAAGCGGATCAAGTCCGACATTCGTTTGACGAGCGGCGATTCAAGAGCGAGATCAATTTCCCGGTCTTCAAAAAAGCGCCGATTGATGTCACGCCCGACGCCCGTCTTTCCCAGCAATTCCATGTCATTGATCCCGCCCAGGAGGCCGACGTAATAGACTTGCGGAATACCAGGCGCGAAAAACTGGATGGCGCGGGCGATGAGGTAGTCGTTGTCGTTACGGCCGAGGGCGTCATAATAGGTGCAATTCACCTGATAGAGATCCAGGTTCGAGGCTGCAGCGCCTGTTGCCAAACGGCTCTGCCCCTCGGAGCGCCTGTGAATTTCCTCGACCAGATGGTCGATTGCCTGCGGTTCTAAAAGCCCGGGTCGGCCATTACTGTGCGCGCCTACATCGATGACGCCGATCCCGTCGTGGGTGTCGAGGACGGTGATTGCGTTGCGGGGACTGATCTCCAGCCAACGTGCCAGCGCTGTCGCATCGCCTGTGAACAATGAATGCAGTATCAATGGCGGCAGCGCGAAATCGTAGACGCGGTCAACCTTCCTGGCGATTTCGATCTGGTCACGATAGTAACTGTGAATTTCGAC
>NZ_QSNV01000016.1:0-200 GCF_009498615.1 Agrobacterium sp. ICMP 6402
AGGTATAAGGCGCCATGGGCACTGTGGACATCGATGTCGATCTGTTGGGGGGTGAATGTGGTCCACAGCATCCGCTGGCCACCATCTGCAAGCGTGATCTTTGAAAACGGCAGCCCAGGGCGCGGCCGATAGATATTCAGGAGATCCTGCTCGCTGGCACCACGGGGAAAGACCTTGCCGAATGTCATGAACATGTCTGC
>NZ_QSNV01000016.1:249-61732 GCF_009498615.1 Agrobacterium sp. ICMP 6402
GATCGGGTTGAAGAAAGGCAAGGCATGGACGCCGCCGAACAGGCCTTGTAGCCTCCCGTCGAGCAAAGCTCTCAACTCCGGGAAACCGCCTCCGCTTAACCGGTCGACGTAGGTGATAAGTTGTACACTGTTTTTCATACGGTGCTCTTCGTCTGGGGGCCTCCACTGAGGAGGGCGCATGGGTCATTGGGGTCTCTCAGTTGAACTGCCGGTGATGAGACGACTTTCTCCAAGCAGACCCTGTTCGTCCATGATCGGATGCGCAACGGAAACGATATGGGCGTTGATGCGTTTGAGATCACGCAGGATGTCGAGATGAAGGGAGCTGGTCTGCAGGCTTTCGGTCCGTCCGTCACGCAATCGTTCGAGGTGTCGCTCCGAAGACCGTTTCTCCATGTGGCGCACCTCGATCTTTCGCTCCATAAGTTGTTTTGCGAGGTTGACGTCACGGGTGATGAGAATCGTCTGGGCGATCCTGAGATTGTCGATGGTCAGCTGGAAAAGCTGCTGAAGCTCGGCAAAACCGTCATCGGAGAATTTGAGGCCCTGACCGATCTTCTTGGTGACCTCCGGTAAAAGGCCCTTTTCGATAATGTCACCGATATGCTCGAGGTTGATGGCATAGTCGATGATGACGATGGAACGGCGACCCTCATCTTCAGACAGTCCGGCTCGCCCGAGTTTCGAGAGATAGACTTTGACCTCTTGCTGCAGCCGGTCGACCTGACGTTCAAGCGGCGAGATATCCCTGAGCCTTGCGGCATTGTTCCGCTCGAAGGCGTCCGACACTTTCAGGAGCATTCGTTCGATCAGATCTCCGACACCAAGCACCTCGCGTGAAGCGCTGGTGAGGGCCACGATCGGCGTCGAAAGTTCATCCGGATCCAGAAATTTGGGTGTGTTCTCCGTCTGGGCCTCCTCGGGAATCAGGATGGTCATCCAGCGCGCGAGGAGTTTGGAAAATGGCCAGGCCAGAAGCGCCAGAGCGATGTTGAAGGCCAGATGCGCATCGACTGGTAGCTTGGCGTAGGGGAGGGGCAACATCGAAAGCCAGTCGGCCAAAATGCCGGCCGCAGGCAGAGTGAGCACGCAGCCTATCGCCCGAACGATGAGATTGCCCAACGTGACGCGTCTGGAGGCTGCCGGCCCCGACAGAGCAGCAATCACTGGCGGGATCGCGCCTCCCAGATTGGCCCCCAGAACCAGAGCGACAACAAGGCCACCAGACAGAAGGCCGGTCGTAGCCAATGACAGAATGAGGACGACCGCGGCAAGGCTTGAGGATGACACAAATGCGATCACTGCGGCTAAGATCATCGCGACAGGCCACGCGTCGTCGAGCAGCCCGATGAAGGCTCCAAGCGCCTGAGAATGACGTAAGGGTTCGGTCGCTGCGCTGAGGAGATGCAGCGAGAGCAGCATCAGCGCGATACCTATCATTGCCGTGCCGGCGCCTTGGCGGGAGGTTGAGCCGCCTCGGTAAAGAACGATGCCCACAACCAATAGAAACGGCGAAATCCACTCAATGCCGGTCGCAACGATCCAGGCTGTGACAGCCGTACCGACATTAGCCCCAAGCAGCACGACCTGCGCCATGCGTGGCTTTATCAATTCCCGCTCAACGAACGACGAAACCATAAGCGCGGTCGCTGTGGAACTCTGAAGCGCAACGGTCGCAACGAAACCCGTCAGGAACGATCGGACGCTGCTTTTCGTCCCGGTAGCGAGACTGGTTCTTAGCTTTGAGCCAAGCGCGCGCGATGCCCCATCCTTCACCTGAGCCAGGCCGAACAGAAGCAATGCAACGGCGCCGGACAGGTTTATGATGACGATCAGTGATTCCAATTCTGACTCCGCAACTGAAAACAGGCTAGTCCGTGGGCCTTCAATGGTTGACCTTCTGCAGTCAAATCAAGGTGCCGGTGGGCAACCGGGAGGAATGCTGCCCACCGGCGGCCCGCCCACGCCGCCGCGCGGGCAGGTTACCCGACATATCATGCACGGTGTCATTCTGCCTTGAGCCGGCAGTCAGCCGGCTAGAAACAAGGGGCGACGATGCGGTGAATGTCCTCGGTAGCCGCGACGATATTCTGGCCGGCTACCTCGTGCGATCCGCTGGTTACCACAAGGAGGCCCGCTTCTTCGCAGATGACGGATCCTGCGGCGATGTCCCAGATACTCGTGTTCTTTTCGACATAGCCATCGGTCATTCCAAGTGCCGCGAACCCAAGACCGACCGTTCCACACCGATATTCCGTCACTCCCCATCCTGCCTCTCTAAGTGCGAGCTCGACCTCGGCAACTTCTCTGGCGGGCCAGCGAACACTTTCACCGACAGAGGCGAGACGGACGGAAGGGAAGTCGACCCTTCTTTGGTAGGGAGCGCCATTTTTAAAGATGCCCGTCCCTGTCGCGGCCCCAAGTCGTAATCCAAGGCACGGATAAGCGATAACGCCGACACGGGATAATCCGTTCTCCACGAAGCCGATTGAAACTCCCCAGAGCGGGGAGCCGCGCAGGAAGTTCACCGTGCCGTCGATGGGATCGATAGACCAGAATGCGTCCGATCCGCCTCCGCCCATCTCTTCTCCCATCACGTGGTCGTCGGGAAACCATGTAACAAGCGTCTCTCGAATAAGTGCCTCAACGCGCCGATCCGCTTCCGAGACAAACTCGCTTGCCGTCTTCTCCTCCGCAACGAATTGGCTACGCTCGTGAAAGAGCTGTAGAGCCAACGCCGAAGCCTCGGTCATGATCGTGTTTGCCGCATCCAGGCGTTTGAGATAATCCATGGTTTGACCTTCAATGCGCGTCAAGAAGGTCAGGGATATCAGTCGAAATGGTTTGCGCTCCAAGATTAAGCAATCTCCTGGCAACAAGCGGATCGTTAACGACAGAAACCGCAAATTCAATGCCGCTGTCCGCCAGCACCTTCATTGCTTCGTCGTCCAGCACGTCTTTCGTGACGTGAAGCAACTGGCATTTTGTCTCTTTGAGTAGCGCAACCGGATCCTTTGGAGGAATGCATACAAAGTATGCCCGTGGCACGTCAGGCAGGATGCGGGCGGCAGCGTGGATCGAGCGAATCGAGAAACTTCCGACAAAGAGTCGTTCGCGATCTTTCGGCCACAAGGCTTTTAGCACATTGAGCGCAATCTCCGCAGTTTCGATGTCGTCGCCCGGTGTGGGCTTCAATTCAAGCTGCAAGCCGACGTCAAGGTCGAGAACGGTTTCGATCAACTCCTCGAGCGTTGGAACCTGAATGCCCGAGAATTCCTCGCCAAATGACGCGCGGGCATCGAGACGTCGGATCTCTTCAAACGTCATGCCTGCGACAAAACCCTTGCCATTTGTCGTGCGGTCTACAGTATCATCATGGATGATGATCGGCTTCTGATCACGCGTCAATTTAACGTCGACCTCAACCCATCTGGCGCCTTTTTCAACAGCAGCCCTGATCCCTGCAAGCGTATTCTCAGGCGCAAGGCGAGGTGCGCCGCGATGGGCGATGATGGGTTCGGGAACAACGAAATGGCGGCCGGTGTCTGTTGCGCGTTTGAGCGCCGAGCTCTGAGACATGGAAGATCCTTGCTTATACGAAAAAAGGACGCGAAGAGCGGCTGAACCGCCCTTCGCTCTTCGGTTACTGAAGGGTGACGTTCTTGATGAATTCGTTTTTGATATCGTCACTCAGCGGCTGGGCTGCCCAGGTGAAGCTGGCCTTTCGCTGCGTGGCAGGAACGAGCGCTGCGGTGCCGTCTGCATCCGTGTTTTGCGGGGCCGAGCCAAATTCCTGAGTGAATTGAGTTTGGGTCTTCGCACTGGTCAGCCAGTTGATGAAGACAAGGGCTGCAGCCTTGTGCTTTGCATTGGCCGGTATGAACACGACGTTGCCTCCGCCGGGCATGCCGAAATCAGGGACGTAAACTTTAATAGTCTTTGGCACTTCACCCCTCTTCTGGAGCGCAGCGATATAGTCCTCCCATCCCGCGACGATCGTGAATTCACCCGAGGTGAGCCGGGTCACGCTGTCTGCATAAGACGCGGTTATCACGAACTGGTCTTTTCTCTTGTTGAACCAGTCCCACGCCGGCGCGAACTTTCTCTGTGTCTCTGAATTGGTCGTTCCGGCGGCATAATCCACATCAGGCGCAAATTGGCGCACGACACCCTCAATGAACGCTGGTCCTGCGCCCCCGTTTTCAACGTTGAATCCGAGTTCTCCGGGATGATTTTGCAAGAACGCCGAGAATTGGTCGAGCGTACGCGGAAGATCGGCTTCCTGGGTCCTGGCGGAATCATAGGCAATGACTGTCTGGTTGCCCCAGAACGCCACTGCATATCCCTTGCTATCCGTGCCCTCGATGGAATAGCGAAGCTTGGCGGCCTCGGGCAGTTGCTTGCTCAGCGGCCCATAGAAGCTGTCTTCAGGGAGTTTCTTGATTTCCTTGCCGGCGGTGGAAAGGACGTCGATATCGCCCTCGGCGCGTCCCCTTTCGGCAAGGAATTTGTTCATGTTGGCTTTCGAATCTCCATCGGGGATCGTCACTTTGATCCCGTATTCAGACTCGAATTGCTTCACCTGTTCGCGAAACTTTGCTTGATTGAACCAGTTGAACCAGGTGAGTTCGCCCTCCTTCTTTGCCTGCGTGACGATTTCATCCCACGACATCGACTTCAAGTCCTGTGCCTGGACCGGCACGCTCATCGTCAGTACCGCTACACTTATTGCGGCGAGTTTCTTCAGCATCGCACTTTACCTCCCGTTTGGATTGACTTGCTTGGTGGTCACCCTCGTCATCCCTTGCCGGTGATTGCCGCTGGGTTATTGCTTGCGAGGAAGCGTTCGACGAGCAGCATCAAAAGGACGTTGGGGATTACGAGGATCAGGGAAACGACCGCGGCATTGGGTCGAATGAAGTTGTAGCCAAGATAAGAGTAAAGAATCGTCGGGACGGTCGTGAAATCCGGTGCGCCAACAATATAGGCGATGCCGAATTCTTCGATTGAGAGGATGAAGACGATAATAAATGCAGCGATCAGGCCAGGTTTAATAATTGGCATATAAGCCGTGCGGAATACTGCGATGCGAGATGCACCCATGTCGCGTGCAGCATCGATGAGGTCCTGTCGAATAAGTGAGAACGACACCGTCAGAATGCGGATCGCATAAGGCAGCAGAACAACCGTGTGTCCGATCAGAATACCCAGGAACCTCGAATAGAGCCCGAGATTTATAAGCAGCGAGGAGAAGAAAATTGCGACCACAAAACCCGGCAGGACGAGCGGCAGTAGCGTCAGCGCCTGCAACACCGGCTTTCCCGGAAATTCCAGCCTGCCGAAGGCATAGGCCGTGGGTAGAGCAAGGACGAGAGTAACCGCGGCAACGCAAGGGGCCAGCGTATAACTGTTTCTCAACGCCTCCGGCAGCGCCGTGGTATTCCAGACCTCAATCCAGCGTGAGAAGGAAAGTACCGGCGGCAAAACGTCAGGATAGGCCCATGGATGATTGATATCGACAAGCGACCACAGGGCCGCCATTGCAAAGGGCAGGAGAAGCCATACTGCCCCGACGATAATGACGGTTGCAACAAGAAGGCGGTTAAACCAGTGATGGTTCTTGAGGTACATGCTCGCCATCGTCATGCCCTCCCAAGACGGGATAGAAGCTGCGCAACACCGGCCAGCAGGATTGCCCCGAAAAGAGAAAGGGCCATCAAAAGCATCGCGACGACTGCCGCAAGGTTCCACCCGTCAGCGCTTGCGTCCTGTGTCCGAAGCATCAGCTGCGCCAGCGAGTTGATGGTGGTCGGTCCGGCAACGACCTGGAAGGAAAAGTCACCGGCAGCTCCGATGAAGATGAGGACAAGAGCCGCCTGCAAAGAGCGTATTGTGAGTGGCACGATGATCTTTCGGAACCGGTCCATAGCGCCTGCGCCCAGATCTCGGGCAGCATTGAGAATGTCATCCCCGATCGACTGTACAGCGCCGGTGAGAAGAAGCAGTGCAAATGGCATCTGCTTCCAAACCTGAAGGAATATCACGCCGATGCCATAACTGTCGTTTTGCATTCGGATCGGCCGGGCGACGATGCCGAGCTTCACCAGCGCGAGATTCAAAAATCCCTGAAATGAGATAAAGTTGATAAACAGGAATGCGGCGACAAGCCCGTGAACGAGCAGTGGTGCTTTCAGAACAGCACTTATCACTCCGGATCCGAGAAACGGTTTGCGAAGCCATAATGCAAGCGGATAGGCAACCGCAACTGCAAGGACTGAACTGATGATTGCAATCCGGGCGGAATACCAGAAGGCGCGCCAGACCTGGCCGTCCGACAGCATGGTCTGCCAGAACCGAAGGGAAAATCCGCTTGAACCAGCAAAATTCAGAAAGCCGAACGATTGTGAGACGGCCATTCCGATGACGACGCTGGTGAATACGAGGATGACGCCAAGACCGGGAAGAAGGAGAAGATAGGCCTGCAGACTGTTGCGGAGGGTCATTCGACGGCCTCCTTCAGGAAACGGATCTTCTCCGGCGCAATCTCGAAGCGGTATGTGGAAGCTTCGTTGATGGATGACTGTCCGAGCACCTGAATTCGGAAAGTGCTCTCCTGTTTTTCCGGAGCAGCGACTGTGAGGTCAGTGAGGTTGCCAAGGAAGCTGCGAGTTCGCACCTCGAAGGAATAGATATTGGCGCCCGGGCCATCGTCCGGGCGACTGACGGCATCTTCCGGTCGCCAACTGGCGTAGACACTTTTAGCCACTGGCGGCGTTTCCGAAGCGATCAAAGTCTCGCCAAGCGGCGTGGTCGCTCGATAGTGACCGGTCGCGTCGTCCCGTCCGGTGACATGAGCAGCCATTATGTTTGCCGTCCCGACGAAGTCGGCGACAAAGCGGTTGACCGGCTGATAGTAGACCTCGTTCGGTGTGCCACTCTGTTCGATCTTTCCTCCGTTCATGACCACCACGAGATCGGACATCGCCAAAGCCTCCGATTGATCATGTGTGACATAGACTGCAGTGAAACCATGGGTTTTCTGAAGTTGGCGGATCTCGAAACGAACCTGATCGCGAAGCCGGGCATCGAGATTGGAAAGCGGTTCGTCAAAAAGGATGACGCCTGGTCGCACGGCCAAAGCACGCGCGAGCGCGACACGTTGCTGCTGTCCGCCCGACAGTTGGCCGGGTAGCTTGCTTAGTTGAGTTTGGAGTGACACTTGTGCAGCGGATTCGGCCACGCGCTTCTCGATCTCGGCCTTTGGTGTCCGCTTTTGTCTCAACCCGAAAGCGATGTTCTCAAACACCGTCATATGCGGGAACAACGCGTAAGACTGGAAACACATCGCGGTGTTCCTCCTCTCCGGAGAAACGCCGGTCATATCGTCGCCATCGATCCCGATCCTTCCATCGTCAAGATCGATGAAGCCGGCAATGGCGCGCAGTAGAGTGGTCTTCCCGCAGCCGGAAGGTCCGAGCAGCGTTACGAACTGCCCTTGCTGAGCTCCAAACGTTATCCCCTTCAGGGCTTCATAAGACCCAAATCGGATCCTTGCATTGGCCACATCGAGTACGCTCATTTGTCCTCCCAGACTGGTAATTCCTTTATAATGCGTTGTGTATAATAAAAATTAGCGCCTGAAATGCAAATGAATTTTCGATCATATTGCCGATATTTCGCGCAAGCTACGAAATTCATTGGATAAAAATCTCTGAAAGGATACCGGTGTCCAAGGCGACTTGAAACCTAGGTTAGTTTCACATACGCTGCTTATGATATTCGAGTTGGAGCTACGTAAGAAGGCAGTTGGAGAATGGCGGACAACTTATCCTTGGTTCCGGTCAGTCCGCAGAAGGCTTTCAGCAAGCCACTCTCGCAAAATGAGAGAATGATCCTCGAGATCATCCGACGAAATAACGGGATAAAGAGATCGGCGATTGCGTCGATGACCAATCTTACCCAACCGTCGGTCCACCGGATCATTGATAGCCTGATTGAGAGCAGCTATCTGATTTTCGGGGACACCGTCATTGAAGGGCGAGGCAAGCCAAGCAAGGGGCTTCAGCTTAACGCCAGGGCAGCTTACTCGATCGGTATTTCGGTGAACACTGACAGCGCCTCGTTTTGTCTCTGCGATCTGCGCTGCAATGTCATCCACGAAGAAATACTCGACATCCCTCCTACTAATCGTTCCCGAACTCTGGTGCTCCTTAAGGAGCGTGTCTGGCGGGCGATGAAGTCTAACGATGTGCCACGTGACAAGCTTGTTGGAGCGGGCTTCGCGATGGCGGGTTTTTTTGTTGGCCGGGATCACTACTTCAATGCACCGGAGCCGCTCGCTGATTGGTCTCTGGTCGATCTCCAAAGCGAACTGGCCGCGCTTTTTGAGGTGCCGATCTGGACCGAGAACAACTGCACAACAGGCGCGGTGGGCGAAGCCATTTTGGGTGCCGGCCTGACCTATCCGACGTTCGGATATCTCTCTTTCAACTATGGTTTTGGGGCAGGCGTGGTCGTTGACGGGAAACCCGTATTCGGATCTTTCCGCAACGCGGGCGAGATTAGCCGCATTTACACGACGGAGGAAGGCGTGCATCGGCCGGCACTGGGAGGGTTGTTGTCGCAGCTTCAGCAACGTGGTGTCGTCGTGGAAGGAATCAGAGACCTTCGTAGAAACTTCGATCCCGAATGGCCGGGTGTACGCAAGTGGGTTGAGGAGGTTTCGCCATTCCTCAATCGCGCCATCGACGCAATGTGGGCTGTCATCGACCCGGCTGCGATTGTCCTTGGCGGGGAATTGCCCAAGGGACTGGGGGACCTATTGCTAGAGGTTCCACCAACTCCGCGCTTTGTTCGAATGAACACCCCCCCAGAGTACCCGCGAATTCTTCTAAGCGAGATTGAAGGCGATCCCGCCGTGATTGGTGCGGCGCTTGTTCCACTAAAGGAGTTGTTTTTCAACTAACCGGATATCTGCGGTCAGGGGATCCTTCGCGGGCACCAGACTTCCTCAGATGAGCTTTCTACGAATTGCGAGCGCGGTGAGATGGGCTTTGCTTCGGACATCGAAGCGCTTCATGGCCTCGCGGAGCTTGACGCGGACGCTGTTGTATTTGACCCCTTCGACATCAGCGATCTCTTCCATTGTCTTGCCGACGGCGATCCATCTCAGATAGGTCGCCTCTTTCGGATCGAGCCATGCGGCATCTTCGGCGGTGGGCGTGATCAGAAGGAAGGAGATGCGGGCATGGAGCTGCCCGACGGCCGCCGCTGCTGCAACCGCATCGATTTCCCGATCAAGCGAGATTGCCGGCCTCTCCGACGCCAGCGTGAACATCGACATGGAACCGTTGGCGGTCCTGATGGGAATGGTGATGCCCGAGCGAATACCGAAGTCAGCTGCTTGCGCATAGAAGGCGCGCTCTTCCTTCGATAGCTTCGGCCTCTCCTGTTCGCCCGACCAGGCAAAGACATGCTTCATGGATCGCGCACGTTTGACGACCGGGTCGAGCGCGTCGAATTTCTTGTCGAAATAGGTTGATTGCCACTCGCGGTGATAGTTGGTCACCGCGATGACATGCTTGTGCTGGATATGGAGATAGGCGTACCCGGTGAAGCCGAAATGTTCGGCAAGGTCGGCAAGGCCATTATTCAGGATGCACTCGTCGCCCTGAATTGCGGCAAGATCGGTCAGCTTTTCCAGCCAGTGCTGCATTCCACATCTCCATTTGAGCGATGTCGGGATCTCGCCCTTTGCTATGTGACCCAACAGATGGTCGACCTCCAAGGTGTTAGGAACGCATTAAGGGGTCTGCTAGCGCGCACTGATCCCGACACCATCACTCTGGTTCAGATGTGTCAGGGTCTGACAATCGCGAGAGTCGCGCTATGATGTCGGTCCCACGTTCGATGCCTTTTCGTTCTGAGGCGGGCGAGGACTTGGGGTCGCCTGTCGCCGTGTCGTTCTCTGCCCGCTTCGATATGGGAAGGCGTTCGTCTGACTTTACGAAAACGCAAGCCGCAACGACCGCCTTGATGCCGAGCGGTCGGTAGTTGGTAGTAAGATCTGGCTGGCTTCGCAGGTCGTTCGAAGAGAACTGATTCTTTTGAATGTCGCTGTCCATTTGCCTCCCTTTTCGCGGGTCTTTATCCCGTATTGCCTTCAGCCCATTGCGCGGTGAAGCGGGCGGCCGAAGTCAGGTTCATCGTCGAGCGGCTTCGCGAGGCTCTTTCTTCGCGAGGAGTCGTTCTCATAGGGGATAAGCTCGACAATGAAGATCACAGCGTACCTGCCAAGCGGACGAAGTGTAATTTCACTGGATGTCAATATGACGAGATCGAGAGGTTGAATTTCAGCTTTAGGCTGAAGAACAATATAGGGAGAATTACCGATCAGCATCGTTGTGCCAGCACCGGGCTGTATCGAAATCGTGTCGTCGATGACGCGACGCTGCACTCTGTGCGTGAAGCGTCCTCGTCTACTCATCACGTTCAGATCTGTAATGGGCCCATTCAACAAGCGACCGTTTATTCCCAGATCTGCAGCGAAAGAAAATGGTTCGCTACCGCGCTGTAACTCGTTCATCGATCCCGTCTCGGCTACGAGCTCGATACCGTCACCATCAAGGAGACTGAGCGTTCGATCAATGTCGGGGAAGATAGAAAAGGGGCCGTCGGCCGCCACTTTTGCAATACTGACACGCCAATCGAAATCGTTGACCGAGGCTCCGGGAGGATGTACGGCAACCTCAAGCGTTTCGCCACCACCGTTCTTCCATGGCATCGAGTGATAGTCGCCCTTTCGGATAATCTGCATACTTCGTCTCCTCGCTTCGCGGAGGGCCGGTTGGCGACCCCCCGCTGGCGGTTCCCTCAATTTCCCAGAATGCCGGGCAGGCGAAGACCCTGCTCCTTGGCGCAATCGATAGCGATGTCGTAGCCGGCATCGGCATGGCGCATGACGCCCGTCGCCGGGTCGTTCCAGAGAACACGTTCCAAGCGGCGGGCCGCATCGTCAGTGCCGTCGGCGCAGATGACCATGCCGGAATGCTGGGAAAAGCCCATGCCGACGCCACCGCCGTGGTGCAGGGAGACCCAGGTCGCACCGGACGCCGCGTTGAGCAGCGCGTTCAGGAGCGGCCAGTCGGAAACGGCATCCGATCCGTCCTTCATGGCTTCCGTTTCGCGGTTCGGCGAGGCGACCGAGCCGCTGTCGAGATGGTCGCGGCCGATGACGATCGGGGCGGAGAGTTCGCCGTTACGGACCATTTCGTTGAAAGCGAGTCCGAGCTTGTGGCGGTCTCCCAGACCCACCCAGCAGATGCGCGCCGGCAGGCCCTGGAACGCGATGCGTTCGCGCGCCATGTCCAGCCAGTTGTGCAGGTGCTTGTTGTCGGGCAGCAGTTCCTTCACCTTGGCGTCGGTCTTGTAGATGTCTTCGGGATCACCGGAAAGCGCTGCCCAGCGGAACGGGCCGATGCCGCGGCAGAAGAGCGGGCGGATATAGGCCGGCACGAAACCGGGAAAAGCGAAGGCGTTTTCCAGTCCTTCATCCTTAGCGACCTGACGTATGTTGTTGCCGTAGTCCAATGTCGGCACGCCGGCATCCCAGAAGGCGACCATGGCTTCCACATGCTGCTTCATCGAGGCGCGGGCGGCGACTTCGACCGACTTCGGGTCGCTTTCGCGCTTGGCCCTGTGTTCGGCAACCGTCCAACCGATCGGCAGGTAGCCGTTCAGCGGGTCGTGGGCCGAGGTCTGGTCGGTGACGATGTCTGGACGCGGCCCGCCTGATTTCATACGCTTGACCAGCTCCGGAAAGACTTCTGCAGCGTTGCCGAGCAGGCCGACAGACTTGGCTTCGCCCGCCTTGGTCCACTGGTCGATCAGCGCCAGCGCTTCGTCGAGCGTCTTCGCCTTGGCGTCGACGTAACGAGTGCGCAGACGGAAATCGATGCGCGTCTCGTCGCTCTCGACGGCGAGGCAGGAGGCGCCGGCCATGACGGCGGCCAGCGGCTGGGCACCGCCCATGCCGCCGAGGCCGCCCGTCAGGATCCACTTGCCCTTGAGGTTGCCGTCATAATGCTGGCGACCAGCCTCGACGAAGGTTTCATAAGTGCCCTGGACGATCCCTTGCGTGCCGATATAAATCCACGAGCCGGCGGTCATCTGGCCATACATAGCGAGACCCTTCTTATCCAGCTCGTTGAAGTGATCCCAGGTCGCCCAATGCGGCACGAGGTTGGAGTTGGCGATCAGCACGCGCGGCGCATCCTTGTGGGTGCGAAAAACACCGACCGGCTTGCCCGATTGCACGAGGAGCGTTTCATCCTCGTTCAAATCCTTCAGCGTTGCGACGATGCGGTCAAAATCCTCCCAGGTGCGAGCAGCACGGCCGATACCGCCGTAGACGACCAGCTCATGCGGGTTCTCGGCCACGTCAGGATCGAGATTGTTCATCAGCATACGCAGCGGCGCTTCCGTCATCCAGCTCTTGGCATTGAGTTCATTGCCCTGCGGTGCGCGGACGTCGCGGATATTGTGGCGTGGGTTGGTCATCTAGTTTTTAGCTCCTCGCTTCGTTCTTGAGATCAGCTGCAACGTGCTCCAGGCGCGTCAGTATTTCGTTCAGATGGACACGAAGACGTTCTGCCTTCGCCGGGTCGTAGGCGAAGGGCGGTGCTTCGGTCTGGAGATGCGTCGACTGGGCAAGCTCCATTTGGATCGCATGCACGCCCGTCTCCGGCCTGCCATAGTGGCGCGTCGTCCACCCGCCCTTGAAGCGGCCGTTGAGGTTGCCACTAAAGCCTTTGGCCGACGCAACGACGTCCACTGTGGCCTCTTGGATCCGCGGATCGCAGGTCACACCTCCGTCAGTGCCGATGTTGAAATCCGGAAGCCTGCCTTCGAACAGAAAGGGGATATGTGATCGGATTGAGTGGCAGTCATAGATGATGGCGATACCATGGATCGCCTTGATCCGTTTTATCTCCGCCAGCAGAGCGGCGTGATAAGGTTCGTGGAAGCTGGCGACACGTGCTGCCACATCCTCGGCGCTAGGCTCGGCGCCGATAGTCCAGATAGGATTGCCGTCGAAATCTGTCGTCGGAACGAGTCCGGTCGTATTCTGGCCGGGGTATAAGGACGTCCCAGCCGGATCGCGATTGGCGTCAATGACGTAGCGATGGAAGGTTGCTCGAACGACAGTAGCGTTTTCCAGCAAGCCATCGTACAGATTATGTATATGCCAATCGGTGTCAGCAAGCCGTCGACCATTGTCGTTCAGTTTGTGCCATATATCACCTGGAACATCGGTTGCAGTATGCGGCACACCAAGAATGACGGGGGAAGTACCTTGTTGGACTTCAAAAACGCTCATCGATTGCTCTCTATTGCAAAAGACAACTCATGGGGTGCTGATCGCGACGCACGAGTAGTCATGGTTTTTGATTTCAGGGCCGCAATCTGCGGCCTTTGAATATTCGGGCATGCAGCGGATTGAACCCGATGCGATAAACGAGTTCGGCCGGTCGCCCGATATTCCACACAGCGAAATCGGCGGATTTGCCAACTTCAAGCGTGCCTGTGGTCGTGACCAAGCCGAGTGCACGCGCAGCTTCCCGGGTCGCCCCAGCAACGCATTCGTCGACACTCAATCCGAAAAGCGTGGCCGACATATTCATGGCCAGCAGCATGGACGTCAGAGGCGAGGTTCCTGGATTACAATCTGTCGCGATGGCGATGCTGGCACCTGCGTCCCTCAGCGCCTGAACCGGTGGTAGCTGCTTTTCCCGCAGGGTGTAGAAAGCTCCGGGCAGGAGGACGGCAACGGTCCCAGACGCAGCCAACGCCCTGGCGCCATGTTCATCGAGATATTCTAGATGGTCTGCCGAAAGCGCCCCGCGAGAAGCCGCGAGTTTTGCTCCACCGAGATTGCTCAACTGCTCGGCATGCAACTTGATAGGCAACCCATGCCTTTCGGCAGCGTCGAAAACGCGAGAAATCTCGTCAGGAGAAAAGGCAATACCCTCACAGAAGCCGTCGACAGCATCAACCAGCCCTTCTCGTCTGGCTGCCTCGAGGCCAGGAATAACAACATCTTCGATGTACCCACCGTTGTTACCACGATAAGCTTCCGGCGTCGCGTGCGCTGCCAGATAGCTCGTTACGATCCGCACAGGGCGTAACGCCGCGAGCCGCCTCGCGGCTCGAAGCATCTTCAATTCCGTTCCGACATTGAGGCCGTAGCCCGACTTGACCTCCACGGTGCCGACTCCTTCGGAGAGGAGAGCGTCCAATCGGGGAAGTGCCTGAAGGACCAATTCGTCCTCCGAAAGCGCGTTAGTCGCCTTAACAGAGGAGACAATGCCGCCGCCGGCTCTCGCAATCTCTTCATAGGTTGCGCCCGAAAGCCTCATCTCGAATTCCAACGCCCTGTCGCCGCCGAAAACCAGATGTGTATGGCAGTCGATCAGGGCGGGCGTTACCCACCGACCTCCCAAATCAACCTCAATCGCTCCCTTTGTCAGGGAGGCGGGGAGATCATTGTCTGTACCGACATAAGAAATCTGCTCGCCTTTGACGATGACTACGCCACCGTCGATGATGCCAAGGCCATCCGTTCCTTCCGCGACGGTTGCCAGTCGCGCATTCCTCCAGATGACGACTTCCTCATCCGATGTGGGTTTTGCCTCTGACACCTCGATCCCCATATCAATTGGATTTGTCTTTCCTTATCTGTATTTTGTATATACCAATGGCGTAAATTGCAAGAACCAAGTTGATCGTTTTGGCGATCGCATCAAGCTCGGAGAAGAGGTTATGGGAGAGTTGGATCGCACCACACTATTTGCGAAGAGCGCCCTTTTGCCCACCGGTTGGCATAAGAACGTTCTGCTGCGGATCGAGGGCGGCTTTATCGCGTCCGTCGAAACAGGTACGGCGGCAACGTCGGCCGACGAGCGCCACAACCTCATCTTGCCCGCGATGGGCAATCTTCATAGCCATGCCTTTCAGCGCGCCATGGCAGGCTTGGCCGAAACACGCGGACCAACCGATGACAGCTTCTGGAGCTGGCGAAATGTGATGTACCGGTTCGCTTTGACAATGAGCCCGGATGATGTCGAGGCCGTCGCTTCGCAGCTATACATGGAGATGCTTGAAGCGGGCTACAGCCGTGTCGGTGAGTTTCACTACCTGCATCACAGCCCAGATGGCAGCCACTACTCAAATATTGCCGAGATGGCGGAACGCATTATCGCGGCGGCCAGCGCCACAGGAATAAGTCTGACATTACTGCCGGTCTTTTACGCTCATTCGGGGTTTGGTGGCCTTGCTCCGGTCGAGGGGCAACGGCGGTTCATCAACTCGCTCGACAGTTACGACCAACTGATGAGCGAGTGCCAATCGCTAGTCGGGAAAATTGCTGGCGCCGAACTCGGCG
This sequence comes from Agrobacterium sp. ICMP 6402, assembly GCF_009498615.1. Classification (NCBI taxonomy): domain Bacteria; kingdom Pseudomonadati; phylum Pseudomonadota; class Alphaproteobacteria; order Hyphomicrobiales; family Rhizobiaceae; genus Agrobacterium; species Agrobacterium sp. ICMP 6402. The sequence continues at coordinate 15,692 of NZ_QSNV01000016.1, forward strand.
TGGCGCCCCACAGCCTGAGAGCCGTCACGCCGCAAGAGTTGCTTCAGATCACTGAAAGGTGGGCCAGAGGGCCGATCCACATTCACATTGCCGAGCAAATGAAGGAGGTCACAGATTGTCTCGCCTGGTCCTCCGCCCGCCCCGTCGAATGGTTGCTGGACAATGCGCCGGTCGACCAGCGCTGGTGCCTCATTCATGCGACCCATATGACCGAAACCGAAACGCGTAGAGTTGCGCGTAGTGGTGCAGTTGCGGGTCTTTGCCCGATAACCGAGGCCAATCTCGGGGATGGCATATTTCCCGGCCATGCATTCGTTGAGGAGGGAGGCAGGATCGGCATCGGATCGGATTCGAACATCCTGATCTCCCTCGCTGGTGAATTGCGGCAACTCGAATACTCGCAGAGGCTGGGACGTCAGATGAGAAACGTACTGGCGGCGCCGAATGAATCCACGGGCCGTCATCTTCTTGAGTCAGCAGGCCGCGGTGGCACTGTGGCTTTGGGATCGGAGATTGGCATCGAGGCCGGCAACTCAGCCGATTTGCTGTCGCTCAATGTCGATGCCGTTTCCTACCTTGAGAGAGATGAAATTCTGGACCACTGGATATTTGCCGACGGGGTGACGATCGACAGCGTCTGGGTTCGCGGCCGCAGACAAGTCGTTGCGGGACGCCATGTCGCTCGCGACGAAATCAATCGTCGCTTTCTCGCCACGATGCATAAGTTGCTTCGTCGATAGCGGGCTGCAAGTGCGAGCGCGGGAAACACTTCCCGTAACGCTGCGAGGATATTTGGCCCGGCGTCCAGAACATAACTCCTTGGCAGCATCAACTGCAAAAGGGGCGTCGAGCGCCCCTTTTGTCTTTTATGTTGATCCGGTCGATCTAGTTGCGCCGGCCGGTAAAGACATTCAGGCCTACAAGGCGGTCGATGATCAGAACGACAATTGCCGAGCCAATGACCGACCAGGTGGAGACGGCAGCAATCAGCGGTCTATATTGGTACAAGAGATATTCGTAGATCTTGATGGGCAACGGCTGCAATTCGCGCGGCGTGAGAAACACGGAGATCGAAAAGTCGTTCCATGACGTTATGAACGCAAACAGGAAGCCGGCAATGACTCCGGGTTTGATCAAGGGCAGTGTCACCGAAACGAAAGTCCGCCATGGATTTGCCCCGACGCTGCTGGCTGCATCCTCCAGCGCAGGATCAAGATGCTCGGTAACCGCCGTGATGGTACGAACCGGATACGGCATGGTGATTATCACGTGGCCAATCATGAGGATGAACAGATTGGTCACACCGAACACGTAGATCATCACGGAATAAAGGGACAAGGCGAAGATCACCGAGGGCACCAGCAACGGTCCCATGAACGACAAGGTCAGGATTTTCGCCACCGTCGGCGGGGCTTTTCGCAATTGCAACGCAACGGGAAGGGCAAAGAGCGTCGAGACAGAAGCTGCCACCGATGCGACGACAAAACTGATGAGCGCACCATTAACGAAGCTGCCGTCGGTCAGCGCCGCAGTCATCCAGTGCAAGGTCAACTGTCGCGGTGGGAAAAACATCGCTTCCGCGTTCAAGGCTGCGCCCGCGACCACGATAAGCGGGGCGATAACAAAGACAAATGCACAAAATGCGGCAATTCCCAGTGCCGAAGGAAGCGGTAACCGCACTTTCCTGCCTGGAGCTATTAAGGTGGTGCTCATGCCGCTCTCCTCGCCGTTCGGAATGTTCGATTGATGGCGAACAAATAGATTGCGGTAATCAGGATGCTCAGGATTGTCAGGCTAATCCCGATCGCGGCGGCGAAGGGAAAATTGCCTTGCACGGTTGCCTGTTCGTACGCCATCATCCCCATCATTCTCACTCGACCACCCCCCATCAGGGACGGGATGGCGAATGCTGCAGCGTTTAGCGTGAAAGCAATCAGGGTGCCCGCGACCACTCCCGGCAGCGAGAGCGGAAATGTCACGGCCCAAAAAGTCCTGTACTTGTTCGCACCGACGCTCTCTGCCGCCTCTTTGAGCGCCGGGTCGATCGCGGCGATTACGCCGATAAGGGGCAAAACAACGTAAGGCACGGCAATCTGGATCAAGCCGATCAAGACGCCAAGCTCGGTATACATAATGCGGACCTTTGGCATGCCGATAAAGGTCAGGGCGCTGTCGACAAGTCCGCCGCTCATCAGAAGCACATTCAAGCCGAAAATCCGAATGACAATGTTTACCGAGAGCGAGACGACCACCATGCTGGTGAGAAAACCTCTCCGATGCGGGGGAAGTTCAGCGATATAGTAGGCAAGCACATAGCCAATAATTAAAGCAAAGACCGTGGAGACAACCGACAGCCTTACGGTCGTCCAAAGCGCTGTTTCCAGATAGAAGGGATCTGTCCAGAACCGCGCATAATGCTCGAGTGTGCCGGTAAACACAGGCGCACTGCCAACCTCATGCGTGGACATGCTTGTTCCGACAAGCCAGCCCATGGGGACAAAAAAGAACAGGATGACGAAGATGAAAGGCACGAATAGCGGTGCACGCGCGGCCCAGGCAACTACCCGGCCCCGCAGGCCGCCCTGATCGTCAGTCTGCGGCAATGACGGCATTGGTGACATTGATCCTGACCTTATCTCCGGGGTTCAAAATATCGGCGTTCGATCGCTCCTGAAGGAAGATCGGCGCCTCGGGGTCGTGCGTGAGATGGATACCGTAACGGATCGCCGATCCCTCATAGACCACGTCACTCACGGTGCCTTCGAGCTGGTTTGCAGTCAGATCGGTTCCCTGCCGCTCAAGCACAAGCCACTCGGGTCGAACGATGACGGTAACCTTCTCGCCTGTCGGCTTTGCCGCGGGCGCATGCGCGGTCACGATCGCACCATTGCCAAGCTTGATCTCGGCTTTGCTCTCCTGAGTATTCTGCACCAGTTCGCCATGCATGAAATTGGCGCTACCAAGGAAGCCCGCGACGAAACGGTTCGCTGGTCGTTCGTATACGGTCCGTGGGTCTGCTATCTGCTGAATTTTGCCGGATTGCATGACGACGACCTGATCGGACATCGAGAGCGCTTCTTCCTGGTCGTGGGTGACGAATAGCATCGTCACGCCAAGAGACCGTTGCAGCCGCTTCAGTTCAATGCGGAGTTCTTCACGCAGCCGCCTATCCAGATTGGATAGCGGCTCATCGAGAATGATGACCTCCGGATCAATGGCAAGGGCGCGCGCCATTGCGACGCGCTGCTGTTGGCCTCCGCTCAATTCGCGCGGATAGCGATCCTTCAACCCGGTCAATTGTACCATGCCAAGCGCCCGATCTACACGACGAGCAATTTCTTCTCTGGGTAGTTTGCGGATGCGAAGACCAAACGAGAGTATCTCCGCGACCGTCATATGGGGCCACAGGGCGTAATTCTGGAAAACCACGCCGATGTTGCGTTTGTATGGAGGCAGATGGGTTACTTCTCTGCCTCTGATCGACACGCGACCGCTATCGGGGATGATGAACCCACCGATCATGCGCAGCGTTGTCGTCTTGCCGCAGCCGCTCGGACCAAGAACGGTGATGAACTCACCGTTCTTGACCTGGAGAGAAACGTCATCGAGAACGATGACGTCGCCGTAAGCCTTGCGGCAATGCGAAAGCTCAATGTCAAAATTTTCAGCCATTAGCGTTGAATTTCCCGTTCCCAGCGCTGCTGCCATTGATCATAGACCGACACGATGTACTTCCAGTCGGCACTTTGAAGGTCATTGACGTTGTCCGGCGTGATCATGATCTTGGCCTGAACATCCTGCGGCAACTTGGTTTCTTTGTTCGTCGGGAAGTAGCCAAGGCGGGTTGCCATGTTGAGGCCGGCTTCGGGGCTCAACAAATGATTGACCAGCTTCTCTGCCAGTTCGGTGTTCGGCCGGCCAGCAACTACGCTGAGTGTCGAGGCAAGCGGGAAGAACCCTTCCTTCGGAATGGCACCCTGGATTTTCAGGCCTTCAGTGTCACGCGCCCAGGCAATTCGACCATCGGTCCACATGCTCATGGAAATCTGATCGTTGCGGTACAGTTCGAGATGGTTGGCATGGGAATCGACCCAGACATCGATGTTCTGGGCAATTTTTGCCATTTCAGCGAAGCCGGCGTCCGGACTGCGCTCACTGCCGCCGGCGCGCTTTGCGAAGAGCGTGATCAGATCGATGTTTTCGGGTCGGAAGCCGCGCAGTGCGATCCGGCCCTTATATTCCGGCTTTGCGAGATCGTACCACGATTCCGGGGCCTTAACTTCGGCCGGATTGTAGGCGATGACGTATGCTCCGAAATTCGCGGCAACGACCGCATCGGAGTAGATTGCCTTCGGGTAGATGTTTTTGAGATTGGGAACAAGCTTCGGGTCGAGGGGCGCAAAGGCCTTCTCAGCTTCCATACGGAGGGCGAAGACCGGATCGGAAACGATCACATCGACTTCCTTATTGCGGACGCGCGCGATGTTGCTGGCACCGGAACCCGCAACGATTGTCACCTTCACCCCGTTTTCCTGCTCGAAGGACTTGACGCTCGCAGCCATCGCCTCGTCGTAAGCGCCGCCGAAGCCGCTGAGAATAAGTTCTTTCTGTTGCGCGAGCGCTGCCGAGCTCAATGCGCAGGCTGCAACCAGCAACATGCCACCGGCGATGGCTTTACCAAAATGCCATTTCATATCAGTTCCCCTTTGGTTGAAGTTCGACCCGCACTAAGACGAGACAAACCGCTCCGCGCCGGAATCTTTGCCGCGCGCAGACACTCAGTTGAGTTCGGATTTCATGACTGGCCCCTCCTGGGGCGCGTCAACTCGCAAACGAGCGGCTCGCTCGAGGCGTCTGTTGCCGGCGACGGGCGATAATCAGCGTGGTCGGGCAAGTCCTGCATGAGCCCTGAAGCTCAAAAGTCTTTCGAGACCATTCCGGATCGAGCGGATTGTCAAACTGTGTACACGCCCAGACACCCACGGATCGCCGGCGATTAGTCCGGCGCGCAGCGTCTTGTTCGGAACTTCATTGATCATTTCGAATTCGAACCAGAATGCCATTTCCTGTTCTCCTCTTTCCGCATTCTTTGCTGCGGTTTGGTCTATACATATTAACAGATTGGCATGGCCAATCAAGTCAATTTTTATGCAGGCCTAAACGTAAGGCGGCCCCGCTATCGGGGGCCGCATGGTTGAACGCATTTACGCGAGTTCGACCGTCAACATGATGGGCGTTTTGTCGCCAAAGTTGCTGTCCAGAACCGCCCGGCCAACCTTGGCGAGGTCTTCGGCGTATTGCGGCAGGATCTCACCGAGCACCGGCGTTGCGATGTCTTCGGTTACTTCGCCGTATTGCACGATGACCTTGTTGCCGGTGCCCTGCGAATAGCGGATACGGCCGACCGGAGCGTCACACTGACGTTCCTTCACATGAACCGGCGAAGTGCTGACCACGGGAGCCCAGGCGTACATGGATTCACCGCTGACAACAGCGTGGTCCTGAACGACGGTGAACGGCAAAGCCTCGATGAGGTCATTGCAGAGTTCCGGGTTTTCCTTGGTAGCAAGATAGGCAATGACGCTGATGCCGAGTGGCTGCCATGTGAGGCGTACCTTCTGGCCTTCGTTGATCTTCACGCGCCGCGAGAGATCGGCCAGTGCCGCGATAGAACCTTCGGGGGTCTCGTAGGTGAGATGCTTGCCGATGCTCCAGGGGAAATAGTGGAAGGACCAGGCAGCCAGTCGGTTGAGATATCCGAGGAACGCCTTGACCGCCTCAACCGCTTCCCCGCGGCTGGAAGCTGTCGGCAGGTGCTTCGTGATCGCTTCGGCGAACGCGCCCATTTCCTGCAGGCCGCTATAACGCAGGTAGTTGCTGTATGCGTAATCAAAGCGATGAACCAGTGCGCAGCACTGCTCGAGGGTGAAGCGCTCGTCCTGGAACGTGAGCAGGAGGGGGTACCATGTGTACATCGACTGGTCGCGAAGCATGCCGTTCACGAAGTCCAGGTTGGTGAAGTACTGGTTGTTTGTGCCGACCGCGAAGGTCCCGGTGCGGATATCGTGAAGTTCCTTCGGCTCGGTGCTTTCATAAGCACGGGTCGCCTCCTTCACCGCCTTCACGACGTCACTCAAGCTATTATACGACATTTCGCAGATCCCTATCGTTGATCGTGCGGCTACGAGGCCGCACGGGGATAAGCATATCCAATAATGCCATTTTGTATAGACCATTTATCCATTCTGGTTTGGACGATGATGCTCTTAGCTTCCCGAAATTGGAACGTACGGCGAACATAAGTGCCGTGAAGCCACGCCGGGCACTCTAGGTCGATGTCCTCTGGGTGACTGCTTGGGGAGAAATATTTTCCATAAACGGTCAAAATTGGGGGATAAGTAGACAAATATGGCATTATGTATAGCATAAATCTGCGAGAACGACTATTTTTATCATCATTTCGGCTTGAGATCGGCGAATAAACAAATATGGTCTATACCTATTCAGGTTATGGCTTTCGGTTTGACCTGAAAAAATTCCAAAAGGGGAAGCGAAATGGGAAGATTGGTTGAGATCGCGTGGCCAGAGCTCGACATCGTCGTGGTGGCCGAGCTCGCAGACGAGGAAAATCCCGAACTCTGCGAGGAGTTTTGGCAGGACCTGCCATTCAAGGTCATGCAGGCGCATCCGGTCGTGTCGGGAGAGTCACTTTATGCGTGGACGCCAACGATCAGCACGGCACCAGTTCGGTTGCGCCGACGCATTGTCGATTGCGCAATCGGTGACCTGAGATACTCCCAAGCCACCGGCAACAAGTTTTCGATCCAGTACGGCAAGGGACTTGAGCCGCTCGCTCAGCCCGTCCTCGGAAAAGTCCTGGAGGAATATCATCATCTGCTGCCAGTCGTCGGCAAGGCGATCTGGAACAACCTGTTTTTCGCAAAGGAAAAGATCTTCGTGGAGGTAAGGCCGCACGACGTGTCACAGGCGTTCAAAGGCGAAGGCAGGTTTGCAAATCTGAAGGGCGCTGCTGCGGTATTTTATGCGGAAGCCAAAAGGATCCAGACGGACGAACCGGAAGACTTGCGTCGCATACGGACGGGTGAGATTGGTGACACTGGAACGTATGGTCAGTATTTCACTGCGTGGGACTTCGCCAACGGCATGCTCCGCGACTACATCATGTACACTGCGTATCCACTTCTGAAGCTGATCGACACACTCTCGCATGAGGATTTTGTGGCGGCGGTCGAGGCGTTTGATCCTGCCTATTCGGAATATCTTGGCTACTCCGGACTGAACACGCTGCTCGACTTCTCCAACAAGCTGCGTGCCGCCATCCGTGAGACTGACGACAAGGAAGAGCTCCGCACGCTGCTGCGAACCTTCATTATGTATGGCAATCGGCTATGCGCCTGGTCATATCATTACTTCCCCTGGTACCTTGGGATGTTTTATGGGCGTGCAGTGAACGGTCAGGAATTTCCCGGTCGATTCAACCAGATTAAGCCAAACTAATCAGTCTCATAGAATATATCCATTCCTCCGGGCGGCCCGTTTCGACGTGGTCGCCCGCTCCATTTTTTGGGATGGAGCTTTACACAGGGGCAGATTTGGTATGGTATATACAAATATGGGGCCACAACGCGAATATGTCTGCCCCTCCCTCATCCTAAAGGTTTGAATATGCCCAACACGCTCGTCCCAGGAAAAGTAACGCTCGAAACATTGGCAGCCGTCTATGAGAACGCATTGATCCCAAAGCTGGATGCGGACTCCCTGAAAAGGGTACAGGCATCCGCCGACAGGGTGGCCGAGATTGCGGGAGGAGATGAGGCGCATTACGGGATCAATACCGGCTTCGGAAAGCTGGCGAGCGTGCGCATTCCCGCCGACGACGTCGAAACCTTGCAACGGAATCTGATCCTTTCTCATTGCTGCGGTGTCGGCGCTCCACTCGCCGACGGCATCGTGCGCCTCATCATGACGTTAAAGCTGATTTCGCTAGGACGGGGCGCTTCGGGCGTCAGGCCGCAAGTCATTCACGTGCTCGCCGCCATGCTCGAGAAGAATGTCCTTCCGATCATTCCCGAAAAGGGATCTGTGGGCGCATCGGGCGACCTCGCGCCACTCGCTCACATGACGGCGGCTGTGATCGGTGAAGGCGACGCCATGTTCGATGGCGAAGTCATGTCGGCAAAGCAGGCGTTGGCCAAAGCCGGTATCACCCCGATTACGCTAAAGGCCAAGGAAGGCCTGGCGATGATCAACGGTACTCAAACCTCAACCGCCCTCGCACTTGTTGGCCTCTTTCGGGCTCACAGGGCACTGGTATCGTCGCTGGTATCCGGTGCGCTCTCAACCGACGCCGCGATGGGATCGACCGCGCCTTTCCACCCGGAGATCCACACTCTTCGCGGCCATCAGGGTCAGATCGACGCTGCACAGGCGCTGCGCTCGCTCATGGATGGCTCCGAAATCCGCGCAAGTCATGAAGAAGGCGATGAGCGGGTTCAGGACCCGTACTGCCTGCGATGCCAGCCACAGGTGGCAGGAGCCTGCCTGGACCTCCTGCGTCAGGCTGCCAACACTTTGATGATCGAGGCGAACGCTGCCACCGACAATCCCCTCGTGCTCTCCGATGGAACGATCGTCTCTGGCGGCAACTTCCACGCCGAGCCCGTAGCCTTTGCCGCGGATCAGATTGCCATCGCCATCTGCGAGATCGGTGCAATCGCACAGCGACGTATCGCCCTGCTGGTGGATCCGGTTCTTAGCTACGGTCTCCCCGCATTTCTGACACCCAGACCAGGTCTGAATTCCGGCTTCATGATCGCCGAGGTGACCTCTGCTGCTCTCATGTCGGAAAACAAGCAGATGTCGCATCCTGCTTCGGTTGACTCCACACCAACTTCCGCAAACCAGGAGGACCACGTGTCCATGGCTTGCCATGGTGCCAGGCGTCTCCTTCAGATGACCGAAAACCTGTTCTCTATCGTGGGGATCGAAGCTATCAGCGCCGCTCAGGGCATTGATCTCAGGGCTCCTCTTTCCTCGAGCCCGGCGCTTGATACGGTCCGCAAGGGAATCCGCGCCGTAATACCCAAGCTCGAAGATGACCGCTACATGGCTGACGATCTCAAGCGCGCAACCGAGCTTGTCGCGAGCGGTCGCTTGATTGCTCCGTTGACGAAGGGCCTCCTGCCGGTTCTCTGATTGGCAGTGATATTGTCCTGGTGGCGGCGACGTTAATCTCGCCGCCATGCATTTTCACATTTCGGTCGAAAACCCTTCTTTCCATTGACCTTAGCAATCGCGATCTGGCCTTCGTTTGGTGTACGATTAATCAACCATATGTTATAGACCATTGATACGGTTTTTGCAGATGGTGAAAGAGGTACGATCGTGAGCAGTTCCAATATTTCAAAGGCAGCGTCGCTTGCCCATGGATGATCTTGCAATAGAAAAGCATGCCGCATCTCGATACTCGGAGATCCAGCGTGACATCGAGAACAAGATTGCCACGGGTGAGTGGGGCCCAGGTGCCCGGATTCCGCCGGAGCGTGAGTTGGTCGACATCTATAACTGCTCTCGGATGACGGTGAACAAGGCTCTGTCGAGCCTGGCTGCTTCGGGAATGATTACCCGGAAGCGCCGATCCGGGTCCTTTGTAGCTCCGCCGCGGATCGAAGAGCCGTTGATGCACATTCAGGACATCCGTGCAGAGGTCATGGCGATTGACCGGACCTACACGTTTGAGATCACGGATCGGAGCATTCGCAAGGCGACCGACCCTCTAGATGCGCGTCATGTCGGCGTTCCTGTCGGGACGCGTCTTTTGACCCTTGAAGTCATGCACTACGCTGACAATCTCCCGTTCACCATGGAAACCCGCCAAATCAACCTCGACGCGGTTCCCCAGGTGGAGAGACTTCAGTTCAAGGACGAACCGCCCGGCAGTTGGCTCCTTCATAACGTTCCGTTCACAGACGGAGAACATTCGATACGAGCGGTGTCGGCTGACGCCATACTTGCTCGCCGGTTGCAAGTGGTTGAGCGAACTGCATGCATATCCATCGCGCGCCGGACCTGGCTGGATGAACAGCTTATTACCTTCGTCCGTCTTATTTATCCTGGCGACCGCCACCGTTTCGTGGTGCGCTTCAAGCCGTCAGCACAACCGGGCGTGTCCTAGGCTGCCTCGTCGGGCGATAAGCCAAACTTTGTAAGTTGGTGGGTTGGCGAAGCTGCCGAACTTTTTCGGTGGCTTCGTCGCGGTTTTCCACTTGAACTGCGTTTCCGGGCGAAGACAAATCGCCGGCCTCTTTCGCCCTTGGGAACAGGCTGCAATGCAGCCCTGATGGTTCGAAGAAACTATTCGCCCATTTCAATGAAACCCCGCTATAAACCATTGGCCATTCCGACATAACATAATCCTCATCAAAGCCGATTGCGACAGATTAGTACGCCCGAGCATTTCGCCCGGGAAGGACGTTTGTTGCCGTTGCAAAGGTCAAGATAGGAAGTGTTTGATGGCTCTCGTCCGCATAGGAGTGGATATCGGCGGAACGTTCACCGACTTTGTCGGTTGGCGTTCTGACAGCTCCCAGGGAATTACTCGTCTGAAGGTACCCTCTACGCCTCCGCACTTTGCGGAAGGGTTCAAGGACGGGTTTGAGCCGCTTCTCGACCAGCTGCGAATTTCGGATGATGACGAAGTCGTTGTCATGCACGGTACGACGGTTAGCACCAATACGGTGATCGAACGATCCGCAGAACCCATCGCGCTTTTCGTGACGGAGGGTTTCCGCGACATCCTTGAGCTCCAGCGCCTTCGTCTCAAGAATCCCGTAGATTTATTCTCCTCCCGCGCAATTCCGCTTGTAGCTCGGGACCTCGTTTTCGAGATCCCGGAACGTCTCGATGCCGATGGCGAGGTGCTTACACCGATCGACGCCGAAGCAGTTCGCCGGGCAGTGGCTGGCGTTAAGGCCGCCGACGTTAAGGCAATCGCCGTCGTTTTTCTTCACAGCTTTCGAAATCCTAAGCACGAGCGCGAGATCCGTGGCTTGATCAATGAGATCGACCCGGAAATGGACGTCTGTATTTCGAGTGAAATATGGCCGCGCATCGGGGAATACGAGCGTGCTGTCAATGCAACTTTAAACGCCTATGTCAAACCCCGCGTCCAGGCATATCTGCAGGAGATTGAGCGCTACGTCACTAACAGGCTTTCATCTGTCCGGCTGTTTGTGACGCGCTCCAATGGTGGTGCACTTGGGCTTGCGGACGCGGCGAAGTTTCCGGTTCACACGCTGTTGTCGGGGCCGGCGTCCGGGGTGACCGCCGCACAGACTGTCTCTTCGCTCAGCAAGCATGAATACTTGCTCACCTTTGATATGGGCGGCACGAGCACAGATGTGTCGCTGGTCCGTCAGGGCAACCCGACGGTCACCTCGCAGGGAGCAGTAGGCGACTTTCCCATTACCTTGCCCGTAACCGAGATTGAAGCGATTGGCGCCGGTGGCGGCTCCCTAGTCCATCTCGAGGGACCCGCGATGCGGATCGGCCCTGAAAGCGCTGGCGCCTATCCTGGCCCGGCAGCCTTCGGGAGGGGTGGCGTCCGCCCAACAGTGACCGACGCTTATCTTCTATGCGGCTATCTCAATGCCGGCAATTTCCTTGGCGGCGCCATGCCTTTGGACGTGAACCGCGCTGCGACAGCATATGACAGTATTGCCGGCCGGCTCAGCGTGACGACTGCGGAAGCTGCCGATGCCTGCCTTTCCGTGACAACCTCGACGATGGTCAGCAGGATTCTGCCCTATCTCGCTGCGCACGGACTCGACCCGCAGAACGTGACGCTTGTGACGTTCGGCGGAAACGGAGCTCTGCATGGACCACTGCTTGCGGACGAGGTTGGAATAAATTCGGTCATCGTGCCTGCCGCGCCTTCGGTTTTCTGCGCCTGTGGCGGCGTGGTCACGACCCTCACCCACGATGTCGTCAACGTCATTCAAGGCACGACGATAACGCATGAATCGCTCTCTGACGCATTCAGGCACCTCGCATCGGAGACGGTCGACTGGCTCAAGCAGCAGGTGGAACTCGATCGCCTGACGTCGATCGATCACGAATTTTGGGCGGAACTACGATATAAAGGGCAGTCATTCCAGGTTCCGGTCGTCGTCCCGACCAAAGCCGATGGCAGCTTCCCGGATCTGGCAACGATTTCCGATCGCTTCCATGACGAGCACAACAGGCTTTATGCCCATTGCGACCGGAATGCTGCCGTCGAATTTGTAGAGTTGCGCGTTCGCATCCGCGGAAGCCTGCCCTCTCCCTCGCAGGTGAATATCGAGGGGAGCTCCAGGAGGGGCGAGGTCTCAGCCATCGCCAGGCGCGACCTCCGTATCGCGGGGCGGCTTTATCCAAATACTCCGATCTATGCCCGCAGTGACCTCGAAAGAGGAAGCAGGGTGGAGGGGCCATGCATCATCGAAGAGGATGACTCAACGATCCTTGTCCCGCCTGCCTACACGGCCGAAGCAATCAGCTCCGGTGCTATTTCTCTGGATCGGAGGGGCTAAAACATGGATCCCGTTCAAACCGCCATCATGGCAAATCGCTTCAACGCAATTGTCGAAGAAGCGTCGTCGACGCTGCAGCGCACGGCGCACACGACCTTCGTGAAGCTCGTCCAGGACTTTCAATGCGCGCTCGCCAATGCGGATGGAGAAGCATTTGCCTACCCGATCAATACTGGCGTCAGTGCGTTCATAGGCCTGTCGGTGAAAGGAGGGCTAGGGGATATCCCGCTCTCTTCGCTCAAGCCAGGTGATTGCATTATCACGAATGACCCGTTCTCCAGCGACGGGATGGTTACTCACATGATGGACGTATCGCTTGTCCGTCCGATCTTCCGGGATGGCCAACTCATCGCATTGGCGTGGGCATTCGTACATGCGTCCGATATTGGCGGCGCAGTGCCAGGTAGCATTGCTCCGACCCTGACCGAGGTCTTTCAGGAAGGGCTGCGACTTCGCCCGGTCCTACTCTATCGGGAAGGTGTCCTCAATGAATCTGTGAAGAACATCCTCCTGGACAATAGTCGCATCTCCAGCGAACTCTGGGGTGATATCCAGGCGATGCTCTCGGCATTGAAAAGCATGGATGTCCGGCTGGGCCAGTTGTGCGATCGCTATTCGACCGACGAGGTCCTGAAGGGAATGGACGCGACCCTCGCGCTGTCGGAGGCGCGTGCACGGGAAGTGATCTCGGCCATCCCGGATGGCACCTACGAGTTCGCTGACTACATCGAAGGAATGCGGCCTGGTGAGTACATCAATATTCACGCGCGCATGACCGTCGACGGAAGCAACCTGATCTTCGATTTTACGGGTACAGATCCACAGGTGCTCGCGGCGTTCAACTACGTGACGGGGACGACAACCCACCCGTATACGTTGCAATCGCTCATCTACTACATTCTGACGAAGGCGCCCGATGCGCCACGAAACCGGGGTCTCCTCCGCCCCGTCAGGATCATAGCGCCTCGCGGCACCATCATTAACGCGAACTTCCCAGCGGCCGGGGGATCGCGTGTTACTGCGTCGACACGCGTATACGACGTTGTCCTCGGTTGCTTGAACGCAGCAATACCCGACGCGCTGGCAGCGGCGGGTCCTGGCATGTCCGGCATTATAGTCGTGACAGGCCGCGACAGGCTGCATGGTGGTAAGCGCGTTAGTGTAATCAATCCGATTTGCGGCGGCGGCGGTGGTCGAATCGGACAGGATGGGATCGATGGCATCGACAACCGTTCCGGTTCGTTGCTGACGGTCCCCGCGGAAACTGTCGAAGTCGAAACGATCATGCGCGTGCGGCGCTATGGTCTGCTCGCAGACAGTCAGGCGCCGGGACGCTGGCGCAGTGGCGCGGCCGTTGTTCTTGATCTCGAGAATACCGATGTCGAAGCGGTCATGACCGTCCGCGGAATGGATCGTCTCAAATTCAGCCCTTGGGGCGTCGAAGGCGGAGCGCCGGGATCGCTCGCCCGGGTCATCATGAACCCAGGCCGCAAGGATGAGCGCGACATCGGCAAGATCGATGTTCTGCATTTCAAACGCGGTGACGTGGTTCGCTTGATCACTCCAGCCGGTGGCGGGTTCGGCCCTGCTGCAGAAAGGGATCCCCACCAGGTCGCCAGCGACGTCAAGCGTGGCCTGGTCTCAGTGGATTGGGCTCGAACCGCCTACGGGGTTGTCGTTCGTGATGATTATACAATCGACGATGCGGAAACCAAAGCCGCCCGATCGCAAATGGCAGCTCGTCAAGGGCGGTTCTCCGTTTGCGAGACCCGGCGAGCATTCGATGCGATCTGGCCAACCGATGTCCGAGCCGCGCTTGCGGTTGGAGCCTTCGCTTATGACGCTTCGGTAAGACCAATCCTCGTGCGAAACACAGTTTCGCGCTTCATGGAGAGCAGCAAAACCGCGACCATTGAAGCAATATCCGACGCTCTGGCCGAGGAAAACAGAAAACTGCAATTGTAGTGGGATGCGGGAGCGGTCGGCAGGCCGGCCGCTTCAACTATAATGGAGAGTCCAATGCCGTAATCCGTTGATACACTTCGCTCTATGTGAACAACACCAAGCCTGACTGTTGTCGAAACTGGGAGTTTTAAACAGTTCGGCTTTGACGCAATGAAAAGAAAGGGGAATACAATGAATACTCGTTCGTCCGCAATGATCATGAGCCTTTGGCTCGCCGCCGGAGTGGCCTTGACGACTTCGATCGCCAGCGCCCAGGAGGCAAAAGAAGGTACCGCCTACGAGGTCAAGCTTCCGACCACGCCCGCGAAGAGCGTCGAGCCGACCGAGAAGCTGGCTAAGGCCGGCAAGATCGTGATGTGCACGGAACTGGGCAATCCGCCCGGTGGTTTCCTGGCTGAAGACGGGGTAACCCCCAAGGGATTCAACGTTGACGTCATGTCGGCAATCGGCCCAGTCATGGGCATCAAAAGTGAAGTGGTTCACTACCCGTTCGCAAGTATATTCGCTGCCCTCGACACCGGCAAATGCGATGCGGTTATGTCCAACAATTCGAAAAGCCCGGCCCGTATTGCTAAGTACAACTTCGTCGAATACATCCGCGAACGCATGGGGCTTCTCGTCCCGAAGGGAAACCCTCTTAATATCAAGACATATGAGGATCTTGCAGGCCATCGCGTCGCGGTACTTGTCTCGAGCACGAATGAACGGTTGCTGAAAGAGGCGAGCGCGAAAGTCGAAGCTGAAGGCAAGCCAGCTATCGAAATTCAATCCTACCCCCAGAATACAACCACGTTCCGCCAGCTCGATCTGAAGCGCGTCGACGCATTTGTCAGCGACGCTATGACGTTGTCCTACTTCATGAAGCTTACGGACGACAAGTATGAGATCGGCGGCCTTCCGATCGATCCCCTAACGATCGGAATCGTCCTCAGAAAGGACGATCCTGCATTGCACGAAGCAGTGCGTAAGGCCTACGTCGCTCTTTTTGAGGGCGGCTATGTCGAGCAAGCGGCCAAGACCTGGGGTATGGATGGCCACGTCGAGCTGTGCCGCGATGACAAGCAGTGCCCGTGATCGGGCGATGACGCTGTAAGCTCCATGCGTTCGGGCAGCTGTAAGGCTTTAGCTTGCCGCCGCGGCGGCAGGCTTCCGTCATAAGAGGACCATCTCTCGGCGCGGCGGACTCAAACAAAATAAATGGGGACCATTATCGAAATGCAGTTCGATATCACCTTTTTCCTGGATTTTGTCTTCAATCCTCGCCCGGCGCTTCTGCGAGGCATGCTGACGACGGTGCTGGTGGCATTCGCCTCCATGGTCATCGGCGTCGTGCTGGGACTGGTGCTTTCGCTTTTCGGGCTTTCGCGATTGCGTGTGCTTCGCTGGTTCAACAGTGTTTACATCTTCGTGTTTCGAGGCACCCCACTTCTAGTGCAGGTCATTATCATCTATTTCGGGCTGCCCTACCTCACCAATATTGACCTTTTTCCACAAGACTTTCACCTGTTCGGGTTTATTTCACTCAGCGGCACAATAGTCGCGGGAGTGACCGCGTTTGCATTGCATGAGGCCGCATTTTTCAGCGAAATATCCCGCGGCGCGATCGCGTCGGTAGATCACGGGCAGTGGGACGCTGGCAAGGCCGTGGGAATGACACCGAGGCTGCTGATGCAGAGAATCATTCTGCCACAGGCGATCCGCATCATGCTGCCACCGCTGGGCAACCAGATGAACGGCATGTTCAAGGCGACATCACTCTTATACCTGATCGCAGTTCCGGAGATGTTGTTCATCGCCGATGCAGTCAACTCTGTGACATTCAAGACTTTCGAGGTCTATCTCGGTGTATCGATCTATTACCTGGCCCTGACAACCGCGTGGAGCTTCGTCCAAGCCGCATTGGAGAAACGCTATTCAAAGGGGTTCGCATCGATATGACACCGCTCCGTCCCCCATTCTGCAAGCGTCTTCGCGCTAAGCCACAAATTTCTCGTGAACGCAGACAAGTTGCTCCGGGAGCTCAACCATGAACTTCGATTTCAACTACTTCCTTGAGCTGGTTTTCTCGCCGCCCTCGCAGCTTTTGTATGCTGTTTGGATCGCAGTCTCCGTCACACTTACCTCGATGATAGCTGGCGTGGTGGCCGGCTTGTTTCTGGCCCTGTTCGGATTGAGCCGCTTCGGTGTGCTCAGGGGGTTCAACTGGCTCTACGTCTGGTTCTTCCGCGGTACGCCAATTCTTGTCCAGCTGTTTCTGATTTATTTCGGGCTGCCATACCTCATCGGCGTCGATATTTTTCCGTCCACGATCAGCACACCGGTCTTCTCGATCAGCGGCGCTATTGTCGCCGGGATTTTAGCCTTTAGCCTCCATGAAGCAGCTTACATGAGCGAAATCACGCGTGCTGGTATCAGGTCGGTCGACAATGGACAAAGCGAGGCTGCGAAGGCACTCGGCATGATGCCATCGATGGCGATGCGTCGTATCATTCTTCCCCAGGCGCTGCGCATAATCCTGCCATCGCTCGGAAACCAGTGCAACATGATGTTCAAGACCACCGCGTTCCTGAGCGTTATCGCCGTACCGGAACTCGTCCATGTTGCTGACAGCATGCGATCGCAAAACTTCAAGACATTTGAAGCCTATGCCGCGATTTCCGTCTACTACCTCGTCCTGACCGGAGTATGGACTGGGTTGCAGCAATGGATCGAGAACCGGCTTTCCTGGAGCCCGCGAACCGCCGCGCGAAGACCAGACGCAAAAGCTGCCAACCTCTTACAAATGGATACCTGATATGGCCGATCATTCCGAAGGCAGCGTCGCACCTGCCGTTGAACTCCGCAACGTGAGCAAATCATTCGGCACCTTGAGCGTGTTTGAAAATATCTCGATGACCGTTCGACCCAAAGAGACTGTTGTCGTGATCGGTCCGTCTGGATCAGGCAAGACGACGCTTATTCGGTGTATAAATCATCTCGAAGAAATCCAGAACGGCGAGATATTTATGAATGGAACCCTCGTCAGCAACAAGATTGTTGGCGGCAAGAAGGTTGACCTCAGCGAAAAGGAGAAGGCCTCTATACGACGCAACGTCGGTATGGTCTTCCAGCGGTTCAATCTTTTCCCACATCTGACCGCCCTTCAAAACATCATTGAAGCACCGGTCCATGTGCTCAAGCAGACAAAACGGGAGGCGACCGAGCGCGGGTTGGCGCTCCTCGATCGTGTGGGTCTGACAGACAAAAGAGATCAGTATCCCGCTCAATTATCAGGAGGACAGCAGCAGCGTGTCGCGATTGCACGTGTCCTCGCCATGAATCCAGAAGTCGTGCTGTTTGATGAACCAACCAGCGCGCTTGACCCTGAAATGGTTGGCGAGGTTCTAGCTGTTATGAAGGAACTGGCGGGAAAAGGAATGACCATGATTGTCGTGACACATGAGATGGGATTTGCCCGTGAAGTGGCTGATCGTGTCGTTGTTATGGACAAGGGCTCCATTATCGAGGAAGGACCACCTGAGCAGATTTTCTCGGCACCGAAAAACGCGCGTACAGCGTCCTTCCTGGAACGTATTGCTTGACCGCAACAGAGGTCGAGTAATCGAGCCATCATTGGCTCCGAACCGACTTCCTGGGCGATCAGGGTTGGAAAAACAAGGTCGCTGGCCCGGAGAGGCTTAAATGACGGTCCGAAACCCTGCGGATCGACGCAATGGAACAATCGTCATGGCTATCTCCGCAACTACCCGCCTTTCGGAATTCATCGCGAACGTACGCGAATTGCCGACGGAGGTTTCGGAAAAAGCCAAGCTACATATCGCGGATACTCTGGCATGCATCTATGCCGGTTCCGCTTCTGAAGCCGTAGCGCTTTTGGAGCGGGTCTGCGCACCTTCCGACGACAACGCGCCATTTATCGCCCCCGGTTTGGGACGCTGGAGCGATCCGGCTCTGGCGGCCATGCTTATCGGTGTCTGCGCGCACGCGGACGATTTTGACGATACCAGCGAGTATTCGATGAATGGTCATCCCAGCGCGCCCATCGTCAGCGCGCTGATACCGACCGCCGTTGCGACAAAAGCGAGCGGTATGGCAATGGTTCGCGCCTATGCTGTTGGGATCGAGGTAGCTTGCAAGCTCGGCAGCGCCATCGGCACGGCACATACGCGTCGCGGTTGGCACACTATGTCGACCCTCGGAACTCTCGGCGCCGCGGCTGCCGCCGCCCATCTTCGTGGTCTTCATACCGGTCAAACCGAGCGTGCCCTGGCAATCGCCTCTTCTTTCGCTGGAGGGCTTCTGGGTAACACGGGAACCATGACCAAAAGCCTCCATTGTGGGCGTGCGGCGCAGGCCGCCTATCTCGCCGCCGCGCTTGCCGAGCAAGGTTTCTCCGCCGGCGCGGATATCCTGGAGGCCGAGAATGGGTTTCTGGCCGCACTAACCGACCGATCTAAGGACCGCATCGACCTCTCTGGAATTGGTGACGTTTGGGAACTGGTTTCTCCTGGCCTCGCTGTAAAGCTTTACCCATGCTGCAGTTGCACCCATCTGGCCATCGACGGGGCGATTGAAATTCAACGCCGTCATGCGATCGACCCGGAAAGAATTGAGCAAGTCACGTGTGCGGTTCGCGAAGAATGCACGCATTACTTGTGCTTCCCCAATCCGGCTACCGGCATCGAGGGCAAATTCAGCATGAACTACACAGTCGCCGTGGCGTTGGCGCGCGGCAAAGTGACACTGGACGATTTCGAAACGGCCGCTCTGGGGCATGACGATATCGCATTGCTCATGCCTAAGGTTCACATGGTCGTTCGCCCAGACGAGAAGGACGCTGGGGAAATCGAGGTAATCCTGAAGGGCGGATTACGTTTGACGGCGTACCGGGACGTTCCCCGAGGATCTCCAGAAACCCCCGCAGATTGGGAAGATATCATCGGAAAGCTGCGGGACGGCCTGGCGCGAGCCGGGAGACTTAGGCCGGTCCATCCTGAAACGCTTTTTGCAGGATTGCGAGAAATGGATAAACAGTCCGAATTTCTCGATCTCTTGCGCACATGATTTTCCAGCAGGCCTTGCCGGGAATACTGGCCAGAACAATAGTGTCCTGGGTAAGTGAATCCGCGCCTTCAGTAGCAACGCTCTAGCACGCGCACATCGTCAGGCGTTTCAGAGAGTTAGCGAGGGGACGCGCTTTAATAGTCAATGCGTCTAGAATGTGAGGAGTTGGGCCAGGATGACCACGCCGAAAATAGACCTCTCAC
Organism: Agrobacterium sp. ICMP 6402; assembly: GCF_009498615.1. NCBI lineage: Bacteria > Pseudomonadati > Pseudomonadota > Alphaproteobacteria > Hyphomicrobiales > Rhizobiaceae > Agrobacterium > Agrobacterium sp. ICMP 6402. The sequence continues at coordinate 35,514 of NZ_QSNV01000016.1, forward strand.
ATCTGGCAGCTTTTATCACCGCCTGCGATAGTATCAGCATGTCGCGAGCGGCGGATGCGATTGGACTCACAACCTCTGCCTTCAGCGCACGACTGCATGGGTTGGAAACGCGGCTTGGGTTGAAACTCTTCGCTCGCCACGGTCGGAACATGTGGCCGCTGCCATCAGCCGTTTGGCTGTATAATCGGAGTGTCCGCCTTCTGCTGGCGGAGGAATTTCTGCGCCTGCGCCTGCGCGTTCGCTCGGGCGCCGAAGAAACTATTCGAAGCGTTATCATCCAATTGGACGAAGCATATACAGGAACGTATATGGCGCTTGCTATCCAGGACGCGATCCGACGCGTGCATTCCATCCAGCAGGATTGCTTTCTCGATCTTATTTCGTCGCGTCATTCGCCTTTTGAGTCACGCGCCGACCAGCAGCCTATGATTGCAAACTCCTCGTCAATATTGGAGTTGTCCGTCCGGTGCACCAAAGGAAATAACAGACCAGACGAACCTTCCGTGATGCCCATCGGTACGTGGATGGCGGTAGGTGAAGGTGCGTTCGATCCGCAGATGAATAAGGATGCGCTCAGAGACATGATAGTTCCCGAACTCCCGGGAACATTGAGCGATGACATAGCACGACACCCTAATTGGCCCCGGCTGTCGCACAAAGTCGGTACAGCGGCAGTTGGCCTTCAAGACTACTTCGGCATGGCACTTCTCTTTTCCAGTCATGACCTTCTGTTGCCGCGGCCGCTTATGCCGGCCCGTATTGCAGATATTGCACCACGAATGTACGCGGTGCCTGATGGTCCACCTTGTGTCATTCATGCGCGCGAGTCGGGATTGGACCCCGTTATGCAAACATTCCTGGCAGAGTTGCGGCGGTCTCTTTCAACAGACGGCTCGTCCGGCGGCCGCTTCCAGCCCTTCAGCCCTGCGGCGACGCTAAAGCAGATAGCAACGTTCAACCTTGTCGTGAAAACGGGCAGCATGGCCGCCGCTGCGCGCGCTGTTGGCCTGACTGCTCCTATGGTCCCGACGCAGATCGCTCTGCTTGAAACTGCCCTGGAAACCTCATTGATTGTTAAGGGCCGCGGGGGTTCCACTCCAACGGAATCCGCCATGAGGCTACATCCTATCTGCCTTGGGATCGAACAATGCTTCAATGATGCTCTCGCAAAGAGCGGCAAGGTGGCTGCGGAGTTCCGGCAGTCTATTCGCATCGGTCTACCCCCGAGCTGGAGCAGCGATTCGCGCACGTCCGAATGCATGGCCGAAGCGTTGAGCGCGTTTCACCGTGAATTTCCAGATTGCCGGATTGAAGTCGTTGAAGGTCCCCGTGACACTCTCCATGGAGGAGTACGCAGCGGTCAACTTAATATAGCTGTCGTGGGGAGAGTTGACCTTCAAGTCGGGAGTTTACCCGTAGGCGCGAGCGAAGACATTTCGTTAATCGTAAATAAGAACGTTGGATTTTGTCCACAATCCAAACGCGTGTCTGCCGACGAGCTACGGGGAATTCCGCTCATTCTGGCACCGGCACAAGTGACGATGCATCAAACTCTGATTACGGCGCTTGCCAAGGCGACGGTGCAACTCGAACCAGTCATGCGACTTGGCTCAATCCCGTTGATTGTTTCGGTCATACGGCGCTCGCCATTCGGGACGATATTGCCCGCTTCTGTCGTGCGCAAGGAGCTTGAGGATGACTTGGTAGAGGCCTTCCCCCTCGACCATATCGTGCCCAGACGGCGTCTATGGGCGATTTTTTCCACCGACAATCCACTCAGTGAAATCGAACGTCGGCTAGTTGGGCATATAAAGGACGCGTTTGCCGGCACGTTCTGAGCGCGATACACCAAGAAACAAAAAGATGGGCGACCGTTTGTCCGGCCAAGCGCTCATCGATATGTCCCAGGAAAAACGATGTCCTGGTCGACAAGGACATTGAACTTGTAACCCGGCCGGATCTCGAGAGTCGGCTGCACGTCCATATTTCTCTGGATGGTCCGGTCTGCGACACGACCGAAGGTCTCGGCAAAATTCCGCCGGGCGGCATCCGAGGCGGTGTCCTGTGTCGCCAGCGTCGAACTCTGCGGAACGGCCATGTCGATCCCCGTGCCGATCACCGCAATGAGGATCGCCGAACCAAACGTCTGGAGCCACTTCCGATCCACCTTATCGCGGAAACCGCTATAGCCCTGCGCGTCCGTCCCGGCCATACCGCCGATCTGCAGCGTCGAGCCATTCGGGAAGATGATGTCGGTCCAGACGACCAGAACACGGCTCTGGCCAAACGAGACCTTGCTGTCGTACCGACCGAACAGTTTCGTTCCCTGCGGGATCAGAAGCCGATGTCCCGTCGCTGAATCATAGACGTTCTGGCTCACCTGGGCGGTGATGCGACCGGGAAGGTCGGAATTGATCCCGGTGATCAAGGTCGCGGGAACAACCGAGCCGCGCTTGAGTTCGTAAAGCGACTGCTGGGGCACGACACGGTTCGGAAGATAGCCGAGCTCCTTGAGGTCGGCATTGAAGAAATCCTCCTTGGATTTCTGGCCGTTCGGATCAACATTTTGACCGCCGAGTCCCGCACGAAGAGCGGCCGAGTACAGGTCGGATGCGCCCGGTGTCGTCGCAGTGGAAACGCCATTCGTCTTCGTCGCGGCGGTGTCGTTTGTATCTGATCCCTGCCTGTCGAACTTGCCGCGGTCGACAGCGATCGGTGAGTCATAGGCGGCGTCATTGGCCTGCAGCCGGGCCATTCTCTGGCGCTGCCGCTCACGAAGATATTGCTCTTCCTGCTCGCGCTGCAAACGGGCGCGCCAGGCCTGTTCAGATTCCAGTTGCTGTTCCGGCCGTGCCTCTTGCCTTTGATCGGGCTGCGGGGTGAACGGATTGACCGAGCGCTTCTCTTCCTGCGTCTCGACCGGCGTCGGCTGCAGCGTCGTCACCTGCTGCGGCTCGCCGATGATGCCGTCGGCAACGCCGCGCTTGATCTGATCGGCGAAGGTTGACGCCGGATTGCCGGAGCTTGTGTCCGGTCCGGTGTCGCGGAAATAAAGCCCGCGCGACGTCAGGCCGAAGAAGATGACGGCGAGGAAGGCGACGACCAGCACGACCACGACGATGATCGGCAGACGGTTGATCCGGCGCATACCGGAGCCCGTCTCCTCGTTCTTGGCGCCGCCGAGCTTGAGCGATTGAACCATGACCGCCCTCCCCTAACCGCGCTTCATGACCGAGAGCGCGCTCGCCGGCTGCGCCCCCGTCGTCGTGACGGTAAAGGCGCGGCCGAGCTCGACACTATTGGTCGACAGCCGCGCGAGCACCTGGCCCTCGAAGGGAATGACGACATAGGCAAGCGGCACGGTGCGCGCGGCACCATCCGTCTTCTGGTCGGTCACAACGGCATAGCCCCAGCCTTTTAGAGCCGCTTCCAGCGCTTGCCCGAAGGGCGAACTGTCCTGCTTCAGTGAGACGGTCGCGGTTCCGGGGCCGATCTGCTCGGCGAGCCTGCTCACCATGTCGCCGGCGATGGCGCTTGCTGCCGGCCCCGAGATCTCGGCAGGCGCGTTGCTGGAGGTCAATCCATCCGTTCCGAGCGACTGGCATCCGGAAAAGAGGAGCGCGAGGCCGCAGGTTGCCGCTAGGCTGCGGAGGGGGCGCAAAGGGCGTGGGCGGGAGGGCAAGCTGCTTCGCATCACCGCCCTCCCCGCCGGATCGTCACCTTCTCCTGTTTCCAGCCGACGCCTGAAACAAGAACCGCGCGGTCGACGTGATAGTCGACCACCATCATGTCGCCCTTCATCCGGTAGTTGACGATGCGGTTCTGCCCACCGGAGACGACAAACAGCACCGGCGCATCCTGGCCGGAGATCGAGCGCGGGAACTGGACGTAAGTCTTTTCCCCATCGCTATAGACGCGCGTCGGTCGCCAGCCGGCATTGCCGGAGACCGAGTATGAGAAATTCAACTGCTCGGCCGGAACGCCGGCGCTCGGAATGGTACTCGCCTCCATTCGCGCGTTGATGTCGGCGAGCTTGGTGGAAACGTCTTCCGGATATTCGAAGCCGACGCGGGCCATGTATTGGTTTGCATGCGACTTGAGCTGGATATGATAGGTGCGGCGCGAGGTCGTCACGACCATCGAGGTGACGAGGTTCGGCTCCGATGGCTTGACGATCAGGTGGATCGCCTGCCCGCCCGCAGCACCTGACGTCGCCGGCTCCACTTTCCATCTCACGGTGTCTCCGACCAGCACGTCGCGAACCACCTCGCCGCCCTGGAGCTCGATATCGCAGACCTGCAAGGGCGAGCAAACCACGGAGGGCTGCACCTCGCCGTAGAGAAAGATCACCTTCCCGTCCGGTCCTTTCGTGACAAGTCCGCGTGATCCACGCCACTGGGTGGAAATCCCCATCCCCTTCGCCTCGTTAGCGCTGACGCCATCGGCCGCGAGAGCGCGGGAGGAAAGAGAAGCCGACAGGGGCACGAGAGCGACGACGATCGTGGCAGCGGTCAGCGTGGCCGGAAAACGTCTCAGTCGAATGTTCATGTTCGGGGCCATGCCTTTCAAAGCTGCGCGGTCCAGTCGAGATCCCTAAGATAGAGTCCGATCGGGTTAAGCCGGATGATGCCCTCGTCCTGCGGCGGTGTAAGCGTCACGGTGGCGATGCCGCGGAACCGGCGTGTGGCCGTCTCCTTGCCGCGGCGATCGCGCTCGAACTCGGTCCAGTCGATCTGGTAGGACTGGTTCGACAGCGCGACGATGTTGTTGACCTCGACGGCGACCGTTGCGTTCTTTGCTTTCTCGAATGGTGAGGAGGAGCGAAACCAAGCGTTGACCTTTTCTGTCGCAGGGTCCGAGGTCCGAAGCAGCGCATAGGTGCGGTCGATATATTGTTTCTGCACGACAGCATCCGGCGACACCGACCGGAAGTTCGAAACAAAACTGCCAAGCGTGGCGCGCACCACGCGCGGATCGGCATATTCGATTTGCTGCGGGAAACCGGCGCTTGAGGCCGTGCCGAGCTTGTCGACCTCGACGATATAGGGCACCAGCTTGACCTGCGTGCTCTGGTAGAGAGCGTAGCTGAAGCCGACCACCGCCATGGTCATCCCGGTGACGCCGACCAGACGCCAGGCCGCGGCCGTCTTGACATAGGAGCCGTAGCGCTCGTTCCATTCCGTTCTCGCAGCGATATAGGGATTGTCGGGCGGGGTGCGTCCGGCCATGTGCGGTCAGCCTCTTACTTGTTTTCGTTGACGGGTGGAGGCGGAGGAGGCGTCGAAGGCCTGCCGGTTTGCGGGGTCTGGTCGAGCTTGGCGTTTGCAAGACCGAGCAGTGAGCCGGCATAGGCGCCGGGCGATCCGATTGCTTTTTCCCTTGCTGCCGAACCGACTGCGCTGCTCGCGCCGCCGATGCCAGCTTCCATGCCGCGCATGGCGGCAGAGCCAAGTGACGCTCCCCCTGCCCTTGCGGCGCTCGCCGCCTGAAAACCTTTGCTGGCAGCGCCTGCCGTGAGGAAGGCGGCGCCCGCCGCGAACGAAGCCGCCTGCCCGCCATGCCGGATCGCCTCCATGCCGCCCGAGACCGATGCTCCCTGGACGACGCCCTGGATGATCGGCGGGACATACATGGCGATGATGAACACGACGACGGAGATGCCGGCGATGCCGATTGTGGTGATGAACTGGTCGGAGGTCGCCGTCGGCGCTTCGGCCAGCCCGATCAGGATGTCGGAACCGATCTTGGCGATCATGACCAGTGCCATCAGCTTCATGCCGACGGAGAAGGCGTAGACGAGGTAACGGACCGCGAAATCCTTGGTATAGGAGCTGCCACCCAAACCGAGCATGATCATGCCGGCCAGCAGTCCTACATACATTTCGACCATGACAGCGACGAAGATCGCTGCGACGAGCGAAAAGGCGACGACGACCACGATCATTGCAAAGACGGCGGCGATCGCCAGTGCGTTATCCTCCCAAAGCCCGAACTTCGCCTGTTCCGACATTTTGGAGGCTACGCGGATACCGGCATCGAAAATGTTGGCCGGCGAAGCGGAGCCCCCGCCGGCGCCGATCTGGAACAGGCTGTCCACCACCGCCTTCGCGAGCGCAGGGGCGCGATCGAGGATGAAGGCGAAGAGACCGATGAACATGATCCGACGCACGAGCTCGGCGAACCAGGCGTCGAGGCTTGCCGCATTGATCGCCAGCCACACGGCTGCGATGCCGATCTCGATCCCGGCGAGGATCCAGAACAGGGAGCGCGCCGCGTTCATGATCGTCGTCTCCCAGCCCTTGGCGGCGGTGACGACCTGGTTCTCCAAGGTGGTGAGCACGGAACCCTGTTGGGCGAGCGCCGGCGCTGTCGCGAGAGCTAGGATCGCGACGACGATGAATGCGGTTTCGAGCTTGCGGGACGGGCGAATGACTACCATCGCGGCTTCATTTCCTGCCCGCCACGCACGTCGCGATCCGGGTCGCCCCCGAAGAAGCGCTCCCGGTGCTCACGGTGCGCTGCGCCAAAACGCGACGTCCCGGCCGGTGTTTCAGTCGCAGCATCCGGTTGGACCACCACCCAGACGATCATGCCGGCTCCGAAGGCGACGACACCCGCGACTGCGAGGGCGATGATGATACGCGGGCTCACCAGCGGGGCTCCATAGTCTGCCCGCCGCGGATGTTATTGGTTGGCGCGTTGAAGAATTTCTCGCGCCGGGCCTGGGCAAGATCCTTCTGTGCCTGTTCCGACTGGAACCATGTTCCCATCATCGTGGTCTGCTGTGACACCAGCCCGCGCAGCTTCTGCATCTGCGCCACCTGCTGCGTTGCGATCTGGTGCCCGACCTGCAGGGCCTTCATCTGGCCGTCGGCGCTCTCCGACATCGAGCGCAGCGAGGACATGGTGGATTCCTCGCTGGAAAACTGCTCGGCCGTGAGGTTCGCCGCCTTCAGCGTGCCGGCGATCGTGTCGCGATTGGTGTCGGACCAGTTCTGATAGGTCGACGAAAAGCTCGCGCCGTCCGGCAGGTTGCTCTTCATGTCGGCGAAACTCTGAAACCGCTGGTTCAGGACGTCATCGACGTTGCCCATCGAAAACGCGACGCCCTGCCCTTGCGCGACGATGTTCTGGAGCTTGTTGAGGTCGTTCTCGACCTGACCCCAGATATGGTTCGGCAGCTGCGCGGTGTTCTGCAGCAGGTTCTTGTAGATGTTGATCTGGTTCTGGATCTGCTCTGCAAGCTGGCTGATCTGGGTGATCTGATTGTTCACCTGCTCGGCCGACTTGCCGACAAGACTGATGAGCTCCGCATTGTTGGCGAGTTGCGTCCATTCGGTTGCCTGTCCGGTAACGCCGCCGGCAAAGGCCGGAACCGGGAGAGCGACCGGGATCATGATGGCCGTGATCATAGCGGCGCGCGCCGCTTCAAGCGGCCTGGAAAAGTGTTTCGGCATGGGCGATCCCCCTTTGCTGGAGCCAGTGCTTGGGCCAATCCGCCCCGTGTTCGAAGTGAAGGGCGCGGATGCGCTTCAGGTCCTCCTTGCCGGAAGCGCCGACGAAGGAAAGCGCCACGGGACCAAGCGACATATCGAACAGCCGGCGGCCCTCGGGGGAGGCGACGTAATTTTCGCGTTTCGGCAGTGCGGTGGCGACGATCTCGATCTGCCGTTCGTTGAAACCGATGCGCTCATAGAACTCGCGCGTCCCTGGCTCGCGTGCCGCGCCGTTGGGCAGACATATTTTGGTCGGGCAGGATTCCTTCAGCACGTCGATGATCCCGGAACGCTCGGCGTCCGAGATCGACTGGGTCGCGAGCACTACGGCGCAGTTGGCCTTGCGCACCACCTTCAGCCATTCCCTGATTTTGTTGCGGAACGTCGGATGACCGAGCATCAGCCAGGCCTCGTCAAGAATGATAAGGCTGGGCGCCCCCGTCAGCCGCTTCTCGACCCGCCGGAACATATAGAGCAGGACCGGTACGAGATTGCGCTCGCCCAGATTCATCAGCTCCTCGACCTCGAAGCACTGGAAAGCGCCGAGCGCCAGCCCGTCCTGCTCTGCATCGAGCAACTGGCCCATCGGTCCATCGACCGTGTAGTGATGCAACGCGTCCTTGATCTCGCGCATCTGCACGCCTGAGACGAAATCCGAAAGCGAGCGGCCGCGGGATTCCGCCATCAGGGCAAGCTGCCGGGAAATGGCGTTGCGATAGTCAGGCGTGACCGTGACGCCCTGCAGGGCGACCAGCGTCTCGATCCACTCCGCCGCCCAGGCACGGTCGCCGTCGGACGCGAGTTCGGCGAGCGGGCAGAAGGCTAGTCGTGGCGAGTCCCTCTCCCCTCCTTCGGCCGCGTCCCCGCCGATCTCGTAGTGATCACCGCCTATGGCGAGCGTTAGCGGCAGCATCGACCGCCCCTTGTCGAACGCAAAGATCTGCGCATCCGCATAGCGTCGGAACTGCGCCGCGATCAGCGACAGCAAAGTCGATTTGCCCGAACCGGTCGGGCCGAAGACCAGCGTGTGTCCGACGTCATCGACATGGAGGTTGAGCCGGAACGGCGTCGAGCCGCTGGCGACCTGCATGAGCGGCGGCGATCCCGGCGGGTAGAATGGGCATGGCGCGACGGGGCTTCCCGACCAGACCGAGTTCAGCGGAATGAGGTCCGCGAGATTGCGCGTGTTGACGAGCGGCTCGCGGATATTGGCATAGGAAACTCCCGGCAGACTGCCGAGAAAGGCATCGGTCGCGTTCAGCGTCTCGATCCGGGCGCCGAATCCTTCGGCCTGGATCAATCGGCGGATCGCCTCGCACTTTTCCTGAAGCCGTTCTTGCTGTTCATCGAACAACACGATGACCGGCGTGTAATATCCATAAGCGACGAGCTGCGACGATGCCTCGGCGATTGCGTCCTCCGTCTCGGCGACCATCATCATCGCATCCTGATCGAGCGAGCGGCTCTGGGTCTGGAAAAGCTGATCGAAGAACGGACGGACCTTCTGCTGCCATTTCTTGCGGGTGCGCTCCAGTTTCTGGCGTGCCTCCTGCTCGTCGAGAAAAACGAAGCGCGACGACCACCGATAGGTGAGCGGCATCAGGTCGAGGCTGTTCAGGATCCCCGGCCAACTCTCCGCGGCTAAGCCGTCAATGGCGACGACGCCGAGGAATCGGCTCTCGACCGTCGGCGTCAGGCCGTGCTGGAGTTCAGCCGTGACCAGCCAATCGAGGTACATCGGGATATCCGGGAGCCGGACCGGATGGTTCTCACCGGTAATGCAGAAGCGGATGAACTGGAACAGCTCGTCATAGCGGGCGATCCGGAAGCCGCCGCGTTCTTCGGTTTCGCGCGTCACCATGCGGCGGATGGAGACGACATTGGCGAGGTACTGTTCGACCTCGCGGATGGAGGTCCGGAAGCTCTCAAGCGCCGTGTCGGCATAGGTGGCCGAACGGCTGGCGGTGTCAGAATAGACGTAGCGCGCCAGGCCGGAGCGCCGAGGCTCGGGCGGCCGCCAGGTCAGGATCAACGCGTGCCGGCTCTCGAAATGCCCGCTCTCCCGCTCGAAATGAGTCCGGCGCTCGGTATCAATCGCACGCGTGACGGGATCAGCAAAGTGGCAGGCGTCGTCTGCCGGATAGTCGATCGTCGGAACCCGCAAAGCCTCGACCTGGATCATCCAGCCCGAACCCAGCCGCGACATGATCATATTGATCTGCCGCGACACCTCGTTGCGCTCTGCATCCGTCGAGCTTTCGCTGTCCGGGCCGGCAAAATACCAGCCGGCCATCAGTGAGCCGTCCTTCAGAAGGATCACGCCATTGTCGACCAGGCCCGCATAGGGAACCAGATCGGCGAATGACGGTCCGGAGTGTCGGAAGAGGTTCAGTGCCACCATGTCCGCCTCTTCAGAACTTGCGCCACGGCGTAGAGGTCGGCCGGTAGAGAGATCGATAGGACACGTGCCGCAGATATACGCGGCGCATCAGCGGATCAGTCTTCGCCATCATACGAAGGGCAGCGACCGCGATCAGCCAGATGGCCACGCCGAACAGTGCGGCGTACCAGGTCAGCACCACGAAGATCAGGATCACGGCGGTAAGGCCGGTGAGCAGCACCAGTTCGCGGTCGGCGCCCATCAGCAGGTTCGGGCGTGACAGCGCTCGATGGACCCGTGAGCGGGCGAGGTTGGAGCCCGGTTCAGCCATGAGCCCCCTCCCCTTCCGGTCGAGGTGCCGCCGACATCTTGACATTCCCAGACGCGGGTCGGGCCTCGAACTTGCCGATCGAAGCGCCTGTCGCTCCGAAGAGAGCGACGATCTGGGTCGCGCCGAGAAGTACGCCGCCCACGAGGGCGACGTAGCAAAGCCTCCTTGCGAAATCATTCAACTCGCCCCCGAAGATCAGCATTGCGCCGGCGATCGCCACCGCTGCGAGGGCGATGAAGCCGGCCACCGGTCCCGTGATCGACTGCTGGATTTGCTGGAGCGGAGATTCCCACGGCAACCCACCCCCGCCCGAAGAGGCGAAGGCTGGGTCCGCCAGATTGACGCAGAAGACAACGGCGAACGCCGCAAGTGCAATGGCAGTCTCGGTCTTACGCGACATGGCTGTCCTCATCGATCTGGGCGTAATGTTCGGTCTGGTAACGGGAGTTGGTGAAGCCCTCGACATGGATCACTTCGCGAACCCGTCTCCCCTTCCCCGTTCGTTCGATCGAGACGATCAGATCGACTGCCTCGCCGATCACTTCCTGCATCGGCTGCTGGCTCGCTTCTGCTGTCAGCTGTTCCAGTCGACGGAGAGCGGACATCGCCGTGTTCGAGTGAATGGTGGTGACACCGCCAGGATGGCCGGTATTCCACGCCTTGAGCAGTGTAAGCGCCGCCCCGTCGCGGACCTCGCCGACGATGATGCGATCGGGCCGCAAGCGCATCGTGCTCTTGAGCAGGCGGGCCATGTCGATCGTTTCACTTGTATGGAGCGCCACGGCGTTCTCGGCCGCGCACTGAATCTCGGCGGTGTCCTCCAGCATGACGATCCGATCGTCCGGCGCATTCGCGATGATTTCGGCAATGACGGCATTGGCGAGCGTCGTCTTGCCGGAGCCAGTACCGCCGGAGATCACGATATTCATGCGAGACGCGATTGCGCTGCGCAGAACCGACGCTTGCGCCTCGGTCATGATCTTGTGTTTCAGATAGTCGTCGAGCGGGATCAGGCGTGAAGCACGCCGGCGGATCGTGAAGCTCGGCCCGGAAACGACCGGCGGCAGCAAACCCTCGAAGCGGTGACCGCCGATCGGGAGTTCGCCAGAGATGATCGGTTGCTCGTCGTCGGCCTCTGATTGTAGTGCGTGGGCGACGCTGCCGATGATAACTTCTGCGGCGGCGGGGCTGAGTTGGCCAGCCGGGGCCATGCCATGACCCAGGCGCTCAATGAAGAGCTTGCCATCGGGATTGAGCATGATCTCGACCACCATCGCATCATCAAGCGCGACGCAAAGCTGATCGCCGAGGGCGTCCTGGAGTTTCCGGACCAGACGCGAATGGGAGCGCAACTGGGTCACGCGGCACTCCTGATCGCTGCCACGTCGATCCGGGGGATCGAATGATAGCCCGGTGGGCAAACCTGCCGGAAGCTCGTCCTATCTGCCGGCAGGCTGCCCGCAATGGCGATGGTGTTGCCGATTGCGACCGGTGGGCCGAGCCGTTGCATTGGCCAGCCCGCCCGCTTCAGGATGCGCTCGAAGCGAAGATCGGTCGCGGTGACGATCTCGTTGTAGCCATTGGCCATAGACCATTCGATGATGCCGGCGAACAGGGTGAGCGTGGCGACATGCAGTTGGCTTGCGTCCCTCCGCGAGACAAGCGCGGTATCGACACAGAAGCGCGAGCTCTCGACCATCCCGGAATGCGCGACGAGCGAACCCGTTTCGAGGAGTTGCGGAAAAGTCTGCTCCAGCATCGTAGGGCCGAAAGCCGGAAGAAGACGGGCGCAACCTGCGACACGTCCACTATCGGTAATCGCCAGAAGGTAGGTCGGCTTGTAACCATCGTACTGGTCGCGCTCTTGCCCGGCTGTAATGGAGACTTCCCATTCCAGGCGGCCGCCGAACACCGTCGCGCGAAGACGGTGCATTTGTTTGAGGAAGCTTCGACTACGTTCGTATTGGTCCGGCGAGACTGTCAGTATCTGCATCACGATCTCCACATGAACAGGTCATGCGAACAAAAAATCATCTCGCGGCGCGTGTGCCTACGTGCAGATTTGCACCTGAGGTGATTCTACCGAGTCGGTGTTCCAGGGCATAGAATGCGAGTGGGTGAGAACGGCTAGATGCCGACAAGGTTGTGCAAATCTGCACGTGGTGACACGTCGCACAGAAGGAGGGAATCTGTCTAACTAACAGATAGCATTTGAAGAATCGGCATTTTTTATGATTTCGATTGAAACGTGTTTAACCTTTCATTAACCAAAAACGTCTTGCAACCTCACACGCATTGGGTAATCGTCACGGATAAATGGCAATACGCGCCAATTAACCGTGACAAGAGATTACACCGTGAGCAAAGCCGCTGCCATATCCCGAAATGATCGCCCGTCGGTAGATGTTACCATTGGTGAGCATGCTGAGCAGCTCAGCTCTCAGCTTCAAGCGATGAGCGAGGCTTTGTTTCCTCCGACGTCGCACAAGAGCCTTCGCAAATTCACCTCGGGTGAAGCCGCACGCTTGATGAAAATATCTGACTCAACGCTTCGAAAGATGACGTTGGCAGGCGAAGGCCCCCAGCCTGAGCTTGCCAGCAACGGAAGACGCTTTTACACGCTCGGTCAGATAAACGAGATCCGGCATATGCTCGCAGGTTCGGCTCGTGGACGCGAAAGCATCGAGTTTGTGCCTCATCGCCGCGGTTCTGAGCATTTGCAAGTCATTGCCGTAACCAACTTCAAAGGCGGCTCCGGGAAGACGACGACGTCGGCTCATCTTGCACAGTATCTGGCGTTGCAAGGTTACAGGGTGCTCGCAGTCGATCTCGACCCGCAGGCCAGTCTTTCAGCACTCCTCGGCGTTCTGCCAGAAACTGATGTCGGTGCGAACGAAACGCTCTATGCGGCTATTCGGTATGACGAGACACGTCGTCCGTTGCGAGATGTGATCCGACCGACGTATTTTGACGGTCTTCATCTGGTTCCTGGAAATCTCGAGCTCATGGAGTTCGAGCATACCACGCCGAAAGCCTTGACTGATCGTGGTACACGCGACGGATTATTCTTTACTCGCGTGGCCCAAGCCTTTGACGAGGTGGCCGACGATTACGATGTCGTGGTCATTGACTGCCCTCCTCAGCTTGGGTTTCTGACGCTCAGCGGGTTGTGTGCTGCAACATCAATGGTAATCACCGTACATCCTCAGATGTTAGATATCGCTTCCATGAGCCAGTTTCTCCTCATGACACGCGACCTTCTGGGCGTCGTGAAAGAGGCGGGTGGCAATCTTCAATACGATTTCATACGCTATCTCTTGACGCGCTATGAGCCCCAGGACGCGCCGCAGACGAAAGTGACGGCACTACTGCGCAACATGTTCGAGGATCACGTCCTTACAAATCCAATGGTTAAGTCGGCAGCGGTGTCTGATGCCGGTTTAACCAAGCAGACGCTCTATGAGATAGGGCGAGAGAACCTTACGCGGTCGACATACGACCGGGCGATGGAATCTTTAGATGCGGTGAACTCGGAGATCGAGGCTTTGATCAAGATGGCGTGGGGGCGGGTCTGATGAAAGGCTTTGCGTTCCTCACAGGTCTGTTGGGAGCTCCCAACCGAGAGGTGTTGAGTCGCCCCTTGGACATGGGGCACTGGAGAAACCGGAGAAATTTGAGACAACGATGCATGCCAATCGCTAATTGGCCAGGGTGCAATTGTCTTCTCTTGTTGGGAGCTCCCAACCAAGCGCATTTGCAATCAAAAATGCGACGCCACGACGCCAAACCCAAGAGGCCAATAACATGAGCCGCAAAGACGCAATCGATACCTTGTTCCTCAAGAAGCAGCCTGCAACCGATAGAACAGCAGTCGACAAGTCAGCCGTTCGTGTTCGTACAGGCGCGATTTCGGCCATGGGTTCGTCTTTGCAAGAGATGGCCGAGGGAGCAAAAGCTGCAGCTCGGCTGCAGGATCAACTGGCTGCGGGCGAAGCCGTCGTGTCCCTGGATCCATCAATGATCGACGGGTCTCCGATCGCGGATCGGCTGCCCGCGGACGTGGATCCGAAGTTCGAGCAGCTTGAGGCGAGCATTTCGCAGGAGGGGCAGCAGGTACCGATTCTTGTCAGGCCGCATCCTGAGGCTGCCGGTCGATATCAAATCGTATATGGAAGGCGGCGACTGCGCGCGGCAGTAAATCTGCGGAGAGAGGTTTCTGCAATTGTCCGAAATCTCACGGACCGTGAACTAGTCGTGGCCCAGGGCCGAGAAAATCTTGACCGTGCTGACCTTTCCTTCATTGAAAAGGCTCTCTTCGCCCTGCGCCTCGAAGATGCGGGTTTTGATCGGGCCACCATCATTGCCGCGCTTTCCACTGACAAGGCCGACCTCAGCCGTTACATAACTGTTGCCAGAGGCATACCGCTGAACCTCGCCACACAAATCGGTCCAGCGTCGAAAGCGGGTCGATCGCGTTGGGTCGCACTTGCCGAGGGGCTTGGGAAGCCCAAGGCAACAGACGCAATCGACGCGGTGCTTGAGTCGGAGCAGTTCAAGCACTCAGATAGCGATACCCGCTTTGCCCTCATTTTCAATGCCGTTTCAAAGCCGCCCGCTAAGGCTCCAAAAAAGGTAAGGGCCTGGAGCACGCCAAAGGGGAAAAAGGCTGCGACGATCCGACAAGAAGCCGGACGAACGGCTCTGGTTTTCGATGAGAGATTGGTGCCAACTTTCGGCGAATATGTCGCTGACCAGTTGGATGGCCTGTACGCCCAATTCATTGAAACAACAGGAGGAGGCAAGCTCGACCAATAGCCAGGATTTCATCCAATTCAAAGCTTCGCTCGATTGAGATGGACTGGCTCTCACCGCAAAAGAAAAAGGCCCCCGAAACGGCGTTCCGGAAGACCTTCTCTGTAGTCTCGCAGCTAAGAGAATCGCATTTCCAGGAATCGTAGTCAAGGGTCCCGTGAGGGAAAGCGTCATTTCGACGGGCGGATTTCTATTGCCTAACAAAAGGTAAAAGGAAATGCAGACGCATATTTCAACGACGTCCTTTGGGCGGCGGCCGATGACACTCGGCCATATTGCAAGCCAGATGGCAGCAAAAGCGGTCGCATTGGACGCTGTCGCCCACAAATGGCAGGTCTTCCAGCACATCCGTGAATCCCGGGAACAGATCGGAGCCACGGACCGCTCACTCTCGATCCTGAACGCGCTGTTGACGTTTTACCCGGAGACCGCCTTGACTGGTGGCGCCGAACTGGTCGTATGGCCTTCTAACGAGCAGCTGATGGCTCGCGCAAACGGCATGCCTGCCACGACACTGCGCCGGCATCTTGCCGTACTGGTTGACTGCGGGCTCATCATTCGCCGCGACAGCCCCAACGGCAAGCGGTTCGCCCGCAAGGGAAGGGGAGGGGAGATCGAGCAGGCCTACGGCTTCGATCTGTCGCCAATCGTAGCGCGGGCCGAAGAGTTCCGAGATTTGGCCCAGGCGGTGCAAGCTGAAAAGAAGGCTTTCCGGGTGGCGAAGGAGCGATTGACTCTTCTTCGCCGCGACATCGTCAAAATGATCGAAACTGGCATTGAAGAGAGCGTTCCGGGAAACTGGGGAAGAGTTACACAGACCTATCAGGGGATCATCGGCCGCCTGCCGCGCTCTGCACCCCGTCAGCTTATAGAGAGTATTGCCCAGAAACTTCAGGAACTCTGCGCTGAGATCCGTGACGTATTGGAATCGTTTACGAAAACAATGAATCCGGACGCCAATGAGTCCCATTCCGGTCGTCACATACAGAATTCAAAACCAGACTCTAAATCTGAATCTGAACACGGCTTTAGAGAAATAGAAGAAGCGTGCGGCGGCGTTGCGGAAACCGACAACGTGCGGAGCTTGCCGAAACGCGAGCTGCCTTTGGGAATCGTGCTGGATGCCTGCCCCGAAATGCAGGAACTGGCCCAGGCAGGGACAATCCGGCACTGGCGCGACTTGGTGGCGGCGGCTGACCTTGCCCGGCCGATGCTGGGGATTAGCCCCAGCGCCTGGCGGGAGGCCCGAGAAACCATGGGTGAGCAACACGCGGCGATCACGCTGGCGGCGATCTATCAGCGGGCCGGTCAGATCAACAACGCCGGCGGCTATCTGCGCAGCCTGACCGATCGGGCCAGGGACGGGAAGTTTTCGACCTGGCCGATGGTCATGGCGTTGCTACGGACGAAGCTGGACGAGCAGAAGAATGCAGCCAGCGTCGGAAAACCACGAACGGATGAGGATGCAGAAGACGATAGCCGCGTCCACGTATCGGATTCGCTGCTGAAAAGCCTGCAGAAGCCGAGGTCGTGGTGATCTCCTCGTTACTCGGCCGCGGCGATGTCGACGTCGGTGATCAACCCCGAACGTCGGGCGCGATCGATGAGGTTCTTCACGGACGAGGGCGACCATTTGGAGCCGCCGCGCGGGGTGCGCTCGTGCAGCCTTTCGAGCTGGGTGGCGATATCGCGCAGGGTGAGGTCTGCGTTCGAAGAATGGATGCCGGCCACAAGCGTCATCAGGCGATCCTCGGGAAGCCGGGGCGGAGATTTTTTCAGCAGCGCTGCGTCCGCCATGCGTTCAGTCACCATCCACTTCACAGCCCGGCGAAGCCGTTCCGGCGTCCAGTCGAGGCCCTGCTGTTTGAGCACTCGGGTTATGTCGTCCCATGTGTGATCGGGCCGCATGCGCCGAACGGTCGGAAGCCATTGGTTCGCGGAGGCCTGAATGCGATCGCCGTATGCCGCTTTCTGGGCGGCCGTCATCCTGGCCAACGCCTCGGGGCGTTTCTCTCGTATGCCGGGGTTGCCGGGAAGTTTTCCTTTGGACTTGGCTGCCCGGATGCCGGCCTTCGTTCGTTCGGAAATGAGCGCGCGTTCGAGCTGCGCGACGGCGCCGAGAACCTGGAGCGAGAACATGCCCTGCGGCGTGGTTGTGTCGATAGGATCGCGAAGCGATCGGAAATGCGCGCCCCTCGCCGTCAGATTCTCGATCACCTCGAGCAGATGGCTGACCGAGCGCGCCAGACGGTCAAGCCGAACCACAACGAGCGTGTCTCCGGCGCCGATCTCGCGAACGAGTTTGGAAAGGGCAGGCCGGGCACGCGACGCGCCGGATCCGTGTTCCTGGACGATCACATTGCACCCGGCCGATCGCAGCTCGATTTCCTGGGCTTCTGTCGCCTGCTCGTCCGTAGAGACGCGGGCGTAGCCGATCAGGCGATGACTGGCGCTCGGACGCTTCATTGGGCAAGCTTCGCCGACGGTAGATCGCTGAGAAGAGCAAGCAGCGCCGGATTGATGTAGAGGTTCTCCCGGCCGGCTTTGATTTCCTTCAGCAGGCCGAGTTCAGCAAGGGATTTCAGGTAGACCGATGCGGCCTGTCGTTTCGCAATGTCCGCGGCCACCAGATCGCCGATACGGCAATAAGGGTTCACGAAGATCACTTCGGCCAGCTCGCGCGAATAAATCTTCGGCAGATCCCGCCTGATGCGCTCCGCGGTCTGATCGAGCAAATCCCGGATCGAACGAATGCGCGCGGTCGACCAGTTTGCAGTCTCACGGATCGCCTCAAGCATGTAGAGGATCCAGTCCTCCCAGGCAGCGTCTGTCGTCACGGCGAGCAGGCGGTCATAGTAGGCGCGCTTGTTGCCGATGATGTAACGGCTGAGATAGAGGACCGGAATGTCCAACAGGCCCTTGTCGACGAGGTAGAGCAGGTTCAGCACCCGGCCCGTTCGACCGTTGCCATCGGTGAATGGATGGATGGCTTCGAACTGGTAGTGCATCACGGCGAGGCGGATCAGCGGATCGATGTCCTCTGCCTCGTGAATGTACCGCTCCCAGTTCGAGAGCTTGTCCCGCAACAGTGCTTGCCCCTCTGGCGGAGTATAAATGACGGCGCCGGTCGCCTCGTTCATCAGCGCCGTTCCCGGCGTCGCGCGGATGTCGAGTTCGACGCCCTTGATGGTCCTGCAGACGGCGATCGCTGTCGACGTCGACACCGGACGTTGTTTGAGCGTTTGAAAGCCTTCACTGAGGGCGGTACGATACCGCAGCGCTTCCTTCGTCGCCGGATCAGCCTGGTTGTTGGCCTCATTGGCGAAGCGGAACAGTCTATCGGTCGTGGTGACGATGTTCTCTATCTCCGAGCTCGCCTGCGCCTCCAGCAGCGGAATAGAATTGATAAGGACCGCCTGGTTCGGAATGAGCTGGCCGGACACACGCAGTTCCGCCAGCGCCGCGCGTGCCGAGATGCAGGCTTTCAGCACGGCTTTCGTTTCCACGTCCTCGCGTGGCGGCAAGGTGGGGAGGTCGTTAAACGGGCGGTTCGGCTGAAACGGCATGTCGATTAATCCTCATGCGATCGACATGTCGGGTGGATATGTCGTCGGTATCGACATATCGTTAATTCATGTCGATAGAATCAAAATATAACGACACATTAAGCGTCTCGCAAGCGCCTTGTACAAATGCAGAAGATACTAACAAACGATCGTTTGTAAACGTCTCTTGGTCCTTTGGAGTGAAAGTAAACACGGCGCAAGTGGCTGGAAAACAGTGGTTTTCATCGATGTCACGTCCGTCGGCGCTAATCCTGTACAGTTCGAACGCCTTGGCAGCTCTATCTAGTACGTGCGCGAGAAAAAGTATCTCCTATGATTGAAGTGTATGCTATTATAGCTTCAAGGTTGTCTAAATATATGCATTAAAACAATGAGATATGAAATCGGTGATTTGCCACTGGCGGCGCTGCTTCCGGCCATCGCAAGGGCGGAAGATCAGCTCGCGCGTCTCGACGAGGTTGTTCGCCGCAGCCCCGTCAGGCAGGGCTTTACCGAAAGGTCGCACTTCATCGAGGCGGCCGCCAGCATGTGGGTCGCCGGCGAGCTTGTTCATCTCGAGGATCTCGTTCTCCACGACGCAAATAGGGATGTGCGCACCCCGACCCATGAAGTCACAATCGCACATTCAATCTTGAGGGCGCGGCGGCGCATCGCAAGCGCTGACCCCGGCTGGGCGACGAGCAGGGCTGGGGTCGTAAGCCTCGCGGGGCGATCAGAGGACTCTACGGAACGAGAGGTGGTAGGCGAAGGGAGCTCGCCATTGTCCATCGAACTGGCATTGAACGAAGACGAGAACGGTTTTGCGGCGGAGATGGCCGAAATCGATGCGGTCCTTAATCGATCCGCCCGTGTGCTCGAAGCGGTGGCAACGGGCGAGGGCCGCAAGGCGGATCCTTTGATGGTCGGTGAGCTCATTGTCCGGGATCCGGGTTGGAACGAGGAAGGGCGCCTTTCGGATTGGAGAGCGGCTCTGGCTGAGGCCGACGCCTTGCCGACCACGTTGGCGGCCGCAGTTATATGGGACGCATGGGAATGCATGGAGCCACTGCAGCGGCAGCATTGGCTTGGTGCCCAACTTGTGAATTCCTATTTTCGGGTGCGCGGAAAGGTATCTTCGCACCTGTTCTGCTTCTGCTCTGGTCTGAAGAGTGTACCTCGGGAACGGCGGCGATCGCCGAAACGAATATCACGAGTGCTCGCCGGGCTGGATGCGATGGCGAGCGGCGCTGAACTGGCCATAAAGGAAGTCATTCGGCTGGGACAGGCGAGGGAGCATCTCGAGCGCAAGCTGAAGGGAAAGCGCTCGTCCAGCAGTTTGCCGCGCGTTGTGGACTTGCTGATGGCGCGACCGATCGTGTCCTCGTCGATGATAGTCAAGGAATTGAAGGTGAGCCATCGTGCGGCGCTCGATCTGGTCGCCGAACTCGGCGTTCGGGAAATGACGGGGAGAGGAAGCTTCCGTGCATGGGGTGTAATTTAAAGGATGAGGTGGAGGCTATGCTTGCTGTTACTTCGCATCGAATATGGATTCGGTACCCGAGCGAACTGCATAAACCGCTCGTTTCTATGCCCGCGGTGTATTTGGCTTGACTTGTGCCCAACGGGCAACGACGATCACGCAATGGTTGATTGCCGTTTGCGTCGCGATGATGAGCTTCAGCCCATTTCCGTATAAGGATGCCAATCCAATGCCGACATGGCCGAAAGACAAGCTGCTGAAGCACGGCCCCGATCTTTCCCTGGAGGAGCGTATCCGTCGTTATCAGCACAATATCCGCACTATTCGGGAATCCGGCTGCAAAGTGCCAACGTCTGCTTTCATCGATACGCTTGACCCCGCCGAAATTGAGCTATGGTTTGCGGACAAGGCTTTCACAATCGATCGCCTCAAACGGGTCATGAAGGATGTTGCAGATTTGCCGGAGGGAACGCTGTTGCCATCCCCCTTTATCCCTCTCCGAAAGTAGCTGGTAGCCCGCTCCCCTATAGGCAAGGACGAATTCGGGTCGAATGTTGCGGCCGTGTCGGCGGGACGCAATAGAAAGCCTTATAGTTCCGCTCTACGACGCGACCTTTGGGAAACAATCTGGACAAACCGGACAATCTGCACTATCTTTGTTGTAGTCAAGAAGGAAGACGAAGATGGTTGCTGTCACCCGTAAATCGCAGATGCGTGCAAAGCTGGAAGTCAATCCGGCTGCGGTAGCCGATGTTCTCAAGGTTCTGGCCCGACACAATCCAGGCCTTTCAAAGCCGGCGCTTGCAGCGACTGGCAAGGTCATGGCCGTGGTCTCCGCGGCAGCAGCGCGCCTTTCTGTCGAGCAACAGCATCGGATTGCCGACGATGAAACGGAACTCGCCCATATTGTGGAAGCCGCCGTCGCCGAACTGGCTGCGAAGCCAGGTCATGTACTCGCGGAGGTATCGGTCGAAAAGCCTGTGGAGGTCAGCCGAGGTGCTGGTCTGGGGCAATCGGTAGACATGGAGGAAGGGCGCCGCAGGCTCGACGAATTTGCGACGCCAACCCGCATCGAAGACTGGGCCGGTCCGGTCGCTGGTCCGGGCGATATCGAGAAGAAGTTCGGCACGAAGCGATCGACCTTGCACGACTGGCACAAGCGCGGAGCTGTCGTCGGTCTGCTCAAGGGCGAGCGAAAGCATGTCTTTCCCCTGGCTCAGTTTGTCGATGGCCGGCCGGTCGAGGGCCTGCCTCAGGTCACGAGAATCATCCGCAATCCGCGTGTAGCGTGGCAATGGTTGATC
Organism: Agrobacterium sp. ICMP 6402; assembly: GCF_009498615.1. NCBI lineage: Bacteria > Pseudomonadati > Pseudomonadota > Alphaproteobacteria > Hyphomicrobiales > Rhizobiaceae > Agrobacterium > Agrobacterium sp. ICMP 6402. The sequence goes on from NZ_QSNV01000016.1 coordinate 56,862, forward strand.
CAATCGAAGCCAAGCATAGGCGGAACGCCGCTCGACAATCTCAAGAAGGGCAATCTTGACGAAGTTCTGGATGCAGCTGCGCGCGATTTTGGTTGAGCTGAATCGTGAAACTTGATCCTCAAACGGTTCGGGAGCTCGCGCTTGCGTTTCTCCCGCAATCCTATCTCCGCATCATCCCTGTAGCCCACATGTCGACCCCGCTCGGTATGGGTTTCGGTCAATCGCGATTCTCAAGTCCAAACCAGATGTTCCGACTGCTTTATGCCGCATATGATCTCGCGACCGCGATTGCGGAGACGATTGCGCGCGACCGCTTCGAGGGGACCCAGGAGCGAGTGCTGGATGAGAGTGAAATCGAGGACTGGTCGGTTACAGAAGTGACGGCCACGGATGCTCTTATCCTTCTCGACCTGCGCACGACCGGCCTCCTTAGGTTGGGCGTCAGCACGGACGCAGCCCGCGGCAAGGAGCACCAGGAAGGGCAGAAACTGAGCGAGACGATCTTCCGATCCTATGCTGTCGATGGATTGCTCTATTCCTCCCGCCTCACGGCGGCAGATTGCGTGGCGGTCTACGATCGGGCTGTCGCTGCGAAACTTGTCGCCTCTCCGGCGGTCGAGTTAGTTCGTCAAGCCGACCTCGTAGCCGCCCTGCGGTCTATCGGGGTGTCGATCCGGGCCGGGCGATAAGCATGTCCATTACAGTCACTTCCGCAAACTTCTCTGGGCGATTTACGGCGTTGAATGGCACGAGAACGTTGCCAGCAACACATGCCGACATCATCCGCTCGTTGCTGACCGTCGGCTATCCCAGCCGTCGAGCCGCTGTCCGCACCGTTGGCCCCTGGCGGGAGAAAATGCTGGTCGCGATGGCGACGGGCTATCTGGATGCCTCCTTGAACACGACGGCCTATTTTCGGAGTTTGGAGCAGTCGGAGAAGGTAGGGGTTTCGTTCCTTTTCGGCGAGGCGTTCACGCACTGGTATGCTCAGAGTCAGATGAGCGTGCAGTATCTCGTGCATGTCGCCGGCCTTGCCTCCTGCCGATGGGGATCCCCAACGGCTCCGGTCGCGCCGAAGGCTGGCGCAGCGCCTCCTCCTCCAAAATCGCGTCCCGACTTTATCGGCATCAAGCGAAGAGAACGCCATGTGTTCGAGAGTAAGGGTCGCATCCGAGCGCCAGCCGCAAGCACCGTTGCGAAGGCACTGGGGCAGGTTTCGGCGCTTCACACGGTCAACGGACGGGCGCCGACCACGCGCTGTGCAAACTTCTTCATGTTCAAGGCCGGTGGTGCAGAGGGCAGAGTGCTGGATCCCCCGGCAAAGGGTGACGGCATCACCGTAACGTTTGATCTCTTCGAAGCGATTACACGAGCCTACTCCATTATCCTCGATCAGCCGGTACTTGATCTATCCGATCAGGTTGGTGCGGGTTATGTCGGCCGCGAGATCGATGATGGTGTGTTCCTGGGTATCGACAAGGAAATCCTTGCCTTGGTACAAGAGCGGCCCCCGACCGAAGCAACGCGTCGCAGGCGTGTCGCTCAGGTCTTCTCTGCCCTTGAAGATCGGTCGGAGACCTATGCGGGCCGGCAGGATAGAAGTGTTTCGTCCGGTCTTGACGGGGTCCTGCTTCTTGACCGCCGTTAGCCGCGCGCCCTTCGACGCTTCCGGACGCAGGGTTAAATGGCCGACTTTATGTCGGGGTGTTGGTTTCACCTTCTGACCAGGAAATTCATGTAAATTACTACAACCCCATAATTCCATCAGCGATGCTCGCTCCATGACGACCCTTCTCGGCCTCACCTATATCTCAAATGAAAAAGTGCCGCTCGCGGACCTGGACGACTATGTAACCGTCCACGTGCCGGGTGCTGGGTTTAATCAACACCTCGGGAATCACGCACCATGGTTTTGGTCGATCGATAGGAGAGGCGGCGGCGGCGTGGATTTCAAGCAAGGGAAATATGACTATTGGGTGCGCCGGATCGGTTCCAACCAACCAATAGGGCCCAGTCGGCCCGAACGCGGGATTTTGGCCAACTTGACGAACAAATGTAGAATATGGATTCTTATGGTCGTGGGTGCCTGTGTTTGCGTCGCAAATATCAGACGCAAAATCGAAACTTTAATCGGGATTTTTGCGACAAGCCATCAGCTACTTCTTGCTCACGAATGCCGCCATCCAGACGCCGGCGACAATGATGGCGGCTCCGCCAAGAGTTGCGATGGTCGCTTCTGAGAAAGGACGGCTGAAACCGTCGATCACCACGCTCGCGAGCATTTGCGCGGCCACGACGAAGCTGGTTGTCTTGCCCGCACCCAGTCTCGGAACGGCGTGGCTGTTGAGCGCCACGAAGGCAACACCCAGAACGCCGCCAAGCCAGGCCATTATCGGTACTGCCGGCTCGATTGTCATGTTGTTCCGGAACATCGTTGCGATGACAAGCGACAGGAAAGCGAATCCGACCGCATGCGCCCACAGGGCAGTACGGATAGCGCCGACCTTCCTGCCGAGATGCCCGTTGATGACCCGGCTCGTTGCGATCAGGACGCCGTTCAGCAATGCGAGGCCGATCAATGTCAGCATTGCTCAACTCCTCGCCAGGATGATGACCATGCTTCCGACCAGAACCAGTGCAAACCCGATCGTCTCGCGGGGGTGTGGTTGCCGGCGCGGTAGGCGGAAGAACCCGAAATAATCCGCACATACGCCTAACGCCATTTGCCCGACCAGCAACAGGGCCAAAGTGCCCGCAAGACCGAGAGCACTATTGACCGTGATTGCGGCGAGCAAAACGCTGAAGGCCCCCGGAATGCCGCCTAGATAGGACCATAACGGCCAACGCTGATGCGGCATGCCTATAGTGGTTGCCTGGCCCTTGAGCGAAAGCAGGAGGACAAGGAGAAGACTGGCGACCGCTCCAATGCCGTGCGCCGCCCATGACGCGAACAGCGGAGAGCTGTGCCGGGCAAGCTGGCTATTCCAATCTGTCATGACCGCAAGCAACACGCCGGCGACCAGCGCGAGCAAGATGGGCCAGTCAATGGGCCTTTTCTGCATTATCCCAGCATCCTTCCTGACACGGAAGGCCGGACATGCTAGTGTCAAATTGCCTTCTCACTCCCGTCCGGCTTAATTGCGAGACGCGGAAATGCTGTACAAATAAAGGATTTACCAACCCGCGAAAGATGCTGGCTTTCCGGTCCATGCGGACTATTCTGTCCGTACAGGGAGTAGAGTGGCACATGGAGAATCTGGGCGGCTTGAAGATATTCGTGCGGGTGGCGGACACCTTGAGTTTCGTTGAGGCCGGCCGCCAGCTCGGCCTTTCGGCATCCGCGATCGGAAAGGCCGTTGCCCGCCTCGAACAACGAATAGGCGCACGGTTGCTTCACCGGACCACGCACAGCGTCAGCCTCACAATGGAAGGGACCCTATTTCTTGACCGAGCGCGGCGTATCCTTTCCGAAATGGAACTGGCGGCGCAGGAGCTGTCGGAAGCCGGGCATAAGGTTCGTGGTCCGATGAAGGTCAGCCTGCCCACCTGGGCGATGAGCTTCATGCCGATCTTCCGGCGTTTCATGCAGGTCTATTCCGAGGTGCGGCTGGAACTTGAATTGACCGATCGGCTCGTGGACATTGTGGGAGAAGGCTACGACCTCGCCATTCGGACCGGAGAGGTTCGCGATTCCAGCCTTATGACACGGATCGTCGGGCGCTTTCGGCATACCATTATTGCTGCACCGTCATATCTTGCCGCCCATAGCATTCCGGCTTCTCCTGAAGATCTCCTCAATCACCGTTGTCTGCATAGACGGCACCCTGGGAGCGGATTGATAGACGCTTGGCCACTTGCCAGGGATGGCGTCAATCTCAATCTGGACTTGCCGGTCGCACTGATCGCAAACAGTGTCGAGGCCAGAATAGAGCTGGCAGAACAGGGAGCGGGCATCGCCTGTGTGCCGTCAATCGCGGTCAGCCGTCTCATCGAAGATGGCCGCTTGTTGTCGATCTTGGAGGGAAATGTGCGGGACGCCGGCGTTCTTCGGCTTCTGTGGCCGGCCGGAGCTGCCCCCTCGCGCAATGTGGGCGTGTTGGTCGATTTCGTAGCTCAAGCGAGTGTGTCGCAGAAGTTCTAATTTTGCAGCACCTGCAAAGTTGGGGTAACATACCTACCCAAAACCGGAGTTTGCGAGAAGGGAAGAAGCCACGCGAATGGACCAGCTCGGAGAACTTCGCTCTACTGTTCTCGCCAGTCCATTGCTTCGGCCGATCATTGATGGGTGGGATAAGCTGGCCTTGCCGGATTGTTGGCTGGTCGCAGGCGCTATCGCTCAAACCGTTTGGAACAAGACGTTCGATCTGCCATCCACCCACGGCATTTCCGATGTCGATATCGTTTACTTCGACCCAGATGACCTTACGGAAAAAGCGGAAGCCGACCGCGCAGCAAGGATTCGCGCGGCGTTCTCACATCTGCCAGTTTGGATCGATGTAAAAAACGAAGCTCGGGTGCATACGTGGTACGAGACCAAGTTTGGCTATCAGATTGCGCCATACACCTCGACTGCCGAGGCCATCACCACGTTTCCCACGACGGCGACAGCAATTGGCTTAAAGCCCACCGGGGGCTCCCTTCTCCTCGATGCTCCATTCGGGACTGATGACCTGATGAACGGAGTTGTGCGACCGAATAAGAAGCAGATTACCCGTGAAATATACGACGCCAAAACCATGCGGTGGATCACTGTGTGGCCTAATCTTTCCGTTGTGTCTTGGGAGGACGAAGATCCGTTCCCGGTAGGGACGCCCATTTCTGAGCGCCCCCCGGACAGATCCGAGCGAGCCCAATTCGGGCACTCGGCTCCT
>NZ_QSNV01000017.1:0-53115 GCF_009498615.1 Agrobacterium sp. ICMP 6402
ACCCTCATAGGGATGGAGGACGATCTCTTCTCCGAGCACCTCTCTCGCCTTCTCAAGACCACCGACGCGCTCAAGCAGTTCATCATTGACGGCTGTCAGCCAGTTCACGTCACGGATCACATCGGTGCGGCGCAATATTTCCAGGGTGAAATTACTGCCATCTTCGTAAAGGAGGCCCGGAAACCGACGAAACAGAGGATATGCTTTTTCAGTCGCACCCGCCGCATAGGAATAGAAAAAAAGCGACATTCCCGAAACGGCATAAAAAACCCGGAGATCACGGCAGGCGTCAACGAAGAGGCGAACCACGCCAGTTGGGTCGCGTGATAATTCCGATAACCGCGTCTGATGCATCAAGCGCCCATTGCCGCCGCGATAGCCGGCGCTCGGGAGAAGGACAGTAAAATAGTCGTGAACCGGATCGGTCGAACGCAGCGCCTGTTTTGGCATATGCCTGATATAGAAGCTCGCGGTCTCCCCCTCGTCAAAATACTCGTCTTTTGACAGATTTTGCGCAACGTCTTCCCGTGACGAGATGCGACGTACACACTCGTTAAAGGACAACAAATTTGTGTTGCCCTCCGCTAGGTCGTAGTAACTTAGCGCCAGATCGGCCATTGCTTGGCGTGTACGCCGTGTTTCACCACCCGCAAAATAGAACCCCGATGTCAGCCCGAACAACCATTGGATGGCATTGCCGGGCGGCAGGCCGATTTCATCCAGTTTTTCGAGCTCATCGCGCTCTTCGAGGATCGCCATCGTGGCGATGAGTTCGTCTATATCCAAGAAACCACCCTAGCGCTCTACACCATCAAACCGGCGCGTCCACCATTCGGTGTACTCCATCTTATCGACATCATGTGGCGCTCTAAGATAGGCGCGCTCCCAGTTCTCATAACGCAGGGGCTTGAGGAAATCATTGACCGCACGATATGCCAAGGGCACCCGCCCCTTGTTCAAGTCGCCAAGCACAGGCCGTTCACCCGCCTGGAAAACGACGCCACCCTCATAGGGGTGGAGGACGACCTCGTCTCCCAGCACTTCTCTCGCCTTGTCAAGACCACCGGCGCGCGCGAGCAGCTCATCGTTGACGGCTGTCAGCCAGTTCACGTCGCGGATAGTGTCCGTCCTGTCTCGTATGGCCAATCCGAAACGTGCCCCATCCTCGTAAAGCAGCCCGGGAAACCTGCGAAACAGAGGATAGGCTTTTGCCGTTGCGCCCGACGCATAGGAATAGAAAAAGAGCGACAAACCCGAGACCGCGTAGAAAACCCGCAGATCGCGGCAGGCGTCAACAAAAAAACGGATCACGCTATCCGGATCGCGCGACAGCGCCGATAGCCTCGTCTGGCACATGAGGTGTCCATTGCCACCACGATAACCGGCGCCGGGAAGAAGGGTGGTGAAGTAGTCGTGAACCGGATCGGTCGAACGCAACGCCTGTTTTGGCATATGCCTTATGTAAAAACTCGCCGTCTCCTTCTCGTCGTAATATTCACCTTGCGACAGGTATTCCTCGATCTGTTTTCCCGCCGAAAGACGGCGTGTCCGCTCATTAAACGACAATAAATTGGTGTTTCCCTCCACGAGATCGTAATAACGCACTGCCAAACCGAGCATGGCTTGGCGTGTTTGGCGCGTTTCTCCGTCGGCAAAATAGAACCCTGATGTCAGCCCAAACAGCCATTGGATGGCATTGCCGGGCGGCAAACCGATTTCATCCAGTTTTTCAAGTTCACCGCGCTCTTCGAGGATCGCCATCGTGGTGATGAGTTCGTTTAAATTCATGATATATCCTACTTTATCGGTATCGGGCGACCGGGGAACCGACGACCGGGTAAGGGCAGCCAGATCGGATTCTCAAGACCTTTCCGAAGTTCGCGCCACAGCCTCTCAGCTTCCCATTGCCGCTCCTGTTCGCGCTGCCTTACAGCTTCCTCACAATTGTCGCACTCGTCCAGCACGACAAACTCACTGTATTCAGCGCCGTGCCGGTCAGCGATATCTTCATATGCTCTGGCCTTCGCCGCATCGTTTGGAAACTTGTCCCCCGGAAACTTCATATCATACATGTGGGTCATCTGGCCGTTCTCGACTTTCACCACATCCAGCCAGCGGGAGCCACGCACGTTGAACCATCGCGTGCCGCCCCAGGGCGCCCGACGGGGAACCTTCGGAATGTCGTGTTCCTCTCCCTGCAGAATGATATTGCCGGGCGGTTTATCCGGGAATGTATTGTTCGGATTGTTCGGGTCCCAGAATCCAAGCTCGGAAACATAGCCGTAGTTCGTGCGCGGATCTCCCACGGGCATGCTGCTGCCAAGAACAGTGTTTGGATATTGCGCCTGGATCGTTGCGTCGACACAGCGCTGATAGCGCCCGGGGCTCGACTCGTCGTCGCGCGGCAAAACCTGATCGATCCATTCAAGACCCTCGGTGACGCTGTTTCTCGGACGATGCAGCGCATAACAGCGGCAGCCCACTTCACACAGGTAACGCTCAGGATCACCTTCGGGCAGATCGGTTTTGTAACCTCCGACCGATACGGTGTTGCCCTTGTTGAGGAGCATCTTGTCGGTAAGGCGCGTCACTGCGCGGCCTTGCATGAAGACGTTGGGGGACCAGGAAAGGAAGGTGGCCTGATGCAGATGCGTGCCGGATTTGATCCCGCCGGACGAACCGGGTTCATCGCCGATCGATTTGGCGAACCGGGAGCCGCGCACGCCATTCATCGCCCCGCCATGCGAGAACACCGTGGTCGTCCCGTCGGCAAGATCGCGGGCAAATGCGGTATTCGTGTATGGCACGGGCACAGGCTTGGGCGGGGTCAGGCAAACATCCGGCAAGGTCGAGCGGACGTAGCCACTGGAGTTTTTGTGGCAGAGCGTAATCCCGTTGATGCGAATTGTTTCCTTCATGCGTCTACCCTACCGGTTTTCATGTCGCGCTGGACGCTCTCCACAATTGTTGCCGCTCTCAGCCCGTCGCGGGAACTGGCCGACAGAAGACTGTAGCGAAACTCTTCGCCGTCCGGTTCGGCATTTTCCCTGCGCGATCCCGGCGCCGGCGCAAGTGCAAGAGCGGCCATCACAAGCCCGCTTGCCGCCCCGAGGTCACCGAGCTGAAGCGCCGGGATTTCCGCCCTGTCGGCCAGCTCGGCCATTTCCGCGGCATTGGTTGTGATCGCATAGCCAAATTCCTCAGCGCGTACGCGATCGCCATTGAGATCGACAATAAAGCGATCAGGAGAAAAGCCTCCTTCGAGGAGCATCCCATAACAGCTCGCAAGGGCGCGACCCATCAATCCGCGCTCGGGATCAATCGGGCTTTCAGGCTCTTCCATGGTAGAAAGGCGCGCAATTCGACCGAGCCGCACATCATTTTCCGGCCCAAGTGCCAACACGGCCGCAGCTTCGCCGGGAACCATGCCGTAGGGGTTGTCTCGTGTCAGCAGTTCACCGTGATAGGCCAGACTGTCGAGCATGTCTGAGTGGATATAACTGTCAACGACGGCAACGAGAACAATTCTCCCCGTTCTCCTCACGATTTCCGGACAATCCCTGCCAACAAGCTGCAGGCTTTCAGCCTGTCCGCCGAAGGAAACGGAGAGGCTCGTCACCTGCGGCAGAGGGGCCTGGTGGAGCCTGGCATTAAAGTCCTCGGCGACAGGTCCGCCTTCCATCCAATAGGGCAGCAGCAGAAGCATCGCATAGTCGGCGCTTTCCTGTCCGCGCTTCGTCAGCTGCGCAACGCAATCGGCAAGCGCGCAGGCAAGTAATTTTCGCAGCCGCTCGACATAGTCCCGCTCTTCCGTCAACGGAAAGACCGCCGCAAGGGTTGGTGGTCGCCCGTCCGCCATCACCAGGCTGCGGTCCTTCTCGGTGAATCTTTCGCCGCTCGAATAGGCGGCAATTGCCGTTTCAAAGTCTTTGCCCGCCGGACACGTCAGGCCGGCCGCCAGGATTGAAACCGCCGCTCTCATGCGACAACTCCGGCCATCTGCCTTAGTCGGAGAAAAGAGACCTCGACATCCTGGTCGCGCCCGGCACATGGCACATGGGCATTCCATACCAGATCCACGAGACGCTCATCGCCAGTGATCTCCACCTGAACGAGCCTGAACCTGTGCGTCAGCGTCTTTCCGGCAATACGCGTATCAGCTTCGAGGATACATTGCGGCAGGCGAAATGCATAACCGCCTTCCGGATGAAGCCCTTCCAGTCGTACCGGCTCACCGCCGCGCAACTCGCCGGAATAGATTTGATCGATCGGCGCGGTCTGGTGGAAATTTTCGGAGAAATCCGAGGGCAAAAGCGGCGACCTGTTTTTAATCCAAGCGTCATCATAGGTGCCAGCGTGGATACGCCGTGCTGCCCAGGCAGGCTGAATCGCGCCAAACCCGACTGGCTGCGAAAGCGGCCGACCTGGTTCGAAGACATCCGCAGGGGCTGCAATCTGGGGCATATCTAGTTCCGCGCCCTCCGGCGCGCGATCGAAATGACCCGACCAGCCCAAGCCGATCGGATTGGCGTCGCACTCGGCGCCCTCATCGTCGGCAAAGGGATCCTTCCCGCCCAATGACCGCGTCCATGACAGTTCGGTGCGAGCGACGCGATCCTTCTCGGCAATCTCCCAGCCACGCCTTTTTTTGACCATGCACCCTCTGCCCGTAACGACGGCCTGCTTGGTCAATGTACCGACACCAACGGTGACGTCGATACGGTCCACTGGCTGCTCGTCAGGCGCAACAGCTGAGCCATGAACGAGAATATCGGCAGCGGGCCTGAAAGGGGCGAAATCGGCATCTGCAACAAGCTCGCGTGCCTCTGCATCACGGTAGACGGGAGAGAGCCGGATGGGCTGCGGCTCAAGCAGGTCGGTCATGCCGTCCGGACGCGCGCGAAATCGTCCGCGCACCGCGACACACCAATATTCCTTTCCATCGCGGTCGCGAATGAAATAGCCGTCCGCGGAGAAAGGCGTGTTGTTGCTGACTGCCCACATGCCGGTCAGTTCAGGTCAATATAGGCGGCGTCCAGCGCGATGTTCTGGCGAGCCGTCTGGATAATTTTCTTGCCTTCCACCCTGACGACCCCATCAGAGCCCAACGTGATACGAGCCTCGCCGTTGCGGATCGTCATCGTCCCGGAACCGTCGAACTCGATCATCGCCGCAAGCTTCAGCAGCTTACCCCAGGCGTCCTCCGATAACGGGAGCATTTGTCCCAAGAGCACCTTGCGATCAGGGATTTGGTTCATATCGTGCGAACTCCTCTCAAAAATGATCCAGGTGGAAGGCCGTTCAAAAAATGTCCGGCTGTTCTGTTAAAACCTCAGCGGCTCATTTCAGTTGGTCCACCAAACCGTCGCCGATGACACGAGTGACGAAGTCCGTATGGATCATCGTTGCAACATCCGTCGGCGCAGCAGGGAACGCCGTCACCGAAGCAACCGCAGCAACAATGCCCTTCTTGACGTTCAATACGGTCTTGGCGCGTATCTTCTGGCCGCTGCCTTGCAGGGTGACGATATCGATGAAGCCTCGATCAACGTCACCGACTTTCTCATCCGGAACGAAAGTCACGTCCTGATCCAACTTATAGCCCACATCCGGCATCAAGTTCTGCAGCTCGATTTCCACCACTTTCGCGGCGAGCTGTCGCAGTTGTTCGTCAGTAGGCGATAGGTCCGACTTAGGTGTTGGGAAGATAAACAGCGATACGGCAGCGTTTCCGTCAGGATCATTGGAATTTGTGAACATCGCCCCGGTATAGGACGGATTGGGATCGCTGTTCTGCGTCAGTTTCTTCCATCCGTCCGGCAGGCGTGCGGAATAAACGGTACCACCGCTGGATGGCAGCTCCTGCGAGTGCATCGAGCCATCAATGCTGTCAGTCAATTCGTTATCAAGCTTCAGAGCGCCGAAAAATTGTGCGATCTGGGGTTCGACGCGGGCAGCCTCCTCTTGCGCGTAGCCAGCGCGCACGATGAGCAGAGACTTGTCATCGCGCCGGACCGCAACCCTCTCACGGCGGTTGAATCCATTATCCGGCCCGAGGGCAAACACATCGCCAGCGTCGCGACCATATTCCTTCATCGCAGAGACCGAAGGCGCCCATTCTTTTGCAAAGAGCCGGGCGTAATCAACCCCACGCGCAACCTTTTCCGGTTTGATCTCCGCGGTGATTATCTGGATTTCAAAATGATCGCGATTGGCGGGATCATAGCCAATCGACTGCAGGGTGACGTTGTCGAAGGTTTCATACTTATCCCATTCGGACAGTGCCCGCTGCTCCTTGAACCACATAAAGCTATCGATCTTCACTGAGTGAAAGTTAAGATCCCTGGCTTCCTGAAATGTATATGGCTCCGACGCCTTCGCTGTGCTGTCGAGGGTCAAACGGCTTGTATAATCTTCAGCCATAACATCCAATCCAATTGCGGTCGTCATTAAAACCATCGCCGAAAAAGACAGTCGGCGCAGCACCAAAAATAGAGGCTTCAACGTTCGGTTCTCCGTATCATTTTCCCTGCCATCCCTTGATGAGGTCTGCGGCCTTATCAAGACCCGTCAGTCCGCCCGATACTTTCGCACCGCCGCCCAGGCCGAATCCAAGTTTTGCGCCAACTTCGGCGCGCGCCTTGCCATTTTTCACACCTGCTTCCACAGATGCCTCAGCCTGAGCCCCAACAGCTCCCTGCAGCTCACCGCCGAGACACACGCCAATATCCCATTTATCTTCGATGAGTTGGTTGTGCTCTTCAAACAGCCAGTTCCACGCTTTGATGACAGGATTGCCAACACGGCTCGGCGTCAGGCAGAGTTCTCCGTTGACTGAGCCCTCAATGACATTCGCCTTGGCGGCAAGTTTCAGTGTCCCCGTTACCTCTTCCGGGTTACCGACAAAAGCAACCTCACCCTCCACCTCTCCTTTCAGCACCGCGCCTTTCGCGGCTCCGGAGATGACCTGGTCCTTGAGAACTTCAACCTTGCCCTGAGCAGCGGCGGCACTGGCTTTTGCGCTCAATTTGGCGTCAATTCCGCCTTTGGTGATAGAGAACCCGGCCTTACCATCACCTTCTCGTGCCCCGAGCTTGTATTCTCCCGAAGCCCAATCCTTTGCCGGATCGCCAAAGCTGTCTCCAGCCACCTTCTTATCGTGTTTCCACCAGGTATATTCGGCAACCTGGAAATTGCGTTCCTTCCATTTACCCCGCCAGTCGGTGTCATGGGCGGTCTTTCCATCCGGGTTGCGGCGCGTGTAGCCCGAAGCAAGATACTCCCTGACGCCGCGTTGATATTTCTTGCCGATGCCGGCGTCCTTATAGTCCTGGCTTAGTTCACCAAACTTCCAAGCGCTGGCGCTTTCCTTGTTCTCGTTTTCACGCTCGTTCTGAGGAAGGAGTTTGTTTGCGCTGGACGACCGCCCGAAAAGCACGGTCTCATCGACAGCGGGTATGTATTCGCATAATCCGCCGTTGGAATTGAACGACGGCTGGGGAGCATCCGCGCGAAATGGCGGCGTGATCCCCGGAGACACCGGAAAAAACGGATGGCGCTTGAATGTCGACAGGTCGGTTTTCAACATGTCCAGGACATTGTCGTCGTCATATGCGGAAAAAGGCACCCCCAGCATACGAGACGGCGGCAATCCTGATGGTTTCTCAGCCATGGCCTACACTCAGTTCTGCGTAATCTGGTCGGCTTGGAAATGAATATGCTTGCCTTGAATCACGATATGCCCCTCGCGCGACATCGTCAGCATCGAATTCTCTCCTACTTTGATCGTCAATTGTTCGCCCACCCGGATGTTCATGATGCGCCCGATATCCGTGTCAGAGCGCCCCCGAACGATGACACTGTGAGCTTTGCCGACCGTTGTTTGATAGGTGTGTCCAACAACGGTTGATTTGGCCCCGCCGACAACCTCCGAGGAACCAATACCGACGACCTGCGAGTGATTTTTCTCGACGAAAAGCTGGAAATTCCCTTTTGCGAAATTGAAAGGGTCCGGAATTTTGAGTTTACCCAATGCCGCGCCAACCTTGTCGAAAACAAGCTTCGTCTTGTCTCTCAAAAGGTTTGACAAGGCATTCTCGCCTACCGCAATCGACATATTGCCCGCGATAACCTCATCATGATCGCCACCAACTTCCGTCGATTTATCGTTGGCCACGAGTTCCGATTTGTCGTGCCCCACGCGCTTGGAATAATCATTTAGAATTTCAAAGTTTGTATCCTTTTGAGCGTGCAGAAATACCTCTTCCTGCTCTGCTTCATCCTCAAACCGCAGTTCATTAAATCCAGCCCCCTTGTGTGTATTGGTCCTGAAAGTGCTCCGCGTCTTATTTGCCGGTAACTCATAGGGCACCGTCTGGCGTGCATTCGGCACCACACCCGTCACCAGCGGACGGTCGGGATCGCCGTCCACGAAGGCGACCATCACTTCCATGCCGATGCGGGGAATGATCTGGCCGCCCCAGGTGGAGCCGGCCCAGTTCTGCGCCACCCGCACCCAGCACGTATCGGTTCCATCCTTCTTCGCCTTGCGGTCCCAGGGAAACCACAGCTTGATACGGCCATATTGATCGGGATGGATTTCCTCGCCTTCCGGACCGGCGACGATCGCCACCTGCGTGCCTTCGATGCGCGGGCGTTTTGTTGACCGATGCGGTGTCAGCGGCACGCGGGCGGGGATCGCCTCGAAACTGTTGCGATATTCCGGCTCGTTGCCGTTTGTTTCATAGGAGAGGTCCACGATGTTGTGGCTCGCACGGATGATGACATGCTCTTCATACGCATGTTCGGGGTGGGCGACCTCGTATGGGGTAAAGCGGCGGCCCGCCTCCAGAGTGCGCGAGGTGGACGCGCCGAACACACGGTCATGATCAGCCTCGATCGACTGGGTGCGCAGTTTCTGCGCCCGCTCCGCCTCTTCCACCGTGCTGATCCGGGCCGGATATTCATAAAGCTCGCGCTTGGTCGCATCCGGCATCTGCACCAGCGATGGCGTCATCGTACCAGGCACCATGCCCGGCGTCTCGAAGTTCCAGTCGGCACCGGCCCGCTGGCCCGAAACGTAGGAAAAGCGCCGCGCCCAGTCATTGATGTGGTTGCGATCCGAAGACCCCTGCGCCAGACGCACCGTGCCCTCGCCCTGCGCCGAAGCAGACGGGGCAAGCCAGCCGCTGGCGCTGTCGGCCACATGCAGCTTGTGGGAACCATCCTCATGGGCAAACCAGTAGAACAGCCCGTCCTCTTCGAAACGACGGGTGAGATAATCCAGGTCGGTCTCGTTGAATTGCACGCTGTAATGCTGTGCCGGCGGCGGCGAGATGATACCTGATGTATCGGGAGCGGGAATGCCGTGTTCGGAAAACAGCGTCTCGACGATCTCGATCGCGGTCTTGTCCATCCAGATACGGCAATCGGAACGGCGCGACAAAAGCCACATTTGCGGCCGGATGGTCAGCGCATAGGAGCGCAGCCCGCGGGTGATCGGCGGTCCCTCATGTAGTTCGGTCACCAGGCCGTTGAAGGGGCGGCGGGTACCGCCGCCGTCTTCACCATCTCCCTGACTTACCTCCACCGAGACATCAACCAGCCGTCCGATCAGTTCTTCGGGCTTGACCGCGTCTTTCTTTGCCCGCACCGTCAGGCGGATATCGAAGAGTTGCGACACGCCCTCGTCGACCGACAGACGCTCCGGCAGCAACTGATCCTCGCCGAGCGGAGACTTGACCTTGAGAACGCGGCTGGCCTGAACGAAATCAGCAGATGAAGGTTGATCGGTCATGAGACACTCCTGAATCAGGATACGCGACCGGCCTGCAGGGGCCAGAACCAGATCGTTTCCGAATTATAGTAGCAAGCCGATGCGCATTGCGCGGCCTCCGCACCACCTCGCACGAGGTCGATATGACCGCCGCCGCTGTAGCCCGGAATGGTGTTGAATGCGACGACGCCGTTGCGTGCACCGATACCGGTTCGCGCCGTTGCCGGCGTAAAGGGCTCATGCTCGCCGAGATAGCCGGTCCTTCTCAGCAAAGCGGCAAGGCGGCGCATGTTGACCTCGATGCCTTTTCCGGCATAGGCGCCCTTCTGGATGCGGTGCGAGGCGGGTACAATATTGATGCCCGATTTCACGAATGCGATGCTGATGCGGATCGCGCAGGTATTATGATAGTTCGGATTGCCGATATAATCTTCCCAGCCGATTTCGGTGAACAGATCACGCTGGCTGATATAGTTGGAATGCGAGGGTTCGCTGCTCGGATAATTGGCATAAAGAGTGTCAAAGTTAACGCGCATGGCTTATCCCACTAGTTACTTTTCGGCTCACAGGGAAAGGAGGACACAAGCGCCTCCCGCACGAGGATGGCTGCCTGTTCATCCAGTTTTTCCGCAGGGAGATCGCCGAGATAGGTGTAGATCCGGTCGGTGAGTTCATGAGGCGCCACGGTGCCTGCACCACACCAGTCCGATCCGCCTGTAAGGTCGGCCACACCGGCGATATAGGCGCTGGATTTGGCGACGGAAACCAGCCGCCGCATTTCCGGATCAGACACTTCCGGAGCGAGCTTGCCCTCGATTGCCTGCTTGAGTTCGGCACCGGAGAATATCCATGTCCGTTCCGCCGCCCCGGCCGGTGAGAAACCGGAAAGAGCCAGAACAAACGACATGGGAACAAGAAACGCATATTGGGAGCGCATGAAAAACCCGCTTCGTCCTGAGAAACATCACGACGTGAACTGCAAAACTGCAATGAAAATGGTCCGGTGCCGGCCGATACCGGCACCGGGTCGCGTGGCTATCAAGCGGCCTTGGTCGTCGCCAGATCGTAGGAAGCGATCATCGGAGACTGCGGCGAGTTGTTGTCGTCGAACGGCGTGTACTTCACTTCCATCTTGGTGAAGTTGAGCTTGATGGTCTCAACCGGACGGTCGCCGCTGGAATCCACCGAGTAGCTGGCGATAAGCGTATTCGTCAGCAGGTACTCGATATAGGTATTGCCGGGGTTGCCGGTGGTTACCATGTGGACTGTCGCCAGCTTGCCGGTACGGCCAGCGCAGGCTTCCTGGAAAAGCTTGGTGGAAGAAGAATCGCTAACCTTGGTCAGAATGACTTCCGAAATCGTCGGTTCTGATGCTTCGCGGTTTGCAGCAGAACCAGCAGAAGTGTTCATGTTGCGGGCGACGTTCCAGTGAATGGCTTCGATGTCCATCCACTTGCGGTGCTCTTCGTGCGTAGCGTCGCCCTGGATACCGTCAATCTGCAGATAAATTGGCATGCTGTAAGCTCCTGTAGCTGAAATGACCTCTTGCTTCGAGGCCGAGTTGCCCTTCGTCTAATGCCGCATGCGTCGGGTAGTCCCTTCCGACGCGGCAACTTCATCCATCCCAACCCCTTCGGTCGCGACGAATTCATTCTTTTCCCCAGCCGCTTCGGCACGAATGCCGAACCGATTTTCTTCAAAATCGACAACGACCTTTCCGACCCGTTCTCCCGCAACGACTTTCGCGAGGAAAAAGCTGGAGAGAGGCGGCAGGAGATCCTTGCCGATCATGATTTCGATGGCGCGCGCACCGATGTCGCTTGCGCCGGCGCGCGTCACCAATGCGTCGCGCGCTCCGTCAGACAAGGTCAGGTTAGCGCCGTATGTCGCCAGAACCCGCTCCCTGATCTTGTCAATCTGCATATCCACGATCCTCGCCAGCTGTTCCGCCCCGAGAGGCATGAAGGGCAGAATGATCGTGCGCCCAAGGAAGGCGGGCTTGAACTGTTTCGTCAGCTCCGGCATCAGCAGCGCTTCCAGCGCCTCGCCTTCCGGCATCGTATCGGGATCGGCGGAAAGTGCCGAAAGCAGGTCCGAGCCGGTATTGGCCGTCATGAAGATCGTGGTGTTCTTGAAATCGACATCGCGGCCCTCGCCGTCACGAAGCACACCCTTGTCGAATACCTGGTAGAAAATATCCTGGACGCCGGGATGAGCCTTGTCGATTTCATCGAGCAGCAGAACCCCGAACGGCCTGCGGCGCACCGCCTCCGTGAGCACGCCGCCTTCGCCGAAACCGACATAGCCGGGCGGCGAGCCAAGAAGCAGCGAAACCTTGTGCTCCTCCTTGAACTCCGACATGTTGATCGTCGTCAGGTGGCTGTTGCCGCCGTAGAGCAGGTCCGCCAGCGATAGCGCCGTCTCGGTCTTGCCCGTTCCGGACATGCCGACAAGGAAAAATACGGCGGGCGGGCGGCGCGGATCGGACAGCCCGGCACGGGCGGTGCGCATGGCGTCGGCAATCCGGCCGATTGCGGCATCCTGCCCGACGACCCGCTGCCGCATGCGATCATCCAGTGTGCGTGCGCTTTCGATCTGGTCCGCGAGAAGTTTGCCGAGTGGAATCCCCGTCCACCGAGAAACGACGGAGGCGATAGCGTCGCGGTCCACCACCGTCGGCACAAGTCTTTCCACATTTGCCGGCTGATCCTCACCGACGGGCCGCAGGCGCGATATGTTCGACGCGCCGGTCTCATCCGTCTGCTCTTCGCTGAGCGCGGCAAGTTCGGCCATTTCCGCATCGTAACGGCCACGCAGATCAACGATCCCGGTCTCAAGCCTTTCAAACTCGTCGCGTATCGACTGAATGCGGCCTTGCATGTCTTCATCCTTCGGTTCACGCAGAAGCCAGTTCAACTCGTCTGACAGAAGGCGTCGTTCGCTTTCCATGGCGCGCAGCCGCTCCGGCGGGGTCTGCCGCGCCAGCGAAACGGCAGCGGCAGCCGTGTCGAGAAGGCTTACAGCCTTGTCCGGCAATTGCCTTGCCGGCATGTAGCGCGCGGATAATTGCACCGCCGCGACGATCGCCTCGTCACGAACGGTGACGTTGTGATGGCTGACGAAAGTATCCGCCACACCCCGCAGCATCCGTATTGCGGTCGCCTCGTCGGGCTCGCGCACGTGCACGGGCTGGAAACGACGCGTCAGCGCCGCGTCCTTCTCGAAATATTTCTTGTATTCGCTCCAGGTCGTGGCCGCGACGGTCCGCACCTCGCCTCTTGCGAGGGCGGGCTTGAGGATATTGGCCGCATCGCCCTGGCCCGCCGCGCCGCCCGCACCGACAAGGCCATGCGCCTCGTCGATGAACAGGATGACGGGTTCTGCCGAGCGTTTTACCGCATCGATCACGCCGTGAAGACGCCGCTCAAACTCGCCCTTAACGCCGGCACCGGCCTGAAGCAGCGAAATATCAAGGTTCAGCAGGCGGACGTTGCGCAGTTTCTCCGGAACATTTCCCGACACGATCTCAAGCGCCAGCGCCTCCGCAACCGCGGTTTTGCCGACACCCGCCTCGCCCACCAGGATGGGGTTGTTCTGTCTGCGGCGCGTCAGAATATCAACGAGTTGGCGCAGCTCGTCATCGCGGCCGATCACCGGATCGACCTTGCCGTTCCGGGCATCGGCGGTCATGTCCTGAGTGTAAAGGCGCAGAAAGTCGTTCTGGCCGGCGGCCGGTCCCGAACTGGCGGGCGTGGCGGAAAAATCCCCGCCCTTTTTGTCGTCAACCGCACTGCGAAGGCGTTCGAGCGCTGCCCGATCCATCGCCTTCAAGGACGGGAATGCCGAACGGACGAAGGAGCGAAGTGAGGTTTCCTCATCCATCGCCAGCAGCAGGTCGCAAAGCGTCACCCGGTCACGTCCGGCCTCCAGCGAAGCCAGAACCCAGGCCTCCCGGCCCGCCGTCAGGATGTTCTGGGAGAGCGACAACGCCTCCCCATCGCCGATAATCGCCTCTTCGAGGCTGCGGCCGATTTCAGCCCGCAACACCGGAAGTAGAATTTTTAATTCCTCGAATGTTTCCGCATAGATACCGGCATCTACAACCGCCAGCAGCCAATGCGGGATATCCACGTACCTGTGCCCCATACGCACCGCAATGGAAGCCGCAGCTTCAAGGGTGACGCGCAGGTCAGGCTCAAGCGCTTCAACGAGGCGATTGATATCGATATGCGACATGCAATGAGCCTCCTGCCCCGGTCCATTCCACAACGTGACGTGGAATAACTATGATGATGAAACCCGGTTGTCCACCCCGAAGTTTATTTTTTGTCAGGTGAGATTAAGCGATAGACGCCACAATTTAGACACATTTTGAATAAGTCTGTCTGAGGAATAGCCTTACGTAAGGGAAGTAACTACAAAAAATCCATTACTATTTTCTGGGGATAGACTGCTCTTGAACGCGCCGCAAGTTAAAAGAGATGTAGAATTGTTTGGAGATTGCGGAGAAAATATCCGCATCGATTCAAGAACGCGTGAAATATACTATAGAATTAAGGATGAAAGAAACCACGCACGCACAGAAGAGCGTGCCGCTTCCCCTCAAGATAACTTGAAGATCTCCAGTAGCTGGGACAGTGTCAGCAATCTGGGATTGCAGATTATATATTCCGAAAGCAAGGATATAGAAATATTGGCATGGCTTGCCGAAGCAAGCCTGCGGCTGCGCGGCTTTCATGGACTGCGCGAAATCTATGACCTCTGCCGCGATCTTTTTTACAACCAGTGGGACTCATTGCGGTCGATCAGCGACGATAATGATGAAGAAAAATTTGCACCTTTTGCGGGATTGAACGGCATTGGCAGCGAAGGGACACTTGTTCAACCGCTCCGGCTTGCGCCCCTCATCCCGGGAGGCAAATTCGCGGAACACAGTCTCTGGGATTTCCAGCTGGCGCAGCGGCCGAACGAGAGCAAACGCCGCGAGGAACTGTATCGCGCCGCCTCCGAAGCCGGCGTTGCCGCCATGTCTTCCCATCTGGCGGAAGTGACGGCCTGTCTCGCCGCATTTGACGCCATCACCGCTGTTCTTTCCGAGCGCTGCGGCCAGGCCGCGCCGCCGAGTTCCAACATACGAAATACGCTCATCGAGGCCGCCGCCGCCATTCGCACGCTTGGCGGGCGGGATCAGGAACCGGCGCCCGTCGCGCAGGCGACAGCCGCGGTTCCGGGTGCGGACGAGGCTGGGCAACCGGCGGCAAGAGCGCCCTCGGCCTCCCCCGAAGGCATATCCTCGCGGGATGAGGCGTTTGAAACTCTTCTTTCGGTTGCGCGTTACTTTCGCCGTACCGAGCCGCATTCACCGATTTCCCTGTCCATCGAAACGCTGGTTCGCAGGGGACGCATGGATTTCTCGGAGCTGCTGGCCGAGCTTTTGCCGGAAACGCAGGCCCGCAACGCAGTTCTGACGGCCGCCGGCATCAAACCCGGCGGAGAAAACAACGGGAAATAGCGGGACGAGACGCCGTCCCGAAACAGTCATCTATGCCAACGGGGCATCAAGGAGGTTGAAATGGCAAGTGTACATGAAAAGCTGGAGCGGGTTCGCAAGCCCCGGGTCCACATCAAATACGAAGTCGAGACCGAAGGCGCGATGGTGGTCAAGGAACTGCCCTTCGTTGTCGGCGTGCTCGGTGATTTCTCCGGCAACCCGACCCAGCCGCTCAAGCCGTTCGGCGAACGCAAATTCGTTCAGATCGACCGCGACAATTTCGACGAGGTGATGCGCCGCATGACGCCGGGCCTCAACATCGCCGTTGCCAATACGCTGCAGAAAGACGGGACGGATATGCAGGTCAACCTGAAATTCGAGAGCATGGACGACTTCGAACCCGGCGCCGTCGTGCAGCAGGTACCGGCCCTGAAGGCGCTTCTGGATGCTCGCAACGAGTTGCGCGACCTGCTTTCCAAGGCCGACCGTTCGGAGGATCTGGAGCGGATGCTCGAGGATATTCTCCAGAACAAGACTGATCTCGCAACGCTGGTTTCCGAACTGAAGGAAAAAAACGGCGCGAGCGAATAATCGCCTGTGCGGAGGAAAACCTCCCCGAACGGCCCCATGGCGGGGCTTCAACTGTTCAAGCGGCATTTTCAAAGCCGCATGTGGAAGGACTGAAACATGAGCGCTGAAAGCCTGCTAAAAAACGAGGCACAGGCAACAACCGCCGAAGAGAACGGATTACTGTCCAAGGTGGTTGCCGCAACCCGCCAGACCGAACCGGACCGCGCGCAAAATCTGCTGCGCACGCTGACCGACCAGGCCCTGAAAGGAACGGTCAAATACGACCGCAACCTCACCGTCACTCTCAACCACGCCATTGCCGAACTGGACCGGACGATCTCCGAACAGCTTGCCGCCATCATGCAGGCCCCGGAATTCGCCAAGCTGGAAGGCACGTGGCGAGGGCTCAACTACCTCGTCAAGAATTCCGAGACGAGCGTTAATCTCAAGATCCGCGTCATGAATGCCGGCAAGCGGGAACTGGCGCGGGATCTGGAAAAAGCCGTGGAATTCGACCAGTCCCGCCTCTTCAAGGCGATTTACGAAGACGAATTCGGCACTCCCGGCGGCGAACCGCTCGGGGCCATCGTCGGCGATTACGAATTCGACAATTCCTTCGATGACGTGCAGTTGCTTCAGGGCGTATCGTCGATCGCGGCAGCGGCCTTCGCACCGTTCATCTCCGCGGCGAGCCCGCACATGTTCGGCTTTGAGGATTATCGTGATCTTGCCCGGCCGCGCGACCTGGAGAAAATCTTCGATACGGTGGAATATGCCAAGTGGCGCAGCTTCCGCGAAAGCGACGATTCCCGTTTCGTCACGCTCGCCCTGCCGCGTGTCCTGGCGCGCATGCCCTATGGCCCGAAGACCAATCCCATCGATGACTTCGCCTATGATGAGACAAAAGGCGCCGCCAATGGCGACCTGCAGCATGATGAATATTGCTGGATGAACGCCGCCTATGTCATGGGCACGAAGCTGACCGAGGCTTTTGCAAAAAGCGGCTGGTGCACGGCAATCCGCGGTGCGGAAAACGGCGGCCGGGTGGAAAATCTGCCCATGCACGTCTTCTCCAGCGATGACGGCGACCTCGATCTGAAATGCCCGACCGAAGTGGGCATTACCGACCGTCGCGACGCCGAACTCGGCAAGCTCGGTTTCCTGCCGCTCTGCCACTACAAGAACACGGATTATGCCGTATTCTTCGGTGCCCAGACCGCACACAAGCCGAAGCTTTACGACAAGCCGGAAGCGACGGCCAACGCCGCCGTTTCGGCCCGCCTGCCCTATATCATGGCCACCTCGCGCTTTGCGCATTATCTCAAAGTGATGGGCCGCGACAAGATCGGTTCCTTCATGGAGGCGTCCGATTGCGAGGTCTGGCTCAATCGCTGGATCGCCAACTACGTCAACGCCAATGACGAGGCCGGTGAGGAAAGCCGGGCGAAATATCCGCTGCGCGACGCCAAGGTAACGGTGCAGGAAGTGCCGGGCAAACCCGGCGCGTACAACGCCGTCGCATGGATGCGACCCTGGTTGCAGATGGAAGAACTGACGACCTCGCTACGCATGGTCGCTCGTATTCCGTCCAAGAACTGAACCCGGACCGGGGTGGTTCGCCACCCCGTCATCCGTTCTTCACCCGGAGCCCATCCATGGCGCATCAGTCCTTTCCGGACGCCCGCATTTTTGCCGACCAGCTTATCGCCCTCATCGATGAGGCGCTGACCGGCCAGGTGAACGCCATTCTCCATCATCCTGATTTTCAGGCGATGGAAGCAAGATGGCGCGGGCTTGCCATGGTCGTGCGCGAAGCGGGCCGGAGCACCGACGTCAAGGTGAAACTGCTGAACGCCAACTGGCGCGACCTTGCCCGCAACACGGAACGCGCCACCGATTTCGACCAGAGCCATCTGTTCGAGGTTGTCTATAATCGCGAATTCGGCATGCCGGGCGGCGAACCGGTCGGCCTGCTGATCGGCGACTATGCATTTTCGCCCGGTGATGTTCAGGGCGCAGATTCCATCACGACGCTCTCGCAGATCGGCATGGTGGCGGCAGCCGCCTTCTGCCCCTTCGTCGCGGCTGCGGCACCCTCCGCAGTGGGGCTGCAGGATTTTTCCGAACTCAGCCGGGTTCACGACTTCTCCTCCCTGAAACAGGATAAATCGCGGTTGCGGTGGAATGCGCTTCGCGCGCGCGACGATTCCCGCTTCCTGGGCCTCGTTGCGCCGCGTGTCCTGCTGCGCTCCCCCTACAGACCCTACGCCCGCGAGCGGGATGACGGATTTCCCTTCCGTGAGCATGTGGCGGAAAACGGTGAAACCCTGCTTTGGGGCAACGCCGCCTTCGCCTTCGCCACGGTGGTCGTGCGAAACTTCGTCGATTCCGGCTGGTTCTCGGATCTGCGCGGGGTCACGCAGGATGCGGTTGACGGTGGCATGCTCTCATCCCGACAACTGCCTCCGCTCGATCTGGGCATCGAAAGCAACGGTCTCTCCGCACAGCCCCCCGTCGAAGTGCAGCTGACGACGGGACAGGAACAGCAGTTTTCGGATCTCGGGATCGTGCCCGTCTCCACCACCTATCTTTCCGGTATGGCGATTTTCAACGCCAACCAGTCGCTCCATGCGCCCGGCCATTATTCCAGCGAGGCCGCGCGGCAGAACGCCCGTCTGGCCGCCATGCTGCAATATGTCCTCTGCGCGTCGCGGTTCTCCCACTACCTCAAGGTCATCATGCGCGACGACATCGGCCAGTTGAGCGATGCCTCCACAATCGAGCGCAAGCTGGAAGGGTGGCTTTCCTCCTACACCCTCGGCAACGACGACGCCGAGGCCGCCCTGCGCGCCCGTTATCCGCTGCGCTCCGCCGGGATCAAGGTCTTCGAGGTTCCCGGCAAGCCCGGAACATTCTCCTGCACCGTGCGTCTTCAGCCGCACTTCCAACTGGACGACGTCTCCACGAGCTTCCATCTCATTGCCGAAGCCATGATGCCGCCTGCCGCCACATCAAGGCCTTCCGCCGAGCCGCAAAGGATATCCGCATGACGCTGCGCGACGACATTTCCCGCCTTCTCGACGATAACAGGCTGCAGGAAGCGATCGGCCTTGCGCGCGAGCACGTGAAGACCAAGCCCACCGACAAGGTCGGCCGTCATTTCTACATCGACCTGCTTGTCCTTGCCGGCGAATACGAGAAAGCCGATGCGCAGTGCAATCTCGCCGCGACATTTTCGCCGCAGGACAGTGTCGGCTTTTCCCTTTTTCGCCACCAGCTGCGCGCCATGGCGGCGCGAAACGCCTGGTTCGAAACCGGTGCGGTGCCGGATTTTCCCGGCGGCCCGTCCGAACTCGATCAACTGGCGATCAAGGCGAACCTCGCCGCACGCAGCGGTGATGGTGAAGGCGCCAGAAGCGCCTTGACTGAACTGGATGAAAAACGCGGCGAAGTACCGATCGACCACGATGGCAAGCGCGCCGCCGATATCCGCGACCTGGACGACCGGATTCCGCATGCGATGGAGGTGCTGACCAATGGCGGCCGCTATCTGTGGATCGATTATGATCGCATCGAGAGCCTGAGGATCGACCCCATGAGTCGCCCGCGCGACCTTGCTTTCCGCGATGCTGAACTGACACTGCGCGATGGCGCGGTCGCATCCATACTGCTCCCGACGATCTATCACGGCGCGCAGGACGATGTCAGCCTCCTCCTCGGCCGGGAAACACGGTGGAGCGAGGAAAGCCAGCCTCTGGCGACCGGGCAAGGCCAACGCTGCCTTCTGATTGGCGACGACGTGGTCCCGTTCCATGAAATCGGCACCCTTTCCGCCATATCCGACGATGAAAGGCGGGCGGCGCGTGGTTGATCCGCTGGAGCAATATCGCACACGGCAGAGAACGCTGTCCCGCTCCATTCTGGACCGGCTGCTGGATGACGCGCCGGATGCGGAAACGGATGCGCTCGTGAGCCTCAAGGATCAGGCGCGTGAAATGCGCGAGGTGATCCGCCGCGATCTCGAGGCATTGCTCAACACACGCCGCAATCCCGCCGGCCCACCGGCGGCGCTGAAGGAGCTTTCCGACGCGCTGGTCAGCTATGGCGTCGATGGCATTCTTTCCGCCAATCTGGTGACGGATGCCTCCAAGGCCCGGCTTGCGCGCAGTATCGAACGGCGGATTTCCCTGTTCGAAACACGCCTTGCGGACGTGCATGTCACGATCCTGAAGAACCGCACGGATGGCGACCGCACGCTTCGCATGCGCATTCAGGCGACGTTCCGTCTTCAGGAAGGCATGCCGCCGATCAGCTTTGAATCCCGGATCGATCCGTCCACGCAACGGTTTCTGGTGGAGGCGACGAATGGCTGACGGCTTTCTCGAAAAATACAATGACGAACTTTTCGCGCTGCGGAAACGGGCGTCGCGTTTCGCGGCAGCGTTCCCGAAAATCGCCGGCAGGCTGCGCATGACGGGCGATGTTGCCGACGATCCGCATGTCGAGCGGTTGATCCAGAGTTTCGCCTACTCCGCCGCTCGCGTTCGCCAGAAACTGGATGACGAGTTCCCTGAACTGTCGGACAGCCTGCTGGAAACGCTCTACCCCCACTATCTTGCCCCGATCCCATCGATGAGCGTCGTGCAGTTTGCCCAGAGCCCGGCGCTGGCAACCGTGCAGACCCTGCCGCGTCACAGCGAAATCCTCGCCGAACCGGTTGGGGGCGAGAGCTGCCGTTTCCGCACGACGCAGGAGGTGGAGATCGTTCCGCTGCAGATTTCCGCAGCGACCCTGGCCGGACAGCCGATCGACGCGCCATTTTCGCCGTCCTTCGCCGGCGCGGCCAGCTGCCTGCGGCTTTCCCTGCGCAGCACCGCGCCGCGCGGCAGCACATTCCCCGAAATGGGCGTGACGAAACTCCAGCTATTCCTGTCCGCCGCGTGGCAGCAGGCAACTGCGCTTTACGAGCTTTTGACCAATCACTGCGTGGGGATGGCGCTTGCGCGTCACTCGGAAGACAAGGAGGCTGTCTTCCTGCCCGCCGGCAATCTCAGGCCTTCCGGCTACACACGTGATCAGGCCATGCTGCCCTATCCCGCCAATAGTTTCGACGGATACCGGCTGCTCACCGAGTTCTTCGCCTTGCCGCAGAAGTTTCTCTTTCTCGATATTGACGGGCTGCACAGATGGAGCGGCGGCGATTGCGAACTCTACATCTATCTGGATGCGGCGGACACGCGGCTGGAGCGGATGGTCTCCGTCAAGGATTTCGTGCTCAATGCCTCCCCGGTCATCAACCTGTTCAAGCAGAGTTGCGAGCCGCTCAGCCTTGACGGAACGCGCACGGAATATCGCCTTCTGCCGGATGCGAGGCGGCAGCGGACACGGGAGATCTACGCCGTCGAAAATGTCCAGCTGACCAGCCGCTCCGGCCAGACCGAAAAGACCTCCCCCTTTTTCGGACGCACCCAGCGTAACAACGGCTCGAATGTGTTCTGGCAGATCCAGCGCCGTTTCGATGACGATGGCTCTTCCGATACCGACATCGCCTTCGTGGATCAAAAACGCGGGCCTCTGGGACCGCTCGATATGGTAGCAAGCATCGATACGCTGTGTCTCAACCGTGAGCTGCCGAGCCAGCTTCCCTTCGGCGGCGGCCACCCGTTCCTGCAGCTTTCGGCGGGCAATGAGGCGGTGGGCTCGGTTCAGGCGCTGATGCCGCCAACCGCCGCCATACGCGTGAACGAACGCTCGGCGCGTGAATGGCGGCTCATCTCGCATCTGCTGCTCAATCACCTTTCCCTCGCCGACAATGGCGGAGCGCCGCTGAAGGATATTCTGTCGCTCTATTCCTTCAGGGACAGTCCCGAAACCCGGCAACTGGTTGAATCGATCAGCAATGTCGAGGCGCAGAATTCCCATGCCCGGATCGGCTCGGTGATGGTGCCGGGAACGGACATAGCCGTGGAGTTCGACCCGGCGCTGATCGCGCGCCCCGTCGCCTTCGTTTTCGCCAATGTCCTCAACCATTTCTTCGGTCTCTACACCTCGATCAACAGTTTCACGCGGCTGACGGCGACAATGCGCGGCCATTCCAAACCCATCGCCCGATGGCCAGCCCGCGCGGCTGACCGGCCGCTGCTCTAGGAGACCGGGATGGGATTGCAAACGCCGGACATGAAAGATCAACAGGCCGCGCTTCTCGGCACCGATCCCGGTCGCTTCGAACCGGCCACCGCTTTTCGCGTTGCCCAGCACGTGTCGGATGACGGGCTGACGATTGCGGCGCATGGCGGTGTGCAGCCCACGGCGCTGGCGGTCAGCGGCTTCGGCCGCAAACACGGTGCTGCCGAACTGAAATCCGCATTCGCGCCGATTGTCGGGCCGCTCGGGTCGCTGCCGCCAGCTTACGGCGAATTGCTGCAGCGGGAAGAGCGCAACCGTTCCGGCGCGCTGACGAGCTTCTTCAACCTGTTTGCCGCAAGGTTCAGCGAGCTTTTTGTATCGGCGACGGAAAAATATCGCCTCGCAAGGGCATTGCGCTGGTCAGACCAGCACAAGAGCAACGGTTTCCGCAAGACCTTGCTGGCGCTTACCGGGTTCCGCACCGCCGGCCTGACGCGGAAGGCCGGTGTGAGCGAAGATGCACTTCTGCGTTTCAGCGGGTTTCTGGCCAGCCGCAATCGCAATGTCTCTGCCCTGACCTCCGTGCTCTGCGAATTTACGGGGCTTCCCGTCGCCATTGAACAGTTCCGCAGGCGATGGGTACCCCTGCCGCTTCACGAGCAGAGCCAACTCGGGCAGGCATCCGGGCTTCGGCTGGGGCAGAACACGACGGCGGGAAGCGCCGTGGAGGATATGAGCGGCGGTTTCCGGGTCGTCATCGGTCCGGTTGCCTATGCGGATTATCTGGCGCTGACGCCCGGATCGAAACGGCTGGCAGAGATATTTTCGCTGACGCGGCTGTTTGTCGGAAGCGCGCTCGATTTCGATGTGCAGGTGATCCTGAAAAAGGAAGACATTCCCTTCTGCCGACTGGGCCAGCTCGATGCTCCCGCCCGTCTTGGCTGGAACAGCTGGGCCCGCGTGGCGCCCGCACAAAAAGACAGCACCGACGCCATAGTGACCGAGCGGGAAGGCTCGGCGATTTCCGCGTGAGGCATGGATATGAAGCTGGCGCTCAAGGACACAAAAAACAGCCGGTCCGCAAGATCCACCCCGTGGAGTTTCGAGCGGGGCCGCCGCGTGATTGGCCGGTCACAGGATTGCGACTGGCAGATCGACGATAATCAGAGGCGCGTTTCCAAGCTGCACTGCACCCTCAGCCGCGACGGTGAAGGCTTCACCATTCTCGACCAGAGCGCAAACGGCACGCTGGTTGACGGTCGCCTGCTGCTGGAAGGTGAAAGCGCGCGCCTCAGGGACGGTTCGCAGATCAATATCGGCGGGGAGATTTTTCAGGTCACCATCAGCGGCGATGCCGAGCTGGATTTCAGCGATCCGGACGCATCGTTGCGCATGAGTGACGAGCCCCTGACCATTTCGGCGATCCTTGCGGATATCGCGCCCAACGGCCGCTCGGCGGACGGTGTGCTGGGCAACACCATATCCCTCGACGACTGGCCCGAAACCCGCCGCGACAGCTCCGGCCGGAAAGCCAGATCCATCTCGCGAAATGTCGAGATCGGCTGGAACGCTCCCCCCTCGGCGGGCGGACTGGACTCTGTTCTCCCGGAAGACTGGGACGACGAGCCGGTTGCAAGCAGCGAGCACGAGCACACCGATGCACTGAACACGCCTGTCATGATCGCACGTCCGGCGGTGATGCCGCAGGCAGAGGATTTCGACAGCGTTTTCCCGGATGGAAGCGGAGCCCCGGACACGCGGGAGACATCGACTGCGGGTGTCTCCACGGCGCAGGCGGAGATCGCCGGCCTTCTGGCCGTATTGGAAAGGGAAAGCACCGATTGTCTCGCCATTCTCGGCATCGAAGGCGATCAGGTTTCCGCAGGGCCGCACACATCATTGAGCGAGCGTATGGAAAAGCTCGTTCATCAGCAGCGCCGTCTGGCCGCTTCTCTCGAAACGCTCATCCACACCTGCACGCAAAAACTCGAGCCCAGGCTTCTGGAAGCCTCGGTCGATGCGGGCAACGACATTCGCTCGAAAATCGGGCGCAAGGACTGGCAGGCGCTGATCACCAAGACTGATTACTGGTCCGCCTACAAAAAACAATTCGAAGAAAACGGTCGTCAATTGCCGGTCAGGCAGTTTCTGCAACGGGCGGCGCGTGCAAACACCGCGCCGGAGCATGACGTGATTGCGACCGATGCCAAGGGGGTAAACAACAACGATGAGACATGAAAACCGTGTTGCCTGGAGCGAGGGCATGTTTCTGCGCGTTCAACATTTCCAGCAATCCGACCGCTGGACCGAACGCCTGGTGCGCAATACCACGCGCAACCTTTCCCCCTACCCCTGGGGGATTGCCGAGATCGGTCTGGATCGCAGCGCGCTCTCCATCGGGCAATTCGCCCTTTCGAACCTGCGCGGCGTCCTGCCTGACGGTACGCCCTTCGAAGCGCCTGAAGATTCCGATCTGCCGCCGCCGCTCGATCTCGATGACAGCGTCAAGAACGCCGTCATCTACCTGGCCCTGCCAGCCCGGCAGCCCGGCAAGGCGGACATGTCTGCAACAGGCCGGAACGACACGAACAACGTGCGCTTCACCGCCTCCACCTATGAAGTCACGGATACCAACATCGAAACGGACTTCGTGGCGCCGATCGATGTTGGCCGTTTGAGCTTGAAATTCCTCAAGACCGGCGACGATCTCTCCGGTTACGATCTCATCGGTCTCGCACGCGTGATCGAGGTCCGGTCCGACCGGGCGGTCATTCTCGATCCGGATTTCATTCCACCCAGCCTCACCTGCGCGGCCGCTCCGCGTCTCAACGAATTGATGACCGAGCTTCTGGGGATCGTGCGCCATCGCGCCCAGGCAATCGCGGAGCGCATCGGCGACCCGACGATCAGGGGAACCGCGGAAGTCGGCGATTATTTCCTGCTGCAGATTCTCAACCGGGCCGATCCGCTGCTGGCGCATCGCGGCGCCAACGCCACGCGTTTTCATCCCATCCGCTTTTACGAGGACTGCATCCAGCTTGCCGGCGAGCTTGCCACTTTCACGACGGACAAAAAACGAGCGACGGATTTTCCGCCCTATCGGCATGACGATCTGAAAGCCACCTTCGGCGCGGTTTTCGACGATCTGCGCACCTCGCTTTCAGCGGTTCTGGAGCAGGCGGCGGTGGCCATCGAACTGGTGGAGCGCCGTCACGGCGTCCGCGTCGGCACCATTCACGATCGCACGCTGCTGCGCGATGCCGGTTTCGTGCTCGCCGTGCGCGCGGATATGGCCGCCGAAGACATTCGCCGCAGGCTGCCCGCACAGATCAAGGTCGGGCCGGTCGAGCGAATTTCGGAACTGGTCAACGTGGCGCTGCCGGGCATTCCCGTGCGCTCCCTGCCCGTTCTGCCGCGGCAGCTGCCCTATCGATCCGGCACCATCTATTTCGAAATCGACACGACATCACCGCTTTGGAAACAGCTCGAGACCTCCGGCGCCATCGCCCTGCATCTGGCGGGCGAATTTCCCGGACTTGAGATGGAAATGTGGGCGTTACGCGAATGAGCAATGAAAAGCCTTCCTCCTGGCAGGATTTACCCACGGTGGTCGAAATCACCGAGGAGAGCCGCCGCCGCAACCAGAACGCCCGCAACATGGCGACGATCCTCGAAGATATCATCGAGACCGACGAGCCGGCTGGGCGGGCCAGGGGCAGCGCGGCCGCCATGCCGGTTGACGAACTGCTTTCCGGTTTCCGCTTCGGTGGCGACGACGTGCCGACACTCGTGCAATCCGCAGCTCCCCTTCTCAATCTCGCGCATCTGTTGCGCTTCAGCGATGCCGAACCGGACCCGGATCATCTTCGCCGCGCCTGCCTTGAAGCGATCACCCGCTATGAGCGCGATCTTGCTTCCGCCCGCATCAGCGCCGAACGGGCGCGGGCGGCGCATTATGTCGTCTGCGCGACGGTGGATGATGTCGTTCTCAGCAAGCCCTGGGGCGTGCGCGCAGGCTGGGCGCGCTCCGGTCTGGTGTCCACCTTCCACAACGATGTCACCGGCGGCGACCGGGTTTTCGACATTCTCGACCATTTTCACCAGTCGCCCGGCGCCAACAAGGATCTGCTGCTGCTGATCTATCTGTGCCTGTCGCTGGCTTTCGAAGGACGCACCCGCGTTTCTCCGAAAGGCGCATTGGAGCTTTCGCGTATCCGCGACAGTCTCTACAAGACGCTGATCGGCCAATACGGCGCCTTCGAACGGGAGCTTTCACCACACTGGAAAGGTGTCGAGGCCCGGCATACGCCGTTGCGGACGATGGCCGCACTCTGGACGTTGCTGTCGCTGATGGCGCTTGCCTTCGCGCTTGGCTATCTTTTCTTTACGCTGTCGCTCAACAACGCATCCGATGTCACTTTCGAAAGGCTGGCGCATCTGCCGCCGACGGAAACGCCGAGCGTGCTGATCGCGACCCCCCCGCCGCCACCGGTGAAAACCGAAGTCCCGAAGGTTGTCGAACCACCGAAAATCGTGGAGCCAAGGCAACCCTCGCGGCTTGAAAAGCTGATGGCCTTCCTTCAGCCGGAAGTCGAGAAGAAGCTGGTCACGCTGGCGGATGTGAACGGGCGGCTACGCGTACGCATCAACAATTCCGGCCTTTTCGCCACCGGCAGCGCCGAGGTCAGCCCGCAATTCCGCGATCTGATCCAGCGTATCGGCGGCGCGCTCGCCGCTGAAAAATTCCGCGCCGTCGTCATTGGCTATACCGACAATGTGCCGATCAAAACCGTGGAATTTCCTTCCAACTGGCATCTTTCCGAAGCGCGGGCGAAAGCAGTCGGAGCCATTCTCTCGCAATTTGCCGGCCCTGAAGCAATCCTGACCGAAGGGCGCGCCGACAGCGATCCCATTGCCGACAACAAGACGCAGGAAGGCCGCGAGACGAACCGCAGAACCGAGATCATGGTCCTGACCAACCCCGATGAAAAATTGAGCGACGCCGGCATTCTCTCGCCGACCATTGAGAACAGTTCGGGACAGCAACCGGGAGAGGCCAGCCCATGAATCCGCTGAGTTATTTTTATACGATCCGTTCCTATGTCGAAAGCTATGCCGCCCTTGTGGGACGTCGCTTCCTGTCGCTGTTATGGGTGATCGCGCTTTGCGTCGTCATCTGGTTCTACGGCTATCTGGTCGCACTGGGCGATTTCAAGCCGCTGGGAACGACGCAATCGCGGCTTATCGCCATCGGCATCATTCTGGCGATCTGGCTTGTTTATATCGTCGTCACGATTTATCGCGGCCGCAAGCAGGACAAGGAACTCGTCGACAGCATCGAGCGGGAGGCTCTCGCCAACCGTCAGGCCGAAATAGGTGAAATCCAGACGCGTCTGAAGGAAGCGCTGGCGCTGTTGCGGCGGGTCACGAAAAAGCGGTTCGGTTATATATACGACCTGCCGTGGTACGTGATCTTCGGTGCACCGGGCTCCGGCAAGACCACGGCGCTGACCAATTCCGGCCTGCAATTTCCGCTTGGCGATGCGCTTGGCGAAAACGCGGTGAAAGGCATCGGCGGCACGCGCAACTGCAACTGGTGGTTCGCCGACGAGGCGATATTGATCGATACCGCCGGCCGCTATACCACCCAGGATGATCTCGACGGCTCCTCGAAAGCCGGCTGGGAGGGTTTCCTTGGCCTTCTGAGACGATATCGCCGTTCGCAACCGATCAACGGCGCGCTGGTGACCCTGTCCATCCCCGATCTCCTGACCCGCGATCCCGAGGAACAGCGGCAGGAACTGCGCTCCATCCGCCAGCGGCTTTCGGAACTGGATGAGTATCTGCACGCGCGCGTGCCGGTCTATATCGTGTTGACAAAGGCCGACCTGCTGCATGGTTTCGTGGAATTCTTCGACAGCTTCAACAAGACCGATCGCCAGCAGGTGTGGGGCACGACCTTCAAGCTGGATGAGAGCTATGCCGCCAAGGACCTGCCGCAACGGCTGACGGAGGAATTCGAACTGCTGCAACAGCGGGTCGACGCGATGTTGATCGAGCGCCTGCAGCAGGAACAGAATGCGGAGATACGCGGTCGCATCTTCCGTTTTCCGGCAGAACTCGCACGGCTGAAAGACCGGTTGCATGAGGCTTTGAGCGAGCTTTGCGCAAGCTCGCCTCTCATCGAAGCGCCGCTTTTGCGCGGCGTCTATCTCGCTTCGGGAACCCAGCCGGAAACGGATAGGCCCGTCAGTGCGCCGAAGGCCCGCCGAAGCTACTTCCTGTCGCGGCTCTTCCAGGATGTCATCTTCCCCGAGGCCGCGCTGGTGACCCGTGACAAACGCCTTTCAGGGCGGCAACTGCTTGTCCGGCGTATTGCCTATGCGGCCTGCACCGTGGCGGTCGCCGTCGTCTTCACCGGCTGGATATTCACCTATTTCGCCAATACGCAGGCGCTGGCGGAGGCCGATCGCAAACTCGGCGCTTATGAACAGCTGGTTCAGGGCATTCCCGTGCGTGATGTCTCGGACGCCGACTTCCTGCGCATCCTTCCGGCACTCGACAATCTGCGCGGCGTCAATTCCGGCTTTGCCCGGGAAAGAGTGTGGAATGTCAGCTTCGGTCTCGATCAGGAAGACAAGATTGCCGGGCGGCAGCGCGATGCCTATCAGCGTGCGCTCAATGCCCTTCTCCTGCCGCGCATGATCGTGCAGCTGCAAAAACAGCTCAAAGACGAAAAGGATATCACCCGCACGTTCAACTCGCTGAAACTCTATGGAATGCTCGGCGGAATGGGTGCACTGGACCGGGACTTCCTGACCACGCAGACGCATCAGATGTTTGCATCGCTTTATCCCGGTGATGGCAGGGCGGCGGCCAGAGAAGCTCTCGACCAGCACGCAAGGGCGCTGGCGGACGGCGTTCTCGCCCCGATCGAACTTGACGCGCGGCTTATCGCCACCGCACGCGACACGATCCGCGATCAGGCGATCGGCACGCGCGCCTATGATATTCTCGCCGGCCTTCCGCAGGCGCAGGAATTGATGGAATGGACACCGGCGACGGCCTTCGGCCCGCTCGGAGAACGCGCCTTCGAACGCCGCAGCAAAGCGCCGATGGCGGATGGCATCGAAGGCCTCTTCACCGCGCAAGGGTATCGCAGCGTCGTCATTCCGCAGGTCGCCAACGCGGCGCGTATCGCGCTTTCCGAAGGGTGGGTGCGCGGTTCCGACGATCCAATCCGCGGCGCAACGGTCGAACAGGTGGCGCAGGCCGCGCTGCAAATCTATTTCGACCGGTTCGAGAAAAAATGGACCGACACCCTCACCGATCTCAGGGTCAAACCGTCCCAAACGCTGGGCGACGCGGTGGAAACAACCCGAACGCTTGCCAATGAGCGAAACATTCTGGCGGAGGCTGCGAAATCGATCGCGGATGCGACCGATCTTCGCCCCGATGTCGGGGCCAACCCTGCGACCCTCGCCTCCGCCGCCGAAGGCGACACGACAGCAGCCGTCCTTGCTGCCACCGTCAATGCCGCAGACCCCTATGCGAGATTGCGGGATATGCTGGCAGCCAAAAGCGGCGCACCCCCGGCAGGCAGAGAAACCAGTGCGGGCAAGGGCGCGGCCTCTCCATCAGAGCAGCTGCTTGCGAATTTCAAGATGCTGAACGAGCAGCTCGCCCGCTCGGCAACCACCTCCGACGAGGTCGCCAGGGTGTTCGATGTCGACAGTCAGCTGACCAAGGCCAATCAGGATCTGTTGCAGCAGGCCCGCGATTTGCCGGCACCGCTTGATGTGTGGGTGGCGGGCGTGGCCGCGGATGTCGGCTCGCTTGCGGTGAAATCCGCCCGCGGCCGCATCGCCGAACTCTGGGCGGCCGATTCAGCGTCCCTGTGCTCTTCGATCGTGACCGGCCGTTATCCGTTCGACAGGTCGTCTTCCCGCGATGTCGCGATCGCGGATTTCACACGCCTGTTCGGCCCGACCGGGGTTTTCCAGACCTTCTTCAAGCAGCGCATGGAGCCTTTCGTCGACAAGACGACGACTCCCTGGAGCTGGAAAGGCACCTTTGGCGCCGCCGGCATTCCCAGCAGCGCCATTGCCCAGTTCGAAAATGCCGACAGGATTTCGCGCGCCTTTTTCCCGAATGGCAGCGAGACGCCGGCGGTCGCGATCAATGTCAAACCCGTTTCGCTCTCCAATGCCTCAACTGCTGTGATGCTGGAGATCGAGGGGGAACGGGTCGTCTATTATCACGGGCCGATACAGGCGAAGTCGATCACCTGGCCATCCCGGGAGAACACGGCCAGCCTGTCCCGCATCGCTTTCCAGCCGGGCGGCTGGCAGCAGGCGAAAACCGAAAACGGCGACTGGTCGCCATTCCGCCTGTTCGACGGTGCGAATATCGAAAGCCAGTCCGGTGATCTTTTGCGGGTACGGTTTGAGAATGGCGGCCAGAGGGCCGAATTCGATATTCAGTTCGGGTCGGTTCTCAATCCATTCAGGCTGGAGGCGATGTCCAGCTTCACCTGCCCTCAGCAATTTTGACGGCAGGCGAGATATGGATTTGCAACGGAGGGGATTCATGATTGTAGCGATAACGGCAAACTCAGCGGTCATTCCCGTCTGATGGCCAATCAAGCATCGAGACCCGCGGAAACCGCTGCGGAAAGCGATCGCATCGGTTTTTTCGGCAAGGTTCCCAGCCATGGCGATTTCATCTCCGACGGTCTTGAACGGGAATTGATCGGCACCTTTGACGACTGGATGCGGTCCGGCCTGCATGCCTGCGCTGAAATGTTCTCCGGCCGCTGGCCAACAATATTCTCGTCATCGCCGCCCATTCGCTTCATCATCGAGAGGGGCATATGGGGAAACTGCGCCTATGCGGGTGTCCTGGTGCCCAGTACGGACCGGGTGGGGCGCAAATATCCCCTCGCCATCATCGCCCAGCTCAACGGCTTCAGACGACATCCAAGAACGCTTTATCTGGACGATACCTGGTTCATGGCTGCCGAAGCGCTGGCCGAAACATCCATGGCGGGTGATTTCGATATGTCCCGCTTCAACGCCGCGGTCAAGAAACTCCGCTTGCCAAAACCACGGGAAGAAGACGACGCCCCGGAGACGATGCGCGGCCGCGCGCCGACGAGCCTCTGGTGGCATATCGAACCTCTCAGCCGGCGCGCGCGCGGTTTGAAATTCGACGGCAAGCCGCAGGCGGCCGATTTCGTGCGCCTGTTCAGCGAGATAGGAGCGAAGGGCGAGGAAGACGGGGTGAGCGCCACGCGCGCACAAGCGCCGTCGCGCGATGGCGCGTCCCCCCAAAAGCCTGCGGTAACGCGGCCTGCACCATCAGCCGAACACCCGTCATCGGTCACCTACAGCTATGCAACCCATCCCGGAACACGGTTTTCCCTCAATGCGGATTCGCTGTTCGTTTCACGAAACCCCGACCTCTTCGCCATAGCCGACGGACAGGGCGATACCCATGGCGCGGTGGAGGCCGCACGTCTGGCCACCAGCATTCTGGCGGAGATACAGGCGGCCCCAAACCCGGAGATGATGACACAGCAGATCAGGGGAAAGCTCGGCACCGTCAACAGCCTTCTTCTGTCGCGGCAGATTGCAGGGGCCGACGGCAGGCCCATGGCCAGCCTCGTCATCGCCCACATCATCGGCGACGGGCTGAGCATCGTGTGGTCCGGTGACGCGCGCGCCTACCTCCTGAAAAACGGGACAATGCATCAACTTTCCCGCGATCACGTCATCGTCGGCATGAAAAAACAGCTGTCCCAATGTGTCGGGCTTTCCCAGCAGTTCCGGCCGGATATCGTCCATGAGGACTGGAGCCCGCGCGACAGGCTGCTTCTGTGCAGTTACCCGCTGGTACAAATCCTGAAAGAGCGCACGATCGCCGAAATCGTCAGCGACACTCCGGTCAAGGACTGCGCCAACGCCCTCATTCAAGAGGCGCTCATCGAAGACGCGCGCGAGAATATCAGCGCCATCGTGATTGGAAACGGGCGTGAAGAAGGGTGAACGGGAAGGCCGAAATCCGGTCCATCCGCAGGTGGGCGAGCGATTTTCGCACCTGTGGCAAAGCATTCGCCATGACGGCACGCGCGAGAGACCCGGTGACGAACAGAGAGACCTGATCGATCAGCTCAGAAATGCGCTGGATCGGAAAGTCTCGCAGTTTTCCGCAACAAAACCCGACTGGATCGCCGACAGCTTCGCCGTCGAGCGAATTGCCTATGAGAGTGAGACCACGCTGCTGCTGCAATTGCGGCACCGGGATCTCGGCTCCCTCCATGCCCTGAAAACGGTGCCGCCGGCATTGCGAGACGACGCGGCGCTGCTGCAAAGACTGCGGGAGGAGGCCGGGATCGGATTGGCCCTGCGCCACCCGTGTCTGGTGGAAACTTCCGTGCTGCTGCGACTGCCGGACGGGCGCCCCGGCCTTCTGCAACCCTGGTTCCTGCACTCACTGGCGTCGCGGGCATCCGCCGTGCCGGTCACCGGGCAGAATGCAGTGGTGATCCTTCGTCGCACGCTGGAGGGGCTGAACGTCATGCATGCGCAAGGATACGTTCATTGCGATGTGACGCCTGCCAATATTCTTATGCGGGGTGATGATTTCGAAACCGGCAGGCTCGGTGATTTCGGCATTGCGCTGGAGATTGGCCGACGGCATGGGGAACGGGGCATGGCATTCGCCGGCTCCACGGGGTTTGCAGCACCGGAGCAGATGCGGGGTGCTGCCGCAAATCCCAATCAGGATATATTTTCAGTCGGGCGGCTTGCCTCACGCCTCATGGCGACAACGGGAGCGCAGACGACGGAAAGGCTGGCGCATTTCGCCGATGCCTGTTGCCATGACGATCCCGCCTTGCGTCCGCAATCGGCAATGGATGCGCTACAGCTCTTGTAGCGCCGCTTGTCAGTTGCCGCTGCCGGGCAGCGGCGCGGCCGCCGTCGACGCGCTCTTCTGGAACACGGTCAAGAGCTTTGCCGAATCCACCAGCGGGGCGTTGCTGGCATAAAGCACATCGCCCTTCTGCATCTGGAACAGCTGCATGAGCGCAATGCTCGAGGCATCGCGCATATTGACGTGGTAGATCACCGGCCGCATCGTCGTGGCGGTCGCGACCGGGCCTTTTGCACCCGACGCGGATGTGGACGGAACCTGAATGATCTCGTTGCGGAAGACGTAGACATTGCGCGCGTCGGCGCGGTCATCCAGCAGCCCACCGGCACGACCGACAGCCTGCGCCAAGGTCAGTTTTCCAGCTTCGAACTGGAATTCACCGGCGCTCTTGAAAGCGCCGAGCGCCGTATAACTTGCGGCATCGCCATCGATCATGATCTGATCATCCGGCGAAAGACGGATATTCTGGCGGTCTTCCCGCATGACGCGATCAAGCGATGCGCTGGCCCTGTGCGAACCACGAACCACGGTCACCGTTGCCGCGCCCGGAGCGACAGTCGGGCCGCCGGCCTGATTGAGCGCATCGAGCACCCGCTCCTGACGGGCGGTGAGCGTGATCTTTCCGGGGCTCTTCACCGCACCGCTGAGCATCACGGCGCTCGTCGGCTTGTCGACGACGGTGACGACAGCCTGCGGGTTCACGGCCGAACCCTTGAGTCCTGCGACGACCTGAGACTGCAGCCCCTCGGGCGTGGAATCCACCACCCTCTGTTTGCCGACAAAAGGAATATTGACCGATCCACTCTGGTCCACCGTAAAGCGGCCAAGGTTGAGGGTCTTGCTCTGCGTCGGGGAGAAAAGCCCGTCCTCACCCGTATCCAGCACGGTGATGTCGACCACATCCCCGCGTCGCAATCTCTGGGCATTATAGCCGGTGTTACGAAGCGCGGTGAGCCCAGGGCCGGAAGCGCCTTGCAGGCTGGTCGCGGATACGGTCGCCGCCGGCGCATTCGCCAGTTCGATGACGGGTATTTTTTCGTTGGTTCGAGGGAAAGTCGCCGACCGGATATTGCCCGCGGTCGGCCCGTCAGATGGCTTTGCACATGCGCTCAGCAGAGCCACCAGCAGAACCGCCCCCAACTTCTTCATACCTCATCCCCTCGATGATTCAACTTAACGCAGAGATAGCATCAAGCTGCGTCATCGCAACAACTTTGGCGGTTGTAAATCTGTGAAAACTTACCCTCCAATCCACGGTGTGACCATTCGGCAACCTTTCCGTAATCTAGCCAGCGGCGGCTCAAGTCGCGAGGAGACGGATTGATCGCCACCCTCTGGAAGTGATTCTTTTGGTTAAAGACCGACAAAACAGCAATGATAGCGAATACGAAGCCAGCGCGCTCGGCCCAACGCCGAACGTTCGTTCAACGGCTCTGCTGCAAATATTGCAGCAAGAACTGATTGCCGGGGGCCTATTTTTCCAGCCCCTTTTTTCGAAACCGCCATCCCCCTCACCTAACGTTACTGACGTAGGTGCATTTAATCGTGAGATTCCGCCCCAACACTTTCAACAAGTCAGCCCGGCACTAATTCGTTGATGAAATCTGCGGTGCTTCAGGATGGATGCTCAGTTCCCAGACGAGATTGACGCAACGCTTTGGGACGAGGCGTGTCGACGCGCCGAGGCAATCCGAGAGTTTCTGAAGCGCCGGTCTGGCGATGTAACTTCCGGGGATGTGGGAGCCAGAATTCGACGCCGACGCAGCGTTCGCGTGAAGACGAACTTATGCGCCCTGCCCTCTTGGCAGGTGTGGCCATTGTTCAGCATGCCGGGTCTGCCAAACGACACCAGTCCTTGTCGTCGAACGAGAGGAAGAACCTCGCCAGCAGCCTGACAATAGTCCTCTCCGCTTTAAGATCCACGCTGGTCACTGGTGTCTCCTCGTATCGGCTCTGATGATCAGGACGGAAGTCTGCTTGCCACGATATTGGCGTCAAGAGCTTCATAGCCATTGAGATCAATAAGATCGTAGAGCTCGGCCCTTGTCTGCATGGAGTCAAGGATGTCGCTGGTCGTCCCTGTCCGGCTGATCTCTCCATATAGTGCCTGCTGCGCCTTGTTCGCTACGCGCAAGGACGACACTGGCCAAATAACCATCTTGTATCCAAGCGCTTCCAGTCTGTCCGCGGTCATCGGCGGCGAGCGACCGAATTCCGTCATATTAGCGAGCAGCGGCACGTCTCCCATCGCCGATACGAATTCCGAAAACATCGCCTCGGTCTTCAACGCTTCCGGAAATATGGCGTCGGCACCAGCCCGGACATACAGCCTCGCCCGGTCGATAGCCTTGTCGATCCCTTCGTCGGCGGCGGCATCCGTGCGGGCGACGATCAGCAGCGAGCGCCGAGCCTTGGCGGCGGCCGCGACCTTGGCTGCCATATCCTGCGGTGTTGCCAGCTTCTTGTCGTTGAGATGCCCGCACTTCTTCGGTAGGATCTGGTCCTCGATCTGGATGGCGGCGGCACCAGCCTCCTCAAGACGACGAACGGTGTTCATGACGTTGAGCGCTTCGCCGAAGCCCGTGTCTCCATCCACAAGCAGTGGAAGCCCAGATGCCCGAACGATCTGCCGTGTAAAGAACAGCACATCGTCCAAGGTCAGTATCCCAAGATCAGGCATGCCCATGGATGCGCTAACCGCCGCGCCGGACAGATAAAGCGCCTGGAAGCCGCTAGCCTTTGCCTGCAGCGCAGCCAGTCCGTTATGGGCGCCAGGCATCCGGACGATTTCGGGGCCGTCAAGCATCCGGCGCAGCCGAAGACCTGACGGCACGTCCTCATCGTGTGAAGGAACAAGATACGACACGCGATAGCCCCTCTCTCAGTCCGTCTCGACGATCGTCTTGTGGCGCCAGCTTCTGAATTTCGGCATCAGCAGGGGGACCAGCAGAACGCCTGCAGCCATGATCCAGAGCGTGATGGAAATCGGGCTCGACCAGAGGATGGAAACATCGCCAGCCGACAGGGACAGTGCTCTGCGAAGGCTTTGCTCGAGGATCTTGCCCAGTACCAGCCCCAGGATCAGGGGGGCCATCGGCACGCCGACGCGGCGAAGGAAATAGGCTCCGACCCCGAGCGCGACCATCAGGACGAGGTCGAATGTCGTCGATTTCCACGAATAGACGCCGATCGCACTGACCACGACGATGAAGGGGACAAGGACCCACGCCGGAACCGACAGCATCTTCGCGAACAGGCCGACGAGCGGAATGTTTATCGCAAGCAGTATGATGTTGCCGATGAACAGCGAGGCGATGAGACCCCATACGACGTCGGGCTGCGACCGGAAAAGGGCGGGCCCGGGCGTCAGGTTGTAGAGGGTGAGGACACCGAGCATGATCGCCGTGGTCCCCGAGCTCGGGATGCCCAATGTCAGCATCGGAATGAAGTTGCTGTTCGAAGCGCTGTTGTTGGCGGCCTCGACGGACGCAAGGCCACGGATGTCACCGTCACCGAAACGGCTGCCTTCCGGGTCGCTCTTTTCGACGACGCGCTTCTCGGTTGTATAGGCAAGAGCGGAGGCGACAGTGCCGCCTGCCCCCGGAAGGATGCCGACGAAGAAGCCGATCAGCGACCCGCGCAGCGTCGCCATGTTGGTGAAGCGCATTTC
The DNA here is from genome assembly GCF_009498615.1 of Agrobacterium sp. ICMP 6402. NCBI lineage: Bacteria > Pseudomonadati > Pseudomonadota > Alphaproteobacteria > Hyphomicrobiales > Rhizobiaceae > Agrobacterium > Agrobacterium sp. ICMP 6402. Next base: position 36,568 of record NZ_QSNV01000017.1, read on the forward strand.
AGCACGGTTGAAGAGACTGCGGCCGAGTTGCTCGATGCGGATCGACGCGCCTCCGTGCATCGTGTCCAGCATGATCAGCAGTTCGCTGATGGCGAAGAGGCCGATGACGACGGTCGCAAACTGAACGCCGTCTGCAAGGTTCGGCGAGCCGAACGTGTATCTGTAGACGCCGGAATTTGCATCGATGCCGATCGTCGAGATGGCGAGCCCGAGCATGATCGCCAGCAGCGCCTTCACGGGCTGGTCAGTAAGCAGGCCCGTCAGGCAGGAAAAGGCGAAGATCATCAACGCGACATATTCCACCGGTCCGAAGGCGAGCGCCCAACGCGCAAGCACGGGCGCGGCAAGCACGATACCGAATGTCGCGATCGCCGAGCCGACGAAGGAAGTCCAGGCCGACAGGGAGAGCGCAATTCCCGCCTTTCCCTGTCGCGCCAGCGGATAGCCTTCGAGCGCCGTCATGACGGCCGAAGCTTCACCGGGGACGTTGAGCAGGATGGCGCTGATGCGGCCGCCGTATTCGGAGCCGATATAGATGGCGGCCATGAGGATCAGAGAACCTTCAGGCGGCAGTCCAAGCGCGAAGACGACCGGGACAAGCATGGCGACGGCGTTAATCGGACCCAGTCCCGGGAGGACGCCGACCATTGTGCCGACAATGGCCCCCAGGGTTGCGAGAAGAAGATTGGTGGGAGCCAGCGCAACCCCAAAGCCATGGGCAAGATAGCCGAGTGTGTCCATCAGATAATTCCTCCAAGCGGGCCGCCCGGTAAAACGACCTCGAGAACGTGGTCGAATAGAAGATAGGAAGCAAGGCCAAGAACCACTCCCGTCACGGCCCCCTGCCACCACTTGGCTCCGAAGATCATGGCAATCGGAACCATGAAGATCGCTGTCGAGATCACGAAGCCGAGGGGCTGGAATAGAACCGCATAAGCCAGCAGCGACGCGGAAAGCGCAGCAATCGCCATGCCGGCCCCGGCCTTGTGAGCCTGATCCGGCTCTCCGGGCTTCAGCAGCAACATGATGCCGCAGATGGCGATCACTGCCGCTGCCAGAAGCGGGAAGGTCCGGGGACCGACAGGTTCATATGCGAACGGTGCCTGAAGCCCATAGCCGAAGGCGAGCATCGATGCTGCGACCGCGAGTGCGGCCGCTCCCAGGAGACGGTCGGTATTCATGACAAGTGCCCCTTACTTGGTGGCGAGACCGAATTCGGTCGCAAGCGTCTTGTATGCAGCGACCTGCTTCTCGACGAAGGCTGTCGTCTCTTCACCTGTCATCGGCAAGGGAAGGAGGTTACGCTTCTGAAGAGCGGCCTCGTAGCCAGGCGCCTTCATGGTCGCGGCGAACGCATCGGACCACCACTTATAATCCGCGTCGCTGACATCCGGACCGACATAGAAGCCACGCACGATCGGCCATTTGATGTCGAATCCCTGTTCGGCGGCGGTCGGCACTTCGGCGAGCTTGCCCGGCAGTCTTTTCTCGGAGAAGATCGCCAGAAGCTTGAGCGGCGCGCCGCCATCGATGGCCGCCTGGCTGTCCCCGACGTCGTTCATGCAGACATTGACATGGCCACCCTGAAGGGCCGTGGCGCAGTCACCGCCGCCCTCGAATGCCACGAACCGCATCGTCTTGTAGTCGATGCCGGCCGCACGTGCCGTCATGGCCGCCTTCATCCAGTCCTGGCTGCCGATCGTGCCGCCAGCACCGATGATGACGGATGAAGGATCCTTCTTGATCGCTTCCATCAGTTCTGTAAGCGACTTGTATTCGCTGTTATCCTGCACCACGACCGCGCCATAATCCGTGCCGACGCTGGCAACCCAGCGCACGTCCTTCTCGGTATAAGCGCCAAACTTGCCCTGTGCGAGGTTAAGGAGCGATCCGGCGGAAAAAGCGACGATCGTTCCGGGCTCTGCACGACGCTGGCCTACGATCGAGTTATAGGCGACCGCTCCGATGCCGCCCGGCATGTAGGACACGCGCATCGGCGACTTCACGGCACCGGATTCCCGCAACGCCGCCTGGGCAAGCTTGCAGGTGATGTCAAACCCGCCGCCGGGCTGAGCCGGAGCAACACATTCGGGGCTTTTCGGTTCGGCAAGCGATGTGGAAGGCGTGGCCGAAAACGCAGCCGACGCGAGCGTGGCCGCGAAGGCGGCGCGGGAAATAGAAGTCATTGTTTTCTCCTCCATATGACGTGTGCAGACCTCCAATCTGCAACGCTGCTATAACTGACCCAAGCTTTCAACTGGCTTTCATCAAGTTGCCGGAAGCACAATCCGTACGATAAGCCCCGATCTATCCTGGCGATTTTCCGCCGTCATAGTACCTCCGCTCGCCCGAGCTACGGTCAGTGCGATCGCCAGTCCCAGTCCGCTGCCGCTCGATTTGCGATTTCCACTCCGAAACCTTGTGCCCGCGAATGCGAGTTCCTCCGCACTCATTCCGGCCCCCTCGTCAATCACCTCGAGGGTGCAGCTTTCGCGCTGCTTTTGCACCGTGACAGTGATCAGCGTGCCTTCCGGCGCATAGGTAATCGCATTATCGATTATATTCATGCAGGCCTCTTGCAGAAGCCCCTCATTCGCCCTGACTTTGACCGGCACCTCCGAAGCTTCAAGGACACAGTTCATCCGTCTTGCACGGATCCGGGGCCACAGCATCCGTATCGTGTCGGCAGCAATCTCCGTGACGTCGAGCTGCGCTTGGGGATAAATATCCGTTCCTTGCGATGTTCGCGCCTTGGCGAGAGATAGAAGCTGGTTGGTGGTTCTGATGGAGCGATCGAGAACGTCTCGTGATGCGCGAAGTGTCTGATGGACGTCCTTGAAATCCATTTGATGCAGAGCGTAGTCGATTTGAGTTCTGAGGATCGCCATGGGCGTCCTGAGCTGGTGCGACGCGTCGTCGAGAAACCGGCGTTGCTGCTCGGCTTCATCGACCGTCCGCTGTATCAACCGGTTCATCGCCTGCACCAGCGGCCTTACTTCCAAGGGCAGTGACGCGGCCTCGACCGGTTTGAGATCGTCCGGATCCCTGGCATCGATCATTTCACGCAGTCTGTTGAGGGGCTTCACCGCCAGATAGACACCGATACTGAGGAGCGCGGCGAGCACGAGAACAACAAGAAGATCGCGCAGCACCGCCCGCAATATCAATTCGTTCTGGAAGGAGGTCCTTGAGACCTTCGTTTCCGCCACCTGGATCGTCACCTGCGTGCCGTCGGGTTTCGAAGGATCAAGCGGCCGTGTCAGCGTCCCGATCCGAACCTCCTTTCCGAAATAAGAGGCATCCTCGAAGCTGAGCTCGCCACTCGTCAGGCTTTGCGCCTTTGGCAGCAGGACGTCCCCTATCTGCACGAAGCCATCGCTTGTCGAGATGTTGAAGTAGACAGCACCCTGAGCCGTCAGCTGGAAGAATTCGAAGAGGTTGTAGGGAAGCTCTACGCCCACGCCTCCGCTCTCCGTGGAAATATTGCCGTCGATGGCTCGGACTGCTCCCGCCAGCGAACGGTCGTAAGCGCTGTCAGCCATCTCTGCGATCGTGGTCGCACTGAACCAGAGCGTGGACGCCATCGCAGTGATGATTGCCGGCACGATCCAGAAACCGAGCGAAATAGCCAGACGATGACCGGGCCTTTCACTATGCGATTGCCCACTCATGCCCCGGCGTCCTCCAAAACATAGCCGATGCCTCTCAGGGTCTTGATCTGTGCCGAGCCGGGAAGCTTCTTGCGAAGTCGATGGGCAATGACTTCAATGGCCTCCAGCTGTATTTCGGCATCGTAGGAGAACATGCGGTCGAGGATTTTCTGCTTCGACATCGGCTCGCCGGCGTGTTGGATCAGGATCCGCAGCATCGAATGTTCTCTGGGCGTCAATTCCAGGGCGGAGCCTGCGAGCGTGAACCTCTGCTCGGATGAGGAAAAGTACAGGTCTCCGCAGGTGAACATTCCCGCGTGACGGCCATGGGCGCGGCGCACTAACGCAACAAGGCGCGCTTCCAGTTCCTCGATCGCGAAGGGCTTGGCCAGAAAGTCGTCGGCACCCTGGTGCAGACTGTCGATCCGCTCGGTCAAGGTGTCGCGTGCGGTCAGGATGAGAGCCGGTGTATTGTCCTGCCTTGCCCGCATCGCAGCCAGAACCGATCGGCCGTCCATTAACGGCAGGCCAAGATCGAGGATGAGGATGTCGAATTCCTCGTTGCGCAACCGGGCGTCGGCGGCGCGACCGTCTTCCGCCCATTCGATGATGAACTCGTAGCGCTGGTTCATCGCCTTGATGAGCCACTGGGCCAGCTCGACATCATCTTCCACGAGAAGGATTTTCACTTGAGCCTCAAAGTGACGTTTCGATGCCTCACTTGAAGCAGCGGTTTTGTATAGGGTCAAGTCAAACGCTATTCCGCGACTAACCTTAGCAGTTTATCACCTCGACTGTGGGAGGTAGATCTTCCACCACAAGGTTCACGGCCAACCTGTCGAATATTGGGATGGCGAAGAAAACGGTACATTTGATCTCTGACACTGCGTCAATAATCGAAGGCCCTTGCGAGGAAGTGCCTGCGTGACCGTCCAGAGCAATGCTCGGGTACGCCGACGCCAGATCTACGGTTAGAAATGTATTTTCCGCGGAGAACGGAAAAGGGAATTGGAAGAGATCATAGCTGATCAGACCCACGTCTGAACTCGATATAGATACCAACCATTTGTTGCAGCGCAGCATCCACGATCACTTATGTTTTCCGTGGCGATTGCCAATATGCTCATTGAGCTTGCTATAACGCAGCGGTTTCGCCAAAACGGCGCCATGATTTCAATTACCGATCTTTCCACCCGCATTGCCGGACGCCTTCTCCTTGATAAAGCCAATGTGACGCTACCAAGCGGCACCAAGGCCGGCCTGGTTGGCCGAAATGGTGCTGGCAAATCCACCCTGTTCAAGGTCATCACCGGCGATCACGGTCCCGAAACCGGTTCCATATCGATCCCTCGAAATGCGAGGATCGGACAGGTGGCGCAGGAGGCTCCCGGCACCGAAGATAGTCTCATCGAGATCGTCATGGCAGCCGACAAGGAACGCGCCGCGCTGATGCTGGAATCGGAGACCGCGACCGACCCTGAACGCATCGCCGACATCCAGATGCGGCTCGTCGATATCGACGCGCATTCGGCGGAAGCGCGCGCTTCAAGCATTCTGGCCGGGCTCGGCTTCGATCAGGAAGCCCAGCTTCGTCCGGCTTCGTCCTTCTCAGGCGGCTGGCGCATGCGCGTGGCACTGGCATCGGTGCTGTTTGCCGAACCTGACCTGCTGCTGCTCGACGAGCCGACCAACTATCTCGATCTGGAAGGCACCCTCTGGCTTGAGGATTACATCCGCCGTTATCCCTATACGGTGATCATCATCAGCCATGACCGCGACCTGTTGAACAACGCCGTCAATGCCATCGTGCATCTCGATCAGAAGAAACTGACCTTCTATCGCGGCGGTTACGACCAGTTCGAGCGCCAGAAGGCCGAAAACGACGAATTGCAGACTAAGGCCAAAGTCAAGAACGATGCCGCGCGAAAGCACCTGCAGAGCTTCATCGACCGCTTCAAGGCCAAGGCATCAAAGGCCAAACAGGCACAATCGCGCGTCAAGGCGCTGGAGCGCATGGGAACGGTGTCTTCGGTCATCGAAGATCACGTTCAGCCGATCACGTTTCCGACCCCGGAAAAGCAGCCTGCCTCCCCCATCGTCGCCATCAATGGCGGTTCTGTCGGGTACGAACCCGGCAGTCCCATCCTCAAGGGCATCGATTTGCGCATCGACAATGATGACCGCATCGCGCTGCTGGGCTCGAATGGCAACGGCAAATCGACGTTCGCCAAGTTCATCTCCGGCCGTCTTTCGCCAGAAACGGGTGATCTGCGCACGGCCCCGTCCCTGAAGGTCGGCTTTTTTGCCCAGCACCAGCTGGATGATCTGGTGCCTGAGGAATCCGCCGTCGAGCATGTGCGCAAACTGATGCCACAGGCACCGGAAGCCAAGGTGCGCGCCCGCGTGGCACAGATGGGCCTTGCCACAGAGAAGATGGCAACCGCTGCCAAGGATCTGTCGGGTGGAGAAAAGGCTCGCCTGCTGATGGGTCTGGCGGCATTCCATGCACCGAACCTGCTGATCCTCGACGAACCGACCAACCATCTGGATATCGACAGCCGCCGCGCGCTGATCGAGGCTCTGAACGATTATGATGGTGCGGTGATCCTGATTTCGCATGATCGCCATCTGATTGAAGCGACCGTCGACCGCCTGTGGCTCGTCAACAACGGCACCGTCACCACCTTTGAAGGTGATATGGACGAGTACCGGGATATCGTCGTGTCTTCCGGGAAAAAGAAGAAGAAGAAGAAAAACTGACGTCATAATCGCTTCTGTTTCTGAAGCGCATCGGTGCGGGCATCTACAGCAGCCTGCACTGTTGCGGCGACCACGCAGACCAGTATTGATTCACTCAGGAATTTCACCGGTCGTATTTTGCGCCGCAACCTGATAGATCGACGGTTCAATAGGTAACATTGTCCGGTATCATTTCGAGACCAGAAATGCTGGACCGACGGAAGGACTTCCGATGGGCTGGAAAACGCCGAAATTCGAGTACGTCAATGGCTACAAAATCGTCGAAACCGATGGCCCGGTCTTCAAGGTGTTCGATGGCGATCGTCAATCGGGCGACGATTTTCCCTATTCCGGCGAGGCCGCTGCGCACGCCAAGTCCTTGCCGAAACGCGATCCTCATCAGTAGGCGAGACGACAGTCGATGACGATACCGATGACCTCGGCGCTGGAAGAACTCGGTTGGTCCGCCTTTTTTGCGGATCAAGTGAAAGACAGCGAAGCCGGCCTCTTGCCCAGACGGATAGCATCGGTCCACCGCTCGCGCATAGAGGCGATCGATATCGCAGGACCCGTTGCACTGGAGCTGCCGGGCAATAGTAATACAGCCGACTTCGCAGTCGGGGACTGGGTCCTTGCCGATCCGCTGACCGGTATGTTCGTCACCCGTCTCAATCGGAAAAGCCTGTTCCAGCGAAGGCCTGAAGGCGGACATGGCCAGCAACTGGTTGTCGCCAATATCGACACCCTGCTGATCGTCACCTCGTGCAATGCAGATTTCGATCCCGCCCGGCTTGAACGTTATCTGATCATGGCGAACCAGGCCGGAAGCGACGCAATCATCGTGCTGACCAAGGCCGATACGGTGGACGACGTCAGACAGTTTCAGTCACAGGCCGAGGCACTGCAACGCGACCTGCCAGTCATAGCGCTGAATGGACGCTCAGTCGATGCCATCGCCTTGTTGAGGCCCTGGCTGGGCATTGGCCAGACCGTTGCGCTGGTGGGGTCCTCCGGGGTTGGAAAATCAACGCTTGTAAATACCCTGGCGGGATCTGATGCGAAGCAGAAAACCGGCACCATCCGTGAATACGACGCGCAGGGCAGGCACACCACAACGGCGCGATCCCTGCATGCTGTTCCAGGCGGCGGCTGGGTCATCGATACGCCGGGGATCAGGACGCTCTATGTCAGCGATATTACCGACGGAATAGATACGCTGTTTGCCGAAATCACCGATCTGGCGCCGTTGTGCCGGTTTCGCGATTGCACCCATGCACATGAACCAGGATGCGCCATCCGAGGCGCTATCGCCAGCGGCGAGCTTAGTGCCGATCGCCTTGAACGTTGGCGAGGTTTGCACGCTGAAAATAGCAACCGGACGCCAGTCGTGAGCGGACCGCGCGGCAACAAGGTCATCAAGAAGAAGAAATATTAGCCGCTTCGACCATCGGCATGCGATCCGTTCAGGGGGCAACTAGTCTTGCAGCCCTGAACCCTTCGTCTTGAAGGGATATGAACCAACGACCCTGTTCAAGCTCGCACTCGATACCCGGCCACCAAGATCGAGCCAACTATCGATCTGGCATCGGTCCGCGTTCCAAGAACGTCGACAATGCGATGTAACTGCGTACAGAGCGCACGCCGTCGAGGCTCTGGACTTCCATCAGGAAATTTTCCAAGGACTCGGTGTCGGCTGCCCGCACCTTCACGAGAACGCAGCCGTCACCCGCCACCGTGTGGACTTCCTCGACCTCTGGTCTTTCGGTGAACGCGAGAAGCGCACGAGTGGCGCTATAGCTGCTGGTGTCGATGACCAGAAATGTCAGAAGTGAGCGGCCGAGCTTGCATCCGTCGAGTTTCGCGACGGTGCCTCTGATCACGCCGTCCCGCTTCAGCCGCTTCACGCGATCATGCACCGCAGGCGCTGACAGGTTCACGATCGTGCTGAGTTCAGCGTAGCTTCGAGAAGCGTCCTCTGCGAGCGCGCCTAATATCTTTCGGTCGAAAGTGTCCAGCTCTACGGGCCGATGCTTCGTTTGCCGAATAACATCTGTTTCTTTTGCAGTCGAAGCCATTTTGGCTTTACTCCCGAATTTCATATCCGATATCGGCATTATCGCCGAACTGTATTCGGCAAACAATATCGCATCTGGAGTATTTTATGCCTCTCGCTCTTTTCGCGCTGGCCATTGGCGCATTCGGTATAGGTTTAACCGAGTTTGTCGTTGCCGGCATCCTCCCTCAGATAGCTCGCGACTTTAGCTTAGACATCCCGACCGCCGGCCTGATGGCGACGACCTACGCTCTCGGTGTTTTTGTTGGTGCACCAATCCTGACCGTTGCGGGTTCACGGGTCCCGCGCAAAACGATGCTGATCGGACTGGCAGTGCTGTTCACGTTGGGAAACCTGCTGACGGCCCTCGCTCCAAATTTAACAATTGCTCTGGTTGGTCGCGTACTGACGGCCCTTAACCACGGCACGTTTTTCGGTCTCGGTTCGATCATCGCTGCGTCGCTGGTGACCAAGGACCGACAGGCGAGCGCAATTGCCGTCATGTTCTCCGGGCTGACTTTAGCGAACCTTTTCGGTGTTCCGCTGGGCACCTGGCTTGCGCAGGTTTATGATTGGCGTCTGGTGTTCTGGTTGGTCGCTGGTATTGGCGTGGTGACCATCGTCAGCATCGCGATGTTGGTTCCCCGGATAGAAGCGGGCAAGCCGATCGCACTGAAGACGGAACTGCGCGCGTTTGTGGACCCGCAGGTATTGCTCGCGATGGGCATTACAATCTTCGGACCCGCCGCGTTCTTCACTTCCATCACCTATATCGCTCCGATGATGGTCTCCGAAGCCGGATTTTCCGACACGGGTATCGCGTGGCTGATGGTCCTGTTCGGCCTCGGTCTGGCCGTTGGCAATTGGATTGGGGGCCGGTTTGCGGACCGCTCTTTGTTTGGCACATTGTTCGTGACGCTCGCCGCCCAAGCAGCGGTGCTCCTGGTGTTTTGGATCGGCGTCGGCAGCCCTGTCGTTGCCTCGGCAGCCGTGTTCCTTATGGCCGCCTTCGGCTTTGCTACCGTCTCTCCGATCCAGAAACTGGTGATGGACCGCGCAGATTATGCCGGCGCGCCCACCATGGCTGCGTCCGTCAACATAGGTATGTTCAATCTTGGTAACGCAATTGGCGCCTGGGCGGGCGGGGCGACGATTGCAGCAGGGTTCGGCCTCGCATCACCAAACTGGGCAGGCGCGATCCTCTCGCTGATGGCCCTTGCCTTGGCATTGGTGGCGTGGGCATCGTCGAGGAAACAGCTTTCGAAAGCACATGCCAAGTGATTTTGTCGGTTAGATAAAGACCGTTGCGGGTAACATAAGGGGCGCCACATCAGGTGAGCCCCTTGTACCTTGCAAGCCGTGGTTTTCTCCTTCACGTTCAAGCTCTTGAGCGGATACGAACCAACGTCCCTGCGGTTAGCAATTGTAGAGAAATAATTATTCTACGGTTTATCAGTGAAGCGAACGAGACGGCGTTAGGCTTGGACATCGCCAGATGGTGTGAAAAGGCGCACCTTGTTTCGTCACGGCGTGCAACTACTGGATTTCAGAGATTGACGGTGACCCGCAGGATGCAGGTGGGCGCGAGTGCCTTGCGAGGCGTTGTCACGTTGTTTCGCCCATGCCAGGAGGAGTATCCGCGCATAGATCAGGCAAGTGCGCCGGTCACAGCTTTCCGCTGCGCCATGGCGCGGATACGGTGAATGTGGTGGCCAGAGCTGAGCGCTTCTGGCGTGGTGCGACGAAGAGATTTCGAACGACCGAAAAGATCGAGACGAAGCGTTGCAAACTGCCGACCGATCGAAATCCCTGCATCATCCGTTCTCGCTTTCGCAGTGGCACGTGAGAAATCTCCGCTCGATTGTTCAAGCCCTTGTGCGATCGATGTTCGACACTGGGTATGACATTCCGTTTTGCGGCGCGGTAGGAGCGCAATTTATCGGTGATGATGCGCTTCGGCGTTAGGCCTTGCTTCTTCAGCAGCCTGAGCAGCAGTCGCTTGGCAGCCTTGGTATCGCGACACGCCTCTTTCTGCGCAACTGTTTTGCGTAGGCCGGACCGAATTTTCGACCCCATCGGCGGATCGTTTCATAAGAAACGACGATGCCGCGCTCCAGCAGAATTTCCTCGACAAGCCGCAGGCTCAAAGGGAACCGGAAATACAGCCACACAGCACGGGCAATGATCTGTGGTGGAAAGCGGTGGTTCTTATAGCTGATTGTCGGCGTGCTCATCCTGAGCAAGCCAACAGAAACACAACTATCTGATTTCACTCAATCATTTTCGAGTAGATTCTGAGTTTCGTACCGACCGAACAGTCGCGAACGTCTTTCGAGCAACGGGTAATCGCAAGTGGGGTGTCGTGTCGGCATCACCGCCGGTTCGGGCAGATTCCGGCTCTGCCTCGTCTTCGGCAAGGCTGGCGTTCGCCTGCAGATGCAGGCCCATTACCGCCACGAGGAGAAAAAACCAGACGGAGCCCGAACTGAGCAAGAATAGCGTTTCCAGAAAGCCGTAGAGCAGCACATAAAGCCAGATACCGACGTAAAGGCGGGTCAGCGGACTTTTGCGCGTCGCCTCGTTCATTTTGCCGAGATAGTGAAGCGGTAGCAGATAAATCCACATCATCACCAGCACCAGACCGGGGATGCCACCCGCAAGCAGCAGATCGAAATATCCACTGTGGGCCGCTGGCGCGGTCGTTGCCCAACTGTTGCTATCCATGCTCGACATCAGGGCGTCGCTGCGCCAAAAGGCCTGATAGCCATATCCGAGGATCGGACTTTTGCGGATGTAATCGATGGCGACGACCCAGATATCGGTTCTGCCAGTAAAACTGGCATCGACACCCATCCTAGTCAGCATCTGCGAAAACACCGGGTCGACCGTGGTGCCGACGGTCACGACGGTGAAGACCAACAGAAGCAGGGCCAAGACCACATAACGCCACTGGGGCCAGTGCACGATGAACCAGCCCGCCGCGACGACGATCGGCATCAGGCCGAGCACCGTCTTGCCGCCTGACTTGATCAGGAAGAACAGCGATAATAGCAGCACCAGTAGGCCGCCGATGAAGGACCAGCGCCTGCAGAGATAAATCGCCACGATGATCAGCACCGCCATGACCGAGGCAGCCTCGTTCTTGTGCTGGAAGACTCCGCGCCAGTTACCCGCCAGAAGCGGCTCCAGCGCGTCGCTTGCCTGATGGATAGATCGTGACGGCAGGGCGATGACGCCGAAATAACACAGGAAAAGGATAATCATCGCGCAGCTGGCAAGCAGCGTGGTGAAATGCCGTTCCGTGCGCGGCAATTGCAAAAAGCAACCGGCAAGCACGCAGATGATGGCGCACATGACAAGCCGACGCAGCGAAAACATCGGCGCCTCCCCCACGACAGAGGTGAGGGCGTACCAGCCGAAAATCGTCGCCATCAGCAGACGCGGCGTGAAGACGATGGAGAAAGACCGTTCCTTCACCATGAACACCATGAAACTGAAAAGCAGGATGATCGCGGTGAGCTGGTTCAACAGGTTGGACCCCTCCGCCATGGCAGAGCCCTGATAGGTCGACGAGAGTGAAATATAGGGTGAGAAACCGACCGTAAAATAAAGGAACGTCACATAAAACAGTGTATTCCGCCAATTTCCACGCGTCTGTTCTTCGTGCGCTGCATCCATAAGGGGATCTTCTCTGCCATTTTTCCCATGTGTGCCCGATGCTTCATTCCGGTAACACCAATATCCCGAGAAAACCCTATTTTTTAGTTATTCCGAATGCACGGATGAATAGCAAATCCGTCATGAAGAAAAGAGGCCTAAGCGGAAAAACAGACGCCTTCTGCAATCAAACGGTGCGCAGATTCTGGCTCGGGTTAGTTTCTTTCATCATCGCGATAAAGATGTGCCTTTTCGACGAATCCCCAACTCCGCACTTGACGAGAAGATGCCAGTTCAGGCTTATTGGAATTCAACTACAAGATGTCTTTGTTGGGGGTGCCGTGAGAGGTTCTATACTGACTTGGCTACTTGCCATGATTTTGTATGCTGCGGGCTCTCCAGCTCACGCTGTAAGTGTAGATTGCGGGGAGAACCAGTCATTTTCGGCCGGGCTCGGAGGCTGGGGACCATGGTGGAGCGGGTCGACCCCCGTCGTGGATACGTCCGTCGGCCACACGGATTCACAATCCTTGCGCTTACAGGGCGGTCCTGGCACGGCAAGCAGATACATATTGCCCACCGAATGCCCGCTCGGCATCGCTTATGTGAATTATTGGGTGCGCACCCAAACGGGTAGCGCTCGTATTTACACAAAGCTCGTTGATCAGATGACCGACGCCGTCCTGTACGATTCGGTCAACGCCGGACCGACCGTTGTGGGGACGACTTGGACCAGGATTTCGATTCCCGTCATGATCACCAATGAGACGCTCATTGGCATTACCGCCGAGCCGGTTTCGCCGGCAACCAACACAACAGTTTATATTGATGATGTCGTCGTTGCGAACGATGCCTGCGCAAACCAGTCTTTCACGCAAGACACCGGCGGGTTTGTGGTTTGGTGGAGCGGCAATGCGGTGGCCATAACCTCCCCCGGACGAACAGATGACTGGTCGCTCAAACTGAGCGGTTCTCCATATGGCACCGCCAAGCGAGATATAAGCCCCGGCGAATGCCCTCAGCCATTAACCCGAGTTGCTTATTATGTCCGAGCGGAGACGGGAAGCGCTCTTGTTCACACAAAACTCGTCGATCAGGTAACTGACGAAACACTATGGGATACCAACACCGGCCCGATTGCCGTTTCTTCAACGGCCTGGACGCGCGTCGTTATTGACGTTCCGATGCCGAATACAACATTGATCGGTATCACAGCCGAAAGACAGGATGGCGGTGCGGTCTCGGTGCTGGTGGACGATGTCATGCTGAATCCAGGCATCGCCGCCTCCCTCCCAACTCAGCCAGACAATGTACCCGTTCCCGTTCGCGATGGTTGGGCTCTGACTTTTTCGGATGAATTCTCGAATGGTACACTTGATCCCGCAAAGTGGGTGGCAATCACCACGGGCCCAACATACGGGTCTAGCACGGAGGGTTTTGGCGAGACCTGGGGAACGGAGTGCTATGATGCTTCGCAAGTAGCGATCAAAAACGGATCGCTACAGTTGACCGCAAAGCAGCAGTCCGTGAGCTGCCTGGGGATCACCAAATCGTGGCTCAGCGGGCTTGTCATCTCGAAAGACCGGTTTTCGCAGGCTTTTGGCCGTCTGGAGGCACGGATCAGAATGCCAGTCGCAAGGGGGGCCTGGCCAGCGTTCTGGATGATGCCGCAGTTGCAAAAGAACTGGGGAACTTGCGGCATGTACTGGCCCTGCGGCGGCGAAATCGACATTCTTGAATATGTAGGGCAACTCAACTCGACGACCAATGCCACTGAAGACAAAACAGTGCACAGTACTTTGCACTGGGGTACATCGACTGGTGGACATACACAGGACTCCGGTTCGGCAAACGTTATCCCCAGCGTCGACCGTTGGACGGTATACGCCGCCGAATGGGATACGACAGGAATCTCGTTCTTCATCGATGACAACTTTGTCAAGAAGACCACATTTCCCCTTCCCAACAGCTCAGGACTTTACGCCCGAGCAGAACCATTCGATGTTCCGTTCTACTTCATCCTGAACCAGTCAGTGGGAGGCGTTTGGCCAGGGACGCCAGACCCGGCAGATTATCCCAACACTGTCAAAATCGACTACGTTGCGGCATATAAACGTTTGTAACCAGGGCATTTACTCAATTACACATGAGATGGCTGCTTCTGGTAAGAATAATTCTGGTCATCTGGCTCTTCAGATTTTAGGTATTTTTTGAACGTATCCCTCATCAATTCTTGCAAGCATCGAAATCAGGAGAGTTCTGCGACTTTTTCGAGTTGGTGCGAATCGCTGCCTCTGTCTGCATTTGAGGCGAAGGACGTGAACGGTTGAGTACTTCAGGAGCGGTAATGCAAAAGGTTTATTCCATCCAGTTTCTGAGGGCGCTCGCGGCGTTTTCGGTCCTGCTGTTTCATATAGTCGGTGACCCATTTACGATTGGGGCGGCAGGTGTGGATGTCTTTTTTGTCATCTCCGGCCTCATCATGGGTTCTTTCGCAACGGCGGGGGGACCGGGGGCGTTTTTATATCACAGGCTGGTCCGTATTGTGCCCTTATACTGGGCCGTGACCTTGGTGATGTGCGCCGGTGCGATGGCGGGCGTTTTTTCTACCTTTACCTTTACCCTCGAGCATTTATGGAAATCGCTGCTTTTTATTCCCTATACAGGCGATAACGGCGAGGTAGCTCCCCTTTTGGTCGTGGGCTGGACCCTTAATATGGAAATGTTCTTCTATATTGTCTTCGCGCTTGGACTTGCCGTGCGCGCACCGCTGGCTGTAACGGTCGGCATCCTGTCCGTCATGGCCTTGGCGGGACAGGTTTTACCCTCACAATCCCCCTTCATACAAACCTGGACCTCGCCGCTCTTGCTGGAGTTCCTCGGCGGGCTTCTGCTGTCGCGCTTTATGTTCCAGGGCAGACAAGCGGGTATCGCCGCGCTTGTCATATCACTGACGGGTTTTGTTGCCGCGGCTATGATAAGCGAGCAATCTGGAATGCTGCGCCTGATGACGTGGGGCGTACCTGCCTTTTTCCTTGTGGCCGGATGCGTGTGGCTCGAAAATGCCGGACTATGGCCGCGACGTCTGCTGAAACCAATCGAGATTATCGGGGACTCGTCCTACGCCCTCTATCTTCTGCATGGCCTGGTGATCTCAATCATTCATAAGATATTGGCGCCCGGTATTCTCGCTGGAGCGGTTATCATCATCGTTGCACTGGCCGTGTCGGTCTTGGCGCATTTCCTGTTCGAGAAACCGCTTATCAAGCTTTTCAGACGCAAGTATGGCGGCGGGCCACGCCGGCAAGACCATGCCGTACCGGTGCGCTGACGTGAAGATTGGCCACAGGAAAAACATGCAGGCCGAAGCTTTTCCTCCTGCTCGGCTTCAAGGACTGGATGTTTGCATACAATCCATCACCGATGCAGTCGAACGCATGGCTCTTGCGCCGGCGATTGCGACCGCAACCGTTTCTTTATAATGTCAAGGCCAATGAATTTCATGCGTCATCGTCACTCTCCTGGTTGGTGGCACGGACGCTTCTATTCCACCCACCGCTCGCATAGTTGGGAGGGAAGGAGATCATCGGGTCCAGTACCGCTCACGCTGCCATTTTTTAGCGCGATGGACACCAGTAAAATCTGAGAGGGAGGCACTATTGTGGCGAGTTTGTCATCAGAACGGAAGATGATCAAGATCTTGGCTTCCTCCTGTTTGGAAAGCAACAAGGCGAATAGGCACCTACAGGGCCAAATGAATGCGTCTTCAGCGGTTCCTCATATAAACATTGCTCTTGAACGAACCCCGCGGGCGTTTTGTGACGGAGCATAAAGGACAGGAGTGGGATCGCAGCCGTGAACTACACGGACACCGAAATCACTGTGCTGATTGATCTCGATATGGGCTGGACATTTGAACTGCGCAGCAACGAGGATAGGTAGCCTGCGATCTCAGGCAGGAAATTGCTCGGCCGCGATATCGTCTTCACACAGCAACGCAATGAACGCTTCTCTCAGATTCCGGTAACGATGAAGCAAATCGGCATTTTCACCTTTTAATCGCCGCAGGAGGGCCAACTCTCTGTCGTTGGCGTCGTTCGACATTGCCCGAAGTCGAAGATCGGTTTCGATCTCTCGAACTGCCATTTCGCAGGCCGCGATCTCCCTGAGCAGCCGCTCCCAGTGTTTCTCCAACACAAAGCTCACATCGTTGGTCCGCCAATCGCCCCTGTTTACCAACGGTTAACATAACTGAAGCGGACTTGGTGTGGCGGTTCCCAATATGGTTAACGCTGCAGAGTGGGATGTGTACCAACGACACCCAAAATCAATACGCCAATTAGCATTTCAGAAGGGAAATTGCGGAGCGCCGACTGAACCGCACCGGGTTTGCCGGAGGCCATTTGGTTTGAGTTATGCGGCCATGGCTGGTTCGTCCAGCATGGCGTA
>NZ_QSNV01000018.1:0-761 GCF_009498615.1 Agrobacterium sp. ICMP 6402
CCGGGCGAGGCGATCGACGGTGAGGCCGATCTCAGCACCGTCGATGCCTTCGTGGAAAAGCCGGATGTAAAGACGGCGATTTCCTATCTTGAAAAAGGTTATCTGTGGAACTCCGGTAACTTTCTGTTCCGCTCCGACGTGATGATCGCCGAACTCAAGGCCTTCGCGCCCGAGATTCTTTCGGCGGTAACGCAGGCGGTCGAGCAATATGAAAGCGACCTTGGTTTCGTGCGCCTGCATCAGGCAAGCTTTGAGGCCTCGCCGAAAAACTCCATCGACTATGCGGTGATCGAAAAAACCAAACGCATGGCGGTGGTGCATGGCCATTTCCGCTGGTCGGATATCGGCAGCTGGGATGCGATCTGGGAAATCGCCGACAAGCAGGGCAACGACAATGCGCTCGAAGGCGATGGCGTGTTCATTGATTCCGAGGGTTGCCTCATTCACTCCACACAATTGCTGACGACGGTGGTGGGCGCGAAGGATCTGGTGGTGGTGGCCACCAAGGATGCGGTTCTGGTGGTGCCGAAAAACCGGGTGCAGGATGTAAAGGGGCTGGTGGAGACGCTTAAGGGCGGCGACCATGCGCCGCAGACGCAGGCGCACAAGCGCGTTTATCGGCCATGGGGTTATATCGAACACATGTATGTGGATAAGCGCTACCGCGTCGGCCACATCACGGTCGATCCCGGCCACCGCATCTCGTTCCAGAAACATTATCATCGCTCGGAACACTGGATCGTCGTCAAGGGAACGGCGAC
>NZ_QSNV01000018.1:810-46044 GCF_009498615.1 Agrobacterium sp. ICMP 6402
AGATGATGTCATTCGCATCGAGGATGACTATAAGCGGCAATAGATGTTGTGCGCTAAAGCCATATTCCAATAGCGAAAAACGGCAGTCGCGCAGACTGCCGTTTCCCGTTCAGGATGCCAGCGCATTCACGCAATGGGCAAACGTATGGGAAAACATTGCTGCCTCCAGTCCCCGACGCCAGAACAGCCACCCGAACAACAGGCCGGGGATAAAATTGGCGAGCAGGATTGTAATGATCAGCGATGGTTGCGGCTGAGCGGCGATCGTGAACAGAAGCGGCAGATGACCAGCGGCGAAGAGGGCGGCGGCCAGCACTATGGTGGCCCACAAAATGGCTGGGCGGACTCCACCTTTGCCGCCCAGGCGCCAGAGTGCCCATGCGAAAAATGACATCAGGCCCCATCGGGTCAGCAACTCTTCCGTGATGCCGCCGTAAAGAATTCGGGTTGTCAGCGGAACGGGAAAAGCGGTCATCTTTGCCATGGTTGCTGCATCCGTGACCGATGGCAGGATTGCCCGCGCATAGGCAATCATCAGCAGGCCGACGGCGAGACCCACCAGTAGTGCGGGCGGCACCTGCCTTCGTAGTATTGCGCTGAGATTGCCTCCCTGCAGCCAGGCATCGACCAGCGGCGCGCCAAGCCCGACTTTTACGGCCAGAGCCTGGCCGACCGCGACTGCCGCAACGGTCAGAATTGCTGGCTGGATCAGCATCAACAGGCGCATCGCGAGTGAAAATTGCATTCCCGGCGCAAGCTGCTCGAACCCCGCCAGTAAAAGCGATGCGACACCGGCCAAGCCGATGATCAAAAGAATATGCCAACGTTTCATAGTCGTGTTGCCCGTTTTACCCTGTTGCTCATCCGGTCTGGTGCCGATGCAGTTGTCCGTCCCGATACAGTAGAAGATCGGCATTGCCGGTAAGTTACGCGGCTCGACCCTGCGTTTCGTCCGGTCATTCCGCTTTTTCGGCTGTTCGAAACAACTCACGAGAAGGATGGCTAGATTCGTATCTATGGCGGTTGCCTAATCAAAAATCTTCGCATACGTTCCTACTGCAACGTTTCAGTGAGGGAGGAGACTCATGCGAATGCGTGTTATTTCTGCGGCCTTTTTGGCCAGTGTTATTATACCGGCGGGTATGGCCGGGGCTACCGATTTGGAAGTTACCCATTGGTGGACATCGGGCGGCGAAGCCGCAGCGGTCGCCGAGCTTGCCAAGGCTTTCGATGCGACCGGCAATAAATGGGTGGATGGCGCGATTGCCGGTTCAGGCGGCACTGCCCGTCCGATCATGATCAGCCGCATCACCGGCGGCGACCCGATGGGGGCCACCCAGTTCAACCATGGCCGACAGGCGGAAGAGCTGGTGCAGGCCGGCCTGATGCGTGACCTTTCAGACGTTGCCGCAAAGGGCAATTGGAAAGACGTCATCAAACCGGCAAGCCTGCTCGACAGCTGCACGATCGACGGCAAGATCTATTGTGCGCCGGTCAACATCCATTCCTGGCAATGGCTGTGGCTTTCCAACGCAGCCTTCAAGAAGGCGGGCGTCGAGGTTCCGAAGAACTGGACCGAATTCGTCGCCGCAGCACCGGCGCTGAAAAAAGCCGGTATCCAGCCGCTCGCACTTGGCGGGCAGGCGTGGCAGGCCAACGGCCTGTTTGACACGCTGACGCTTTCGATCGGTGGCAAGGACCTCTATCAGAAAGTCTATGGCGACAAGGATGCCGAGGCGGCAGCTGGCCCTGATATGGCGAAGATTTTCGCAGCAGCCGTCGATGCCCGCGATATGGCCAAGGGCACTAATGTTCAGGACTGGAACCAGGCAACCAACATGGTCATAACCGGCAAGGCCGGCGGCCAGATCATGGGTGACTGGGCGCAGGGTGAATTCCAGCTGGCCAATCAGAAGGCCGGTACGGATTATTCCTGCCTGCCGGGCCTCGGCCTTAATGACTATATCACCACCGGCGGCGACGCTTTTTATTTCCCGGTCCTTAAAGACGAGGCGAAAACCAAGGCGCAGGACGTGCTGGCGGCAACCATCGTCGATCCGAAAACGCAGGTCGCCTTCAACCTGAAGAAGGGTTCCTTGCCGATCCGTGGCGACGTCGATCTCAATGCCGCCAATGACTGCATGAAGAAGGGTCTGGCAATTCTGGCCAAGGGCAATGCGCTGACCAGCACCGACCAGCTGATTTCTGCCGATACGCAGAAACAGAAGGAAGACCTGATGGCGGAATTCTTCGCCGGCTCGATGTCGGCGGCAGATGGCCAGAAGCGCTTCGCGGACCTCATCGGTGCGGCTGACTGATTGTGAACTCTCCGGGTTGGGGAGCGGTTCGCCGCTCCCCCTCTCCAACCTCAGGTCTGTGGAATAAGTATCAGCACGGGCAGGGGTTTGATGCGGCAAGGCTTTTGCCTGACCGCTAACTGTAACGTTACAGGAGGAGGTAACATGGCAAGTCAAACGCGCTCGAGGCGTCCCAATCAGCTTTTTCGCAATCTCAATTCCAAGATTGCCTCCATTCCCATGATCTTGACCGCCATGGTGATCTTCCTCGGCGGCACGGTCTGGACGGTGATTTATTCCTTCACCAATTCCAAGCTTCTGCCGCGGGCGAGCTTCATCGGTTTTGACCAGTATGAGCGGCTATGGGCCGCGCCACGCTGGATCATTTCCATCCAGAATCTGGCGATTTATGGCATTCTGTCGCTGATCTTCAGCCTCGTCATCGGCTTTGTGCTGGCGGCGCTGATGGACCAGAAAATTCGGTTCGAGAATACCTTCCGCACCATTTTCCTCTATCCCTTTGCATTGTCCTTCATTGTTACCGGGCTTGTCTGGCAATGGCTGTTGAACCCGGAATTCGGTATCCAGTCCGTGGTCCGCTCGATGGGCTGGGAAAGCTTCACCTTCGATCCGCTCTATAATTCGCAGATCGTGATCTACGGCATTCTGATTGCCGCGCTCTGGCAGGGCACCGGGCTCGTCATGTGCCTGATGCTGGCGGGTCTGCGCGGCATAGACGAGGATATCTGGAAGGCGACGCGTGTTGACGGCATTCCGATGTGGAAGACCTATATCCTCATCATCATTCCCATGATGCGACCTGTCTTCATCACCACCCTCGTCATCATCGCCAGCGGCATCGTCAAGGTCTACGATCTGGTTGTGGCGCAGACCAGCGGCGGGCCGGGTATCGCTTCTGAGGTGCCGGCGAAATATGTCTATGACTATATGTTTCAGGCGCAGAACCTGGGGCAGGGCTTTGCCGCCTCGACCATGATGCTTCTGACTGTCGCCATCATTGTCATTCCATGGGCCTACCTCGAATTTGGAGGCAAGAAGCGTGGCTAATATCAGCACATTAAACACGGTCGTCGTCGCCACCGATGCGGTTTCCAAGGAGCTTTCCGGCCCGCGCGGCAGGAAGCCGAGGAAAACCTTTTCCCGCCGCAACATCATTCTTTACGGTACGCTGTTTGTGGCCGCCGCCTATTACCTTTTGCCGCTTTACGTAATGGTCGTCACCTCGCTGAAGGGCATGCCGGAAATCCGTCTCGGCAACATCTTCGCGCCGCCGGTGGAAATCACCTTCGAGCCATGGGTCAAAGCTTGGGCGAATGCCTGCACGGGTCTGAACTGCGACGGGCTTTCGCGCGGCTTCTGGAACTCGGTGCGCATTCTCGTTCCTTCCGTCGTCATCTCTATCATCGTTGCGTCCGTCAGCGGCTACGCCATGGCCAACTGGAAGTTTAAGGGGTCGGAGCTGTTCTTCTCGATCCTCATCATCGGCGCTTTCATCCCCTATCAGGTGATGATCTATCCGATCGTCATCGTGCTGCGCGAAATGGGCGTTTATGGCACGCTGACCGGCCTCGTGATCGTGCACACCATCTTCGGCATGCCGATCCTGACGCTGCTGTTCCGCAATTATTTCGCCTCGCTGCCGGAGGAACTGTTCAAGGCGGCCCGCATCGACGGCGCCAATTTCTGGCAAATCTATTTCCGCATCATGCTGCCCATGTCGCTGCCGATCTTCGTTGTCGCGATGATCCTGCAGGTGACCGGCATCTGGAACGACTTCCTGTTCGGCGTGGTGTTCACGCGACCGGAATATTACCCGATGACGGTGCAGCTCAATAACATCGTCAACTCCGTGCAGGGCGTGAAGGAATATAACGTCAACATGGCCGCAACCCTTCTGACGGGTGCCGTGCCGCTGATCGTCTATTTCGTCTCCGGCAGGCTTTTCGTCCGCGGCATTGCCGCAGGCGCAGTAAAAGGTTGAGCTATATGAACAAAAGCGTTTCCATCCGCGATCTTTCCCTGTCCTTCGGTGCCGTTACCGTGCTGAAAGACCTCAATCTCGATATTTACGACGGCGAATTCCTCGTGCTGCTCGGCTCTTCCGGCTGCGGCAAGTCGACCCTTCTCAATTGCATCGCCGGGCTTCTGGAGCCGACTGACGGGCAGATCTTCATCAAGGATCGTAACGTCACCTGGGAAGAACCCAAGGATCGTGGCATCGGCATGGTGTTCCAGTCCTATGCACTTTATCCGCAGATGACGGTGGAGAAGAATCTCTCCTTCGGCCTTCAGGTCGCGAAGGTGCCGAAAGAGGAAATCGACCGGCGCGTCAAACGGGCCGCCGGCATATTGCAGATCGAGCCGCTGCTGAAGCGCAAGCCCGCCGAACTTTCCGGCGGCCAACGTCAGCGCGTGGCGATCGGCCGGGCGCTGGTGCGCGATGTTGACGTGTTCCTGTTCGACGAACCGCTCTCCAACCTCGACGCCAAGCTGCGCTCGGAACTACGCGTCGAGATCAAGCGCCTGCACCAGGCGCTGAAGAACACCATGATTTATGTGACGCATGATCAGATCGAGGCGCTGACGCTGGCGGATCGCATCGCCATCATGAAAAGCGGCGTCATCCAGCAGCTGGCCGATCCTGTCACGATCTACAACAAACCGAGGAACCTCTTCGTCGCCGGCTTCATCGGTTCGCCGTCGATGAATTTTCTGCGCGGCGAGCTGATCGAAAAGGACGGCAAGGTGGTGTTCACCACCAATGGCGTCACCTTCTCGCTGGATGGTTATCAGCCGGAAACGCCGCTCACCGCCGGCCGCGCCGTGGTTCTCGGCGTTCGCCCCGAACATGTGCGTGTCGATGCCGATATCGTCGGCGGTGAAGTGCATGAGGCGGTGGTCGATATCGAGGAGCCGATGGGCGCCGACAATCTTATCTGGCTGAAACATGCCGGTCACACCATGTCGGTGCGCGTCGGCGGCCACCGGCGGTTTTCGCCCGGCACCAAGGTTCGCCTCGGCCTCGACCTGACAATGGCCTCGTTGTTCGACGCCGAGAGCGAGGATCGGCTTTAGAGGCTCGGTAATTCCCCCCCCACACACAATCCCAAGACGCAAAATCTCTATGGAGGAGACAATGACAGAACTCGGTTTTCAGCTTTACAGCGCCCGTAATTTCCAGCCTTTTTCCGATATTTTGAAGAAGCTTTCGGCGGCGGGTTACAAACAGGTCGAAGGTTACGGCGCCATGTATGCGTCGCTGGATGAGGCCGGTTTGAAGGCTCTGCGCGCCGAACTCGACGCCAACGGTCTTTCCATGCCAACCGGCCATTTCGGCCTCGACCTTCTGGAAGGCGATCCGAAAAAGGCGTTGAATATCGCCAAGGTGCTGGGCGTAGAGGCGATCTATTGCCCCTATCTCATACCCGACCAGCGCCCCGCGGATGCGGCCGGCTGGTTCGCCTTCGGCAAACGGCTGCAGGAAGCCGGCAAGCCCTTCGTGGATGCCGGGCTGACCTTCGGCTGGCACAACCACGATTTCGAATTCAAGGCGCTCGAGGATGGCTCCACCCCGCAGGAGCAGATTTTTGCTGGCGGGCCGGACCTGAAATGGGAAGCGGATATCGCCTGGATTATTCGGGGCAATGCCGATCCGCTCGCCTGGATCGAAAGTTACGGCAAGCGCATCACCGCCGTGCACGTGAAGGACATCGCGCCCGCAGGCGAAAACGCGGATGAAGATGGCTGGGCCGATGTCGGTCACGGCACCGTGGACTGGAAGGGTCTCATTGCCGCGCTGAAGGCGAAATCCGCCACGAAACATTTCGTGGTCGAGCACGACAATCCGAAAGATATCGACCGGCTGATCACCCGCTCGATCGCCTCGTTCAAAACCTATTAAGTCTCAATCCGGAGTTTTCATCATGCAAAGGGATCTTGGCGTCGGCATCATCGGATGCGGCAACATCTCGTCTGCTTATTTCTCGCTGGCGCCGCTCTTCAAGGGCATCAAGGTGCTGGCCTGCGCCGACCTTAACCGCAATGCCGCCGAACTGCGAGCGGAAGAATTTGGCGTTGTCGCGCAGTCCATTGAGGAACTGCTCGCCAACCCTGACATCGATGTGGTGGTGAACCTCACCATTCCCGCCGCGCATTTTCCGGTGTCGAAAGCAGCACTCGAGGCGGGCAAACACGTCTATTCGGAAAAACCGCTTGTGCTTTCGCTGGAGGAGGGAGAGGAGTTGCGGCGTATCGCCCGCGAAAAGAAGCTTTCCGTTGGCTGCGCGCCGGATACCTTCCTTGGCGGTGCGCACCAGCTTGCCCGGCAATATATCGATGACGGCAAGGTTGGCCGCATCACCTCAGGCACATGCCACGTCATGAGCCCCGGCATGGAGATGTGGCACCCCAATCCCGGCTTCTTCTTCCTGAAGGGCGGCGGGCCGATCCTCGATCTCGGTCCTTATTATGTCGCCAACCTCATCAACCTTATCGGCCCGGTCAAGCGCGTCGGTGCTTTGACCTCCATGGCCAACCCCACCCGCACCGTCACCAGCCAGCCGCTGAACGGCGAGATCATTCCGGTGGAAACGCCGACCAATATCCATGCTCTCCTGGAATTCGTGAACGGCGCGACGATCACGCTTTCGGCCAGCTGGGATGTGTGGTCGCATCGCCACGCCAATATGGAGCTTTACGGTACGGAAGGCTCGATCTACGTGCCGGACCCGAACTTTTTTGGCGGCATAGTCGAGGCGAGCGGGCGCGACAAGGATATCCAGCCGCTGGAAGACTGGGCGCATCCCTTCGGCGTTTCCAATCAGGAAAGCCCGAACGGCCCGCGCGCCAATTATCGCACGGCCGGCCTTGCCGATATGGCGATTGCCATTTTGGAAGGCCGCGATGCCCGCTGCTCGCTGGAACGTTCCCTGCATGGCATCGATGTGATGACCTCGATCCTGAAGTCAGGCGAAGAAGGTCGTTTCATCGAGATGACGACGACCTGCACACAACCGGCAGCACTTGGCATCGAAGAGGCGCAGGCGCTGCTGCGTTAAGCCATAAAGCGATTGGAAAGCGGCGAAGGTGACTTCGCCGCTTTTGTGTTTTTGGCAAAGCCCTTCACAAATCCAGCACTTTGCTTTAAAGCCGCCCCCTGTAATCCGGTCGCAGCCCACCCGGTCAAAACAAGGGATCCCAACCTATGAAAACCATCGTCATCTGCTCCGGCGGATTGGACTCCGTTTCGCTTGCCCATAAAATCGCGGCGGAACACGAACTTCTCGCTCTCGTCTCCTTCGATTATGGCCAGCGCCACAGGAAGGAACTGGATTTCGCCGCCAGTTGCGCCACTCGGCTCGGCGTGCCCCATCATGTCATCGATATCAGAACCATCGGCGCGCATCTCACCGGCTCGGCGCTGACTGATGATATCGACGTGCCTGATGGCCATTATGCAGAGGAGACCATGCGCTCCACCGTGGTGCCGAACCGCAATGCCATCATGCTCACCATCGCTTTTGGCCTTGCCGCTGCACAGCAGGCGGATGCGGTGGCGATTGCCGTGCATGGCGGCGATCATTTCATCTATCCCGATTGCCGTCCGGGCTTCATCGACAGTTTCAACGCCATGCAGGCGCATGCGCTGGAAGGTTATGTCGATGTCACCCTGTTTGCGCCCTACGTCACCGTCTCGAAGGCGGCAATCGTTACCGATGCGGTGAAATACGGCACGCCCTTTGGCGAAACCTGGTCCTGTTACAAGGGCGGCCTCACCCATTGCGGCCGTTGCGGCACCTGCGTGGAGCGGCGCGAGGCCTTTCATCTGGCCGGCGTTACCGACCCGACCGATTATGAAGACCCGGATTTCTGGGTGGCGGCCACCCACGCCTTTGCGGCACAGGAGGTGCGCTGATGTTTCGCATCACCAAGGAATTTCACTTTTCCGCTTCGCACCAGCTGAAAAGCCTGCCCGCCGATCACCAGTGCAGCCGTCTGCATGGCCATAACTACATCGTCGAGGTGGAACTGAAGGGCGAAGCGCTGAACGAGCACGGTTTCGTGCGCGACTATCACGAGCTTGCGCCGCTGAAGCACTACATCGACGACCAGTTCGACCATCGCCATCTGAACGATGTTCTCGGCCATGACCGGGTGACGGCGGAATGCCTTGCGAAGCATTTCTACGACTGGTGCAAGGATCGACTGCCGGAAACCAGCGCCGTGCGGGTCAGCGAAACCGCCAAGACCTGGGCGGAATATCGGCCATGACGGCGGCTGCACAAAAGATTGCAGCGAAGGAAACCCCGATCCGCATCAGCGAAATCTTCGGCCCCACTATTCAGGGTGAGGGGCCGCTGATCGGCCTGCCAACCGTCTTCGTGCGTACCGGCGGCTGCGATTATCGCTGTTCCTGGTGCGATACGCTGCACGCCGTCGACAGCGATTACCGCGACACGTGGAAACCGACGCCGGTCGAGGCGATCTGGCAGGAGGTGCGGCGGCTTTCGGGTGGCGTGCCGCTGACGGTGTCACTGTCAGGCGGTAATCCGGCCATCCAGCCGCTCGGGCCGTTGATCGCCAAGGGGCAGGGCGAGGGTTATCGTTTCGCGCTGGAAACGCAGGGCAGCGTCGCGAAAGACTGGTTTGCCGATCTCGACCATCTGGTGCTGAGCCCTAAACCGCCATCGAGCGGCATGGAAACGGACTGGCACGCCTTCGAGGACTGTCTTGCCGCCGCCGGCGACGGTCCGCAGGTGGCGCTGAAGATCGTGGTTTTTGACGACGTGGATTACGCCTATGCGAAGGCAGCATCCGCGCGCTTCCCGCATCTGGCCGTCTATCTCCAGCCCGGCAACCATACCCCGCCGCCGCCCGATGATGACGATGCGCGCGTGGATATCGACGGGGTGATGGACCGGATGTTGTGGCTGGTGGACAAGGTCAGCGAAGACCGCTGGTTTTCGGTGCGGGTGCTGCCGCAGCTGCATGTGCTGTTGTGGGGGAACAAGCGCGGGGTTTGAAGCTGCGTGGGAGTGAAATTTCACGCTGTAGCTTGCATCCTCAAGAAGCGCACAATGTATTGAGCGAGTGGAAGCCGCTTATTTCTTCTCCCCGAGGGGGAGAAGGTCGCGGCAGCGGGATGAGGGGGCTTGCTCGCCGAAATCCGAGGACGTTGCCCCCTCATCCGACCCTTCGGGCCACCTTCTCCCCCTCGGGGAGAAGAAACATGCGGCAACGTTTTGCCGCATGTTGTTCTTTCATATCAAGCCGAAACGGCAACCTCGCGTCGTTCCCGATCCGCGATGATCGATAGATCGAGCACCTTCTGCAGATTGGCCGCGTGGCGGAAATCTGGGTCGGCCGGGCCGCCTTCCATGACCGCCTTGGCGAATTTTTCGTAATTCGTCGATACGGGGTCGACATCGATCGTCTTCCAGATCGCCTTTTCCACATCCTCGCCAATGCAGGCACGCAGGCTGGAATAGTCAGGCGTGTGGATGACTTCCAGCGCGCCCTTGTCGCCATGGATGCGCAGGCGAAGTTCATTAAGGTGACCCGTCGCCCAGCGGCTGGCGTGGATGACGCCCATGGCGCCGTTTTCCATTTCGGCGGTCATGGTGAAGCTGTCATTGGCGTCGAGGTCGTAGACGCCGATTTTGTTGCCCTCATATTTGTCGAAGGTCTTCAGCCGCGTGAAGATGCGTTCCACATCGCTGCCCGCGCCATAAGAGGCGAAGTCGAGAATGTGGATGCCGACATCACCAAGCACGCCGTTCGAGCCATGCTTGGTGGAAAGCCGCCACAGCCACTTGCTCTCCGTCATCCAGTCACCCCAGGCCTTGGAGACGAGCCAGCTCTGGAGATAGGAGGCCTCGAGATGGCGGACCTTGCCGATCTTGCCTGATAGCACCATCTCGCGCGCCGCCTGCAAGGGGGCAACGTTGCGATAGGTGAGGTTGACCATGGCGACGAGGCCGGCCTTTTCGGCGGCGTCGGCCATTTCGGCGGCCTTGGCGTAGTTTTCCGCCAGCGGCTTTTCGCAGAAGACATGCTTGCCGGCTGCCAGCAGCTTCAGGCTGGTGGGGTGGTGGATGGCATCAGGCGTGACGTTTGCCGCCGCATCGAATTCGCCCCACGCAATCGCGTCATCCAGCGAGGTGAAGGAGAGCGGGATGTTGTGGCGGAGCGCAAAGCCGCGCACCACCACATCGTCCACATCCACCGCCGCGACGAGTTCGACGCCGGGGATTTGCGAGAAATATGTGGCATGGTTGTTGGCCATGCCGCCGGTTCCGAGAATGAGAAGTCTCATGGCTGTTTACCTGTAACCTGCTTCGCCTGCCTGATGCAGCTTGGGGCCGCGTTCCTCGATAGGCTCCAGCGCCTTGTCGACGGGAACATTGGGGGCGTCGTGGATGCTTTTCAGTGCGCCGACCGGATTATAGGCCCATTTTACCGAGTTGCTGATGACCTTCTGGACATTGGCGTCGTGATAGGTGGGATAGGTTTCGTGGCCGGGGCGGAAATAGAAGATATTGCCGGCGCCACGACGCCAGGTGAGACCGGAACGGAAGACCTCGCCGCCCTGGAACCAGGAGATGAACACGGTTTCCAGCGGCTCCGGCACGGAGAACTGCTCGCCATACATTTCCTCGTTTTCCAGCTCGAAATGTTCCGGCAGGCCGGCGGCAATTGGGTGACGTGGATTGATCGTCCACAGGCGTTCACGCTCGCCCGCCTCACGCCATTTCAGCGCGCAGGGCGTACCCATCAGCCGCTTGAACGGCTTGGAGAAGTGGCCGGAATGCAGGACGATGAGGCCCATGCCTTCCCAGACGCGCTTGGCGACGCGCTCGACGATCTCGTCCTGCACCGCGCCATGGTCCTTGTGGCCCCACCAGACCAGAACGTCGGTCTTGTCGAGGCGCTCCTGCGACAGGCCGTGTTCCGGCTCCTGCAGGGTGGCGGTGGTGGCGTTGATCTCGGGGTTCTGGTTCAACGCATCGGCAATCGTGTTGTGCATGCCGTTTGGATAGATCGAACGCACCGTCTCATTGATGTGTTCGTGGATATTTTCGCCCCATACAACGGTGTTGATGGTCATTGTCATGCTCCTCGGTAAAAGCCGGGACCTTGGGTGATCCCGGCGGAAGTTGAAATCTCAGGCAGCGCCGCGCACGGGATTGCGGGCCAGCGCCTGGCCTTGCGTGTCGAAACGATGGATCTGCGCCGCATCGGCCACGAGCGTGATGCGCTCGCCAGCCTTGCGGTCGGTTACGCCTTCTTCGCGCACGACGATGGGTTCGCCAGCGCCGATCTCGACATAGATGAAGCTGTCCGATCCCAGCATTTCCGAATGCACGATCTCGCCGCTCCAGCCGTTCTCGCCGGTGGTGACGGTGATGTGCTCGGGGCGGATGCCGATGGTCGCCGCGCCTTCCGCCTCGGCATATTTGCCTGTGAGGAAGTTCATCTTCGGCGAGCCGATGAAGCCGGCGACGAAGGTGTTGACAGGGCTTTCGTAAAGCTCCAGCGGCGTGCCGATCTGCTCGACGCGGCCATCACGCAACACGCAGATGCGGTCAGCGAGCGTCATCGCCTCCACCTGATCGTGGGTAACGTAGATCATCGTCGTATCATGCATTTCACGATGCAGCTTGGCGATTTCCAGACGGGTGGCGACGCGCAGCGCCGCATCGAGGTTGGAGAGCGGTTCGTCGAACAGGAACACCTTCGGGTCGCGCACGATGGCGCGGCCGATGGCGACGCGCTGACGCTGGCCGCCGGAAAGCTGTTTCGGCAGGCGCTCCAGATAGGGCGTGAGTTGCAGCATTTCGGCTGCCGCTTCGACGCGCTTTTTGCGCTGTTCTTTGTCCGCGCCCGACAGTTTCATGCCGAAGGCCATGTTCTCGAACACGGTCATGTGCGGATAAAGCGCGTAGGACTGGAAGACCATGGCGACGCCGCGTTTGGCGGGCGGCAGGCGGTTGACCGGCTGGCTATCGAAGGACAGCGTACCGCCCGAAATTTCCTCCAGCCCGCAGATGAGACGCAGCAATGTGGACTTGCCGCAACCGGAAGGGCCGACGAAAACCATGAACTCGCCGGAGCGGATATCCATGTCGATGCCCTTGATGACATCGAAGGCGCCGAAGGATTTGCGAAGATCGCGCAGTTGAATGGTGGTCATTTGTTTTCTCCTAGCCTTTGACGCCGCCGGCGGTGAGGCCGGAGATGATGCGTCGCTGGAAGATCAGAACGAGGACGACGAGCGGGGCGGTGACGATGACGGAGGCCGCCATGATCGTTCCCCAGGGGATTTCGAACTGCGAGCCGCCCGACAGAAGGGCGATGGCGACCGGCACCGTGCGCTGCTCGTTCGATGAGGTGAAGGTGAGCGCAAAGAGGAACTCGTTCCACGCGGCGATGAAGGCGAGAAGCCCTGTCGTGACGAGTGCCGGCCACATTAGCGGCATGAACACCTGCGTGATGATGACCCATGGCGTGGCACCATCGACGATCGCCGCTTCCTCGATCTCGATCGGCAGGTCGCGCATGAAGGTTGTCAGCACCCACACCGTGAATGGCAGGGTGAAGATCATGTAGGAAAAGATCAGCGCGAGCGGTGTGTTGAAGATTCCCGCCCAGCGGATCAGTTCGAACAGGCCGGCAAGAACGGCGATCTGCGGGAACATCGATACAGAGAGGATGGTGAGCAGAAGAAGCGCGCGGCCACGGAAGCGAACCCGTGCCAGGGCATAGGAGGCCGTGACTGCAAGGAACAGCGACAGCACGACGACTGAAGAAGCAACGAACAGCGAGTTGCCGAGATTGCGCAGGAAAGTGCCGTTGCCGATGACGAAGCTGTAATTGGTCAGCGAGAATTCACGCGGCCAATAATTGACCTGGAACAGCGCCGAGCCGGATTTCAGGCTGGTCAGGATCGCATAATAAAACGGGAAGACCGAGATCAACATGATGATGGCGACCAAGGCGTAAAAGGCTGTAGTCTTGACGATATCGGTGACGGTCATCGCGCGGCTCCATCGGTGTTGACGCGCCCGAGCCACATATAAATGACCGTGATCGAGGCGATGATGAGGAACAGCATGGTGGAGGCCGCAGCGCCGTAAGCGAACTTGTCGAAATCAAACAGGTTCTCGCGCGCCAGCACGGACATGGTGCGGGTCTGGGCGTTGTTGGGCGTCAGGATATAGATGAGGTCGAAAACGCGCATCGCATCCAGCATGCGGAAGATGACGGCGACCATCAGGGCCGGGCGGATCATCGGCAGGGTGACGCGGAAGAACACCTTGACCGGATGAATGCCGTCCACCTTGGCCGCCTCATACATATCCTTCGGCACCATTTGCAGGCCGGCGAGGATGAGCAGCGCCATGAAGGGCGTGGTCTTCCAGATATCGACGATCAGCACGGCGACCATCGCGGTATCCGGATTGGCCGTCCAGGCGATCTTTTGCGAGATCAGCCCGAGATTGAGGAACAGGTCGTTCAAGATGCCGAACTGGTCATTCAGCATCCACGCCCACATCTGCGCCGAAACAATGGTGGGAATGGCCCATGGGACCAAGATGGCGGCGCGCACGAAGCCGCGCCCCTTGAATTCGGCGTTCAGCACCAGCGCGACGATGAGGCCGAGCACGGTTTCGAAGCTGACGGAAAGAATGGTGAATTTCAGCGTATTGAGAACCGCGCCCCACCAGGCGGGATCGGCCAGCAGGCCGCGATAGATGGTGCGGCCGCTGCTGAGCGTGATCCAGGTGAGGTAATTCTTGAGGCCGACGAATTGCGCACCCTCGAGATTGGTAAGCGACGCATCGGTGAAGCTGAACCAGACGGTGCGCACCAGCGGCCAGCCGGCCACCAGTCCAAGCACCAGAAATGTGGGGGCAAGAAACAGCCAAGCGGATTTCAGGCGTTCCGATTGCAGGTCGGAGCCGGTGCCGGATGCCGCGACCGGTCGTTGAAGGGCGGTATCATTCATGGATATATCTCGCGGTTGAGGCGCGGGAAACGATCAGAGACCGCTTCCCGCGCGGGCCGGATTACCAGCCGTTGCCTTTGAGATCGGTCAGTTCAACCTCGAGCAACTCGAGATTTTCGGCTGCCGTGCCGTTGCCGGAGAGCGTGTTGTGAACCGCGCCCCAGAACTTGGCTGAAACCTCGTTATATTTCACCTTGGCCGAGGCGGAGGGACGGGGAACGGCGGTCTCGAAGATCGGCTTCCATGTCGGCATGAACGGCTGCGCGGCCGCGACATCCGTGTCGTCGTAGAGAGAAGCGATAGTCGGCATGTTGGAAAGCTGGACGGCACGCATCTTCTGGGTTTCCTTGGATGCGATGAACTTCACGAGCTGGATGGCCGCGTCCTGATTGGCGGAATATTTCGATACGGCAAGGTTCCAGCCGCCCAGTGTCGAGGCTGGGGCTTCGCCTTCAGTACCGGCCGGAAGCGGGGTGACGCCGAACTTATCCTTGATGGCGCTATCGGCGCCATTTCCAAGCGCGTAGGCATAGGGCCAGTTGCGCATGAAGACGGAATTGCCGGTCTGCCACACGCCGCGCGCTTCCTCTTCCTTATAGGCGAGCACGCCCTGCGGCGCGATGGTGCCGACCCAGCCCTTGGCCGCTTCGATGGCGGCTGCGGCTTTCTCGTTGTTGATGGAGATATCGCCATTGCTTTCGACGATATGGCCGCCGCCGGCCGACGCGATCCATTCCAGCGCGTTGCAGGTCAGGCCCTCATAGGCGCTCCCCTGGAAAACGAAGCCCCACAGGTCCTTCTGGCCAGCTGCGCGTTCCTTGTCTTGAACTTCCCTGGCGGTCTCGCTCAGTTCCTTCCAGGTTTTCGGCGGCTGCTTGCCGTATTTTTCCAGAAGGTCCTTGCGGTAGAACAGCGCCGGCGCGTCGGTGAACATCGGCATGGCGACGAGCTTGCCGTCCACGGTCTGCGACGCAACGATGGAGGGGAAATGATCGCCGATGACATCCTTGGTCGCTGCGGTCAGATCCACGAATTGCTCAGCCAGCTGCGGCGCCCAGATCACGTCGGTCTGGTAAACGTCGACATCCTTGTTGCCGGCGGCAAGCCACAGCCGGTACTGGCTGAACTGTTCGCTGGATGAAGACGGCATGGTGACGAGATTGACCTTGTGGCCGGTCTCTTTTTCAAAGGCGGCGATCCGCTCTTTGAAAAATGCGACGTTCTTGCCTGTCGAATTGGCGGCGATGGAAATTTCCGCAGCCTGCACGGAAACGGCGGCAGAAAACACGCTGCCGCACAGGAACAAAGTCTTCATGGAAATATTCATTGTCAAAACTCCTCCGTTGACGCTCCCGATCATCCTCAAAATTGAAAGCGCTTTTGACTGAAAGGAAGCTCGCAAAAGCCGGGCAATCTGTCAATACTCTTTCTAATTGGGTGGATATCGGGCGATTTCTCCTGCAATTTTTAGGCGTTTGCCTTTCAAGAATGCCAACTGTAAGGTTTCAGGAGATGAAAAATTGAAATCGTTTTCAATTTTTGTCGGCTTGAAAAATCCGCAGCGGCAACGCATGCAGGGGCAAATTGGCAAAAAACATGAAGCTCAAGGAATTCGCAGAAAAGGTCGGGCTGTCGCCCACCACCGTCAGCCGGGCGCTTGGCGGCTATCCCGAGGTGCGCGAGGAAACGCGGCAGCGGGTGATGGAGGCTGCGCTGAAATACGGCTACCGGCCCAATGCCAACGCGGTCAGGCTGGCAACCGGCAGGGCCGGCGCCATCGGCGTGGTCATGGGCCGTTCAGGTGGCGGGCATTTCTTCTCGGAGTTCATGGGTGGAATGGCGACCCGGCTGGAAGGGGAAGAGACCGACATCCTCGTCAGCGTGACGGTCGACAATGATCTTGACGAGGAGCTGGCGATTTTCAGCCGGCTTGCATCGAGCGGACGGGTGGATGGCATCATCGTGCATTCGCCAAGACCGGAGGATGAGCGCATTGCGCTGCTCAACCGGCTGGGCGTACCTTTCATCGTGCATGGCCGCTCGAAGACAACCTTCGAACATGCCTGGCTCGATATCGATAATCATGACGTGACCTATCGCCCGACGATCCATTTTCTGGAGCGTGGACACAGGCGGATTGCCCTTATCAATGGTCCGGTCGGCCGTACCTTCGTGCAGGATCGAGAACAGGGTTTTCGCGATGCGCTGGCGACCCACGGCATCGCGCCGGATCCGCGTTTCATGATGAGCGAGCATTTCAGCGAAGAGGCGGCCTTCCGTTTTGCCCGTTCGCTTCTGGAGCAGACGCCGCGCCCTACAGCCTTCGTGGCGGGTGCGATGATGACGGCGCAGGGGGTCTATCGCGCTGCAACCCAGATGGGGCTGATCATCGGCAAGGACGTTTCCGTCATCGCTCATGATGACGTGTTTCCTTATCTGACACCGGAAAGCATGATGCCGCCGCTCTCCACCACCCGCTCGCCCATGCGCATGGCCGGCATGCGGGTGACGGACCTGCTGTTGCAGATCGTCGGCGGCCGACCCGTGCGCGAGGTTCAGGAATTATGGCCGGTGGAGCTGATCTTACGGGAGTCGGTCGGGCCTGCCTGAACTTGTCGGCATAGCTCACTGATTCCACTCCATTTTGTGAACGTCAGTTGATAGCGTTCGCCTTTCGTCATCTATACGGCGGCGACATCTCATGTATAATCGAAGCAGTCGTGTTCGTTATGGAACAGGACTTGGGCCGGCGCGTTGAGGGGACGTGTCGAAGGAGGACGACGGATGTTTGAATTTTTAAAACCGCAACAGCAGCCTGTGATCGATGACGTGGAAGCGACCGGCACTTACGCCGACGCGCTGCTCAATGTTCCAAGCCCGGAACTGACCCGTTCGACAGCCCGTGAGCATGGCCATGAGGCCCATTCCCGCGATTATTGCGAAAACCGCGATATTTCCCGCAGCGCGCTCGGTTTTGCCTGAGCCGTCGCAAAAAGCTTCCTAAAAAACGGAACGGACCGCCGGTCCCGGCGTTTTCCCTGTATAACCACGGGGCGGCGCAACCGGACCGAAGGGACCTGATCGGCATATGACCGATGGGCGAATTCTTATGTTGCGCCGCCTGAATGGCGACGGCGCAGGCGCGTTGTCCCGATAGATGAAGCGCAATCCGGTTTGGATCGCGCATTTATATCAGGAGGCCGCGATGTCGACCGTTCCCGTCGAACCTTATCCCGAACCGCCAATGCCGGTGCCGCCGCAGCCGGATATTCCGCCTGTGGAAGAGCCGGAACCCGACAGGCTGCCGGATGAAATTCCAACCCCCAATCCCGACGAAAACGATCAGCCGCCAAAAGTCCTCTAGACGGCTTTATTCTCGAGGTTTTCGAACTTCTTGCTGATGAAGGTCGAGCCTGCAAGCCCGAACCGCCATGGATAATCCACCGCGCGGCTGATGCCGATGCGCCTGCCGCTGGTAATGGCGGCGGCTTCCTTCGGCAACCGTAGAAGAAACGGCGGGGCATCGAGCGGCATGCCGTCCATGTCTCCGGTAATGGCCATTGCCTGACAGAGCCTGCCGGGACCTGAGCAAAGAAGTTTCGGCTTGTCGGTTCCGCGCCGCAGTTTCATCATGTCCATGCCGGTCAGAGGTTCGATGGCGCGCAGCAGCACGGCGGAGCCGGGCGCACAGACGAAATTCGCGCACCAGTGAATGCCATAGGACCGGTAGACATAAAGATGGCCGGCCGGGCCGAACATTGCCCTGTTGCGAGGCGTCTGCCCGTTGAAGGCGTGGGATGCCGGATCGTCGGGATGATAGGCTTCGGTTTCCACGATGATGCCGCCGGCATTGCCGACGCGAAATTCCGCGCCGATGAGCGCGCGGGCCACGTCCAGCGCGTCACGCTTGAAGAAACTCTCCTGCATTTCCGGGCTAAAGGCCTGATTCATCTGGAACCCCTTCCGCTCTGCCATCGTTGTGAATTCAGGTTTCAGTGTTACCGCATCGGATGGCTAAGCCGATGCTTTTCAAACCGGAGGGCATGTCATGCAACTTTCCACGACCTATGTAAAACGCAATAACGGCGTCATATCCGTCGAGTTCGTCGGCAGCGATGGCGATCAGGTTTCCGTCCGTCTCGCCGATGGGCTGGAGGGCATCGATGATGCCGAGGCCATCAAGCGCGCCAGCGCAGTGATGGTTCAGCTGACGGCTTTCGGCACCCGCCACGGCGCTGATGCGTCGTCGCAGTTTTCCGCGCTGGGAACGGCGCAGGGTGATGTTCCGCATGGTCAGGCAAGCGCCCGCACCGCGAAGGATCGCGATATTCTGGAAGAAGAATTGGACGAGGGACTGGAAGACAGCTTTCCAGCCAGCGATCCGGTTTCGGCCACCGTCACCTCGATAGCCTCCAGAAAAGGCGGGCTGTGATATTGGCTTACCGCAAAGTTGCTCTCATCACCGGCGCGGGTTCCGGCATCGGTCGCGCCGCCGCCCTCCATCTGGCCGCGGAAGGTTTTTCGGTTGGCCTGCTCGGTCGCACCGAATCCGAATTGCGGGCGGTAGCGGCTGATATAGAAGCCGCATCCGGCTCTTCGAAGGTCCTTGTCGCCGATGTTTCGGACGAAGCGGCCATGCGACATGCCGTCGCAGCGCTGGTGGAAAGCTTCGGTCGTCTGGATGTCGTGGTGGCCAATGCCGGCGTCAACGGCGTCTGGGCGCCCATCGATGAGTTGAAGCCTTCCGAGTGGGACGACACGATCCGCATCAACCTGCGCGGCACCTATCTCACCGTGCATGCCAGCGTGCCGCATCTGAAGGCGGCGGGTGGCGGCTCCATCGTTATCGTTTCGTCGATCAACGGCACCCGCACCTTCACCTCGCCTGGCGCTACCGCCTATTCCGTGACCAAGGCCGGGCAGCTTGCCATGGCCCAGCAACTGGCGCTGGAGCTTGGGCGGCACCGCATTCGCGTCAATGCCGTCTGTCCGGGCGAGATCGATACGGCGATCGATGAAAACACAGATATACGTGGACGCGAAAAGACCGAAGTGCCGGTTCGTTTTCCTGCCGGAGATATTCCGATCACGGGAGGCGTCGCAGGCACGAGCGACGATGTCGCCGCGCTGATCGGGTTCCTGGCATCCGATGCGTCGCGCCACATTACCGGCACGCCGGTCTGGATCGACGGCGGGCAGGGGCTGCTTCGATAGGCGGATCGTCCGGCGCCCCTCACGGGCTTGTGTCTCTATGATTAACGAAAGGGTAACGTCTGTTCACGAGACTTTGTCCATGTGCGAGGTTGCCGCGTTATGGCCACCTTCGCTAGTTAAGCGTCTGCCGGAAAGGCGGGCAAATCAGGCGGGTAGAACGATCCATGGACATGAAGGCATTGCTGGATTTCGCGGTTGCGGGGTTACGGCTGAAGGTGATGGCGGGGGTAAGAGTGGCTGCGGTCGTTGCGATCGGCGGCGGTCTTGCCGCGTGCACCTCCATGGGTCTTGATAGTGTCAAGAAAGACCCGCCGAAGCTGTCCTCAAAGATGATGGCGCAGATGTCCGCCAAGAGCATGCGGCCGGAAAGCCCCGTCCTCGTTCGCATTTTCAAGCAGGAAAGCGAGCTTGAGGTCTGGAAGATCGACAAGACCGGAAGTTATGCGCTGCTCAAGACCTATCCCATGTGCCGCTGGTCCGGAAAGCTCGGGCCGAAGATGAAGACCGGCGACCGGCAGGCGCCGGAAGGTTTTTATCATGTCTCGGCCGGCATGCTTAACCCGAATTCGCAATATTTCGTCTCCTTCAATCTCGGTTATCCCAACCGGCTGGAATCGGCGCTCGGTTACACCGGCGAGGCGCTGATGGTGCACGGCGCCTGTTCGTCGTCCGGCTGTTACGCCATGACCGACCAGCAGGTCGGCGAGATTTACGCCGTCGTGGCGCGCGCTCTGCAGGGCGGGCAGGATCGTTTTCAGGTGCAGGCCTATCCTTTCCGTATGAGCGCCAGAAACATGGTGGCCAATCGCGACGATCCCAACATGCCTTTCTGGAAGACACTCAAGGAAGGCTACGACTATTTCGAGGTAACGCGTCGCCAGCCCAAGGTCTCCGTCTGCGGCCGGCGCTATGTCTTCAACAGCGAATTTGCCGAAGGTGAGCCCGCCGATCCGCTGGCCGCCTGCCCGCCAGCCATCAATCAGCCGGACCCGGCTGTGGCGTCGAAACTGGCCGAGGAACAACAAAAAATTGCCGCCGCGATGAACGAGGGAACTTCCGCCCCTCTCAGCGCGTATGTAGACGGCGGCATGCATCCGAGCTTCCGTGCCATTCTGAAATCCAGCGGCGCCAAGTCCATGGCATCGCAGGTTTCCGGCACGAAGTACCCTATCAGCCGCCCCGATGCGGCGCTGGCAGACCCCTTTGCCAGTGTGAGATGACGTAAATGAGGTTTTTCAATTGAACGACACGACAACGACCCGGCGGGGTTTCCTGCTTGGAGCAGGTGGATTGGCGCTTGCCGGCCTTGCGGGCTGTAACACCACGGCGCGCGAAGCCGCACGGCCGACCGCCCCCGCCGACGACCCGATGTATGCGCTGATGTACGGCCCCAAGCCGGACGAGCAGTTTCCGCTGCCGGAAATTCCCTATAAGCGCATTCCACGCCAGTTTCTGCGGCAGATGGTGGCCAATCCGACAGGCGAGCGCCCCGGTATTATCGTCGTCGATACCGCCAACCATTTCCTCTATCTCACCTATGAGAACGGTCAGGCCATGCGTTACGGCGTCGGTCTCGGCCGCGCCGGTTTCGAATGGTCCGGCCGCGGCGTCATCCAGTACAAGCGCCAATGGCCGCGCTGGACGCCGCCTGACGAGATGGTCGCCCGACAGCCGGAACTGGAGCCGTACAGCAGCCGCAACGGCGGCATGGAGCCGGGCCTCAAGAACCCGCTCGGTGCGCGTGCGCTCTATATCTTCAAGGACGGCAAGGACACGATCTACCGTCTGCACGGTTCGCCCGAATGGTGGACCATCGGCAAGTCGGTATCATCAGGCTGCGTGCGCCTCATCAACCAGGATATCGTCGATCTCTATAACCGCGTGCCGGATGGTACGCCGATCGTTGTGACGGCGCTTGGCCCGGCGCAGCAGGGCGTGCCGATCGGTCAGGAAGGCGTGCCCGTTGCCCAATATGGCAATGGCGTGGTTGGCGACGGGTTGTCGCAGCCGGTCCAGACCTACTGATAGACAAAAATTTCCAGCCGCTGAAATCGGCGGCTGGAAATGATGGGCGAATGGCAGCGTAATGCTTCCGCCTCAGGCCACGTGACGGATGATGTCGTGGCCGCCGACATCCTCCATATCCAGACGGAAACGTGAAACCAGCGCGCGCAACTTTGCCGTTTCGGCGGCAAGCGTTGCCGAGGCGGCGGTGGATTGTTCCACCATCGCCGCATTCTGCTGGGTGGCGTGATCCATGGAGTTCACGGCGGCGTTGATTTCGGCAAGCCCCGTCGATTGTTCGGCGGCTGATGTCGCGATTGCGGTCATGTGCTGGTCGATGCCGGCGATGCGCTCGCCAATATCCTTCAGCGCCGCACCGGTATCGAGAACCAGCTTCACGCCGCTTTCCACTTCTGCCGATGATTGGCGGATATGGTCGCGGATTTCGCTTGCGGCCTTTGCGGAACGCTGGGCGAGATCGCGCACTTCCTGCGCCACCACGGCGAACCCCTTACCGGCCTCACCGGCGCGGGCGGCCTCCACCCCGGCATTCAGCGCCAGAAGATTAGTCTGGAAAGCGATTTCGTCGATGACGCCGATGATGCCGGTAATCTGCCGCGACGATGTCTCGATGCGGCGCATCGCCTCTTCGGCGTGGCTGACCACCTCAACCGATTTCAGGGCGCTGTGGTTGGCGTCGGTGGCGGCAAGCCGCGCCTCAGAAGTGCGTTTGTTGGCGTTTGAGACATTGGCCGTGATTTCCTCGAGTGCTGCGGCGGTCTGTTCGAGGGAGGCTGCCTGATTTTCCGTACGGCGGGAAAGGTCACCGGCGCCGGCGGCAATCTCGCGGCTGCTGCCGTCGATCGTGCCGATACCATCGGAAATCGCAAACAATGTTTCGGCCAGCTGCCGGACAGAACTGTTGAAATCGTGCCGCAGGGCTTCAAATTGCGGCGCGAAGGCCTGATCGAGCTGGAAGGCCAGATCACCCGACGCCAGCCGCTTCAGACCGCTAGCGAGGCCTGATGTGGCAATGCGCAATCGTTCGGAAGCGTCCTCCTCGGCCTGCTGGCGTGCTGCTTCCTGATCGGCTTGCGCCTGCAGGCGGGCCGCTGCCGCCTGTTCTTCAAGCGCCCGGTTGGCGATTGCCGCCTGCCGGAAGACTTCAACGGCGACGGACATGGAGCCGATCTCGTCCTTGCGGTCGATGCCGGAGGGTGGCTGAGATGTATCGCCGCCCGCCAGTGTTTCCATATTCTTTGACAATTGCAGGATGGGGTGGATAACCGATTTGCGGGTAAGAAGGAAAAGCCCGGCGGAGAAAATTGCCGCCAGAACCAGCAGGCCCTTCAAGGCAAGGTTGATGGTCTCCTTGGTCTTTTCGCTTTCGGCCGAGGCGGCATCGGACAGGGCCTCGATCTGGTCGCCGGCCGTTTCCATCGCTTTTTCAAGCGCCGAAAATTGCCGCATGAACTCAGGCATCAGCTTGATCGCCTCTTCCGGGCTGGAGCCGGCAAGGCCGACAACCGCATTGGCGGCGTCCATATAAGCGAGCAGCGGTTTTTCGACGCCGTCGATCACGGTTTTGACGTTTGTGCCGGCTGAGAGAGACCTGTTGGCCTCGATCATTTCGCGGAAGCTGGCTTCATGTTCGCCAAGGTCAGCCTCAACCGCCTTGAGATCGAGGCCCATACTGGCATTGGTGGAAAGAATGGCGGCAAGTACGTCGGAGCGCAATGCATCATGCATCATGTCCGCCTGCATGTGGTTGCGCAGCACTTCTGCCGAAAGTGCGACATATTCGCTGTTGCGGTTTAGCGTTTCCGTTGCCCACATGCCAACGCCCGTGGCGGCGCCGGTGATGGAAAAGATTGCAATGCTAGCCAATATTATCTTTTTCTGAATCGACGCCATGGGGACGTTCCCGCGCTGTTGGTTATACTGCGGGAAAATAATAGAACATGCTTAATAAATGATCTATGTAAGCTCTGTTTTTGATAAAAGCGAAAAGGGCTGCAATTTCTATTGCAGCCTTTCCTATATTAGGACTTTATACTTTTAATTTGCGCGTTTCAGCGCGTCGCCGAGGATTGAGACGATATCATCGAAATGGGATTTTTCGGCGATCAGCGGCGGCGAGAGGGCGATGATATCGCCGGTGACGCGGACAAGCAGGCCACGCTCGAAGCAATCCGTGAAGATGTCATAGGCGCGCGCACCGATGGCGCCATCGCGCGATTGCAGCTCGATGCCGGCGATGAGGCCGATGGTGCGGATGTCGATGACGTTTGGCAGGCCCTTCAGAGAATGGATGGCATCTTGCCAGACATCCTGCAATTCGGATGCGCGGGTAAAGAGGCCTTCGTCGCGGTAGATATCGAGCGCGGCGATGCCGGCGGCACAGGCGACGGGATGGCCGGAATAGGTATAGCCGTGGAACAGCTCGATCTGACTTTCCGGGCCATGCATCAGCGCATGATGCACCTTGCGGCTGGTGAAGACCGCGCCCATGGGGATCGCGCCATTGGTCAGACCCTTGGCGGTGGTGACGATGTCAGGCGTAACGCCGAAGTAGTTGCTGGCGAATGATGCGCCCACGCGGCCGAAACCGGTGATGACTTCATCGAAAATGAGGAGAATGCCATGCCTGTCGCAGATGGCGCGAAGGCGCTCCAGATAACCCTTCGGCGGCACCAGCACGCCGGTAGAGCCGGCCACCGGCTCGACGATGCAGGCGGCGATGGTTTCAGCGCCATGCAGCGCGACCAGCCGTTCCAGATCGTCGGCAAGCTCGGCGCCATGCTCGGGCTGGCCCTTGACGAAGCTGTTTTTCGCCAGATCGTGGGTGTGGCGCAGGTGATCGGCGGGGATTTGCGGGAAAACACGGCGGTTGTTGACGAGACCGCCCACCGAGATACCGCCGAAACCGACGCCGTGATAACCGCGCTCACGGCCGATAAGCCGGCTGCGGGTGCCCTGGCCGATGGCGCGCTGATAGGCGATGGCGATCTTAAGGGCCGTATCGACCGATTCTGAACCGGAGCCGGTGTAGAAGACGCGATCAAGCTTTGCACCTTCCGGGCCGGGAGCGATTTCCGCCAGCCGCTCGGCGAATTCGAAAGCGACGGGATGGCCCATCTGGAAGGAGGGCGCGTAATCCATGGTCGAAAGCTGGTGCTTGACGGCGGAGGCGATCTGCTGGCGGCCATGGCCGAGATTGACGCACCAGAGGCCAGCCGTACCGTCGAGAACCTGGCGGCCGTCATCGCTGGTGTAATACATGCCCTCGGCGCTGACCAGCAGGCGCGGGCTGGCCTTGAACTGCCGGTTGGCGGTAAACGGCATCCAGTAGCTGTCAAGCGAGGTGGAATTGGATCGGCTGGGGTTGTCCATCATGGTTCTCCTGTTCGTTGCC
This sequence comes from Agrobacterium sp. ICMP 6402, assembly GCF_009498615.1. Lineage (NCBI taxonomy): Bacteria > Pseudomonadati > Pseudomonadota > Alphaproteobacteria > Hyphomicrobiales > Rhizobiaceae > Agrobacterium > Agrobacterium sp. ICMP 6402. The sequence continues at coordinate 25,769 of NZ_QSNV01000018.1, forward strand.
GATGATTGAAAGCTATTTTCCAGACTGAACAAGCCCTTTTCTCGCTGTGGCCAAGTCATTGAAAATGCTATAGGCGAAAAGGAAGGTTTTCGATATTTCGAACAAGGGTAACGGAGGCTCCAGCATGTCGGTGGATATAGGCGGGCGTTTGCGGCATTTGCGGCTGCGCCACAATATTTCCCAGCGGGAACTGGCAAGACGCGCCGGTGTGACCAATTCGACGATTTCGCTGATCGAAAGCAACACCTCCAACCCGTCCGTGGGGGCGTTGAAGCGTATTCTCGACGGCATACCCATCGGCCTTACCGAGTTTTTCGCATTCGAGCCGGAGACAAGCCGCAAAGCCTTTTACCGGGCGGATGAGTTGGTCGAGATCGGCAAGGGGCCGATCTCGTTTCGGCAGGTGGGCGACAATGTCTTCGGTCGCAGCCTGCAAATCCTGAAGGAATGTTACCAGCCGGGCGCCGATACCGGCAAGGTACCGCTGGTGCATGATGGTGAGGAGGGGGGCATTATCCTCTCCGGGCGTCTCGAAGTGACGGTTGATGAGGAGAGGCGGGTGCTGGGGCCTGGGGACGCCTATTATTTCGAAAGCCGCAGGCCACATCGCTTCCGTTGCGTTGGACCCGTGCCGTGCGAGGTCATCAGTGCCTGCACGCCGCCCACCTTCTGATTCTACCGGGTTCTGCGTCAGGTGGGGCAAGAAGGGCGGCCGTTCCATCATGCGCGGAAAAAAACGGCCGGGAGCAGAGGATTTTCTGCAGGATGACGAGGTTTTGATACGAATTCCTGCCACTATTTTGCCGCTTTTGCGCCGCTCTTGCAACTTCTCCATCGCTTTTTCTTGGCAAAGCCACAGTGCCGGGTAAAAAAATCCCGGCTAATATGTCAAATTTTATATGCATTGCCGCAATCTTGCTGCGCCGCAAAAAAATTTAATAGTCTGTTACACGCATGGCTTTTCTTGGTGTTCCTGTCTCATCTCATCAAGTCATAAGAAACATATAAGAAAAGACTATCCGGGGTCGAAAACGCAATACATGCAGCGGCGACACCCATGCTCTGGACACATGGCCATAGGCGCATTTGTTGCTTTTTTATGCAGCGGATAATATTGCCCGGAGGTTGATCGGCCGCTGCCGCAAGAAATCGCATAGACGGTCATGGGCAATGTGCCTTACAAAAAATCCATTAGCATCAAATTCCGAACACAGACTTGTTATCTCCTTTAGACGGAAAGACACGCCTCCGGGCACCGACCAATCGCAAAACATAAATGGAGTTCACTCTATGAAGTCCGCGACCCAATCGGCTGAACAGACACTCAGCAGTTCCGAAGATTTCGATGTCAGCTTCCCTATCGGGGGCATCGCAAAACGCAGCTTCGATATGGCATCGGCTGTGCTTGCGCTGCTCATCTTCAGCCCGATTTTCCTGTTGATCGCCGCTCTGGTGAAATTTTCCGATCCCGGCCCGATCTTTTACGGTCACCGGCGTGTCGGACATAATGGCCGCTATTTCCATTGCCTGAAATTCAGGACGATGGCGATGAACGGCGACGAGATGTTGCGGCAATATCTTGCCGCCAATCCGGAAGCCGCCGAAGAATGGCGCGCGACCCGCAAGCTTAAGAACGATCCGCGCGTTACCGCCGTCGGCGCCGTGCTGCGCAAGCTTAGCCTCGATGAACTGCCGCAGCTCCTCAACATCATCCGTGGTGAAATGAGCGTGGTTGGCCCGCGCCCCGTCGTTGACGAGGAACTGAGCTATTATGAAAGCGATGCCGCTTATTATCTCAGCACCCGTCCTGGCCTGACCGGCCTGTGGCAGATCAGCGGCCGTAACGACGTCTCCTACAAGACCCGCGTCGCTTTCGACACGCAATACGTTCAGAACTGGTCGATGCGGCAGGATGTCTTCATCATCGTCAAGACCATTCCAGCCGTGTGCCTGTCGCGCGGCAGCTACTGAAATCAATATTGAGTTCGGCTTTATCGATTTTCGTTTCGACACGCACCCTGACCGGGATCCCAAGTCCGGTCTTCGGGTGCGTCATTGGTGCTAACAATAGCGGCCGCTCATGCGGCGCTGCGCAGCCGGCCCTGTCCGGTTGCTCTATCGTCTGATCGCCTGCATGGCGATCAGCAAACAGGGAGTCTCCCGATGAACGGCTTTTTTGCCACCACCCGCCGTCCGCTTGCCACCCTCGTGCTTGCCGTTGCCTTTGCCGCGCCGCTCTCCGCAATGGCGGCAGAGGGTGGACAATACACGCTCGGCACCGCCGACAAGCTGCGCATCCGCGTCGCCGAATGGCAGCCCGCCGATGGCAGCATCCGCAACTGGGACGTCATCAACGGCGATTATTCCGTTGGCCCATCCGGGGCGCTGTCCTTGCCCTTCATCGGCCAGCTCGAGGTTTCGGGAAAAACACCCTCGGAAGTCGGGGAGGCGATTGGCGCGCAGCTTCAGAGCAAATTTGCGCTTCGCAACCTGCCGTCGGCTTCCGTCGAAATTGCCCAGTTCCGGCCGATCTTTCTGAGCGGTGACGTGCAGACGCCGGGCGAATATCCCTATGCAGCCAATCTCACGGTTCTGAAGGCCGTCAGCCTTGCCGGCGGCCTGCGTCGCTCCGATGCCGGGCAGCGTTTTGCCCGCGACTTCATCAATGCGCGCGGGGACGCCGCCGTCTATGACAACCAGCGGGCAAGGCTGCTCGCCCGCCAGGCGCGGCTGATTGCCGAGGTGAAGGGTGACGCGTCCATCGCCAAGACGCCTGAAATGGAAAAGATCAGCGAGATCGATGTGCTTCTGGCCAGCGAAAGCGCGCTGATGAAGTCCCGTACCGAGCGTTATACGCTTCAACTGAAGGCGCTGACGGATCTGCATGCCCTTTTGCAGAGCGAAGTCGAGTCGCTGAATAAAAAATCGGAAACACAGAACCGCCAGCTCCAACTTGCCAACGAGGACCGCGACCGCGTCAACCGTCTGAACGAGCAGGGGCTTGCACTGTCGCAACGGCGTATCTCGGCGGAAGAACGGGCGGCGGAGGTGGAATCCACCCTGCTCGATATCGACACGCAGTCGCTGCGCGCCAAGCAGGACATCAACAAGGCAACCCAGGACGAGATCAACCTGCGCAACGACTGGGTGGCGCAGCGTTCCAAGGAATTGCAGGATACCGAAGCGGAACTCGACAAGCTCAATCTGCAGCTGACCACCAGCCGCGAATTGATGTCGGAGGCGCTGGCGCAATCGGCCGAGGCGATCCGCTTCGATCCGTCGGGGAAGTCCGCGACCATCAGCTACCTCGTGGTGCGTGAGGAAAATGGCAAGCCGAAGGAAGTGAAGGTGGATGAAAACACCCTGCTTCAGCCCGGCGACGTCATCAAGGTTTCATCCGAAATCCTGATGCAGTGAGGTTCGCATGCGGATTGCCAAATCGGCGCTGATCGATCCCGAACGCAATGAAATCTTCGGAATGGCGGCGATTGCGCTGTCATTCTTCGTGTTCGCCTATTCGTCGCGTTTCGGGCAAATCTCGGTGCTGGCCTATTATGGCGTGTGGCTGCCGCTGGTGGTGGTCAATTACCGGCAGGTGCTCGGCAATTATCCGCGTTATCTGTGGATCTTTGCCTTTGGTATCCTGACAGTGCTGTCCAGCTTCTGGTCGGAGGCTGCGTCAGTGACCATGCGCGCCTCCATCCAGTACATGACGCATATCGTCTGCGCCTTGATCGCCATGCGGGTGATATCCATTCGCACGCTGACACGCGGCGCGCTGATCGGCATCGCCGTGGTTTTGCTGTATTCGCTGCTATTCGGCATTTATCTCTTCGATGCATTGGATGGCACCTATAGTTTCGTTGGCGCTTTCTCGTCGAAGAACCAGCTCGGTTTTTACGCATCGCTTGGCGTCATTTTCGCCGTCGCCTCCGTGGTGGTCCTCAAACAGAGAGGCATCTGGCTGCCAATCGCCGGCGTTACCGGGCTTTTATCGGCCTATAGCCTTGTCGCGTCGCAATCGGCCACATCCACGATTACGACAGCGGCGGTGGTTGCGCTCATCGTCGGCTTCATCCCGATCGGCATGCTGTCTCCCGCCAACCGCAAGATGACGTTTTTCGCGCTCGGCGGCCTTGGTGCATTGCTGGTGGTCGCTTCGCTGCAATTCGGCCTGCTCGATGCCATTCTGGGTGTTTTCGGCAAGGATTCGACGCTTACCGGCCGCACCTATCTCTGGCAGCAGGGCATAGAGGCGGCAAAACAGACACCGATCCTCGGTGTCGGTTATCAGGGCTTCTGGGTCGCGAGTTTTGCCGATGCCGAACGCCTGTGGAACGACTTCTTCATCACCGGCCGCACCGGCTTCCACTTCCATAATACCTATATCGAAACGGTGGTGGAAAATGGCATCGTCGGCATGGCGCTGCTTGGCATGGTGCTTTACGGCACGCTGCTCGGGCATCTGCGCTCGGTGCTGATGCGCAAGAGCGATCCGCAGGGCGTCATCCTGTTTGCGGTCTGCGCGCTGTTCGTGGTGCGCTCCTTCGTGGAGATCGATATCATCTTTCCCTACCAGATCGGCTCGTTCCTGCTTTATTTCGCTGCGGGCAAATTGTGCCTGCCAATGAAGGCAGCGCAGAATGGTGAAACTCACCCGGCGATGGGTATGCGGTTGCAGACGAGAGTCTAGAGATAATCCGCCGAGACATGCGGGCTGGCGTGGATGAATTTCCACATGTCCTTGCTGACATCGACGATATCGGCAATCGACTTTTCCAGATGCTCGATTTCCTTCTCGTCCATGCGTTCGACCTTGCCGTAGCGAACCTTGCTGTCGTCCTCCACCAGCCGCATCAGCTGGGTGCTGGCGATTTCGCCCTTTTCGTCGAAGGAATAGATGCAATGATTGTATTTGTTGCGCGTCCGCGCTTCCTTCTTCAGCCGCGCCATGATGGAGAGAATGGTCTTGCGGTCCGGCGCTGGCGTGGAGGGGAGTTTCGCCAGACGTTCGATGAGGTCCATGCGGGCCCGCGTGGTGTTGAGCGTCAGAAACACGACGATAGCCGCTTCCTTCTCCACTTTCAGGAGGTGGACGATCAGATAGATCATCAGGCTTTCGGTGTTGGTCCACACGTAATTAAGCCTGCCGACCAGCAGCAATACATCCGACATCACCGCCATGCTGCTTCTCCCGCCCCGGCGAAATATATTCGGATATTATATGCTGACCGCTGCGGAAAAGACAGTATAGGTTACTGATATTTCTTCATCTTTCCTTGAAGGCACGCGACATGCTGTCGGAGATCGGCTTGGTCAGATATTCGAAGAAGGTACGCTCCGAGGTCTGGATCAGAACGTCGGCCGGCATGCCGGGCACGGGGTGGAAGTTATGGACCTTGGAGATTTCCTCGTCGGAAATCTGGACGCGAATGATATAGACGTCCTTGACCTGAAGACCGGCATTTTCCTCGATACTGTCGGCTGACACGTAAAACACCTTGCCGTTCAAAACCGGCGTGGTGCGGCGGTTCAGCGCCGACAGACGGATCGCGGCGGTCTGGCCCTCATGCAGTTGGTCGATGGAGGTTCTGAGAACCTGCGCTTCAAGGATGAGGGGAACGTGAGCGGGCAGAATTTCCATGATCGGCTTGCCGGTGGTGATGACACCGCCGGCGGTATGGTAATAGGCGCGCACCACCGTGCCGTTGACCGGCGAGCGGATAATGGTGCGTTCCAGCACTTCGGCGGCGCCACGCACCTGTTCGCGCACGCTGTCGAGATCAGAATCAGCGGTTTCCAGCGCATCGAGTGCGGCCTGTTTGTTGGCATTGACGGCAATCACCGCTTCCTGCTTGAACTTGGCGATCTCGGCCTCGCTCTGGTTCATTTCGCCGGTCAGGCGGGCGATATCGCCCATGGCGTCGGCAATGGCGCGTTCCAGCGCCAGCATGTCGGTCTTGCGGATGACACCGTCTCTCGCGAGCTTTTCCTTGGAATCGCGTTCCTGTGTCAGAAGCGCCAGCTGCCGGTCGAAGGACTTCTTTTGCCCATCGTAACCGGTATAGCGGAATTCCAGCGAGCGGATGTTCTTCTCGATCAGGTTCAACTGCTCGTCGAGCTTGACGATCTTGCTGTGGAACACGATGTTCTGGCTCTGGATGATGGAGTTGATGTCCGGATCGCCGGCTTCCTTCATGACGATTTCAGGCACCTTGAAGTTTTTCTCTCCCTGCGCCTCGGCACGCAGGCGCACCACGATGGTTTCCAGACGAAGCCGCCGCAGCTGCAACATACGCTCATTGGCAAGCGCCGTCGTCCTGTCGAGTGTCAACAAGACGTCGCCTTCCTTGACCGTATCGCCTTCGCTGACCATCATTTCCTTGATGATGCCGCCTTCCAGATGCTGGACGACCTTGTTGTTGCCGGTGGCAACGAAGCTGCCCTGGGCGATGATGGCGGAGGAGAGCGGTGCTGTCCCGGCCCAATATCCGAAGCCGCCGAAGGATGCGAGCAGCACGGCAAGACCGATGGAACTGTGCAGGCGGATGGAGCGCGGCACTTCGCTGTACCATTCCATCTGGCCCTGGGGTTTGATTTCGGCAATGGCGGTTGTCTTCTTGAACATGACGATCCTCAACCCTCGATCTGCGGGGACTGGTTGGCCTGGCGGCCATTGCCGGAAAGCGCTTTCAGCACCTCGATCCTTTCGCCGAACATGGCGAGCGATCCGTCCTTCAGGACCATGATCTTGTCGACACATTGCAAAAGTGCGGGGCGCTGGGTGATGGTCACAGTGGTGATGCCCTGTTTCTTGGCGTGCAGCAGCGCCTTGGCCAAAGCCTGTTCGCCCGCCGTGTCGAGGTTGGAGTTGGGCTCGTCCAGCACCACGAACTTGGGATCGCCGAAAAAGGCGCGGGCAAGCGCGATGCGCTGTTTCTGGCCGCCGGAAAGCGGTGCACCATCGGCGGCGACGACGGTCTCATACCCTTGCGGGAAACCGGCAATCAGCTCGTGTACGTCGGCCAGCACTGCCGCCTCGTAAATCTGCCGGTCGTCGACATCGTCGCGCATGCGGCAGATATTGGCCTTGATCGTGCCGGGGAACAGCTGCACGTCCTGCGGCAGATAACCGATGCTCTCACCGAATTGCCGCTGGTCCCAGTTGCGCAGATCCATGAGATCGAGGCGGACATTGCCTGAGGTTGGCAGGATGGAGCCGACCAGCATCTTGCCGAGCGTCGTTTTGCCGGAGCCGGAGTTGCCGATGATGGCGAGCGATTCTCCCTTTTTCAGCGAAAAGGAAATGCCGTTCAAAATCACCTTCTTCTGCGGCGGTGGCACGAAGAGAATGCGCTCCACATCGAGACGCCCCTCCGGATTGGGCAGGCGCAGGCGCGGGAAATTCAGCGGTGAGCTGATGAGAAGCTGCTTGATGCGGCCATAGGAGGCGGCCGACCTGTTGAACTGGTGCCAGCCTTCGATGGCGCCTTCAATGGGGGCGAGCGCGCGGCCGGAAATGATCGAGGCGGCGATGACCATGCCGCCGGTCAATTCGCCGGCGAGTGACAGATGCGCACCCCAGCCCAGCAGGGCGATCTGCGTGATCATGCGTGCGGCCTTGGAAACGCCTGAAAACATGATGTTGCGATCCTGCGCCGCCACGTGCGATTTCAACGATCCGGCGGTTTCACGGCCCCACATCTTCACGGCTTCCGGTATCATCGCCAGCGCATTGATGATCTGCGAATTGCGCGACATGGAATCGAGGTGGAAATTGGCGCGGCTCAGATAACCGGAGGCTTCGGAAAACTGCTTTGCAGTGAAACGCTGGTTCAGCCAGGCGATAATGAACAGCACCGCACAGCAGACCATGATGATGATGCCGAGATGCGGATGCACGAGATAAACCACCACGATGAAGAGCGGCATCAGCGGTGCATCGAGGAAGGCGATCAGGGTGCCGGAGGTCAGGAAGGAGCGCAGTTGCTGCAGGTCCTGCAGGATCTGGTAGTCCTTACCGCTGCCGTGCAGCGCGGCGCGGGCGGCGGCGGACAGGATCGGTGCGCCAAGCTGCACCTCAAGCTCGACGGCGGTGCGCATCAGGATGAAGCGGCGGATGGCGTCCAGAAAGGCCTGCAACAGAACCGCGCCGAGAACAGCGACGGTCAGCATGACAAGCGTATCCATTGAACGGCTGGTCAGTACCCGGTCGGATATCTGGAACAGATAAAGCGGAATGGCGAGCAGCAGGATGTTGATGGCGATGGTGAACAGCATCACCACCACCATGTTGCGACGAACAGCGGCGATGCCCTTGGCAAGGCTGGCGGCGAAATTGATCGGCTCGCTGCGTTTGTGGAAGCCACTGTGGGCACCGCCACCGCCACCACCACCCCCGCCGCCATTGTCCGTCGGCTCCTTGCCACCGCCGCCCGTCACCGGCCGACGTTCGTTTTGGCGGATCGGACCGTCATTATTGTCTATGGTCTTGACGAAAGGTAGATCGGTACTGTCGACCTTTGCCTGCGGTTCCGCCGGGGCGGCGGGTTGCCGGTCCGGCTGTGGCGCTGGCTTCTCCAGCGGAACATCGCGCAATTGTTGGGGTTGTTCGGTTCTTGCGAGTGGTTGGGGAAGAGGTTGTGGGGGAGTGATCTGTGTAGGAGCGATCTGCGTGGGCGATGCAATGGTCTTCGCAGTCTGTTCCGAGCCGGATAGCTGGCGCAGATTTTCGATGGCGTCGTTGATGGCTGAAATACAGGCGTCCGTCAGTTTGCTGTCTTCCGCTTCCTGATCCAGCGGCAAGTCGAGTGAGCGTCCGTCGGCAATTGTTTTTCTGGAAATATGATCCATTTTGTATCGGTCCCCTCGGTGATCTCACGGTGTTTGCGGTTCCGGCTGTGGCGGGGCGTATTTGCAGCCCCGCCTGCCAAAATCTACGCGGTCACCGCCTGCATGACGTCTGCCGAATGTGCGTTCGACCAGGACAGGTCGTGGCCGCCATTGATGACGCCGTCGGATTCGTTGTGAGTGGTGGCGGGATCGTCGTGAAGAAAAGCGATGACCTCGTTTGCCAGCTGACCGTGCTGTGTCGGCTGCAATGTGTCGTTTTCGATGATGCCGCCCTGAATGAGAATGGCATCGGAATAAACGCCGCCGGCGACATAGGTGGTCGAACCGAAGCTGTCGTAGTCGATGATCTGTGCGAGATTGATGACCGCGTTGCTGCCGGTATCGATATGGATGGTGGCATTCTGGTTGTTCTCGAGAACCTTGGCGGCTGCCTGGGTCACATCGTCGGAATCGCCCAGCACGCTTACCTGTTTGATGATGCTGACATCATAAAGGTTGCCGGTGATGTAGAGGACGTTCAGCCCCTGATAGCCGGCAAAGTTGGCGTCGTGGGCAAGGGCGTCCGGCATGTTCGGGTCGCGCTCGTTGATCCCGTTCACCGTCTGGTGCATGTAATCAGGCATGGCCTCGAAACGGTCGTTGCTGCCGACATTGTGAATGGTGGCATCGTTCCAGAGCAGGTTATTGCCGGATTGGATGGTGGCGCCACCAGGCGCATCGGGATTGGCGCGCGCCCAGTCATTGTCGTAAAGCACGGCGATCTGGCTGATCAGGTTCATATCAAGCACATTGCCGCCGCCGATGACCAGATCGTACTGCATGCCGATGCCGAGGAAATTGGCGATGTTGAGCGCGGCGTTGCCGCCGGTCAAAACGCTGACGCTCGCACCTGACGTGGTGACCGTCATCGTGTCATTGTCACTGATGAACTGGTATTGTTCGATCCAGTGGACGAAGGACACATCGCCTTCCAGCACGCTGACGCGCCAGGCGGTTGGGAATATCGGCGTTTCGCCGCTCTCATGGCTGTCCGCGGCACTATGTTCCGCGCCGGGATAGACGCTGCGCTGGAAGCTGGCGATATTGTAGGCGGCCGTTGCTGCCTGATCTTCCGAGTGGGTGAAGACGGAAGAAATATCGTCCCGGTCACTGTAGATATAGGCTTGGGTGATGGCGTCGATCTGGTGATAATCGCCCATGACGGCGGTGACCGAGGTCATGACGCCGGTATTGACCAGCGTGGCGATGTTGGCGACGACATTGGCGCCAGCGGCAATATCGAGGCTGTTGCCGGCCGGGCTATCCTCATGCAGGGAAACGTCGCTTTTTTCAGGTGCCTCGGCGGGCTTGGCGATGCCGCGATCCGGCATGAAGTCGTCGAGCGCCGGCTTGTCGTAGGCGACCGCGCCATTGATATAAAGACCGTTGATGTCGTTGCCGGCCAGAACGAAATCCTGATCCGCACCGGTGCCGAGCGAGGTGACGTCGTTGTAACGGGCGTGGTCGATATAGTCGTGCGCGGATTTGGCGAGCGCCTGTAACGCGTCATAGCTGTCGGTGCGCTGAAAGGTGGAAAAAGGCGTGAAGGCGGACGCTTCATTATAGAACTCGACGGTGCGCGCTGTCACGAAGCTGGTGTCGCGCGCCACGTTCGGACCGTCGGTCATGTTCAGATAGTCGTCGTCCTGAAGAATATTGACCTGTGTAAGATGGCCGGCCACCGAGCCGGGGCCGGTATGAACGACCAATTCGCGCTCATCAAACGAGAGGCGGCCGGGAAAACGGAAATGCGCGCCGGAAATATCGACCGGGATGGCATTTGCTAGCTGCTGCATGTCATATTCGACACCGCGGGCGAAATGCGGTCGCATGTAATCGAAATCGTAATAGCCGGAGCGATATTTGACGCCGGGATCGTAGTCCTCGAGCGGGACGTCATAGTTCTTGTCGAGCAGCCTTGCTGCCTCATCGTCTGGCAGTCGGTCCGGATCGGAATGCGCCGGGCCTTCGCTATAGTTGCTTCTCAGGCGCGCTTCCTCGATCACCGTGTCGAACATGCCGATGAAATGCGCGATCATGTCGGAAATCTTGTCGATATGCATTGGAGGTCCCTCCCTGATCATTGCGGCGGGGACTGGGGGCGGCAGGCGGCACACGTCTTGATGGCGGTGCTTCGTTCACCGAACCCGGTTCTTTTAACCGCAAACTGCACCGGCGGATGCCGGTGCAGCTCTTCTCGTCAAGAGGTGGGTATCAGGAGTGATCTTCCCCAACGTCCGAAACATGCGAGTTACCGCCTGTGATCGTGACGTCAACGGCATTGGAGAGCATGTTGGCGCCCTGCACCAGTTCCAGATGGAAGCCGGAATTTGCAAGGATTGCCGATGCATCCGCAGTGCTGGTGCCTGCTGCGTCGTCGCCGGCCTTGAGGTCCCAACCCTTGCCGTCCATGCCTTCGGCGCCGAAAGCGTCACCGGCATTGGCGTTCAGGTGGTTCTGAGCCCCGCCATTGTCCATCCTGACGTCGTAGGCGTAATCCTGATCTGCCAGATGGTTGGCCTGCACCAGGCTGAAGCCGGCATCGTTGCCGTCACCGCCGAGCGAGTTGTTGAGGATATTGTCGACGTCGAGAGTGAAGGAGAAGTCGTCACCCAGGTTGAAGGTCAGGTCGCCACCAGCGACACCGAGATTGCCGACATCCTTGACGCCCGCAATGTTACCGAAGTCGTCATCCGACTTGTAGTAGCTGTCAGCGGAGTTGAAGCTGTCGGTGGTCGTCGATACCTTGGTGGAGGTGTCGTTGTCGGAATAGGTGAACGTCTTGTTGTCCGAATCCGATACCGTCTTCACGCTGGTGTCGTTGTCGCTGTACGATTTGCTGTCGTAGCTCCAGTCGTAGTCGGTCTTGATTGCGGTGTTGGTTTCGGTGCTGGTCGAGGTCGTGGTGGTCGTGTCATTGTCGCTGTACGACTTGCTGTCATAGCTCCAGTCATAGTCGTTGTCGCGATTGTCGCCATTGCCGACTGCGACGTCGATCTGTGCGTCAACATCCACATTGGTGCTGTTGTCGCTATTGTCGTTGTTGCGGTTTTCACCGTTTGCGGTGCCGACATTGCTGTCTTCCACCGAGGCGTCGTTGGTCGAGGTGTTTGCAAAACCCTCGGAAAGAGCGCCGATCTTGGTGATGTCGTCGCCGGCTGGCTGTGGATTGTAACCCATTTCGATTTCCTCCGAAAAAGCTCGGAGCAGCTTTCGAAATCCCTCTCATCTAAAACGGGATTTTTTCGCGCTTGCTCCGCGTTGCACAAAGATTGATGTCTGCAGATGCACTCATTACGTCTCATCTGCGGTTCGGCATCGGCCCGTAACCGGGCTCTTTTCGTTCAGCCCTTGTGCGCTACTCGATAAAAAGGCGCACAAATCCGTTCCTCGCTCCAATGGGGAGCGCGGTGGCTTCGTCTTTTTGCTTGCATGGTGTCTTGAAAAGGAGCCGGCGCTGGCAAACACACGTTAAGGCCGGTTTAGTCTTTTTATCTGCCGCCATTCAGCGACGGTCAGACTGTGCCGCAGAAAAATCGTGCTTTCTAGCTATCAATTCGGGCTAGACATATAGGTACACGTCACCGGAATATATATGCCGGAGGGGTAGACCGTGCGGTGTTTCTGCTACCGCAGCCGCCCAAAACAGCGGATTTGGTAGTAGAAGCCGGCTTTTCAAAAACATGGTTTATGTGCGAGGGAAGGGGTCGTTATCCCGAAACGGCACATCGTCCGGGATCGTTTGCTGGAGAGATATGAAAAGGCATTTCAACCAAAAGTTATATTTTCTTGGAATACAAAACCGGAGCGGAGGCTTTTCTAACGCCTTTGTTTCCTTGACGATTTCCAAGTGAATGATTCTGTCTCACCGTAATCAATTTTGTATGCCTAATGTAAAAAATAACCCGTATGGGCCATTTATTTACACAGCTTTTCGTATTAGCCTCCTAAATTAACGGGTAATTAATGATAGTTGACATGGCTTGAAGCGGGAATTGCCCCCTATGTTCTCGGGGGCGTCCTGGCGAACGACAGATGACACAGCCAAAAGAATGTAATGCGTAAGCGCTTTAGGGAGGCGTCAATGTTCATGGGAACGTCAGATTATGCGGCAAAACAAAAAACCGCTGTTTCACCTATAAATGGAACTTTATTAATTATAGCGGATCCGGACCTGTTTTCCGAGTGTCTCGTAGAGGCGTTGGGCAAAAAGTTCCCCACATTCGCGGTGATGAGCGTTGCTTCGTCGGCGACGATCAATAGTGATTACGGTTCCGATGTCCGGCTGGTGCTGCCATACCGCATGTCGGGCGAGCGGCTTAACAATCTTCTTGCGGCAATCCGCGAAAAGCATCCCGATGCGCCGATCGCCCTGGTGGTCGAAACCATCGACAAGTTCGAAGAGCCGTTGAAGCAGCTGGTGGGGACGCGCGTCATCGATGGCGTGCTGCCACTCAATCTTCGGCTTGATGTGTTTATGGCGGCGGTCGATCTATTGATGAAGGGCGGAGAACATTTCCCTGCAGCCCTTCTCGGCAAGCTCACACCCTATTCCTCTGCTGTCGTCAGCAAGAGCGTTCACAACAATGGCGTGATCGCCAACCGCGCTGACGCGCTTGCGGTCAACCGGGGCGAAATGGCGGCACTGACGACGCGTGAGGTGCAAATCCTCGACCTTCTTTGCAAGGGAACGCAAAACAAGATCATCGCCGACAGGCTGCATCTATCCGAAAACACCGTGAAGGTGCACGTCCGCAACATCTATAAGAAGATGAACGTGCGCAACCGAACGGAAGCGGCGTCGCGCTTCTTTCACAAGGATGACGACACGGCTGTTTCCGGCTGGAAGAACTAAACGTCAGGCCGGCCGGGCGTCAGTTTCCGCCGATGTTCGTGCCCGAGACTTAAGGTCTCAGGAAACAACGGGACTTCTGGCCAAATCCGCTCGGCGAGCAAATATAGGGAGAAGAACCGGAATAGGAATGTCGCGATATCGAAGGCGCCTCGGACGACGCATCGGCAACAAGCGTCACAGCTGCATTGCCTGTCCTGTCATAGCCGTAGGAAGCCCTGGTCGGAACAACCCGCGTCTTCATCGTCGTCGCATCCGCTGATGCGGTTTTGATGAGAACGGCGTCTTCGACCACGGCGCACGAAGCTGTCGCGAAAGTAAGTGATGCAAGGGCTGCAGCAACGAGCGCAAAATGATTGCGCCTGGCCGCTTTGCCACTCTTGGAATAAGGCATTTCATTCATCGTGTATGTCCCCTGAAATCGACCGTCTGTCGCATCTCGCCGGGCGGTTTTGTCCCGGTGGACCGAGCCTTACAAAACCAGGATAGTCCCGACTGGTTGAGCGAAGCTTGCGCTAATGCTCAATAAGAAAGGCATAATGGAGGCGTAGTTAAAAAGTATTAAATCAGGGGTTATTTTTAGTAATTCAGCGTAATCAATTGTAATATTTCGATAAAATGAAGTTGACCTGTTTTTCGCTGCGCCTATCATAAAAGTTGAAATCTATCGAATCGCAATATTAGACCTCCAGAAGAAATAAAAACCGGAGGCTGATATTCAATATACCGCACAATCGGAAGTTTGATTGAGTTCAAGTCGAATCAGCCGGGCTGATTCCTCATGGGGAGGAGTGTGTAATGCGTAATTTCGTTCCCAACGAGCATGATAATGGCGTCACGATCTATTCGGAATGGCGTCCTGGCCAGCGCGTTCTCGTCAATGGCGGCGCTGGTTTCCTTGGTTCCCACCTTTGCGAGCGTCTGCTGGCCGGCGGCCACGAAGTAATCTGTCTCGACGATCTTTCGACCGGACGACTGGCGAATGTCGAGCATTTACGGGACAATAAGCGGTTTTTGCTGGTCGAGCACGACGTGCGCAAACCCTATGACATCGACGTCTCGCTGATCTTCAACTTCGCGTCGCCGGCCTCGCCGCCGGATTACCAGCGCGATCCGGTCGGCACCTTGCTCACCAATGTCCTTGGCGCCGTCAATGTGCTGGAGGTCGCCCGCAGATGCGGTGCAACCGTAGTGCAGTCCTCGACCTCGGAGGTCTATGGCGATCCACTCGTCAATCCCCAGCCGGAAAGCTATTTCGGCAATGTAAATACAATCGGGCCGCGTGCTTGTTACGATGAGGGCAAGCGCAGCGCGGAAACCCTCTTTTTCGATTATCATCGCTTTTATGGCGTCGATATCAAGGTGGGGCGAATCTTCAACACCTATGGGCCGCGCATGCGACCCGATGATGGTCGCGTGGTTTCCAACTTCATCGTGCAGGCGCTGAAAGGCACCGACATCACCATTTATGGCGATGGCAGCCAGACGCGTTCCTTCTGTTATGTCGATGACCTGATCGATGGTTTCCTGCGTTTTTCGGCCAAGCCGAAGGATTGCACCGGGCCGATCAATCTCGGCAATCCGAGCGAAATTCCGGTACGGCAGTTGGCCGACATCGTCATTCGTATGACGGGTTCCCGCTCGCGCATCGTGCATCTGCCGGCCGCGATCGACGATCCGCAGCAGCGTCGGCCCGATATTTCACGGGCCAATGAGCAACTGAGATGGCAACCGCGCGTGCCGCTCGAAATAGGTCTGGAAAAAACCATCACCTATTTCGATGCGCTGCTGTCCGGCAGGAAAGTGGCGGAGGCCGTATGAGATGGCCCGCACAATCCTCGTCACGGGCGGGGCCGGATTCATAGGCAGCCACATCTGCAAGGCGCTGGCAAAATCCGGCTTCAAGCCCGTCGCTTACGACAATCTCTCGACCGGCCATGCCGACGCGGTTCGCTGGGGCCCCTTCATTGAGGGCGACATTCTTGATCGTGGCCTGCTGAAGGCCACGCTTAAGGAATTCTCACCGGCCTTCGTCATCCATTGCGCCGCCAATGCCTATGTCGGCGAATCCGTCGAAGACCCGCGAAAATATTACCGCAACAATGTCGGCGGTAGCCTGGCTTTGCTGGATGCCTGTCTCGACCAGAATATCGGCGGGCTGGTGTTTTCCTCCAGCTGCGCCACCTATGGCGTGCCGCCGCAATTGCCGATCCGTGAGGAAACCGCGCAGATGCCGGTCAATCCTTACGGCCGTACGAAGCTGATCTTCGAAATGGCGCTGGATGACTATGCCGCCGCCTATGGCCTGCGTTTCGTGGCGCTGCGCTATTTCAATGCGGCCGGTGCCGACCCGGATGGCGAGCTTTGCGAACGCCACGAGCCGGAAACCCACCTGATCCCCCGGGCGCTGATGGCTGCCGCAGCACGGCTGCCGCAACTCGATGTCTTCGGTGCGGATTACGACACCACGGACGGCACCTGCATTCGCGACTATATTCATGTCAGCGATCTCGCCGATGCCCATGTGGCCGCCGTCAATTATCTTGATGATGGCGGGGAGACGCTGCGTGTCAACCTTGGTTCCGGCCACGGCACGTCGGTCGGCGATATCATCCGGGCGATCCACCGCGTCACGGGGCAGGAAGTGCCGGTGCATTTCGGTGCAAGGCGCGAAGGCGATCCGCCGGCGCTGTTCGCCGATATTGAAAGAGCGCGGCAGACACTCGGCTTTGCGCCGAAGCATTCCGATATCGACACGATCATCCGCACGGCCGGTCCCGGTTTCGGACTGGAGGTGCGGTCATGACGGCGCGCTCCACCCCTTCCGTTCAACCGGCACGTGCCGCCGTAGGCGCATTGCGGATGCTCCCGGTCTTCACCGGCTGGAACCGCATGGCCTATCGTCTGGGCATCGGCGGCTGGCTGGTGACGCTGACCTATTTCTGGGGCTGGTGGCTCAACCGCGACCGGGTGATCGACTGGCCCTATTATACCGTCGTTACGCTGACGCTGGCGTGGATCACGTTGCTGCCGTCCTATTTCATCTTCATATTCCTCAATGCCCGCGTCGTCGACCGGCGCTCCCCTTTGCCCAAGGGCCGGGTGGCGATGGTCGTTACCAAGGCCCCATCGGAGCCTTTCGCTGTCGTGCGCAAGACGCTGCTGGCCATGTTGGAACAAAAAGGGCTGGAATTCGACGTCTGGCTTGCGGATGAAGACCCGGATGCGCAGACGATTGCCTGGTGTGGTGCGCATGGTGTTTTCATCTCGACCCGGAAGGGTGTCGCTGACTATCACCGCAAGACCTGGCCGCGCCGCACCCGCTGCAAGGAAGGCAATCTTGCCTATTTCTACGATCATTACGGCTATGAGCGTTACGATTTCGTCGCTCAATTCGATGCCGACCATGTGCCGGAACCGGGCTATCTGAGCGAAATCATCCGTCCCTTCGCCGATCCGGCGGTCGGATACGTCTCCGCACCCAGCATCTGCGATGCCAATGCCGGCGAGAGCTGGGCCGCGCGCGGCAGGCTTTATGCCGAGGCAAGTCTGCATGGCGCGCTGCAGCTCGGCTATAACAATAGCTGGGCGCCGCTCTGCATCGGCTCACATTATGCCGTGCGCACCAAGGCGCTGCGTGAGGTGGGTGGTCTTGGACCCGAGCTTGCCGAGGATCATTCCACCTCGCTGCTGATGAATGCCGGTGGCTGGCGCGGCGTCCATGCCGTCAACGCCATCGCCCATGGCGACGGGCCGGCGACATTCGCCGATCTCATCGTGCAGGAATTCCAGTGGTCGCGCAGCCTGATGACCATCCTGCTGCAATATTCGCGGCACTATGTGCCGAAGCTGCCTTTGCGGCTGAAATTCCAGTTCCTGTTTTCGCAGCTCTGGTATCCGCTGTTTTCGGGCTTCATGGCGCTGATGTTCGTGCTTCCCATTGTTGCCCTGTTGCGTGGGCATGTGCTGGTCAACGCGTCTTATCCGGCGTTTCTGGCGCATTTCCTGCCGATTTCACTGATCATGATCGTGTTCGCCTTCTTCTGGCGGGCCACGGGCGCATTTCGCCCGCATGATGCCAGGCTGTTCAGCTGGGAAGCCATGGTGTTCCTGTTCCTGCGCTGGCCCTGGTCGCTGATGGGTGTTTTGGCGGCAATCCGCGATACGATCCGTGGTGATTTCGTGGATTTCCGCATCACGCCGAAAGGCACGCAGGCCAAACCGCCGCTGCCGCTGCGGGTGATCGTTCCTTATATGGTGCTGGCGGCGGTGAGCCTTCTCGCCATGGTCCTGGCGCCGCGCGATAGCGGAGCGGAAGGCTTCTTCATATTCGGGGCGATCAATGTGGTGATCTATGCCGGACTTTCGGTGTTTCTGCTCATCCGCCACGCAATGGAAAACGGCGTGCCGCGATTGCCGGCCATGCGCAGCGGCGCGACCGCTGCCGCCTGTTCGCTGTTGCTCGTCGCCGGCAGCGCTGCGGAACTGAGTTCCCACGCGATTGGCGGCCTTGAGGCCCTGTCGCACGGGCAGCCCTACGTCACCTTCACCGAAACGCGCTTCACGGTTGCCGGTGCGGGTGTGGAGGGCGCGAGATCGGTGCGTCTGAAACTGCGCATCACCCTGCCAGGTTTGCCCGGTCATCGGGAAATGCAGGCGGAACCGGCCGTCGCACCGTCGCCGACAGTGGCAACCGGAGAAATCATGCTGGCCGACAATAGGGTCGGACAATAGAAGGAGGAGACTGTGATGAAAACAACAATAGACAAATGCGGGTTCTCCGCTTTCGTACTCTGCCTTGCGGTGATCGCGCCCAGTGCCGTCCACGCCGCGGGCGGCACGAAGACGCCGAAACCGCTCAGAACCAGTGAAGTCGTGGAGATGTACTTCGACAAGACCTGGAAATGGGATACGGGCGGCGGACGCTTCATTGCCGACGGCCGTAAATTCATCGCCCTGACGGAAGAAAAGGGCAAAAAATCCGTCGGTGAAGGCCGCTGGACCGTCGATGCCAACGGCACGCTGTGCATGCGCGCGACCTGGAAAGCCGATAATGGAAGCGGCAAGGCCGATACCTGCTTCGACCACGGCCGTATCGGCAAGGTGCTTTACCAGCGCAAGCAGGGCGGCCAGTGGTACGTGTTCCGGCACAACCCGCCGAAGCCCGGCGATGAATTCCTGAAACTTGTCCGCAAGGACGACGTCACCCCGCAGATCGCCGCCTATGGCAAGGCGATGACGGCGACGCGGTAGGGAGGAGAGTGTCATGCAGATAACAAGAAGAAAACTGCTCTTTGCAAGCGGGGCTGCCGTTGCCTTTTCAGCCAGCATGTACCCCATGTTCAAACTGGATGCGCAGGGTGTTGCACCCATGGGCGCCACGGGCATGAAGACGCTTGCCGACAAACGTCCGACATTGCATGCGGAGGGTATCCGTTTCGGCGCTTACGATCCGCATGGTGATTTCACCGGACAGGCCGGGGTGGCGACGGAACATCTGTTCCTGCCCTGGGAAGACGTGGATCTCGACAGCCTCGCGCTCGCCGACGCCTATGCTCTTGAGCGCAAGCGCAATGTGTTGATCACCGTCGAACCATGGTCGTGGGACGTCAACTGGCGTCTTTCCTCCGACGAGTTGCGCCGCAAGGTGCTGGGAGGCGACTACGACAAGAACATGCAGGCAATCACCGCCCGCATGTCGGCAATGAAAAGCCCGCTGATCCTGCGCTGGGGACAGGAAATGGAAGACACGTCCGGCCGCTTCTCGTGGTCGGGCTGGAGCCCGCAGGACTATATCACGGCTTACAAGCGCGTGGTGGACATGACCCGCAAGGCGGTTCCCGGCGTCAAGGTGATGTGGTCGCCCAAGGGTCTCGATGGCCTGCAGGCCTACTACCCCGGCGATAACTATGCCGATCTCGTCGGCCTTTCGGTCTTCGGTCTCGAAGACTACGACAAGATCGAATATGGCGGACCGAAGACCTTCTCCGATCTGCTGCGCAAGGGCTATGGCCTTGTGGATACCTATAACAAGCCGGTCTGGGTTGCCGAACTCGGCTATGAAGGCGGCGATTCCTATGTTCGTCCGTGGATGAACGACGTGACGCTGAAGCAGGCGGATTTTCCGAAGCTGGAAGAGGTCGTCTATTTCAACGACAAGGACGTGCATCCATGGCCGCACAATCTCGGCAAGCCCGACTGGCGCGTGGTGCGTCCGGCCAAGGCTTGAACGAGGCCGGAGCGGGCCGAGCGGACGCCCGGCCCGCTCGCCCGCCCGGACATTTTACCCGCTGACGGCGAGCACCGCCTCGGCCTCATAGATGGCGCAGACGATGTGATAAAACGTGCTGGCTGGCGCCGGTTCGTCGAGCATCGGCCTGTCGGCCGGCCATTTGTCGAACCATAATCCCCTGACCGGTGTGTCGAGGAAGGGCTGCAGCGCGCCGATGGCCCTGAGACCCGATGCGAGGTAACGCTGCCGTTCCTCGCCAGACGTGACGCTGGCAAGGCGCACCGCCGCCTTCAGCCATTC
>NZ_QSNV01000019.1:0-27135 GCF_009498615.1 Agrobacterium sp. ICMP 6402
AGGAGATCCTGCTCGCTGGCACCACGGGGAAAGACCTTGCCGAATGTCATGAACATGTCTGCGAATTCTGAATCAGGCCCTTTTGCGATGAAGTCCTGGAACCAGATCGATTGCGCCGAGACATGGTTGACGATGAGATCGGCCATGATCTCCACGGAGCCGGCCAGGGCGCGAACATCATCCCAGCTACCGAGGCGAGGATCGACAATCGTGTGATCGGTGGGATCGAACCCGGCATCAGCGCCGTCTATCGGGTTGAAGAAAGGCAAGGCATGGACGCCGCCGAACAGGCCTTGCAGCCTCCCGTCGAGCAAAGCTCTCAACTCCGGGAAGCCCCCTCCGCTTAACCGGTCGACGTAGGTGATAAGTTGTACACTGTTTTTCATTCAAAACTCTCGGTCTACTGTCTGGCGCTTGAGGTACGTTGGTCTTCGACTTCTGTAAGTTGCTTCAGTCGAGGATGGTCGACTTTCTCCAGGACAGCTGTCGATCAAGGTCCGCTCGTCCAAAAAAGAGCATCGAAAGAGCCTCGCCGATGAGATTGTTGTCATGATCTCTCGCCTTCCTCGTACGTGAATCCGCACCGGAAGGTTCGAGTTATCCCCGGATCGAGAAGTAAGTGATCGATGCGACCCGGCAGATTGAAGGCGTTTGTCAAATCTTCAACGGGTTCGAGCGCGATGGACCTGCGTCGATCCCTCGCAAGGGTGTCACCCGTGAAAACGTGCATGTGCCCGCGTTCTTGCCATACCGACAATTCCGCTCCAGAGCCCGGATCAACAAGGATCGTGCGTAGAGTGCCTCTCTCATTCACGAGGTTCGTAAAGCAGCAATCGAGAACCCGATCCCCAATCCTCTCCGGCTCGTTGAAGGTATCGTCGTCTCGAAGCTTCACCTCGCCGTTCGACGCGACTTTGGGAATTAGATCAACGGTTTCCACGACGGATCGCGATGGAACCTGCAAAATCAGGTCATCGATCGCGGTGGTTCCGGGCAATCTGAAATAGGGGTGCCACCCAGCAGCATAGGGAGCTCGCTGCTCGCCAAGGTTCGTGGTAGCGATCTGAAGCTCGACCTCATGTCCAGCGAACATATAGACAACGGAGATTCTAAGATCGTACGGGTAGCCGGTGGCACCAACATCTGCCGTTTCATGGATGAGCTCGATCCGGAGATTGTCTCCGTCAGAATCGACCTGACCAAGCGCAAAAAGCCTGACACGTGCAAATCCGTGATAAACCTCATCTTCGCCTTCGGCGATCGGCGAAAGCTCGTGGACAAGGCCGTCGAAATCAAATCGACCACCTGTGAGGCGATTGGTAAACGGAGCGAGGATTCCATTGCGGACGCCGTTTTGCGACTTCAGTTCGCGCAGGTCGCGATAGCCGTCAACGAGGCTTTCATCTTCCAGACCGTCGACGCTTCTTGGCCACCAGTCGAGAAGCGTGGCGCCTTGCAAAGCTATTCGGGCACGATACCGGGGCCCTGTAACTTCGATCGTTTCGATCCCCTGTATCGTCTTCGCCGATATCGTCGTATGGCTTTGTCCTGACTCCGTGCTGACCACCGTTTTCTCCATAATCGAGCCTTGGGCTCATAGATTGTTCCTATGCGCAGGTGCGGAAGTGCTGGTGATAAGCCGGCTTTCTCCGAGCAGACCCTCCTCGTCCATGATTGGATGCGCCACCGAGGTGATGTGAGCATTGATCCTTTTGAGATCGCGAAGGATGTCGAGATGAAGTGAACTCGTTTGCAGGCTGTCAGCGCGCCCGTCGCGCAAGCGTTCCAGATGACGCTCCGAAGAGCGCTTCTCCATGCGGCGAACGTCGATCTTCCTTTCCATCAGCTGCTTGGCGAGTTTTATGTCGCGAGTAATCAGGATCGTTTGCGCGATCCTGAGGTTGTCGATCGTCAACTGGAAAAGCTGCTGGAGTTCCTCGAAACCATCGTCTGAGAACTTCAGGCCCTGCGCGACCTTTTTCGTGACTTCGGGCACCAGGCCTTTTTCGATGATGTCGCCGATATGTTCGAGATTGATGGCGTAGTCGATGATGACAATCGATCTGCGCCCCTCTTCCTCCGACAGGCCGTTACGTCCCAGCTTTGAAAGATAGACTTTGATCTCCTGCTGCAACCGATCGACCTGACGCTCGAGAGAGGGAACGTCCGTCAGTCCCGTGGTGGTGTTCCGGTCGAAGGCATCGGAAACCTTCAGGAGCATCTTCTCGACAATATCGCCGACACCGAGCACCTCTCTCGCTGCACTGGCCAGAGCGACGACCGGCGTCGAAAGTTCGTCCGTGTCGAGGTAGTTGGGTGTGTTTTCCGGTTGTGGTTGATCCGGGATGAGAACTGCCATCCAGCGAGCGATAAGCCTTGAGCATGGCCAGGCGAGCGCCGCAAGCGCAAGGTTGAAGGCAAGATGCGCATCGACGGGAAGTTTCGATGGCGGGAGCGGTATCAAGGCGAGCCATTCAGCCAAGGGCTGGGCGATGGGCAATGTCAGCAAACAACCAATCGCCCGGACGATCAGGTTGCCGAGGGTCACACGCCTCGCGGCGCTTGAGCCTGACAGCGATGCAATCACGGGCGGAATGGCTCCGCCGAGATTTGCACCAAGGACCAGTGCGACGATGAGGCCACCCGACAGCATGCCTGCAGACGTCAGTGACAGAATGAGGATGACGGCGGCGAGGCTTGACGATGACACGAAGGCAATGACGGCTGCGAAAATCATAGCCACCGGCCAGGCGTTGTCGAGCAAACCGACAAAGGCTGCAAGCGCCGGAGAATGCCGCAAAGGGTCAGTCGCGGTGCTCAGCAGATGGAGAGAGAGCAACATAAGGGCTATGCCGATCAGTGCCGCTCCTGCGCCTTGGCGAGATGTCGAGCCACTCCGATGAAGTATGATGCCAAGAAAAAGGAGAACGGGTGAAATCCATTCTATGCCGGTTGCCACAATCCATGCCGTGACAGCCGTTCCAACGTTGGCACCGAGCAGAACGACCTGCGCCATCCTAGGCTTGATCAGCTCCCGTTCCACAAAGGACGAGACCATCAGTGCTGTTGCCGTGGAGCTTTGAAGGGCGACAGTTGCGGCGAAGCCGGACAGGAATGACCGGGGACTGCTGCGCGTTCCCGTTGCGAGACCAGATCGCAATCTGGCTCCCAATGCGCGGGTCGCGCCGTCCTTCACCTGAGAGAGGCCGAACAAGAGCAATGCCACGGCGCCAAGCAGATTGATCATGACGATGGTCGATTCCAACGGCTATTCCTTTCTCGATCGGCCGGGCACACCGCACGACTGAACGTTGACCGCTGAAGGTGATGGTATGGACACGGGTTTGGCCGACGCGCGTCGCGCGATGAGGATCCTCACGTATTTCGTCGATCCAGCAGCTTGAAAAGGTCGGTAGGCAGCAAGGGAGGATCGCTGCCCACCGTTATCCTGCCGACTTTGCCACGCGGGCAGGATAAGTGTCTTGTTTTGGCGAAAGGCGCTGGCCTTGGTGGGAGCGACAGGGAAGAGCTCAAGCTTGCTTGTCTCTTGATCTGCACCAGCAGACATCGGTCGCCAGGGAGCTCTTGCCATTTCGCGAGCCTCCTCGCGCGAGGCTATGTGTTTCGTTCCCGCCGTCATTCGGGAGCAAAGCTCAGTTGCAGAGAATAGCTGCGGCTCTCACCCGGGCCGAGTTTTCCCCCTTCAGCCGGCCGAAGATCCGAGCGCGGCTCGATGCCAAGCGCAAAGACTCCCGACTGATATGCCCGCCATGCCGCGAACTTCGGAAGGGCGCTCCGGTCATACTTCAAAGAAACAGCAAATCCACACGTCGGGTTATGAAGTCTGATTGGCGTCTCGTGTGGAGTTATACGGAAATCGACATGGTCGACTTTCTCGCCGAAGTCGTCCTGAGCAACGGGGGGCCCGGAATTTATCTCAGCGAGGATCTGCTCCGGAAGTCCGGCGATCTTCAGGGACTCGTCAAGGAACGGGTAGCCGAAGTTCAGGTGATAGAGGATCGCATGGTCCGAAGGCCGGAAACTACGGTTTGCAATCGTGTCATCAATGATCAGCGTGGTTTCGAAAATGGGGACGGTGATCTTGCGATACAGCTCCAGAACCTCGCCAAAGACGCTTGCCTGGCGCACGGTCCCCTCGCACACGATATTGAAGTTTTCCGGTTCTACGCCATATCGATGCAGACGCGCTTTCTCAGTCGAGATCCTGCCATGTTGCGGCATCCTCCGGGTTGTCAGATTGGGATAGTTGTAGTGGCCGACATCGGCGTCATAAGGCCTGCTGTATTGATCCAGGCCGCATGTGACCATGAAGCCGTCGAAATTGCGAAAAAAGCCCAATCCTTCCTCGGAGTCGGGATCGTGGGTCGGAAACACCATTTGAGTCGGAGAATGCCATCCGACATTGGTGCCTCTGAACGACAGGCCCGAAACATCGAAGCCTCGATCGACCGCGATTTCGAATGCGACGCCTTTTGCATTTCGGCCGATCAAAAGTCGCTGGCCGCGCCCTGGTCCATCGTCCAGCGTCACAAGCCGAATATCTGCCAGAGCACGCAGATCTGCTGTTCGTCTTAGGAGATCAGTATCCATGTCGAAGCCCTCGGCCATCTTCATCGACCTCGATTTAAGTCGATCAGCTCATGGGCGCGCTGAAGGCAGTCCGGTTGTTCGCTGCGATAGCGAGAGTTGATCTCCATCATCAGGATGGTTTCCGGAAGGAAGTCGAGTTCGGCAAAGATTTCGTCGAAAGGAATATCGCCCCACCCGAGAGGCATGTGTAAGTCGCCGATACCCAGTGCCGTGTATTCCTGGGGGAAATGTCCCTTGTAGAATTCAAACGGTCGGCCAAAGGAATCGTGGACATGCAGATGACCAGCGACCGGGGCCATGGCGCGGAGCTGATCACGAAAATCAAGGCCCCGATAGGTTGATTCGAGATAGGCGTGGCTGAAGTCGATCAGGGCTACCACATTCGGGTGGTTGACGGCCTTTACCGTCGCCGCAACCTCGGCCGGAGTTTGACGATACTGGCCTGGCTCTGTGGTAAAAATATTCTCGAAAGCGATGCGAACACCGTATCCTTTGGCATGCTCGCCCAATTCGGACAGGGCTTCGCGTTGGCGCTCGTCAGCGCTGGCGCGTTCAGCAACCTGGTCGGCGCGAAGAAACCCCGCGTGCTGGACGAGGACGCGCGCGTTAATGCTGTCGCATATCTCGACCAATGCCGTTGCAGCATCGACCTGATACCGGTGCGTGGCGGGGTCCATGAAGTTCGAGGACACGAGGCCGTGGACGGTATAGCGAAAGGAGAATGTCTGAAGCAGGGTCCTGAGCCGATTGGCGCGCTCTTTGATGATACGGCCGCCCGCGATCAGATCGAGGCTGGAAAGGGCCAGTTCGACCGTGTCGACGCCGATTGACTGAAGCTGGCGCAGATCTCTCTCGAGGCTGCCAAGCTCGCCGTCTGTCGATGCCGTATTGAAGCCGGTTGCAATGATATTGCTCATAGTGATTTCCGCTCCTCAAGTTTCAGCCCGCCTTGGAGGCGCCGCCTGCGGTCCGTTGCTTTTCTCGTTGTTCCAGCCTCGCGAAGAGGCCGCGCAGTTCCGGCTCTCCGACCGCAGATGCCGCCATGCTCGGGCTGAACCATTGAAGATCGCGCTGATGGCGCTCCGGAAAGTCGTCTTCCATTGTCTGGACATCGAGAAGATGAACCTGCACCATTGCCGGGATGAGGTCACCGTCATCGAGTCTCTTGACATAGGTGAAGTGGCCCCAAGCCTTTTTTCGGACGCGCCCCCGGACACCTGCCTCTTCCCAGGCCTCCTGGCTTGCGACCTCGTGCGGCTTCTTTTTCCCCATTGGCCAACCTTTGGGTATGACCCATCGACCGGTCCCGCGGCTGGTGATGAGAAGAATCTCAATTGGGCATGAACTTTCGCCGGTTCGCCGGTAGCAGATCGCCGCGTACTGGGGCCTGCTCTCTCTGTTCCAGAGCTTGTCTGCTACCAGGGTCAACCGCGTTAAAGCTGTTTGTCCTGCAGGTTCACCGGGCATGGCGTGATCCACCCTCAAATTGAGAAAGCGATGGCGGCCATCCTCGGTGAGGGGCACGCTCAACGAACTGAATGTTCCTTTCCGAAGCAGCATCGCCCTGAAACAAGGGACCGCGCCCGGCTTTTGAGGGGCGCCGCGACCAGCAATGACGCGGCGCCCGGATTGCGAAGAGGTGTCCAATCAAACCGCCAGGGCCGCGACTATGCAGCCGCAGAGACCTTTTCGATCAGCGGGCGCACCTTGCTGAGGAATTCCTCGCTTCCACACGCAAAGCGGAGCTTCGAAGAGAGATCGATGTTGTCCCAGTCGATCGTATTGGAGATACCCAGATTGCTGAGTATCGGCAGTGCTGCCATCACATCCCAGGTCGAATCCCCGAGCGACACGTAGCCGTCGGTCTCGCCCATCGCCACTTCGATCATCGACAGCGTCGCCGCCCCGCAGAACCGAAAGCTGATATTCAGGTCATCCGAAATAAAGCGAATGACCTCCAGCCGGTCAGCCGTCGATGCCGAGGGGTGATAGCTAAAACCGGTCGAGGCGCGCGACATATCAAGCGCAGGCAGCGGCTTGATCGGTTGACCGTTGAGTTGAGTCGGAACAGTCTTCCCGCCGACCAGAGTCAGATCTCGAACAGGCGCATAAATCACCCCAAATGATGGACGACGGTTCTCGTAAAGGCCGACCGAGATTGCCCAGTTCTGGCCGCCGCGGACGAAGTTGAATGTTCCGTCGATCGGATCGATGACCCAGACGCGACCGGAGGTACCAGCGATCTCGCCACTCTCCTCACCCATGATGCCGTCATCCGGGAATGCCTTTCGCAAGCTGGCAATCAGAAATTCTTCAACGTCCTTGTCAGCCTCGGTAACGAGATCGAGGTGTCCCTTTGTCTCCACCGGAAGGCTCGACAGGGAACGAAAGTGAGCAAGGGCGCGCTCGCCGGCTTTGCGCGCGATCTTCTCGACGATGGCCGCGGTATCTTGGCCCGCAGACTTCGGATTATTCTGATCAGCCATTTGCTTCTTCTTTCAGCCTTGCAACCTGCGCGACGTCGTCTCCGAGTAGCTGGTCGAGCTGACCATCGCGAATCCCCTGAACGACCTGAGCTTCTACATTGACGCCGTACTGCATCAGCTTTTCGTGATGTCCGGCTGGCAAATAGCAGAATGCCGCGAAGCCCTCGTCCCGAAGCTGGCGCGCCTCGCCGCTGGCGAAGTGGTAGATCTCAATGTTCATCGCATCGAGATTGGCCTGGCGGGCAATAGCGGCAGGGTCGATCAGGCGGGAGTGCATGAGACCAACGGTCGGCACTTCCGGTATCGCTGCTTTCACGGCCTTCAGCTGGACATAATCGAACGAGGAGAACTGAATAAGGTCGGCACAACCCAGTTGGTCGACGAGCGCTCTCAGCTTCGGGAAGAAGATGTCGTTCTGGTCGTAGATCTTGAGCTCGACCTGATAGATCATGTCGAGTTCACGGGCGAGCTGAAGGGCATCTTTCAGCAGCGGGATCCGTTCTCCGGCAAATTGTTCGCCGAACCAGCTTCCGGCGTCGAGCCTGGAAATCTCCGAATAGGTCATGTTCTGGACGAGACCGCGACCGTTGGTGGTCCGGTCGACCGTCTTGTCGTGAATGAGGACCAGTTCGCCGTCGCGCGTGATCGAGAGGTCGGTCTCGCAGGTGACCTTGGGGCCCCCGAATTCGGATGCCTTTCTAAAGGCTGTGAGCGTATTCTCCGGAGCGCCGGCGCTATGGCCTCGGTGACCACCAAGACGCAGAGTCTGCGGCGTCATTCTAAGCGGATTCATTTTCTTTCCTTTCGTTCAACCGAACTGCGCGTTGGGAGATCACGCAGGTAATTTCTGTCGGCATACAAAAACTGCCCATCTCCAGGCGGATGTCAGCTTGCGCTGCGCACGACGCGTTCGACCCAGGCAACGTCGTCGCCCAGCAATTGGTCGATATGTCCATCTGATATCCAACCGGCCACACGGCGTTCGATATCGTCGCCATAGGAGGCTCGACGCTCGATCTCCTTTTGGGTTGCGATGACGACGACAGTGGCTGCGATGCCATTCCTGTGGAGCAGGATTGCCTCCTCTGGCGAGAACCGGTGCCAATCGAACTGAAGCGCATCGAGATGCGCCTCTTTCGCAAGCGCGACCGGATCGATGAAGCTGGTGTGGCTGAGACCGACGGTCGGGACCTTCGGGATCTGTCTCTTGATGTCCCGAAGTTGCCTGAAGTCGAGCGACGAAAACCACACGACGTCGTGGGCATCCAGCTCATCGAGCAACGCAGCCGTCTTCGGAAAGAGCAGGTCGTCCAGTCCCTGAACCTTCAGCTCAAGTTGCAGCAGCATCCCGTTCTCCCGGGCAAACACGATGGCCTCGCGCAATGTCGGTACGCGCTCGCCTTCAAACTCCGGAGAAAACCAACTGCTGACATCGAGCGCCTTGAGTTCGGCCAGCGTCATCTTTGACACCAAGCCTTTGCCGTTCGATGTGCGGTCGACCGTGGCATCATGGAAAAGGATCAACTCACGGTCGGCCGACAGGACCAGATCGGTCTCGCAAATGGTTGCACCGAGCTCCTTTGCCATGCGGAAGGACGCAAACGTGTTTTCAGGCGAAGCGACAAGGTGACCGCGGTGTCCGCAGATATGAACTGTCCCGGTCTCTGATCGTAAAATCGACATGGTATAAATCCTGTCACTGGCTAAGTACGCGGTCCGGACGCCGGTTGTGGACTATCTGGCCGGAGTGGGGCGTCAGACGAAATTAAACCGTTCCGGTCATTTCAGCGTGGGGTCGAAGATGTCGCGCAACTGATCGCCGATAAGGCTGATCGTCAGTCCAAGTACGAAAATGACGACTCCGGGAACGATCGAAATCCACCATTCCGTCATGATGTAGTCGCGGCCTGCACCGACCAGCGATCCAAGGCTGACCATCGGTGGCTGCACACCGAGCCCAAGGAAGCTCAATGAAGATTCCAGAATCAGAACCTCGGGCATCACGACCGTGAACGTGACGAGCACGATGGCAAGAATGTTGGGAAGAACGTGCTTCACCGCGATACGGAGGCTGCCGGCGCCATTGCGATGCAAGGCAGCGATATACGGTTTTTCCAGTTCAAGACCGGCCATGGTCCGCGTCAGTCGCGCGAAACGCTCCCAGCCGAACAAGCCAAGCAGGCAGATGAAGAGCGTCAGGCTGTTTCCGAGGAAGGCCAATACCGTTAGTGCGATGATGATAAACGGCATGGATGCCTGGAAATCGACAGCTACCCGGATAATGGCATCGGCGAGACCACGGCGGAAGGCGGCAATAAGGCCCAGCGTGGTGCCGATGGTCATGCTGATGATCGCCGCACCGAGCGATATCATGATGCTCATGCGCAGTGCATAGAAGATGCGGCTGAGGATATCGCGCCCCATCTCATCCGTGCCGAACCAGTGCACGGCGCCGGTCCCGACGTGAAGCGGCGGCATCTTACGCGCCTTCAGGTCAATCTGAGCAAATCCGTATGGTGCCAGTTTGTCGGCGAAGACGGCCAGGCAAATAGCTGCAACCATCACGAAAAGGCACATGGCCAGCAGAGGGTTGATGCGCGGCAGCTTCGAGACGAGGTCGGAGCTCTTCGGTGTAGCGGGCGTAAGATCTGTCATGGATGCCTCCTTCAAGACCGGTTCGAGTAGCGCAGGCGCGGGTCAGCCAGCGTCTGGAGGAAATCGACGAGCAGATTTGCACTGACCATGGCGATCGTGATGAGAATGACGATAGCCTGCACGACCGCGACATCGCGGGACGCCACGGAACTGATGAGGAGGAGGCCGACGCCGGGCCATGCGTAGACGGCTTCAACGACCGCCGATCCACCGATCATTCCACCAAGCAGAAATCCGAGCAGTGTCAGAAGTGGGAGGGCCGCGTTCGGCATCACATGCCTGACGATAAGTCCCCACTCCGAGACACGACGCGCGCGCGCCGCGAGGATATAGCGTTGGCCCATGACCTCGAGGGCGCTGGAGCGAACGAACCTCGCGATGACTCCCGCGTTGTAAAGACCGATTACCAATGTGGGCATCACCAGGTGAGCGAGCGTCGATCCTCCGCCGGACGGCAGGATCCGCAATTTCACGGCGAAGAGCTGGATGAGGAGAATTCCGGTCAGAAAAGTCGGGACGGAATGGGTCAGCACAGCAAGGCCAATCACGGTCCGGTCGACGATACCGCCACGGTAACGTGCGGCCACGATGCCGAGTGGAACACCGACGACGAGAGCAAGTACAAGTGCTGCCGCCATGAGCTGCAAAGTGGCCGGAAGCTTTCCGAGGACTGTACCGAGCGCGTCTTGGCCGCTACGTAGCGACACTCCGAAATCCCCGGTCAGCATGCGCCCGATATAAGCGAAATACTGTTCGGTGACAGGACGATCCAGGCCCCATTGCTGGCGCAGCATCTCGATGACCTGGGGTGGGGTTTCGACACCAAGAAGCGAAGTCATCGGATCGCCGCTGATGCGAAGCATGACGAAGGTGAAGGTGATGACGAGCCAGACCGTTAAGATTGCGCGCAGGACTGCGCTGGTCATTGTGTTCAGCATGATGCAGCCTCCGTAGGTATCTGGCGGTTGGATGCGGAATCCGCCGAATTTGCCCGGCGCCTGCCTTTCGGGACCGCCGCGAGCAGTTTCACCGTGTAGGGATCGGAGGGCCCGGCAAAGACTTTTGCGGTCGGTCCTGTCTCCACCACGCGACCGGCCTGCATCACGACGACGCGATGCGACACATGCCGCACCACGCGCACATCATGGCTGATGAACAGGATGGAGAGACCGCGCTTCTCCTGAAGATCGAGCAGGAGATTGAGAACCTGTGCCTGGACCGACACGTCCAGCGCCGAGACAGGTTCGTCGCAGAGCAGGATCTTCGGTTCGGCAACGAGCGCCCTGGCGATGGCGGCGCGTTGCCGCTGGCCGCCCGACATCTGATGGGGATAGCGGTCCAGCATCGCGCTTGGAAGTGCGACTGCATCGAGCGCATCCCTGGCCATATCACGCCGATCTGTCTTGCGTCCGATCGAATGAATGGCGAGCACTTCCTCGATCTGGTGACCGATCGTATGGCGCGGGTCGAAAGCGCCAAGCGTATCCTGGGCGACGACTTGAAGGACACGTGCCAGGCGCCGACGGTTCGGCCGGAGATACGTTTTGAATGGCTCGCCGAACAGCTCCAGCGATCCGCCATCGGGATTGCGGTCACCGCAAAGAAGTGCGGAAAGGGTCGATTTACCGCATCCAGACTCACCGACCAGACCGAGCGTTTCACCCTGGCCGAGGGTGAGGGAGACGCCGCGGACGGCATGGTGACCCTTGCGGCTATTCGGCAAAAGTGAAAAGCCGGATTTGTAAGTGAAATCGAGATCGCGGGCTTCGAGAACGGTCGTCCTGCCCAATGTTTCCAGACTCATGGCGAGAGCTCCGTTTCGTTTGTTGATGCTACGGCTTCGCGCCGCCAGTTCTGAGGCATTTCCACCAACCTGGTCAGCGGTTCGCCGTGTCCTGGCATCGCGTCCAGCAGGAGGCGTGTGTAGGGATGGCTCGGCCGCTCGTAGATATTCTCAGTCGTATCGATTTCCATGATTTCGCCGCCGTACATGACGACGATGCGATCACAGACCTCGGCGATTAGATCGAGATCATGGCTGATAAAGATCATGGCGATGCCGCGTTTACGGACCAACGAAACGAGAAGCGAAACGACCTGGGCCTGAACAGTAACGTCCAGGGCCGTCGTCGGCTCATCTGCAATGACCAGGTGCGGTTCAAGAGCAAGGGCCGTTGCGATCATGACGCGCTGGCACATGCCTCCGGAAAATTGCGAGGGGTAGTAGTGATAACGCTTTTCAGGCTCGTCGATCGCGACGTCCTTCAGGAGCTGCAGTGCTATCTTGCGAGCTTCTTCCGCAGAGTGTCCGGCACTTCTCGCGGCCTCGGCGATTTGTTCGCCAACAGTTCGCACCGGATTAAGACAGGAGACCGGCTCCTGGAAAATCATACCGATCGGTGGAAGCATTTTCGACGCAAGTGCCCCTGGCAGATCGGAGGCTTCAAATGCGTGGCCGCCGATCGTCACCGTACCGGAAGCATGAGCCATAGCCGGCAGGAGGCCGGCTATGGCGAGGCAGGAGAGCGATTTTCCCGAACCGCTCTCTCCCACGATCCCAAGAATTTCGCCTTCCTTGACATCGAAAGAGACGGACTTGACCGGAGTCAGTTTCAAAAAGGAAATGCTCAAGTCTCGAATGGAGAGAACGGGTTCACTCATTGGCGCAACCTCATTTGGTGGTGTTTGCGAAGGACAGGCTCTGGGCGCCGAGGTCCATGGCGAAAGTCTGCTTAGGCTCCCACTTCACCTTGTTGGAAATCCCGTAGAAGACGGCGTTCTGGTGCAGGACGGTGATGCCGGGATCCTTCAACTCGATGATGTCCAGCATGTCGGAGAAGGTCTTGGCGCGATCGGCTGGATCGATGGCCTGTTCGAGCTTCGCACCGAGGGCGTCGAATTCCGGGTTCTCCCAGATCTTTTGTGTACCCATCGTTGCGGTCTTTGCGAACGAAAGCGCGTACACGGATACATAAGGATCCGAAACGATGGCAGTGCTGGACCAATTGCCCGTCGCGCGAGCGTTTGTGTTTTCGAATAATTTGCCGGCTTCGACAAATTCCAGCTTGGCATTGATACCCACGGCCTGCCACATAGCGACAATGGCCTCGCTGACCGGGTTTTCTGCCGTGTAATAGTTGTTCTGCGAGCGGATCGTGATCTGCTCGCCGTTATAGCCGGCGTCCTTCAGGAGCTGCTGCGCCTTTTCCGGATTGTACTCGGGCTTTGGACGATTCTTCAGGTAAATCGATCCGAATTCCTTGAACTGCGCGCCATTCGGGACGACGGTTTTTCCATCCCAGATGGAGTCGACGATTGCCTGTCGATCAATGGCCAGGCTTAGCGCCTGGCGAACGCGCGGATCCTTGAGCACAGGATTGTTCTTGTCGTAGAACAGGATGCGATTATTCGGAACCGGACCGCCGACGATCTTCGCCTCAGTTGATTTGTTTACAACGTCGAGCTGGTCCGGCGGAAGATCGGTGACGATGTCATAGTCGCCCGCGAGAAGGCCGGCGATGCGCGACGAGACCTCCGGCACCACTTTGAAAGTAACGGTTTTAGCATTGGGCTTACCACCGAAATATTGATCGTGAGCAGCCAGCGTGACATGATCGTTCGCGATAGACTCAACGACCTTGTACGGGCCCGCGCCGATTGGCTTCTGCTTCCACTTGACCCAGTCGCTGCCGGCCTTCACCCAGGCATCCTTGCTGATGACAACGGCGGAATAGTTCGCCAGACGCTGCAACAAGACGGGATCCTTGAACTTCGTTACGAAGCGAACTGTTTCCGGATCGACAACGTCGACATGATCAAGGCTGCTAAAGCTTGTCAGGTAGGTTGGATATCCAGGCGCCTTTGGATCAGTCAAGCGTTCCGGACCAAACGAAAATGCCACGTCGTCTGCGGTCATTTCACGGCTGTCGTGGAAGATGACGCCCTTGCGAAGCTTTACTTCCAGGGTCGTGTCGTCGATCCATTTCCACGAGGTCGCAAGGTTCGGCTGAACCGTGTAATCGTTCAGGTCGAGCTTTAGCAAAGTTTCGTGGATCGATGGGTTATTGCGGAACGCGGCGTTGGATGCCTGGTCGACCGGCTCCTGGGTCTCGGGGTTTTTCTGAACTGCTATTCTCAAGTCGCGACGATTGTCCTCCTGAGCGATCGCTGCCCCGGTCGCCAGCGATGCAATGACGAGTGCCGTCGCCCCGATGAATGTTCTTCTCTTCATATTCTCCACTCCCTGAAGAGGCCGGTCAGCTGGGCTGTACCAAGCCGGTGCTTCTTGCTTTCACTCCCTGTCGCCGACGCGATGTTGGCGACTTCCCCCACGCTTTGATCCGGCGAGAAGAGACCTGAGACGGGCAACCAATGCCCAGCGAACT
Organism: Agrobacterium sp. ICMP 6402; assembly: GCF_009498615.1. Lineage (NCBI taxonomy): Bacteria > Pseudomonadati > Pseudomonadota > Alphaproteobacteria > Hyphomicrobiales > Rhizobiaceae > Agrobacterium > Agrobacterium sp. ICMP 6402. The sequence goes on from NZ_QSNV01000019.1 coordinate 14,138, forward strand.
CTGTTTCGAGGATGGACGCACACCGAGCGCGTGGACCCTCACGTTGCAATCACGAACTTCTTGCGCAGCTTCTCTGGAGCGGTGTCGATCATCGACTTGGCGCCCGCATCGGTGACGATGACGCCGATGTCTTCGATCTTTGCTGCCACCGAGAGACTGGACTTTGTGAACTTCGAATAATCCGCTACGACGATGACACGCCGGGAAACCTCGATCATGGCGCGAGCGATACTCGCGTTCACGGGCGTTGAGGTGCAGATCAAACCACGATCTATGTCGATCGACGCCGCATTAAGGATAAGCTTGTCGACGTTGAACTGGCGAATGAACTGCTCCGCCAGGGGCCCCCGGAAGGAGCGGTTCGCTTCGGAATATTCACCTCCTACCGAGTAGATGCTCTGCCTTTCGGCACGCGTCAGTTCGGCAACAATGTCGAGGCCGTTGGAAATGAATGTGAGGGTGTTGCGTCCCGCCAGGTGCTTGGCGACTTCCAATGCTGTCGTGCCCGCATCAAGAAGAACAGTGTCGCCATCGACAACCATCTCAGCCACTGCAGCAGCAATGGCCGCCTTCTCGGTCTGGTTTGAGACAGCACGGGCCGCGTTGGATGCGTCCATCGCGACTTGGTTGATATTGACGGCGCCGCCGTGCGTCCGGCGCACCAATCCGGCCGCTTCCATCTCGCCAAGGTCACGGCGGACAGTCGCGACCGAGATGTCGAGATGCTCCGTCAGTGTACGAATATCCACGAAATTACGCGTCCGCAGCAGGTCGACAATTTTCGCTTGGCGATCTTCCGCTTGGGTCAGCACGCGTTTCCTCCTCGTCCGTATGTGATGCTTATCGATCAAATGTGAGCGATATCTATCTCCCGTAGATGACAGCTATATGACAGCATTCTTGGCTTTTGCATAGTAAATCTGCTGACGAATTGAATTAATTGTGTGCTGCATCGCACAAATCCTGCTGTATGTTGAGCGAAATCGATCATAGGAAAAGGCAAATCAGGCTGATGGTGGTTGTGTCGTCAGGTTGCCCGAGATCCAAAGCTTCGGGGCAGCACCCCGGGATTGACGCCGACGCGTCAGCCAATCAGGTGAAACAGGGCCCGAAACCGCGGATAGGAGGCTCGCATTGTCGACAGAGCAGATTTTGCTCTTGAGCCCCCGCATGATCCTGGCTTGACCGTTGGGCGTGGTCTCCCCATTCGCCTTGAAAAGCAGTGGCCATGGCCGGCACAATACCGGCCACGGCAAGGCATGAAAGCGGCCGCCGAGAAAAGCGTCCGCTCGCAGACTTTACCGGGTGTTTCCGAAGGAGAGGCTCTGGGGGCCAAGGTCCATGGCGAAACTCTGCTTCGGTTCCCACTTCACCTTGTTGGAAATCCCGTAGAAGACGGCGTTCTGGTGCAGGACGGTGATGCCGGGATCCTTCAACTCGATGATATCAAGCATGTCGGAGAAGATCTTGGCGCGATCGGCTGGAGCGACGGCCTGTTCGAGCTTCGCACCGAGGGCGTCGAAATCATCGTTGATCCAGATCTTCTGCGTGCCCATCGTCGCGGTCTTTGCGAACGAGAGCGCATAGATTGAAACATACGGGTCCGAAATGACTGCGGTGCTCGACCAATTACCGGCTGCACGGCCATTGGCATTGTCGAACAGCTTGCCGGCTTCGACAAATTCCAGCTTGGCATTAATGCCGACGGCCTGCCACATGGCAACAATCGCCTCGCTGACCGGGTTTTCCGCCGTGTAATAGTTGTTCTGCGAGCGGATCGTGATCTGCTCGCCCTTGTAGCCAGCGTCCTTCAGGAGCTGCAGTGCCTTTTCCGGATTGTACTCGGGTTTCGGGCGATCCTTCAGGTAGACCGGTCCGAATTCCTTGAATTGTGAGCCATTTGGCATAACAGTCTTGCCGTTCCAGATGGAGTCGACAATCGCCTGTCGATCAATGGCGAGGCTGAGCGCCTGACGGACCCGCGGATCTTTCAGCGCCGGGTTGTTCTTGTCGTAGAACAGGATACGGTTGTTTGGAACCGGGCCGCCGAAAATCTTGGCGTTGTCCGATTTGTTGACGACGTCGAGCTGATCCGGGGGGAGATCGGTAACGATGTCGTAGTCGCCCGCGAGAAGGCCGGCGATACGGGACGAAACTTCAGGCACGACCTTGAACGTGACGGTCTTTGCGTTCGGCTTTCCACCAAAATACCGGTCGTTGGCAGCCAGTGTGACATGGTCGTTCGCGACAGATTCGACCACCTTGTACGGCCCGGCGCCGACGGGCTTCTGCTTCCACTTGACCCAGTCGCCGCCCATCTTCACCCAGGCGTCCTTGCTGATGACAACCGCCGGATAGGCGGCGAGGCGCTGCAACAGAATAGGATCCTTGAACTTTGTCACGAAGCGCACGGTTTCCGGATCGACAACCTCGACATGATCGAGGCTGCTAAAATTCGTGAGATACGATGGATAACCGGGGGCCTTCGTGTCGGTCAAACGTTCCGGGCCGAAGGAGAAGGCGACATCGTCAGCGGTCATCTCGCGGCCATCGTGGAAAATGACGTCCTTGCGGAGCTTCAGTTCAAGGGTCTTGTCATCGACCCATTTCCAAGTGATTGCGAGGTTAGGTTGTACCGTGTAGTCACCGTTGAGGTCGAGTTTCAACAGGGTCTCGTGGATCGAGGGATTGTTGCGGAAAGCAACGTTCGATGCGGTATCCACCGGTTCTTGCGTTTCGGGGTTCTTTTGAACCGCAATGCGCAAGTCCGGACGCGTCTGAGCGAAAGCGATTCCACTGGAAAGCGATACGGCAATCGCAGCAGCCGTACCGATAAAGGTTCTTCTCTTCATTGAAGCCACTCCTTGAGAAAGCGGGCTGGTCTTGCCGTACCCGCGAATGATCTTGTTTCACCAACCACAACCGCCGGTACGGCGGTGTCTTCCCTCATGCACAGATCTGCGACGGGGAAATTTGAGCGAGCAACACCGTGCTCGGATTGCTCCGAGCCGTTTCAGCTGGATATTTCTGTGTGTCGTCCTGGTGCGGGACGTCAGCTCGCGATGACGAACTTCTTCCGCAGTTTTTCCGGAGCCGCTTCGATGATGGACTGAGCACCGGCGTCGGTCACGATGACGCCGATGTCCTCGATCTTTGCGGTGACCGACATGCTGGACTTTGTAAACTTGGAGTGGTCCGCCACGACGATCACCCGGCGAGAAACTTCGATCATGGCACGGGCGATACTCGCGTTGACCGGCGTCGAGGTGCAGACCAGTCCGCGATCCACATCGATGGACGCGGCATTGAGGATGAGCTTGTCGACGTTGAACTGGCGAATGAACTGCTCGGCTAACGGGCCACCAAACGAGCGGTTCGCCTCAAAATATTCCCCACCGACCGAATATAAGGTCTGCCCCTCGACACGGGTCAATTCCGCCACGATGTCGAGGCCGTTTGAAATGAAGGTGAGGTTGTTGCGTCCGACCAACGCACGCGCCACTTCCAGCGCCGTCGTGCCGGAATCAAGGAGCACTGTGTCGCCGTCGACCACCATTCCAGCCACGGCAGCAGCGATTGTGACCTTCTCTGCGTGCTTCCACACGAGCCGGGCTGCGTTCCCCGCATCCAGCGCGACCTGATTGATACTGACCGCGCCACCATGCGTCCTGCGCAAAAGTCCGGCGCCTTCGAGTTCTCCCAGGTCGCGACGAACGGTTGCGACGGAGATATCGAACCGGTCCATCAGGGTGCGGATGGCGACGAAATTTTGCGCTCGTACCATGTCCATGATCTTCGCCTGGCGGTCTTCGGCCTGTGTCAGCAAGGGCGCTTCCTATCCTTCTAATGATGCTCATCGATCATTTACGAGCGATACCTATCTTCGCCAAATGACAGCCGTATGACGATAAAGCTGAAGCCGTGTACCACGGATTGGTAAGGTTTCATCGGATCGACATCCATTGTGACGCGAGCGGAATGCAAAATGAGCGAGATCGATCAATTTGGCATTGCCGTGGCCTTTGATCTCTGCCAATCCAGTAACGTCACCCAGGTTTTCAGCGCCTCGTTTATCCAGCGGTATCATTTCATGTCACCATCGCTTCCAAACCGACAGCCGGACGGGAGCGTGATATGATTCATAATTGCCACCGCCGACTATTCCCGTGCAACACCCCAGTCCAATTACGGTTATCTCAATGGAGAGATTTGAGGGGCTGTTACTGTCAAGCTGTCTCGGTCATTAATGAAAGGCAGAAAATGAAACGCGTTCTGATTGTTGGCTGCCCCGGTGCCGGAAAGTCCACGCTCGCGAAGCAACTGGCCAAGGTCACGGGCCTTCCTCTCGTACACCTTGATAAGCTCTATTGGCTACCGGGTTGGCAACGGCCGGACAGCGCGACGTGGCAAAAGACAATCGAGGGCTTGGTCTCGCGGCCCGCGTGGATCATGGATGGCAACTATAGCGGTACACTTGAGCAACGGCTGGCATCGGCAGATACGCTGATCCATCTGGATTATCCAACCTGGCTGTGTCTGTGCAGGGTGATCCGCAGAACCATAGGCGGCTTGGGCCGCAATCGGGATGATGAACTTGCGCCGGGATGCCCCGAACGCTTCGATTGGTCATTCCTACGCTTCGTCATCAATTACCGGAACGACCAAAGGGAGAGGGACTTGGCGCGAATGGCAGGCTTTCCTGGCCGTGTTTTCCGCTTCTCGTCGCCGTCCCGCCTATCGTCGTTTGTTGCTGCGATTGAATTAGCTGCCGATAAAAGATCACGTCAGGACACAGGCACCAACAGCCGATCGTTCTAAGTCTGATAGCGCCGCTTGAAGTCATTCGACCAGCCCGTAGTTGATTTTCGGATGCCCAGTCATCTTGGGCAACGTGGTGTGCTGAGAGCTATGAACCCGACAATTGAAGCGTTGGATCCAGTTTGTCGCGCAACCAGTCTCCCACCAGGCTGATCGATAGCGTCGTCAGGAAGATGACGATGCCAGCTGGAATGCCGGTCCACCATGCCGTCGCGAGATAATTTCGCCCCTCACCGAGCATTAGGCCAAGGCTCGTTTGGGGTGGCTGAATGCCAAGGCCGAGAAAGGAAAGTGCCGTTTCAACAAGGATCAGTTCGGGAAAATTCAACGTCACCTGCACGATCAAAACGGGAAGAATATTGGGCAGGATGTGCCGGGCGTAGATGCGGAACGGGTGAACACCGAGCGTACCGATCGCAAAGGCATAGCCTTGGCCCTTTGCCTGCAGCACGAGGCTGCGCGTTAGTCGAGCGTAGACTTCCCAGCCGTAGAGACCGACAACGACAAGGAAAAGCTCGAAATTGTTGCCGAAGAACGCGAGCACCGCGAGTGCGATGATGAAGAACGGCATGCTCGCCTGGAAATCAACGAAGACCATGATGATGTCTTCAATCAATCCGCGAAAATGTGCCGCCAGAAAACCGAGTAGAGTGCCGACGGTCGCGCCGATCATCGAACCGACGATGGCAATCAGCACGCTCATCCGCATTGCGTAAATCAATCGGCTTAAAACGTCACGACCGAGGCCGTCCGTACCAAGCAGATACTTTGGATCGCCGCCGAGGAATGCCGGCGGCTTCAGACGGTTGAGGAGACTCTGTTCAGTATAGGCGAAGGGTGCCAGATAATCAGCGCCGAGCGCGACAACCAGCACGAGGATCAGCCAGGCGATGCAGAGCATGATCAGGAAAGGCAGGCGATGAATGCTTCCAAGGCTAAGCCAACGTGAGCGGGCAGCGGGGCCGGATTGTTCGATGCTCATCATGCCTCCTTGCTTCTGCGATTCTCGATACGGGGATCGAGCCAACCATACGTGATGTCGACGATGAAGTTGGTGACGACCATTGTGAACGCCACGAGCAATACAATCGTCTGGACCACCGGCAGGTCGCGCTGGCTCACCGCATTGACGAGCATCAGCCCGATACCTGGCCACGCGTAAACGGTTTCGATTACGACCGAACCGGCGATCAACCCGCCGAGACGCAGACCGAGAACGGTCACGATCGGGATCGCAGCATTGGGGATCGCATGCGACATTATTCGCCGGGTCAATCTCAGCCCCTTGGCGCGGGCGGTACGCATATAGGGCTGGTGCAAGACCTCAAGCATCGAGGAACGGGTAAAACGGGCTACCGTGCCGGCATTGATGATTCCGAGGGTCACCGCCGGTAAGACGAGATGCCACCATGTTGTTCCGCCCGAACTCGGCAGCAAGCGCCACGACATCGAAAAGAGCATGATCATCAGGATGGCGAGGAAGAAGTTCGGTATGCTGTGCCCGAAGATCGAAAAGGCCATAACGACATGGTCGACGCTGGTGCCGCGCTTCAAAGCCGCCGCAATACCCGCGAGCAGTCCGACAACAACGGTAATAGCGAAACTGGAAAGACCGAGCAGCAACGTCATCGGTACCCGTTCGACAACAACCGTCACAGCCGGTCGATCGTCGCGAAAAGAATACCCGAGATCGCCATGTAAGGCGGACCAGATGAACCGGACATATTGCTCTGGCAGTGATCTATCGAGACCCCATGCTGCTCGATATTCTGCGACGATCTCCGGCGGGGTGTCGTCCGGTAGCATCATCGAAACCGGATCGCCCGACATCCGCAGGACGACGAACACGAAGGTAACTGCGAGGAGCAGGGTAAGGAAGGCCCGTGACAGCTTGATGAGGATAAATTGAGCCATTGCTACTCCCCGGCGGCGTCACGAAAGACTTGTCTAGCCGAAACCGGGTCGTTGACCGAAAATCCGGTAGCGCCTTCACGGAACATACGCAGCAACTCGTCGGAATTGTATTCTCCCGTGCGTCGGCCTGTGCTGCCGTCCCCCGTGGAGATCCACACGGGGCGGCCGCGACTGACATGCGATGCAATGCGACCTTCGGCCGTATCCCATTCCCATATGCGAACGATGTCGCCGCCCGCGTTGAAAAACGCCTCCTCGTCAGCGCTCGTGACCAATCCGAGGATTTTGCGGGACCAACCGGCGTCGCGCGCACATCGGACGGTGGCTGGATCGTGCAAGGCAAGAACAAGTTCGCGGCCAGGCTCTTGCGCCAGCGCGGTCAGCAGGATGTCGAGCGACCTGGGTTGTTCATCCTTGACGTCCAACAGGATAGATTGATTCCTGGGTACGGTCTGAAACAGCAACCGGAGCGATGGTACCGCTGGAGACCCATCAACCTCTATTTTCGCCAGTTCCAGATCTGTCGAGCCTGAAACAGTGTCGCCACGGCCAGTCAGACGATTCAGATCGTTATCATGAGAGCAAACGATCTGGCCGTCCCTGGTTATCCGGACGTCCACCTCGATATGATCGGCGTTTGCCTCGATAGCTCCGGCCCAGGCTGCAGGCGAGTTTTCGCGGTAGAGAGCCGAATATCCGCGGTGGGCGATGATGGATGGCGTTGTCATGATAGCGTCCTTTGTTTTTTCGATGTGTGTTCTCTAGGGCGGCGTTCGCCGGGCATCGCCGCCGGAACTGCCGCCAGCAGCGAGCGCGTATATTCGTGCTGCGGGTTGGCGAAGATTTCGGCCGCCGGACCGGTCTCGACGACCACGCCCCTCCGCATGACCGCGATGCGATCGCTGATATGCCGAACGACGCCAAGGTCGTGGGAAATGAACAGGTAGCCCATCCCGAACTTCGCCTTGAGGTCGTTCAGAAGATTGATGATCTGCGCCTGGACGGAAACATCGAGAGCGCTGACCGCCTCGTCGCAGACGACGACCTTGGGATCGAGGACGAGCGCACGGGCAATGACGGCGCGCTGTTGCTGACCGCCGGAAAGCTGGTGAGAGTAACGGTCACCCATGCCGGGCAGGCCGACCAGTGACAACATCTCTTCGCGACGCGCTATGCGGTTCACGTTCGTGATTCCATGCGCCTGCATGGCTTCGTCGATCTGGGCACCGATCGTCATGCGCGGATCGAGCGCCTTGGACGGGTTCTGGAACACCATCTGCACGCCGCATCGTTCCCGCCGCCAGGCGGCAGAGCCGATCCGGGCATAGCACTTCCCTTCCAGGGTAACTGTGCCGGAGGTGGGCGCTTCTATGCCGGCGGCGATGCGCCCGAGCGTCGACTTGCCGCTCCCGCTTTCTCCAACGATGCCGAGCGTCTCTCCGGGCTCTAGCGTCATGCTGACTCCGCCGACTGCGCTCACAACTGCTTTGCCTCCGAAGAGATGGCCCCCGGAGCCATAGAACTTGACGATATCCTGCAGGACGAGCCTGCCTTCGCCACTCATGCAAAGTCTCCTGCGAAATGACACGCTGCCCGGTGATCGCCGACAACAGGCAAGAGCGCCGGCAATGAGCGGCAAACGTCCTTTGCGAACGAACAGCGCGGCTGGAAACTGCAGCCCTGCGGCCTTCTTGCCGGACTCGGAACAGTGCCCTCGATCGCGGCGATGCGGCCGTGGCTCGGTGTTGCCGCGTGCAGGCGGCATGCCATCAGGCCGCGTGTGTAGGGATGCAACGGGTTTTCGAACAGTTCGTTGACTGTTGCGGTTTCGACAACTCGCCCTGAATACATCACCGCCACCCGGTCGGCGATTTCGGCGACAACACCGAGATCGTGGGTGACGAAAATCATTGCGGCGCCGGTCTCGGCCTGTAGTTCTCGCATTAGCCGGAGGATCTGTGCCTGCGTCGTAACATCGAGGGCGGTCGTCGCTTCGTCGGCGATCAATAGCTTCGGCCGACAAGCGAGCGCCATGGCGATCATGATGCGTTGACACATGCCACCGGAAAGCTGGTGCGGAAAGGCTTTCGCACGCGTGTCCGGTTCGGAGATGCCTACTGAGGCAATGAGTTCAACCGCGCGCCGCTCTGCCTCTCTCCAACTGAGGTCGCGGTGCACGACCAGCACTTCGGCAATCTGCGTGCCAACGCGGCGTACCGGATTGAGGGCAGCCGTTGCATCCTGAAAGATCATTGCCATATCGCGGCCGCGGATATCGGCAAGCCGGTTCTCACTGAGTGTTGTGAGGTCCTGTCCGAGGAAAGAGATTCTGCCGCCTTTGACTACCAACGGCTCGGACGTCAGCCCCATGGCCGCAAGACAGGTCAAGCTCTTGCCACAGCCACTTTCCCCAACGAGGCAAAGTGTCTCGCCAGCCCGGACCTCGAGTGAAACATCGATGACGAGATCCAGGTGGCTAATCCCGACTGTCAGGCCTTCCACTGAAAGTGTGGCCTCGGCCTGGGGGATGGCACCGTTTCTCCTCCGATCAGAAACCGCGGGGTGGGTGTCGGTGAGGAGGGCCGTCATTAACGCTTGGCCCCAAACGAAAGATTATAAGGGCGAAGGTCCATGTAATAGGACGTATAGGGCTTCCACTCGACTGACTTGTTGACGCCATAGGTTTCGAGCGGTTGATACAGGATCGTTCCAGGCGCTTCGTCTTCCCATACATCCAGCATCTTCTGGAAGACTTCGCGGCGTTGAGCGATATCCGTCGTCCGGTCGAGTTTTTCTCCGAGCTCATTAAATTCGGTCGGCTGCCAGTCTTTGGTCATCTGGATTTTGTTGTAGGGACCCCAAAGGTTCCAGAGGCCGCCGGCGGGATCCGGATAACGGATCGTGTTCGAGTTCGTGATGACGCCGCGCGCGTCACCCGAGACCTGGTCAACGTTTTCAACGATATTGAGTTGGCCGTTGATGCCAACTGCCTTCCACATTTCCATGATGGCCTGTGCGGCCGGTACTGCATTCAGATAATAGGCGGCATGTGTCGCGTAGTGGATCACTTCACCCTTGTACCCCACCTCCTTTAGCAGCCGTTTTGCCTTTTCTGGGTCATAGACGAGACCCGCGCGATTTTCGTCGTACAAAGCTCCGTATTCAGGAAACTGATGGCTTTTCGGCACGACGGCTTTGCTGTTCCAGAGAGCCTCCACCAAAAGCTGCCGATCGATCGCAAGGTTCATCGCCTGACGAACGCGCTTGTCTTTGATGATCGGGTTCTGTGTATTGTAGACGAGCGTGTGAACGTTACCAAGGACAACGCTGCGTGCTTCGACATCAGGGTAGCTGTTGATCTGGTCAATCTGATCCGGTGCAATGTTCGTGGCTATATCGAACTCGCCGCTGACCAGGCCGGCGATACGTGTGGCCTGCTCCGGCACGTTACTGAAAGTCACCGAAGCGGCTGTAGGTCTGCCGCCGAAATAGTCGTCAAAGGCGACGAGCTTGACCGACTGATCTTGCTTGTATTCTGAAAGTTTGAATGGACCGGTCCCGACCGGAAATCTCGGGAACTTGCCATTGGCATGTTCCAACCAATCCTTCTTGTTGACAATCCAGGCTGCCCAGGAGGCCAGCCGCTGTTCCAGGACTGGGTCGGGGTTTTTCGTGGTGAAGCGTACAGTCAGTGGATCGATCACCTCAACTTCTTCGAGAATGCCAAAGTAGGCCGGACCTTGCTTCATCACGGCATTCGCCCCGCTTAGCCGTTCGGGCGAGAAGGTGAAGGCGACGTCGTCAGCGGTCATGACCTCGCCGTTGTGGAACTTGACCTCGGGGCGCAACGTGATTTCCAGCGTCCGGTCGTCGATCCGCCTCCAGCTTTGAGCCAGCGACGGCACCAGTTTGGCTCCGTCGCCGTTCGGTGAGGACAGAAAGTCGCGGCGGATCAGTGTATCGAACATCGAGTAGGTGATCCGCACGCTCACATTCCCTAGCTGGTCGGCCGGTTCAAGCGTGGGTGGCAGAGCTGCGACTGCCACGGACAGATCCGGACGGTCTTGCGCGAGGGTAGGAAAGCCGGACGCAACAGAAATGAGGCAGGCGGCGAGCGCGGTGCGAGAGATACGGAAGAATATCTCCTGGGCGTAAAGCTTGTCTCCTTGGGGCGCGCGTCGCCGGCTGCCCGACCATGGCCTGGCAAGCTCAGTGTGTGTCTGTGGCATTTCCATCCTCCCAAATGGTGCGCTGGTCTTTGGGCTCTTCCCAAGTGCGTCAGCTCTATCGTTAGTTCTAACAACAAAAATAAACTTTTGACAAATTGTTTTTCAGATGTTCAATTCCGGTTGTTACAAATTTGTCATATCCGGCGACGGATTCCGGTTCGCGTAAGCAGTGATCTGCGTGCTTTCGCCTCATCGGCAACATACTAGGGGTATTCCATGACACACACTGGCGCCGATTGGGCATTGACTATCGAGAGCGAGCTGAAAGATGCCCTTATCCAGCGCGCTGCGTTTTCCGTGAACGCGCAAAGCTTTTTGTTTTTGCGCCACGGTCGAACCAACTCGAACGTCAAGGGCATCATCCAAGGTCAGCTCGATGTTGCGCTGGATCAGGTGGGACGCGAGCAGGCAACACATGCCGGCGTGCTCCTCAAGCGTTCCGGCGTGACCAGGATCGTATCAAGCGACCTGTCCCGAGCCCTTGAGACAGCAAAAATTGCAGCGAGGGAAATTGGTATTAGCGCCCCGTTGGTCGACGCCCGGCTGCGTGAGCGGAGCTTTGGCGCTCTTCAGGGAAAGATCAAAACTGATCTTGCCTGGCTCTCGGGGGACCGAAGTGTCGAGACAAGCGCTGTGTTCGCAAACCGAACACTCGACGGAGTCGAGGCCGCGGTGCTCAATTCCACGACCCTCATATGTGCTCACGGGGGCAATCTACGCGTTCTGGCCGCAGCTCTTGGACTGACGCTCGGACAGTCGCTATACGAGAATGCAACGCCGTTGCTGTTCAGGCTTTCCGATGGAAGGTGGTCTTGCCAACGGTTGATTGATATCGAAACTATCGCAATCCCTTTGAACGCATGAGCTTCAGGGCAAGGAACAGACGGATGAGGCGGACAAAAGACGAGCCGAATGAGGATAATTGGGAGCCTCCCGAGTCGTTCGCCGGGGGGCGCGAGCAATTGCTGGCGCGCGTGGCCTGGCTTTATCATGTTGAGGGCCTGACCCAGCAAGAAGTTGCCAGCGAACTCGGCATGCACCGGCTAAAGGTAAACCGCCTTCTCGCCCGGGCACGTCAGGATGGCATTGTCCAGGTTAGCATCAGGTCGCCATACGTTAGCAGCCCGCTGCTGGAAAAAGAGCTTGTTGCAAAATTTGACCTTCGCAAAGCGGTCGTGGTTCCGGCTCCTGTTCGGTCCGATTCGACTCCTGAGGCGGTCGGAGCTGGCATCGGCCAATACCTTAATGCTCGTCTCTCCGATCAGATGAGTTTGGGAATTATCTCGGGGCGGACTTTCCATGCCGCCCTGTCTGCACTGGAAGCGCGGGCAATACCGGGCCTCTCTATTGTTTCGATGATTGGCGGACTGACTGTGAAGGCGGCAATGCGCCCCTACGAAGTCGCTCATCAGCTCGCGCAGATCTATCAAGCGGAATGCTACTATATGCCGGCGCCAACCTACGCCGAGTCCAAGAAGGCGCGGGATGAGTTTCTAGCGCAGTCACTTGTTCAGGAGATCATGCGACGAGCTGCGGCAGTGGATATTGCTATCATCGGAGTGGGCCGACTGACCGAAGATGGTGTGATTCGCGCCTATGATCTCTTGCAGGAAGAAGAGATGGATTCGCTCGTAAAAGCCGGGGCTGTAGGTTCGTTTGTCGGCTGGTTCATCAACAAGGATGGGACGCTCGTCGATCACGCCCTTAACGATCGAGTGATCGGCCTGCCGTTGGACCGCCTCAAGGACGTGCCAGAAGTTGTTCTTTGCGGAGGTGGGATCGGGAAGGCACAGGCCCTGGCGGCCGTTCTTCGAGCTGGATATGCCGACGTGCTCATCACGGACGAAGCTGCCGCCAGACGATTGGTCTCCAGCGATTTCTAGCTGGCACCAAATTGAATGCTCGACCGCTATTCGTTCAGATCAGTTTTCTTCTGATCGCGAGCGCGGTGAGATGAGCCTTGCTGCGGACGTCGAAGCGCTTCATGGCCTCGCGAAGCTTGACGCGGACACTGTTGTACTTGACTCCTTCCACGTC
>NZ_QSNV01000002.1:0-656925 GCF_009498615.1 Agrobacterium sp. ICMP 6402
TAAGAGATCACCCGCAAACAAGTCAACACACCAAATCACAAAAAATAAGAAAATCAGGCAAACTATTGAATTTAAAAGATAGTTTGCAAATAATCGCTGAAACTGATGGATTTCCGTGCTTTTCCCATCTAGCGCCCGATGCAGCCGCGCTCTTTCGCTTATAAACGGATCTCGCCTTTGCTGATCTCAGTCGGAGGAAGGGCTGAAACGGGCGACCAAGGCATGCGCGTTACCGGGATAGGAGAAGCGCACATACGTGACGGCGCCGGAGTTGCTCCAGGTTCGCCGCTCCACGACAAGGCAGGCCTGCCTGTCAGAGATACCCAGCAGACGTGCGATCTCCTTCGACGCTATTTCGGCACTGATGCGGTGTTCGGCGTTGCTCCACGGAACATGGCCAAGCAGCCAGGGGCCGGGCGCGATCTCGGTAAAGTCGGCGTCCGCGGCTTCCGACACGGCGGCCAGATTGATGAGACGCTGCTCGACGCAGAATTCCCGTATGCCAGCAAAATGGATGCAGATGATATCGAGCAAGCGTGCGCCGACGGAAATATCGAGACTTGCGCGATCTTCGCTCTTTGCCGCACGCTGCGCGCATTTCAAGATTTTGAAACCGTAATCCAGACCAAGGGATTCGACTTCGGCCCTGATATCGTGAATTTCGAGAATGGCGGACTGGATCTGCGGCTGGCGAACGAAACTGCCGGATTTCTTGCGGCGTTCGATCAAACCCGCCTTGGCAAGCTGGCCCATGACCTTGTTGACGGTCATACGCGAGCAATCATAATGGGTGGCGAGGTCGACCTCGAAAGGCAACCGGTAACCCGGCGGCCATTCCCCCGAAACGATCCGGCCCTCGATCTCGCCGAGGATAAGCTGATGCAGGGTTTGCCCGGCCGATGCTTTCGTCACGTCCGCAATGCCTTTCCGCACCGGCTCGATCTCGTTTCAGTGAAGCCCATATCAGCTATCGAGAAGTTCAGCCATGACCTTGTTGAAGCGGTCCGATATTGCACGGCGGCGGATATGCTGGCCCGCCTGCACCTGTTTTTCACCGCGCACCCACACGGAATCGACGCGGACGCCGCCTGCGAACATCCATTGGTCGAGAATTTGGCGTGCGGGAAGATAGGAAACGGCCGAGATATCCAGTGCGACAAGATCAGCGCTTTTTCCCTTTTCTATCGCATTTTGTGACGCCAGCGCCCTGCCGCCACCTTCCAGCGCTTGCCGAAACAGTTTTTCGCCGGTGGAGCCTCCGGCATCGGCGATGACATTGCGCGCGCGCCGCGACAGGCGCTGCGAATATTCGAGCGTCCGCAATTCCTCCGGCAGGGAGATGAGAATGTTGGAATCGGAGCCGACGCCATAATGCCCACCTTCCGCGATAAAATCCGGAGCGGGGAAGATGCCGTCGCCGAGATTGGCCTCAGTGATCGGGCAAAGGCCGGCAACGGCGCCGCTTTTGGCCATGCGTCGCGTTTCGGCCTGCGTCATATGCGTGGCATGGATAAGGCACCAGCGATCATCGACCGGCGCATTTTCCAGAAGCCACTCCACAGGCCGCGCGCCTGAAAAAGCAAGCGAATCTTCAACTTCCTTTGTCTGTTCCGCCACATGAATGTGGATCGGCCCACCCTTTGCCAGCGGCTCGATGGCCGCCAATTCTTCGCCGGTCACGGCGCGTAGACTGTGCGGTGCTATGCCGAGCACGGCTCCCGGCAGGGATTTGACCACCGCCCGTGCGCCCTGCATCAGCCTTTCGTAACTGTCGAGCGAATGGATGAAACGCTTCTGCCCGTCGATCGGCGGCTGGCCGCCAAAACCGGAATGCGCGTAAAAGACCGGCAGCAATGTCAGGCCAATACCAGTCTGTGCGGCGGCCGCGCCGATGCGTTCAGCCATTTCGGCGATATTGCCGTAATGCGAACCATCCCTGTCATTGTGCAGATAATGAAATTCCCCGACCCGCCCGAAACCGGCCTCGAGCATTTCCATGTAAAGCTGGGCGGCAACCGCCTCGACATGGTCAGGCGTCATGGAGAGCGCGAATTTATACATGACGGTTCGCCAGCTCCAGAAACTGTCATCGGCCGGCCCGCGAATTTCGGCAAGCCCGGCCATGGCCCGCTGAAAGGCGTGGCTATGGAGATTGGGCACGGCCGGAACGATGACGGCGTGGCGCTCATCCTGCGGCTGAGGGGAAACGCCGGTTTCGAGCGATGAAACAGCACCGTCATCGCAGATGATGCGAACGTCCCGTGCCCATCCATCTACCAGAAGTGCTGCGCCCGCGTGAATTGCCGTCATGCCACCCTCTCCTCTTGTTACGACGTCAGGCAAGGCCATTTCAAACGCGAAATTGCGGCTTGCCAAGCTGATTATTATGTATATACATTTAAGCCATAAAGGAAAGGCGAAAAGCAAATGCCAGGGAACAAATCCGTAAAGGGAACGGCAGCGGGAGACGCAACGACATTGTGGCGCAATGCCCGTCTGGCGACCTTCGACCCGTCCATGGAAGGCATCGGTGCTGTCGAAAACGCCGCCATTGCCGTGCGGGGCGGCCGCATCGCCTTTGCCGGTCCGGAAAATGATCTGCCTGCCGATCTGGCAGCAGCCGATGAGATTACCGATTGCGGTGGTCGTTGGATCACCCCTTCCCTGATCGACTGCCATACTCATCTCGTCTTCGGTGGCAATCGGGCCATGGAGTTCGAGATGCGCCTGAATGGCGCGACCTATGAAGAGATCGCCAGGGCGGGCGGCGGCATCGTTTCTTCGGTGCGCGATACGCGCGCAGTCTCCGAAGACACTCTGGTTGCCCAGGCGCTGCCCCGCCTCGACACGCTTCTGGCCGAGGGCATTTCCACCATCGAAATCAAATCCGGTTACGGTCTCGATATAGATACCGAACTGAAAATGCTGCGTGTTGCCCGCAGGCTTGAAACGCTGCGGCCGGTTCGGATCGTCACCAGCTATCTGGCAGCCCATGCAACGCCCGCTGAGTATAAGGGCCGCAATGCCGATTACATTACGGATGTCGTTCTGCCGGGGCTGGAAAAAGCCCATGCCGAAGGGCTGGTGGATGCGGTAGATGGCTTTTGCGAAGGCATCGCCTTCTCCGTCGAGGAAATCACCCGCGTTTTCAAAAAAGCGCGACAGCTCGGCCTTCCCGTCAAACTGCATGCCGAACAGCTTTCCGATCTTGGTGGGGCAAAGCTCGCGGCATCCTATGGCGCGCTTTCCGCTGACCATCTGGAATATCTGGATGAGGCGGGCGCTAACGCTCTGGCAAAAGCGGGAACCGTGGCCGTGCTCTTGCCCGGCGCTTTTTATGCGCTGCGGGAAAAACACGCTCCACCGGTTCAGGCCCTGCGCGAGGCGGGCGCGACAATCGCGCTGGCGACCGATTGCAATCCCGGCACCTCACCGCTCACCTCGCTGCTTTTGACCATGAATATGGGCGCGACGCTTTTCCGCATGACCGTGGAAGAGTGCCTGACGGCAACGACGCGCAATGCCGCCAAGGCGCTCGGGTTGCTTGCGGAAACCGGTACGCTCGAAGCCGGGAAATCCGCCGACTTCACAATTTGGGATATCGAGCGCCCGGCCGAACTTGTCTACCGCATTGGCTTCAACCCGCTCAACGCTCGCATTTTCAAGGGACAGAAGGTTTCCGCATGACCATGATGAAGACCATCACGCTTCACCCCGGCAATGTAGCCCTTGCCGATCTTGCCGCTATTTACTGGAACAACGGCTCAGCAAGGCTCGACCGTTCTTTCGACGCCGGCATTGAAAAGGCGGCGGCCCGTATCGCCGAGATCGCAGCAGGCAATGCCCCGGTCTATGGCATCAATACCGGCTTCGGCAAACTTGCTTCCATCAAGATCGATGCTGCCGATGTAACGACGCTGCAGCGTAACCTCATTCTGTCGCATTGCTGCGGCGTCGGTCAGGCGCTGCCGGAAAATGTCGTGCGGCTGATCATGGCGTTGAAGCTGATTTCGCTCGGCCGTGGTGCATCCGGCGTGCGGCTGGAATTGGTGCGGCTGATCGAGGAGATGCTGGAAAAGGGCGTCATTCCCGTTATTCCCGAAAAGGGCTCGGTCGGTGCCTCCGGCGATCTCGCGCCGCTTGCCCATATGGCCGCCGTGATGATGGGTGAAGGCGAGGCTTTTTATCACGGCGCGCTTTTGCCCGCCGGTGAAGCGCTTGCGAAGGCCGGCCTGACCCCGGTCGTTCTCGCCGCCAAGGAAGGGCTGGCGCTGATCAACGGCACGCAGACCTCGACGGCGCTTGCGCTGGCCGGTCTTTTCCGCGCCCATCGCGCCGCGCAGGCCGCATTGATTACCGGCGCGCTTTCCACCGATGCCGCCATGGGTTCGTCGGCTCCCTTTCACCCCGATATTCACACCCTCCGCGGCCACAAGGGCCAGATCGATGCCGGTGCGGCGTTGCGCAATCTGCTGGAAGGCTCGGAAATCCGCATCAGCCATATAGAGGGCGATGAGCGGGTGCAGGACCCCTATTGTATTCGTTGCCAGCCGCAGGTCGACGGCGCCTGCCTCGATCTTCTGCGGCAGGTGGCCCGCACGCTTGAAATCGAAGCCAATGCGGTGACCGACAATCCATTGGTGTTATCAGATAATTCCGTCGTATCCGGCGGTAATTTCCACGCAGAACCGGTGGCTTTCGCCGCCGACCAGACGGCGCTCGCCATCTGCGAAATCGGCGCGATCGCCCAGCGCCGCGTGGCGTTGCTGGTCGATCCCGCACTTTCCTACGGCCTGCCCGCTTTTCTATCTAAAAAACCGGGTCTGAATTCCGGCCTGATGATCGCCGAAGTGACGTCCGCCGCCCTGATGAGCGAGAACAAGCAGATGGCGCATCCGGCCTCGGTGGATTCCACACCAACTTCAGCCAATCAGGAAGACCACGTGTCCATGGCCTGCCATGGTGCGCGACGCCTGCTGCCGATGACAGAAAATCTCTTCGCCATCCTTGGCATAGAGGCGCTTTCCGCCATTCAGGGCGTGGAACTGCGCGGGCCGCTGAAAACCAGCCCGGAACTGCAAAAGGCTATTGCCGTGCTTCGTGCGTCAATCCCTTCGCTGGAGGAGGATCGTTATATGGCGCCGGATCTGAAGGCGGCGGCGGAGCTGATTGCTACCGGCGCTCTGGTCTCCGTGATTTCGGATGGCATTCTGCCGAAGCTGGAGGTTTGAGATGATGGTGGTAGCACCCCCCTCCATCCTGCGATTAAAGGTCGGCGTACCGGGGTTACCCCCCTCTGCCCTGCCGGGCATCTCCCCCACAAGGAGGGAGATTACACGCCGCAGCCGCTCGTTCCATGGGCAGAGTGCCAGCCGCTTGCCAATCTTCCCCCTTGTGGGGGAGATGCCCGGCAGGGCAGAGGGGGGCAACCCCAGAGTACAGGCGGATGATCGATGAACACGCCTTTCTCTCTCCACCAAGGCACCTCACCAATCATTCTCGGCCTGCCTCACACCGGTACGGATGTGCCGGCGGAGATTTGGGATCGCCTCAACGATAACGGCAAGATTCTTGCCGATACCGACTGGCATATCCACGACCTCTATGCCGGGCTTCTGGAGAACGTGACCACGGTTCGCGCCACCTTCCACCGCTACGTGATCGACGCCAACCGCGATCCCGCGGGGTTAAGCCTTTATCCGGGCCAGAACACGACGGGACTCGTTCCGGAAACCGATTTCGACGGCAAGCCGATCTGGAACGAGGGGCAGGAGCCCGCTGCCGCTGATATCGCCTACCGGCTGGAAACCTTCCACGCGCCCTATCATGCAGCCCTTGCGGCGGAAATCGAGCGGGTGAAGGCCATTCACGGCATCGCAATTCTCTATGATTGCCATTCGATCCGCTCGCATATCCCCTTCCTGTTCGAGGGGAAGCTGCCAGATTTCAACATCGGCACGGATATGGGCAAGACCTGCGATCCGGCCATCGAACGGATTGCCGTGGAAGTGACCGCAGCAGCAGAGGGTTACGACAGCATTCTGAACGGCCGTTTCAAAGGCGGCTGGACGACGCGTCATTACGGAAAACCGGAAGCCGGCGTGCACGCCATCCAGATGGAGCTGGCGCAATCCACTCACCTTCAAAGCGAGGCATCGCCTTTCGCTTACGACGGGCATAAAGCCGAAAAACTTCGCATCCATCTCAAAAACATTCTCACGCGCATGGAAGAATTTGCGCTCGATACGAAACGGTAAGGGGGAAAACCTATGGACAATCCACGCCACAATATTCGCGATGTCCGCGCACCGCAGGGCACCGAACTCAATGCCAAAAGCTGGATGACGGAAGCGCCGTTGCGCATGCTGATGAACAATCTCGATCCTGATGTCGCCGAGCGCCCGCATGATCTGGTGGTTTATGGCGGCATTGGCCGCGCCGCCCGCACCTGGGAGGATTTCGACCGCATCGTTGCGACGCTGAAGGATCTGAACGAGGATGAAACCCTTATCGTGCAGTCCGGCAAGCCGGTTGGCGTGTTCCGCACACACAAGGATGCGCCGCGCGTTTTGATTGCCAACTCCAATCTGGTGCCGCATTGGGCCACCTGGGACCATTTCAACGAGCTGGATAAAAAGGGTCTGGCCATGTACGGCCAGATGACGGCCGGCTCGTGGATTTATATCGGCACCCAGGGCATCGTGCAGGGTACTTACGAAACCTTCGTCGAAGCCGGTCGCCAGCATTACGGCGGCAACCTCAAGGGCAAATGGATATTGACCGGCGGTCTCGGCGGTATGGGCGGCGCGCAGCCGCTGGCCGCCGTTATGGCAGGCGCCTGCTGCCTCGCGGTCGAATGCGATGAAACCCGCGTCGATTTCCGGCTGCGCACCCGTTATGTCGATGCAAAGGCGCACACGCTGGATGAGGCGCTGGGACTCATCGACCAATGGACAAAGGCAGGCGAGGCGAAATCCGTCGGCCTGATCGGCAACGCAGCGGATATCTTCCCCGAACTGTTTCGCCGTGGCGTCCGCCCCGATATGGTCACCGACCAGACCTCGGCGCATGATCCGATCCATGGTTATCTGCCGTCCGGCTGGACCGTCGCCGAATGGCGCGCCAAACAGGAGAGCGACCCGAAGGCGGTTTCCGCTGCCGCCCGCGCCTCGATGAAGGTGCATGTGCAGGCCATGGTCGACTTCTGGAACGCCGGTGTTCCGACGCTGGATTACGGCAATAATATCCGCCAGGTCGCCAAGGACGAAGGTCTGGAAGATGCTTTCGCCTTCCCCGGCTTCGTGCCCGCCTATATCCGCCCGCTGTTTTGCCGCGGTATCGGTCCGTTCCGCTGGGCCGCACTTTCGGGCGACCCGGAAGACATCTACAAGACCGACGCCAAGGTGAAGGAACTGCTGCCTGATAACAAGCACCTGCATAACTGGCTGGACATGGCGCGCGAACGCATCGCGTTTCAGGGCCTGCCGGCGCGCATTTGCTGGGTCGGGCTTGGTGATCGCCATCGTCTTGGCCTCGCCTTCAATGAAATGGTGAAGAACGGTGAGTTGAAAGCGCCTGTTGTCATCGGCCGCGACCATCTCGACAGCGGTTCCGTCGCCTCGCCCAACCGCGAGACAGAAGCCATGAAAGACGGTTCGGATGCCGTATCCGACTGGCCGCTGCTCAACGCATTGCTCAACACCGCCTCCGGCGCGACCTGGGTTTCCCTGCACCACGGTGGCGGCGTCGGCATGGGCTTCTCCCAGCATTCCGGCATGGTCATTTGCGCTGACGGATCCGACGATGCCGCCAGACGGCTTGAGCGTGTGCTGTGGAACGACCCGGCAACCGGCGTCATGCGCCATGCCGATGCCGGTTATGAGATTGCCGTGGACTGCGCCAAGGAGCAGGGCCTGCGCCTGCCTGGCATTCTCGGCAACTGATCAAAAAGACGACCGTGGCGCAGTTTGCGGGCTGCGCCATGGTCTAAAGCTTGCAACCGTTCAATGTGAATTGTGCAAAGTCGAAACGCCGGGCCGACATTTGTACTGGCGGCTATTGGAACTTCCGGCAGGTTTGCGGCTTTGTTCATTGCTCTTTTCAACCGGTCCGCCGTATGCTCGTGAGAGCGCTGCGCCGATCAAAGAGCCGGCCGCAAAGGACATGGTAGATCAAAGAATGGCGCACAAGTTTCTGCCGCTTGCTTTTACACTTCTTCTCGGGGCGTTTCTCCCGGCTTCCGTCACACCCGTCATGGCCTCCGAAAAAGAGCGCGCCGCTCCC
Organism: Agrobacterium sp. ICMP 6402; assembly: GCF_009498615.1. NCBI lineage: Bacteria > Pseudomonadati > Pseudomonadota > Alphaproteobacteria > Hyphomicrobiales > Rhizobiaceae > Agrobacterium > Agrobacterium sp. ICMP 6402. Next base: position 8,284 of record NZ_QSNV01000002.1, read on the forward strand.
GTGCGGATCGATGTGGGTGGTTACAAGCTGAACAGCGTGCTGATCGAACCCGAAAGAAAGCCCGAACTTCCGCCGATCGTGTTCATCCACGGGGCAAGCGCCAGCCTTTACGATCCGATGTTCTCGTTTCTCGAAAAGCTTCGCGGTCGGGCGAGATTGCTGTTTGTCGATCGGCCGGGGCACGGCAACTCGGATATTGGCGGCAAAGACAATATTCTTCCGGACGGGCAAGCCGACGCCATCGCGCAGCTTATGAAAAAGCGTGGCATTCCAAGAGCCATTATCGTCGGGCATTCATTCGGCGGCGCCATCGCAGCGGCATTCGCCGTCCGTCACCCCAATATGGTAACCGGGCTCGTCTTCCTGTCTCCCGCCGTCTATTCCTGGAACGGTGGAATCGCATGGTATTACACGGCGGCAAGCGCACCTTTCAGCGGCCCGCTATTCAGCACCTTCGTTGCGCCGCCCGCTGGCCTTCTGGCGATCGATCAAGCAATACGCGGCGTTTTCGCTCCCAATCCCCGCCCTGCCGGCTATGTGGAGGCCACGCATGCGTTAGCGGCCCTGCGGCCGAGGATTTTTCGACATAACGCTCAGGAGGTCGCCGCTCTCAGCGAATGGGCACGTGGAGCTTCGCCAGGCTATCGGCGCATCAAGGCGCCAACCGTCATCATCACGGGTGATACCGACAACACCGTTTCGCCAGAGGTGCATTCCCGCCAGCTCGCCAGAGATATCAGCGGCTCCACTTTGATCCTTGTGCATAATCTCGGACATAAATCCGATTATGTCGCCAACGATCTCGCCATTGCTGCCATCGAGAAAGTCGCCGGCCACTCATCCGATCTCAAGGCCGCTCAAAAGACGCTCGAACAACGTATTCAGCATGATCGCGGATCGTAAACCGCAATTGCCCGACCCCATTAACAAGCTCCTTCTGGAAAACCACGATGAAAATATTGCGCGCTGCCGATTATAAATCCATGCCATGGAAGAACGGTGGCGGTTTAACGGTCGAAATCGCCGTCCATCCGCCGGGAGCTTCCGTGGATGAATTCGATTGGCGTATCAGCATGGCGACCGTTGCCCAGGACGGACCGTTTTCGATCTTTTCCGGCATCGACCGTACGCTCGCCATCATCGAAGGAAACGGCATGGCGCTCGCTATTGCCGGGCATGATCCGGTGCTGCTGACGACTGGAAGCACGCCCCTGCCCTTTCCGGCGGATGTTCCGGTGGACGCGACATTGATGGATGGTGCGATCGTCGATCTGAACATCATGACCCGTCGCTCATCCCTGAAGCACAACGTGCAGAGGTTGTCCGGCAGCCTTTCGGTGGAAGCGGCGCCGGGCACGAGCCTCGTTCTTGCGCTCGATCCCCTGCAGGTCGCCAACTATAGCGACATTGTCCATCTGAATAGGCTGGACAGCATGATTATCGAAGACGGCTCGCCTTTCACCATCGAGGCCGCCAAAGGCGCGTTCTTTCTGATCTCACTCCTGCCGATCTGAAGCGAGTTCGGCCTTAATCCAAGCCCAGCGGATCGGCCATTCTTGGCCATAGCCCAAGGCTCGCTTTGCGATAGGCGGTTTTGGCCGGATCGGTTGGATAGGAGGTCGGTGCCGCGATATAAACGATCTCGGAGGCGACCGGTGCGAAACCGGCATGAAAGTGATTGGTGGACTTCACCAGCAGCACATCTTTCTTGGCGAAATCGATGCCGAGATTGGAAAAGATATCCGGCTCATAAGTTTGGGTGCGGCTGGTGATGAGAATGATATCGATCTCTGTCCCAACCGGCCGGACGACGGCGGCGCGGCCGAGCGTGACGCGGCTGTTGCGGAAACTCTGCCAGCCGGCCTCGACGGTGCGCATCACTTTTATACGGAAGTCGAGCGGCTCACCGCCCTCGGGGCTGGATTTGCCGCCGATGCGCAGATCGATCTCTGCCCCCTCGCCCGCTGCATGACAGAAAGAGACTGCAATCGGATCCCAGATCGTTGCGACACTGATATTATCCATGCCGCGTTCCACCATGCGCCGCAGGATATGGGTCGCATCACCTGCAACACCGCCACCCGGATTGTCCCATATGTCCGACACGACTACCGGCTTGTCGGGGTTGTCGCTGCGAATGGCAAGAACCCGGTCGAGTCCAAATTCCGTATCCAGCATCGGCATGGCGGTCTGTTTGCGCATGGCATAAAGTTCATGGCCGAGTTTTTCGGCCAGCGCATCGCCCTTCTCCCTGTCGCCATCGGTAACGACGACAATCCGGGTACCCATATCCGGCACATCCCCTGCCATGAAACCGTGGATGACAGAAATGGACAGGATGCCATCCTTGCCTTCCATCGCCTTCAAACGATCCACATAAGATCGCATCGGCTCGCGACTGGTCGGATAAATGGTGATCATACGGCAATCAAACGTTGAAATGACCGGTTTGATCTCACCGCGCAGAGTACGCAGCGTCAGTTCAACGACATGCTCGCCGCGTTCTTCGAAATCAGTATGGGGGAACTCCAGGAACGTCGCCATGAAATCGAGATTTTTAACTCTCAGCGCCGTCAGATGGCTGTGGGGATCGAATTCCGCCGCGATCAACACGCCCGGCCCAACCATTGCGCGCACGCGCGACAGAAAATCCCCTTCCGGATCATCATAACCCTGCGCCACCATTGCGCCATGCAGACCGAGAACGACCGCATCAATCGGTAGCGCTTCCTGGAGCTCCGCGAGGATAGTATCGCGTAGCGTTTCATAGGTCTGGCGCTGGATGAGGCCTGCTGGTTCCGCCCAGCAGGACGTTCCCTCGATCACCGTAAACCCTTCCGCCTTGCCGCGACGGCGTAGGATCGGCACCGGCGAGGAGCAGAGCGTCGGCGTTTCCGGATGTTCGCCCGGCCCGGCATAAAAAGCCGCGCGGAAGGCATCCATATCCGTCGGGACGGGCGAAAACGTGTTGGTTTCGGTGGCGAGCGACGCCGTGAATATGCGCATTTTCCTGATTTCTCGTTGCCCCGACTGCCTTCCGGCAGCGTCTATCTCATTAATTAATTAGCCGGGTAATCTTACCACACGGTACCACGTGCGGCCACGTCTTCAACCCGGGTCACAAGGCCGTTTCGATGAAACACCATCCTGTCGAAAAGGTTGCTGACAACGCAGGTATGATTTGGCACGACCTTGACCACATCACCGATTTCCGGCTTGCCGGAAGTGCAGCCAGATAGATCGACAACTGCATGCTCTTCCGAGAGCGAGATGATTTTTGCACCTTCATAACCTTCGATCAGCCCGTAATCGCTGAAACCAAGAAGATCGGAGGTCAAAGCCTTGGAGCCGCAATCGAGCACGGCCCTATCGGGCGTCGGCCGCGATACCACAGTGGCAAGAACATGCATTGCCAGATCGCCAGCCGCACAATGACCGGCGCGCAGCATGGCGCGGTCATTATAGACATAGGTCCCCGCCCGGTGTTCGGTTGCCGAAGGCACAAGGTGCGCAGCGTAAAAATCCGGTGAACCGCCGCTGGACCGGACAGGGCATTCGATGCCTTTTCCCGCAAGCAGCGCCATTGTCTCGCGAATAAAGCTCTCGACCTTTTCAGCGCCACCCGGTGCCGGATAGGTCAAAATGCCTTTGAAGACGAGGCCCGGCGCCGCATCGATCTTTTCCGCAAGCACCAGGACGGCTTCCGGCGTCTGGACGCCGCAGCGCTTTCCGCCGGTATCGCATTCGACAAGCACGGCAAGCGGCTTTTCCGTATCAAACGTGCCGGCAAGGCCAGCAATCGTCGCTGCGCTGTCGGCAACGACACTCAACCGGCCGATACGCGCATTCAGTGCCTTTAGTCGTGACAATTTCGCCGCGCCGAGAATATTAAAGGTAATCAGGATGTCGTCGAAGCCGGCATCTGCAAAAACCTCCGCTTCGCTGACCTTCTGGCAATTGATGCCGATGGCGCCGGCCTGAAGCTGCTGTCTGGCGATGGCCGGTATCTTGTGCGTCTTGATATGTGGCCGGAAGGCCTTGCCGTGCCCATCGAGATAGGATTGCGCCTTGAGAATATTGGCCGCAAGCCGATCCTCATCGATCACCGGCATCGGCGTCGAAATCGCATTGAGTGGTGTGCCCTCGTCAGGCCAGGGATAGGTCATCATATGCTCTCAAAACCATAAAAATCAAATAGTTAAGCCACCGGCTTATAAGCGATAACGTCCATTTCCACCTTTGCGTCGACCATCAATGGCGACTGCACGGTCGAGCGCGCCGGCGGATGGTCGATGAAATATTTCTGGAAAACGGCATTGAAGCTTGAAAAGTCCCGGGCGTCATCCAGCCAGACATTAACCTTCACCACATCGGCAAGCGTACAATCGGCAAGCGCCAGAACATCCTTGATGTTGGCCACAACCTGCTCGGTTTGGGCCACGATGCCGCCAGTCACCACTTCCCCGTCAATAGTCGGCACCTGCCCGGAAACATAGACAAAATCGCCTGCCCGAACGGCCTTGGCAAATGGCCGACGTTGGCCGCCGGCCTGATTGTCAGCCGTTGCGAACCTCACCAGCTTCTGCTTCTCCATCAAAACCTCGCAAATAATTTTCATCATTATCGTATTTTTTAGGATTTATAGCCCGTTTTACGGCAACATTCCATAAGCGATGTAAATTATTTAGCAAACCAGAGGAAGCGCGCCTGTTGCTACCGTTATCGGCACGAAATCACTAATCCTGAATTATAACAGAGAAGAGCGTTTTTCTCGAGGAATCACCTGTTGCTGCAAGAGCATATCATTGGGTCCCATCCATCTTGCCACGGAAGTAGGTCCGACACGCTCCTCTGGCCCTGGAAGTCACCAACGGTTTATTCGTTGGATATTCGCCAACTGGGAAAGTTTGCCGCGGCTAACATCAAAGATGGGAAATCCGGAGATGACCGGCGCCGAACAAATATGCGTCGACTACGGTCTTGTTTCCGATATTTCACCTCAGCAATTTACCCCTGCGCTGAAACCCTATCGTTCGACGACACCCTGTCCGTGACGTGTTGCGCGATCTTTTGCGCCTGCAAGCGAATATCCGGAACGGCGGTTATTTCCCATAAGTGGCCCGCCGTCAGTGCGCCGGCGGCGAAAAGGCCAGGCCAACTTTGTCCGTCCGCCCGCAACAGCCGAGACCGGTCGTCCACCTCAACGCCGAGACCGAGAGAATCCAGCAGGAGTACACGGTCGTTTCGCATGTTTTCCAAAAGGCGCGAATGGCCAATACCCGCTCGCTCCATACCGGTGCAATTCACAATCCAATCCACCTGCAACTCTTTCAATACCTGCGTATGCCGGCGACGGTAGCGCAGGGTAATGCCTTCATCCTGCTCTTCAACGAAGTTGAGGTAGCCCGCGTGGATTTCCAGAACATCATCCGTAAGCAGTTTCTCAAAAGCCGCATGAACCTCCGGCGCGATGCGATGTCGGTGAATGTTCCACCACGGCAAAGCATGCCGAAGGAACCTGCTTCGTTGAGCAACCGTAAGAGCGCGCCAAAGCGACTGCGTTCGCGGTCGCAACCCATCCATGACGGTCCGCCAGGGCGCGCCCTCCCTCACCTGTTTGCGCAAAGACTGCAACAGGCGGCTAATCTCCGTGGTTTTCTCTGGCAAGATGGGATCGACGGCGGGCAAAGGTGGGCTGATATGCGGATGCGGCACAAGCCCGCGACGAGACAGGACATGAATTGGCCCCGTGTGTCCTTTTCCCCTCAGGGTCAGCACCTGATCAATCATCGTCAACCCGGAGCCGAGAATGCAGATGCGGTCGCCCGTCTTCACCTTCGACAACCATCCTGGCGGCCAGCAGTGACCGATGATCCGCTGCGGTCTGCCCTCATCATTAGCGACAGTTTGCACCGGCAAACTGGCCGCCCCGACGCCCACACACAGAACAACGTTTTGCGCGCGCATGTTCTCACCGTTTTCGAGAATGAAGGTAAATCCGCCCGCATCGTCCGGGCGGCAGGTGGAAGCCTTGGCGCGAATGAAATCCACCCTCGCCCTTTGTTCTCGACTTCTCAACAGAGTTGCCAACCTGTCTCTTAGATAGAGACCATAATCTCCGCGCGATGCGAATAGCAGAGGATCGTCCCCTATCTCGTTTTCCTTCAGCCAGTCGAGGAAATCATCCGGACGGTCAGGAAAGACGCTCATTCGTCCAGCCGGCACATTCAGCCGGTGATAGGGTAGTTCCGTACGGTAAGCCGTTCCACGCCCAAAGTCAGACTCATCGCCAACAATAGCGATCGAAGCCTTTGCTGGCAGCGAAGAGAGAAGATGGGCGGCGGTACAGATGGCAGCGAAGCCGGACCCCACGAGAGCGACATCATAGGACATTTATTCCTCCAACCTGCGACAGTATGAATAGCCACACGGGGAGCGCGCGGCCCAACGATACTCTAGTCAATGAGTAGAGATTAAACGCCTGCGAATGTCCACCCTTGTCTTTTCGTCGATGCGCGGAGCAGCAAGTATCTTTATCTTCACTCTGCGGAGTTAGCCGCGGCTAACTCTGAAGGCTCTCAATCGCTGATAAGAGTACAGCTGGCAATCGTTCCCGCGACCAATATTGAAGAAGTTAGCCGCGGCTAACCGTCAAACTGTCACAAAACCCAAATGTGATTCTTCCACAATGCTTTAGCGGCACTTTCGCAACTGAGAAAAAAGCCTATTGCGCCAAAAAGAGAATCGGCGCTTATATCTCAGTTGCGGAAAAAACCGCCTTTTTCAAAAAAAACCGCCACTGCGATATCGAGCGAAAGAAGACAAATGACACAGAGTGCCGACTCAAGACGTGCTGCAGGGGCACCCGACCTGACGGGCCTTATACAACAGCATTCGGCTGCACTGTCAGCCCAATTGCAGGCGCATAATGCAAATACATTTTCACCTCACACCGAAAAGAGCATGCGACATTTCTCGCCTGCCGAAACTGCACGGTTGATTGGGATCGGCGAGGCTTATCTTCGCCAGATCGCGGCTGAGCGTCCGGAACTTGACGCGGCACAGGCCTCAGGCCGCCGCTCCTATTCCGTTGAAGACATGCACGAGATCAGAAAGCTGCTCGATCAGGGTGCGCGTGGTACACGCCGCTACCTGCCGCACCGTCGTGACGGCGAAGAACTCCAGGTCATCGCCGTCATGAATTTCAAGGGCGGTTCGGGAAAGACCACGACGTCAGCGCATCTTGCGCAATATCTGGCCTTGCGCGGTTATCGGGTTCTCGCAATCGACCTTGACCCACAGGCCAGTCTGTCGGCCCTCTTCGGTCATCAGCCGGAGATCGATGTCGGACCGAATGAAACACTTTACGGCGCTATCCGCTACGATGAAGAGCGTCGTCCGATAGCCGAGATCGTTCGCGGTACCTATATTCCCGGCCTTCACATCGTTCCGGGCAATCTGGAGCTTATGGAGTTCGAACACGACACGCCCCGCGCGCTGATGCGCCGTGCACCGGGCGACACACTGTTTTTTGCCCGTATCGGCCAAGCAATCGCCCAGGCGCAGAACTTCTACGATGTGGTCGTGATCGACTGCCCGCCACAACTCGGGTACCTGACACTTTCGGCATTGACGGCGGCCACCTCGGTTCTCGTCACCGTCCATCCGCAAATGCTGGACGTCATGTCCATGAACCAGTTCCTCGCCATGACCGGCGATCTTCTCGCTGAAATCGGCAGGGCCGGTGCGCGATCCGATTATAACTGGATGCGCTACCTCATCACCCGGTTTGAACCGAGTGACGGCCCGCAAAACCAGATGGTCGCCTTCCTGCGTTCGATCTTCGGTGAAAACGTCCTCAACCATCCGATGCTGAAGAGTACGGCCGTGTCGGACGCCGGATTGACCAACCAGACGCTTTTCGAAGTGGAAAGAACCCAGTTCACCCGCTCGACCTATGATCGCGCGCTGGAAGCCATGAACAATGTAAACGCTGAGGTCGAAGGACTAATCAAAAAAGCGTGGGGTAGGGCAGCATGAGCAGAAAACAGATCTTCGCAAATCTCAGCACACCGGCCACAGATACCAACGACGCAACTCCGGAGCGGGCGCGGCCGCGCGTCAGGCCCATCCTTGGTTCTCCCGACCTGATGACGGATGTTGTGAACTCGCCGGTTGGTATGATCGGCCAGTCGCTGAACGAAGTGTCTGAACGCGCCAAGCGGGCTGAAGAGATCGAAAAGCGGCTCGCCGAGGGTCTGACGATCGTTTCCCTCAATCCTGTCGATATTGATCCTTCGTTCATACCCGATCGTATGCCGGCTTCCGAAGAAGCGGATGCAGGTCTGGTGGAAGCCATTCGCGAGCAGGGACAGCAGGTTCCCATTCTGGTGCGCCCGCATCCCGAGTTTCCGGGCCGCTATCAGGTTGCCTTCGGTCATCGCCGTCTGCGTGCCGTCTCGAGCCTTGGTATTCCGGTCAAGGCCGTCGTTCGCGATCTTAGTGATGAACAGCTGGTCGTAGCGCAGGGACAGGAAAACAACGAGCGTCGCGATCTCACCTATATCGAAAAGGCGCGCTTTGCCCAGAAACTGCAGATGCGGTTTCCCCGTGACACGATCATGGCGGCAATGTCCCTGCACAAGGGCGATCTTTCCAACATGCTGTCAGTCGTCGGCCGCATTCCAGAGGATCTGGTCGATCTCATCGGCCCCGCGCCTAGCGTCGGTCGCCGTAACTGGATGGATCTCGCCGATCAGCTTTCCTCGTCACAGGTCAAGGAAGCTGCCCGTGCCTATGTCAGGGAACCTTCCGTTGCAGCGCTTGTCTCCGAAGACCGATTCAAATCACTTCTGGATTTCCTGAAGCCCAAGGCCCAGGCGAAAAAAGCCGGTGTCTGGTCGTCGGAGACAGGTGGTCGATTGGCGAAAGTAGTCGAGAGCGACCGCAAGCTGGATATCTCGATCGACAAGAACGAAGCTCCGGAATTTGCCGAGTTCGTTCTGGAACATCTTCAGACGCTGTTTGCCGAATACCGGTCAAAACAGTGATTTTTAACTCGAACGACTAACAGGAGACGCATCACAAAAGAAAAAAGCCCCCGAACGTTGCCGCACGGAAGCCTTTCTTTGATCTAAGCAACCAAAGAATCTCATTTCCGCGAATCATAGTCAAGAGTCTTGGCATCGAATTTTTCGGTGAGCGATTTTCTTTTGCCTTGTGAAAGGTGAAAGACATGAACAGCACACATGTAACGACGCCCTTTGGGCGGCGAGCGATGTCGTTTGGCGTTCTCGCAACTCAGTTTGCCGCACAGAAAAACAACAAAACCGAAGCGGTCGATAAATGGAAACTCTATCGTTCTGTCTGTGAAGCAAGACCATTGCTCGGCGTGACCGATCGCTCGCTTGCGGTCTTGAACGCGCTTTTGAGTTTTTATCCAAAGAACGAACTCTCCAGCGAAACCGGCCTGGTCGTCTTTCCGTCCAATACGCAATTGTCGCTGCGAGCCCATGGAATGGCCGAACAGACGTTGCGCCGGCATCTCTCGGCCCTTGTCGAAGCCGGTCTCATTATCCGTAAAGACAGTCCAAACGGAAAGCGTTACGCCCGCAAGCACAGGGGAGGGGAGATCAGCGAAGCCTATGGTTTTTCGCTGGCGCCGCTTCTCGCCCGCAAGGCAGAAATTGAAGACATGGCTGAACGCATCATCTGCGAGCGGCTTGATCTTCAACGGCTTCGCGAAAGCATCAGCCTTTGCCGCCGCGATATCCAGAAACTCTGTGAAATGATTGCGGCCAGCGGCCAGACTGAAACATCCGAAGTCTTTCAGACCCGCTACAATGCCGTTGCCCGCTCGCTTGGCCGCAATTCAAAACCTACTGAACTCAAGGAAATCGCCGGTTTTCTGGCCTCGCTGCGCGCAGAAGTGACCAACTATCTGGAAAATATTGAAAAATCCGAAGATTTAAGCGGCAATGACTGCCAAAATGAGCGCCTCATAAAGAATTCAGAATCCGAATCCATATCTAAACCGCAGGATTTGCGTGAACCGGCAACCGTTCCACCGGTGGTAAACACTGCGGCTCCGCCAGCTTATGCGGCACCTGTCAGTGCAAGTCCTTCGCCACCAACGCTCAGGCCTGTTGTTCATAAGCAATTTTTTGTTCCTGATATTGTTTTGGTTTTGAAGGCTTGCCCGGATATTTCACTCTATGCCCCAGGTGGAGCGGTGACCGGCTGGCGCGATCTGGAGGTGGCAACCTCCGTCATCAGAACCATGTTCAACATCAGCCAGTCGGCTTATCAGGAGGCGCTTACCGCCTTCGGTCGACAGGGGACGGCGGCTATCCTTGCCTGCCTGCTGCAGAAGGCGGAGCAGATCAGCTCGCTGGGTGGATATCTGCGCAATCTGACCCGGAAGTCACAGGAGGGTGGCTTTGATCTTCAAGCCATGCTGCTGGCGCAGCTGCGTGGTCGCACGGACAAGCTGGAGACGAACATGCGAGCCTAAAATCTGAACCGTCGGGAAATGGCGACAGCTTGCGAAAAAGCCGGTCCACAGGTACATTTGCATTGTTTCCAGAACTCCAGAGAGATTCGCGATAAGGCTGCTGTTGCACGCACCAGAATTCAGCCAGCGAGAATTTCTATGGTTAATGCAAGGTAATGAAAGTTAAGTCTCCATTAGCTTTCGTTTGCGCTTTTCCCTGTTTGGTTTCAATTGCTTGAGTCCGGGGTGTTTTGAACGCCCAATTGGAATGAGCGGGTCATGTATGCGTTATTTAGATGCATCAGTTCCCAGCAAAGAAGCAGTGGGAAAACTTTAAACTGGCGTCTTGGACTGTTGGCGAGGATGTTTTGGTTGCGGCGAGAAATGATCCGTTTTGTGGGCGCTTGATGGTCGGGAATACCGGCACAAATCAACCGAATTGAACCTTCGTCATCATTGCGCGTTTCCGTCTGATTGTTGAAAAGGAACGCCCGCGCCCATGATTTTCCCAGACGACATGGAGTTGGCCGTTGCTCTCTATATGGCTGACAACGCCTTGCCCCGGCACGTTGCGATTGAAAAGCTCTTGAAGGCGGCGCTCGAAAGTGCTGGCTATCTGACAGGAGACGCCGGCCGGCCCCCAGAAATTGTCGATGGGCAACCGAGCGCCGACTATGTGCAATATAGCACCTATCTCGACGGAGACGCCTGAAGAGCGCCGGAACAAAAACGGGTGCAGGCTGTTTATTGCGCAAATAATTGTGCCAGGGATAGACAGATGTTGCCCAAGTCCATTTTCCTCGCCGCTGCTTTCACCTGCGTGACGGCGCTGCCGGTAGTTGCCCAGCCCATTGAGGTGAGCACGCTGGAGCATGATAAAGCCCGGGACGTCACATTCTTTGAAACATCTGCCGCACCCGATTACATTACCGATGTCCGAGGCAGGAAAGTGCGACTGGTGGGACCGCGTTTTTATCCGGACAGTGCGCGCGCTCTCGAATTTCCCGGACGAGCCTCAAGCTTTGATACGCCTGGTGTGGACGCCGATCTCTCACAACGGTGAGAGGAGGTGCAGCGACATGATATTTCACGAACAGGAGCAGAATGAGAACTGAAACGGAGACTTCCGGACGCACGCCGGATGCTGAAAGCTGGATAAGGCACGAAGGACAGGACGCGGAAAAGGCGACTTTCCCTGAGTTGTTTTTTGATCTGGTTTTTGTCTTCGCGCTCATCCAGCTCTCGCATGCATTGGCAAAGGATTTCGGGCCAACGGCTGCGCTTGAAGCAGGCATCCTGATATTATCGTTATGGTGGCTGTGGATACACACTACGTGGATCACTAATCTGCTGAATACGGAAAAGGAGCCGGTCCGGATCCTGCTCTTTGTGCTGATGTTCGGTGGGGTTCTGCTGGCCATCGCTCTGCCGGAAGCTTTTGCGGAACAGGGGTTCGTTTTCGCCCTCATCTACAGCAGCATGCAAGTGGGGCGGAGCCTTTTTGCGCTTTATGCCTTCAAGGGGGAAGATCGGCAGTCTTTTCTGGTTTTCGTGCGCGTGACGATCTGGCTCGTCATATCAAGCCTGTTCTGGCTGGCCGGCGGGCTGGTCGATCTGACGGACCGCATTCTCCTATGGGGTGTGGCGCTGGCGATCGAATATGCCGGACCGGCCTGCCGTTATGTGGTGCCGGGTGTGGCATCCAGCGACGAGGACCGGCTGCATCTTTCCGGCGAGCATCTGGCGGAACGTTGTGCACTCTTCGTGATCATCTGTCTTGGCGAAACCATTCTCACCACCGGCCGCACGGCCACCGAATATATGAATTCGACCCTGACATTCATCGTTTTCTGTTCGGCCTTCGTCAGCACCGTGGCGATGTGGTGGATCTATTTCCATCACGGGCAGGAGGAAGCGTCCAGAAAGGCTGAAAATGCCGAAGAGAAAGCGAAGATCGCCCATAATCTCTTCAACTATGGGCACCTGCCTATCGTTGCGGGCATTATCCTGACGGCCGTGGGAGAGGACTTCAGCCTTTCCCATGCCCGGGAGGGCGCAGCGCTGAGGGAGGCCATCGCTATTCTCGGCGGCCCCATCCTTTTCCTGGCCGGCAATATCGGCGTCAAGATTGCCGCCACTTACCAGCGGCCCGTTTCGCATTTTGCCGGTTTGGTGGCGCTCTGCCTGCTTTTGCCGGTGCTGGGCATACCGCTTTACATTCTGCAACTGGCAAGCACGGGCATCCTGCTGCTCGTTGCCGTGTGGGAGTATCTGGCACTAAAAAAATCAGTCGCCAACGCCTGAGCTTTCAGGCACCGAGCTTTCAGACATTGACGAAATTACGCGCCCTGTCGTGCCACAGCCGCAGGCTGCGGCCATAGGCCTCCTCAAATGGCATGGCCATGTCGTTGACCAGCATCAGCGCGATTGCAGCCGTGGAGATGATGGTGGTCTCCGCCCTTTCGTCTCTGGCCGCTCCCGTCCAAACTGCCCGCCAGTATTCGAAGGTGGTGAACATGGTCGGCATTTCGGCCGGGGGCGTTTCGCGGGCTGGAATGACGAATTCAACATCCCTGCCTTTGGAAAGGCCAAAAATCCGGGTGCTGCGAAACGGTGTGAATTGCGCAAAATCCCGCGTATTGCCGAGAATAGCGAGGTTCTCCACCGAAAGCAGTCGTGCAGTATCGCGGTGAAGCTCCTGATAGGAGGGGCGGGCGACACCGATCATGGCGCTTCTGGCGCGAAGCGGGTTGAGAAGATGCACGACCGTGTTGAGCGGCAGGCGCATTTCCAGAATGCCGTGCAGGCCAAGAAGGCTCTGGAACTGCAGAGACAGACCACCAATCGGCAAATAGGCGATCCGTTGTGACGCTGTGGCCTCGGCGGCCTGCGAAAGGGAATGGCAGAGGGGAATTCCACAGGCTTCAGCTGCAAGTTCGAGCTTGCCGCCATTTTCCCCCTGACCCACATGGCCGTGCAACAAAACGCTGTATCCCGCCATGGAAACGAGGCGGGCGGAATGCAGGAACCAGGGTGCGTCACGATGTTTGGGCGACATATAGGCCGGCCAGTCGAGATCAACAACGGCAGGCCGCTGCCGGTCTCTTTCTATATGCTGCCACATGGCTTCGATGAAACCGGCAAGCTCCGCTGCGGTCCCACCGCGATAATGCATGGTTGCAAGCAGCGCCCCGATTTGGATCGGGTCGGCATCGCCGTCGAGAATGATCGCCAGCGCATCCATCGCCTCCTCCTGGCTGAGTGGGCGGCTGTTACCGATGCCCATTGCCGAGGTCGCGATATACTTCGCAAGCCGCTGCTGCGGATCGGCATTGTGGCCGATACGGGCGAGACGGTCGGCAATGTTTTCCGGTGTCGGCTGGCCTTCCAGAACAACGCTCGGGCGAAGTGAAAGCGGCGGCGCCTTCATCAGCACCGGCTGTTCCCAGCCGCTTTTATTGGCAGCAGCGGGTAGTTCCGGTTTCTCCCGTGAATAATCGATCAGGTTATCCGCTTCCGCTGCCAGCGAGCGGATCCGCAACCGCATGTTCTCGGCAAAGGGGGTAGGACGCAGGCCCTGGCCGGTGCGTAAAAACAGCTGGTCTCCGTATTTCTCCCGCAGCTGCTGCAATATGCGGCTCATCGAGGAAACAGGCATTCCCATACCGGCCGCGGCTCGGCTGACACTGCCTTCCCGCAACAACGCGTCGAAAGCGACAAGTAATTTCAGCTGTCCAAGCCTGTCTGGCTTTGTCGGGGAAGCTGATTGTTCTTTTCTCTTGCCGGTTGTCATCTTGCGATTTTTTTACTCCGCCGCTGAGTGGAGGAGCCCTTTTTGCAATTTCTGGAATTTAGAATTGTTCGAAAACAAACGCATTGCGCCCGCACCCCCTCCTAAATAAGTGGGGTTAAATTCTCAAGTTAAATGCGGGGGCGTAACATGGAATTGAAGTACCGCGGCCGAAACAACGCTGCGACAATAATGAAGGCCGGTCTTTCGGCAGCAATGGCTGGAACGGCGCTGGGCTTTGCTCTGCCTGCTTACGCGCAACAGGCATCCGATGGAACAACGATTCTCCAGCAGATCGTTGTCACCGCATCCGGCTTCGAGCAGAATGTGAAGGACGCGCCTGCCAGCATCACGGTGGTAACGCGCGAGGATCTGGAAAAGGGGTCCTATCGCGATCTGACAGATGCTCTGCGTGAAGTGCAGGGTGTATCTGTCACCGGCATCGCCAATGAAAAGGATATTTTCATTCGCGGATTGCCCGGCGCTTACACGCTGGTCCTCGTTGACGGCAAGCGACAAAGCACCCGCGATGCTCGCACTAACGGTAACTCCGGTTTCGAACAGAGCTTCGTGCCGCCGGTTTCGGCGATTGAACGCATCGAGGTCGTGCGTGGGCCGATGTCCTCGCTTTATGGTTCGGATGCGATGGGCGGCGTCATCAACATCATCACCCGCAAGGTCGGCGATGTCTGGTCTGGCTCCGTCACTACCGAGGGTACGGTTCAGCAGCATTCCAAATTCGGCAATAGCGGCCAGGTGTCCTGGTATGCCAATGGGCCGATCCTGAAGGACCAGCTGGGCCTGCAGGTCTGGGGCAGGGGCTTCACACGCGGCGAAGATAGCGTCCTGAACGGCACCACGGGCGCCAAGGAATATGACTTCAACGGCCGTCTGACGTTTACGCCGAATGAAGACCACGACATCTATCTTGAAGGTGGCAAGACGCGGCTTCGCCGCAGCGCTGAACCTGGCGACACGCTGGCGGCGACTGACGCCAACGGCACCTACAACACCAATACGCGTGACCATTGGTCCTTGTCGCATACCGGCCGGTGGGGGCCGACCACATCTGAATTCTCCTTCCAGCAGGAATGGGCCGAGCGCACCAATTTCACCCGAAATATCCGCACGGGGCGTGTGACCGAAAATCCGCGCTCGCCAGAAGTGCGCAACACCGTTCTGGACGGCAAGTTCACCACGCCCTTCGAATTGTACGGAAACCACACGCTGGTGACGGGCGGCCAATATTTTGAGGCGCGTCTTACGGACCAGAACCCCGGACGCCGCACCAATCTCGACGAAACCTTCTCGGCAACCCAATGGGCGCTTTTTGTCGAGGATGAATGGCGCATCGTCGATAATTTCGCGCTGACCGGCGGTCTTCGTCTGGATAACCACGAAAAATACGGCAATCATTTCAGCCCGCGCCTTTATGGCGTCTGGAGTGCGACGGAGGAGCTGACCATCAAGGGCGGCATTTCCACCGGTTTCCGCGCCCCTGAAATCCGCCAGGTCGCACCGGGTTATGCCTATACGACCGGCGGCGGTGGTTGCACCTATGGCCCGAGCGGCACTTGCGGCGTGATTATCGGCGATCCGGGCCTGGAGGCGGAAAAGAGCACGAGCTACGAAGTGGCCGCACTCTGGGACAACGGCGATGTCGCTCTTGGCGCTACCTATTTCTACACCGATTTCAAGGACAAGATTTCCAACGCGCTGGTGCTCAATCCGGATGGGACGCCTGCCCGCTGGAGCGAGGACCGCAATTATCGCCTCTGGTACAACTACAATATCGACGATGCGGTGATTCAGGGTGTGGAGCTGACGGCAACCTGGTACGCGACGCCGGAACTGACGCTGCGTGGTAACTACACCTACACACATTCCGAACAGAAAACCGGCGATTATGAGGGTTTCCCGCTGGCACGGACACCGGAGCATATGGCCAATCTGCGGGGTGACTGGGTGACGCCGATAGATGGTCTCGAAGCCTGGGCCTCGGTCAATTATCACGGATCGGAAATCAATGCCGGACCTCGCATCGGCACCAATGGCACGCCAGTGACGATCAATGGTATGGCTGGGCGCAAATACGAGGCCTACACCACCCTCGATATCGGTGCGAAATATGCTGTTGCCGAAAATGTCGATCTTAACGCGGCCGTCTATAACGTCTTCGACAAGGATGTCGGCACTGACGATTTCAACACCGTCATGGAAGGCCGCCGTTTCTGGATCAGCATGACGGCGAAGTTCTGATACAGCCTGGTTTGCAAGATCTCAGGAGGCGCCCATGTGGCGCCTCTTTTTTTTGACCGTTCGCCTATTGACCTCAACTATAGTTGAGGAATTATACCGGCTGCTCTTCAACGAGTTTCCGCGTTTCCGAGCGGAAATCGTTCCGGAAACAGGAGCCAGAATGGAAAGTACCGTGTTCAAGCACAGCCTGACGGTGGGGGAGGTTGCCCATCGCAGCGGCGTTGCGGTTTCCACCATCCATTTTTACGAAGCAAAGGGCTTGATCGAGGGCTGGCGTACCGCCGGCAATCAGCGCCGTTACCATCGCGCCGTCCTTCGACGTATCGCCATCATCCGCATCGCCCAGCGGGCCGGTATCCAGCTCAGCATCATCAGGGATGCAATGGCGGATTTGCCGCAGGATCGGGTGGCGACGGCGGCTGACTGGCGCAGGTTCTCGCAGTCCTGGCGGGAGATGCTTCAGCTTCGCATCAACAGCCTGGTGATGCTGCGCGATCAGCTCACCGGCTGCATCGGTTGCGGTTGCCTCTCGTTGGACGATTGTCCGTTACGCAATCCGAACGATGTTCTGGCCGATGACGGCGCAGGTCCGCGCCGTCTCGTGCCCGGTGAATGATGGAATATTTCCTGGCGGTAGCCTTCACTCGGCTTCTGCTGGAACCCACACACTGACACTGCCGCCATTGGTGGGAAAGACGCCCTTGCCGCTGTCGTCAAGGGTGACATGTTCCTCGCGGTGCTCGAGAAAGTCGCGCCAGACCGCGCCTGCATGGTCCGGGCCAAGATCGATCTGCTTTTCCGTCGGCTCGCCATTCGACATCACCACCACACAACCCGGCGCATCGGCGGTGCCGTGGCGGATAAAGGCGATGCAGCTTGGATCATCGAGAATATCCGTCTGCGCACCGTTGGCGAAACGGCTGCGTGCCTCGATAAGCTTCGGCAGGCATTCGATTGCCGGCATGTCGATCTTATGTTCGTTGCCGTCATTTCCGGTGTCGGTGTAGCTCGTGCCGAACAGATCGGGATAAAAGACGCAAGGCACACCCTGTTCGCGCAACAGGATGATGGCATAGGCCAGAGGCTTGAACCATGGCTCAACCGGCGCTTCGAGAGACTGCAGCGGCTGCGTGTCATGATTGTCGACCAGCGTAACGGCATGGTCGGGAACCGCCGAGAGCAGCGACCCGTCGAAGATGGTGCGCATGTCGAAATCGCCACCCTGTTTTGCGGCGTCGTGGAAGCGGTGGTGGAGGGCGACGTCGAAAAGCATCAACTGCTTGTCGACCAGTTCGAGATAGCTTTTCAGCGCTTCGATATCGGGATGCCAATATTCCGCCACGACAAAAAGATCGGGATCGACCGTCTCACGCATATGGCCGACCCAGTCACGGAAGAACCACGCCGGAATATGTTTGGCGGCATCCAGACGGAAGCCGTCGACCTGCACCTGCTCGGAGAGCCATCGGGCCCAATATTTGAGTTCTTCGTAAACCGCCCGGTTTCTGAACTCGACGTCAGCGCCCATCAGATAGTCGAAATTGCCGTTTTCCTGGTCGACTTCCTCGTTCCATTCCCCATCGCCATAGTCGTTGACGAGGCGGAAAATACCGTCTTCCGTCGGCTCCTCGATGTGGTCCACACCGCTGAAGCATTTCAGGTCCCAGATAAATTTGGAGTGTTTGCCGTTGCGGCCCGGAAAGGTGAAGCGTGTATAGGCGAGCGCCTGAAAATCTTCATCGTCTATCTCGGTACGGTCTTCTGGATTGACGCGGCGAACCCGGACTTTCTCCTTCTCATCCGCCCCCATCTTGTGGTTGAGAACCACATCATGGATGACACGGATGCCGTTTTCCTTCAGCGTCCGGCCGGCGTGTTCGAGTGCGGTGCGATCGCCATATTTGGTGGCGACGGTGCCCTTCTGATCGAATTCGCCGAGGTCAAAGAGATCATAGGTATCGTAACCCACCGAATAACCACCGGCAGCACCCTTGTAGGCCGGTGGCAGCCAGATATCGGTGATGCCCATTTTGGCAAGGCTTTCGGCCTTTTCGGCCACCTCGCTCCATAATTTCCCTCCGTCCGGATAATACCAATGGAAGAATTGAAGCAAGGTGCGTCCGGCCATATTTCCCTCACGATGGTTAGCAGGTCGCGCCATAAACGGCCCGGTGGCGAAAGAGTTCCGCCGCCGGAGATGCGCGATCTGCAATTGTGAGGCCGGCAGGTCCGGCGTATATTAGCCGGCTACGTCGAGGAGGGCTGCGCCCGCCTGCAGATAGTCGCCTTCCTTGACGATCAGGCGCACTTTGCCGGCCTTGGTGGCGACAATTTGCGTCTCCATCTTCATGGCTTCCATAACGGCCAGAAGATCGCCTTCGGAAACCATATCACCGTCTTTCACCTTGAAAGATTGCAGCGTGCCGGAAACCGGGGCAGTGATTTCGCCCTCATTTTCCTTGGTCGCAGCACCGGGAGCAGCCGTATTCCCGCCGCTGACGGCACCAAGCCCTGATAGCAGCAGGCTCGGCAGGCCGACGGAGACGCGCTTGCCGTCGATTTCCAGAAAGGTGCGGGTGATCGACGGATCATCGGCCGGTGCCGGGCGTTCCATGGCATCCGGCATGGCGGCGAAATCGGTCTCGATCCAGCGGGTATGAACCTTGAATCCATCCGTGCCGATGAAGTCATCAGTCTCGATCGCGGCGCGATGAAACGGCAGAACCGTGGCGATACCCTCGATGCGGAATTCCTTGAGCGCGCGGCGGGCACGACGCAGGACCTGATCGCGATCCACACCGGTGACGATGAGTTTGGCCATCAGCGAGTCAAACACTCCCGGTACGCTGGAGCCGCTGACGACACCGCTATCCATACGAATGCCGGGGCCGGAGGGCGCATCGAAAACGGAGATCGAGCCGGGCGTCGGCAGAAAGCCGCGGCCGGGATCTTCGGCGTTGATACGGAATTCCATCGAATGGCCGCGCGGTTCCGGTGTTTCAAGCACACGGAGCTTATGGCCCTCGGCAATACGGAACTGCTCTATGACGAGATCAATGCCGGTGGTTTCTTCGGTAACGGGGTGTTCTACCTGCAGGCGGGTGTTGACCTCGAGGAAGGAAATCGTGCCATCGACGCCGAGCAGGAATTCGACGGTGCCGGCACCGGAATAACCAGCAGCAGCGCAGATTGCCTTGGCGGCGTCATGGATTTTCTGCCGCTGCTCGTCGGACAGGAAGGGGGCCGGAGCCTCTTCGATCAGTTTCTGGTTCCGTCGCTGCAGTGAGCAGTCGCGGGTGCCGAGCACCAGGACATTGCCGTGCTTGTCAGCGATAACCTGCGCCTCGATATGGCGTGGGCGGTCGAGAAAGCGCTCGAGAAAACACTCACCACGACCAAAAGCGGCCGTTGCCTCGCGAACGGCGGATTCGTAGAGATCGGTGATCTCTTCCATCTTCCACGCAACTTTAATGCCGCGCCCGCCGCCGCCATGCGCCGCCTTGATGGCGACGGGCAGGCCATGCTGTTCAGCGAAGGCGGTAACTTCCGCAGCCGTTGAGACCGGGCCGTCACTGCCGGCAACCAGCGGTGCGCCGACGCCGGTAGCGATGCGCCGTGCTTCGACCTTGTCGCCCAATGCCTTGATAACCTTCGGGTCGGGGCCGATCCAGATCAGTCCGGCATCAAGAACAGCCTGCGCAAATTCGGCGCGCTCGGACAGGAAGCCGTAGCCGGGATGGACGGCATCAGCACCGGCGCGTTTGGCAATTGCGATCAGCTTGGTGATATCGAGATAAGTCTCGGCCGGGCGCACGCCCTCCAGCGCATAGGCCTCATCCGCCAGCCGGACGAAAAGCGCATCCTGATCGGGATCGGCATAAACGGCGACCGATTGCAGGCCGTAGTCGCGACATGCGCGGATGATCCGGACCGCGATCTCGCCGCGATTGGCAATCAGCACTTTTTTCATCGCTCTTCTCCTCGGAATTATGTGTTTTTGGCCGCGATTTCGGCGAAGGGGCCGATCGGGCGGAACTTGATTTTGGCGTTGACGGGGATTTGTCCCGCAAGATCGAGATGATATTCCGCCACCGCGCCGATGACGGGATAACCGCCGGTCAGCGGGTGATCGGCAAGGAAGAGAACCGGCTGGCCGCTATGCGGAATCTGGATCGCCCCGGTCGCCGTGCCCTCGCTCGGCAATTCGGCGCTGTCCTTACGTTCCACTGCCATTTCGCCGGCAAGGCGGATGCCCACCCGGTTTGATTGCGGGGTGACCTGCCAGAGCTGGCTGGTCAGGGTCTCAAGACCCTTCTGTGTGAACCAGTCGGTGCGCGGTCCAAGAACGACATCGAGCGTCACGACATCGCCGGTTGCCGGCGGATCGAAAGCCGGAACCTCGTCAGTCGAAACGCTGGAGAGGCCGGTCTTTTCACCCTTCAGCGGCAGGATTGTGCCGGCGATTACCGGTTCCGGTCCAACCACGGCGAGCGTATCCGTTGCATAGCTGCCGAGCACCGGCGCAACGTCGAAACCGCCGCGCACGGAAAGATAACAGCGCATTCCCTTTGGCGGTTGGCCGAATGTCACCACATCGCCGGGCTCCAGAGAGACGGGGACATGCGGCTGCGCCGTGAAACTGCGATCTGCCGTCTTGATGGTAACCGGGCAGGGTGCGCCGGCCGTACCGATAACGGTGCGGCCTGTGCTCCTGAAGGAAAAGCCACCGAGCGTCAGTTCGAGACAGGCTGTGTTGGCGGGATTGCCGACGATACGGTTCGCCGCATTGAACGCGCCGCGATCCAGCACGCCGGAAGCCGATACGCCCTGCCCGGTCTGGCCGAAGCGGCCAAGATCCTGAAAGATGGCGGGCATGGGTGCGGCGAGTACTTCGAAATGCGGGCCTTCTTTTATTGGCTCTTTTTTGGAGCTGCGCGGTGCCATGGAATGGACATCGACCGTTCTGCCGGCCTTGTCCATGTCGACGAAACGCACGCGATAACCGGGCTGGAAAAGCGCGCCGGGATCGCGGTCGATATCCCACATCTTCACCGGCGTGGTGCCGATGATCTGCCAGCCGCCGGGGCTGTTTTGCGGATAGACGCCGCTGAAAGCGCCGGCCAGCGCCACCGAGCCGGCCGGAATTCGGGTACGCGGGCTTTGCCGGCGCGGCACATGCAGGGCCGGATCGCCGCCGACCAGATAACCGAAACCGGGCGCAAACCCGCAAAAGGCCACGGTGAATTCGCTTTCGGTGTGGCGGCGGATGACCTCTTCGACGCTCATGCCGGTCAGTTCGGCAACGTCTGCGAGATCCTCGCCATTATAATGGACGGGGATTTCCACGAGATCGTCCGAAGGCGCGATTTTTGCCGAGAGATCGCGACTTGCCAGCCGCGCGGCCAGCGCTTCGGCATCGATCTTCTCAGGGCGGAAACGGATCATCAGGGTACGGGCAGCCGGCACTGTCTCTTCAATGCCTTCCACCGGATCGTTCTGAAGCGAGGCGAACAGCGCCAGCGTTTCATCGAGATCGGCAAGTTCGACAAGAATGGTGGTGAGGCTGACAGGGAGAAAACGCATCATGTCCTCACGCGTGATAGGCTGAATCGGGAATATCGGTGATGAACATGTGTCCAGGCGCGTGGGTGATCGCAAACGGCACACCGGACGCCATCACGGCGGCCTGAGGGGTTACGCCGCAGGCCCAGAATACCGGAACTTCGCCCGGTTCGATCCGAACCGCATCGCCGAAATCAGGCTTTGCGAGGTCAGTGATGCCAATTTCTTCCGGCGCGCCGACATGCACGGGTGCGCCATGTACCGCCGGAAAACGTCCGGAAATGGTGGCCGCATCGGCGACGCGCGATGCCGGGATCGGTCGCATGGAAACGACCATGTTGCCCTTCAGCCGCCCAGCCGGACGGCAGGGCCGGTTGGTGAGATACATCGGCACGTTGCTCTTGTTGGTCATGTGGCGGATTTCGATGCCCGCTTCGACCATCGGCGTTTCGAAGGTAAAGCTGCAGCCGATCAGAAAGGCGACGAGATCATCACGCTCCGCCCAGGCGGCCTTTGCATCCGCCGTTTCCTCTACAAGCTTGCCATCCCGCCAGATACGGTAGAGTGGCAGATCAGTCCTGAGATCGGCACCCGGCGCCAGAAGCGTGGTGGGCGAGCCGGGATCGGAGACATCAAGCACCGGGCAGGGTTTGGGATTGCGCTGTGCATACAGCAGAAAATCGAAAGCCCAGTCGCGTGGCAGCACGATCATGTTCGCCTGTGTGAAACCGGGGGCGATGCCGGAGGTGGGGGCGATGAGGCCGTCGCGATATGTGGCGCGAGCCTTTCGCGCCGCTTCCGCGTCGGTGTGGTTGAGATAGGATGTCGGTATCGTCATTGGCCGCTCCTTTCAGCGATCGGATGCGAAGGAGCGGATTGTTATGCCTTCCGCTTCGAAACGGCGGCGGATTTCCTGGGCGATGGCGACCGCGCCGGGGCTGTCGCCATGCACGCAGATGGATTGCGCCTCGATTTTTATGATGCTGCCGTCGATGGCTTCCAGCGTTCCCTCGCGGGCGAGCTGCACCATACGATCGGCGATTTTTGCCGCGTCATGCAGAACGGCACCGGCTTCCCGGCGCGAAACGAGCTGACCCTGAGGTGTATAAGCACGATCCGCGAACGCCTCTGCGACAACAGAAAGGCCAGCCTTGCGGGCAAGATCGAGGATAGGCGCATTGGCAAGGCCCATCAGCACCAGCGAAGGATCGATAGCCTTGATACCGTCAATGACCGCCTGCCCCTGCTTCGCATCATTGGCGATGCGATTGTAAAGCGCCCCATGCGGCTTGACGTAGCGCACCGTGGTTCCGGCGGCGGCGGTGACGCCCTTCAGTGCGCCGATCTGGTAGATGACATCGGCAATCAGTTCTTCCGAGGTCACGTCCAGATCGCGGCGGCCGAAGCCGACGCGGTCCGGATAGGAGACATGGGCGCCGACGACCACGCCTTTTTCGGCAGCGGCCTTGACGGTGCGGTAGATGCCGGCAGGGTCGCCTGCGTGAAATCCGCAGGCAATGTTGGCGCTGGACACGATGGCGAGCATCGCCTCATCGTCTCCCATGCTCCACGCACCGTAACTTTCGCCAAGATCGCTGTTGAGATCGATAGCGGCCATGTTTGCCTCCCTTTGGTGTTTACAGGCCGAGCAGGCCGAAGATGGTGCCGGCGGACTTGTAGCCCATGTACCATGTCAGTGCGCAAGTCAGCACGCCGAGCCCGAGCAGAATGCGCGAGTAGCGATGGCCGCCCATCAGGTCTTCGCGCTTCCATGCGGCAAACAGGAAAATGCTGAGGCCTATGGGCAGGATGAGACCGTTCAGGCCGCCGACGAAGACCAGCATGGCCGCGGGTGGCGTGGTGATCAACAGGTAGCAGACGAGCGAGACGGCGATGAAAACGACCGTCGCCATATTGCGGGCGCGCTCGCTCATATCCTGCTTGAAGACGGGCAGGAACGAGACGGATGTATAGGCTGCGCCGATGACGCTGGTGATGGCCGCTGCCCAGAAGATGATGCCGAAGAGCCGGAAGCCGAGATCGCCCGCGGCGGAGCGGAAGGCCTGCGCGGCGGGGTTGGCGGCCTGGCCCGAGGTATCGATGATGACGCCGCTGGCGACGACGCCGAGAATGGCGAGAAACAGCACGTAACGCATGATGCCGGTGACGGCGATGCCGGTCAGCGCGGCGCGGTTGACGGCGGGCAGGTTTTCAATGCCGACCATGCCCCGGTCCAGCAGGCGGTGTGCGCCGGAATAAGTGATGTAGCCGCCGACGGTGCCGCCGACGATGGTGGTGATGGTCGCGAAGTTGATGGTATCCGGCAGGAAGGTCTGGCGGAAGGCGTCGCCGACGGGTGGCGCGGAAACGAACGCTACATACAGCGTCAGCACGATCATCAGGATACCGGCGAAAATGATGAACCGGTCAACGGCAAGACCCGCGCGCTTGGAAACGAAGATGGCGATGGAGAATATCGCGCTGATAGCACCGCCGATTTTCGGGTCCAGTCCGAAAATGGCGTTCAGACCGAGGCCGGTGCCGCCGATATTGCCGATGTTGAAGAACAGGCCGCCGATAATGACGAGAATGGCGAGCAGGTAACCGGCGCCCGGAATGGCCGCATTGGCGATGTCGGAAGCGCGCATCCGCGTCAGCGTCACGATGCGCCAGATGTTGAGCTGGACGACAAAGTCGATGAGGATGGAGGCAAGAATGCCGAAGGCAAAGGCGGCGCCGAGCTGGTTGGTGAAGGTCGCCGTCTGCGTGATGAAACCGGGACCAATGGCCGATGTCGCCATCAGGAAGATCGCTCCCATCAGGGACGCGCGTTTGGACATTTTTGTGCCGGCAGTCGGGGTGAGCTTTTTCTGCTCCATGGATTTTCTCCGCTCCTGTCGCAATCCGCCCCTCGCGGATGCTTTATGCGGTTGATCTTGTCCGGTTCTGTGAAATTGTCAACTTTGTTGAACAATATAAAGTTATCGTTCTTTCATTTTGTCTATTTGTTGGACGTTATGGCCATGATTTAATCACGTTTTTTTCGTGCTTTGCTAATGCTTTGTGCTATGGGCAATCATGCCGTGTCCGAACATGCCTGTCACGGAATTCCCGATGCTGCATTGCTCTTAAGAAAGGGGCGACATGACGGAAACGATAGAGGCTCTGCCGCTTGCGGATCGATTGGCCAAGGGTATCCGTACCCTGCTGATCTCCGGCGAGCTGATGCCGGGACAGCGCCTTTCAGAGGCAGCCTTCAGTGAGCGTTTCGACGTGTCGCGCAATTCATTGCGTGAAGCCTTCCGGCTTCTGACGAAGGATGGGCTGTTGCGCCACGAGGCCAATCGCGGTGTGTTCGTCGCCGTTCCGACCATGGCTTCGGTGATCGACATTTACCGGGTACGGCGCATGGTGGAATGCGGCGCGTTGCGTCAGGCCTGGCATAAACATCCGGCCATTCGCATCATGCGTGCAGCGGTCGAGGATGCCAAGGTGAAGCGTGAAACGGCTGACTGGCTGGGCGTGGGCAGCGCCAACATGAAGTTTCACGCCGCCGTGGTCGATCTTCTCGACAGCGCCCGCCTCAGCGATTTTTACGAGCGTATCGCCGCTGAACTCAGGCTTTGTTTCGGCTTGTTGAAAGATCCCGAACAGCTTCATTCGCCCTTCGTGGACATGAACAGCAAGATCCTGTCGCTGATGGAAGAGGGCAAAGCGGCCGATGC
Organism: Agrobacterium sp. ICMP 6402; assembly: GCF_009498615.1. NCBI lineage: Bacteria > Pseudomonadati > Pseudomonadota > Alphaproteobacteria > Hyphomicrobiales > Rhizobiaceae > Agrobacterium > Agrobacterium sp. ICMP 6402. The sequence goes on from NZ_QSNV01000002.1 coordinate 34,112, forward strand.
CGGCAATGAGATGGAAATCTATCTCAATCTCTCCGAGCGTACGGTTTTGAAGGCGCTCGAACGCGCCGTCGAACACGCATCCTGATAGGGCAGGCGGCAGGGGAGAGAAAGTCCCTTGGCGCTCCATCCATTTTTGCATCCGCAGCCGATTGCCAAGTTTGCTGCGCTGCGTCATCAATGCTGACATGACGCTTCGCGACCTCACCATTCTTGTCATAGACGAAAACGCGATCCGCGCCTCCATCATTGAGGAGGGGCTGCGCGAGGCCGGCTATCATCGCGTCACGGTCATCCATGAAGTGATCGGGGTGGCGCGTACTATCGAGACGCTGCAGCCCGATGTCATCTTCATCGATCTTGAAAATCCCAACCGTGACATGATGGAGCATCTGTTCCAGCTTACCCGCACGGTCGGCCGGCCGATTGCCATGTTCGTCGATCGCTCCGACACGGCCTCCATCGAGGCGGCCGTCGAGGCGGGGGTTTCGGCCTATGTCGTCGATGGGCTGAAGAAGGAGCGGGTCAAACCCATTCTCGATATGGCGGTCAGCCGCTTCAACGCTTTCAGCCGCCTGCAACGGGAACTTGCCGAAGCAAAATCGGCGCTGGAGGAGCGCAAGGTCATCGAGCGCGCCAAGGGCATCTTGATGAAGATGCGTGGTCTTTCCGAAGAGGAGGCCTTTGCGCTTTTGCGGCAAACGGCGATGAACGAGAAAAAGAAAATTTCCGAGATCGCGCAAAGCGTGGTCACCGCGGCCGGTTTGTTGATGTGACAAAGGCCAGTCGGACAGTGTGGAGTGTATGATATGGCGGCACCGGGAAAGACGGCGGGATCAGATAGCGTAGCGACTGGTGCGCCAGCCATTTTTGGCAGTGACCGTCAGAAAGTCCTGCGTGCCGGTTTTATCCCGCTTGTCGACGCCTCCGTTCTGATTGCGGCGGCCGAATTCGGTTTTGCCGAGCGTGAAGGCCTGTCACTCGATCTCGTCAAGGATGTGTCCTGGGCGAATGTGCGCGACCGGCTGGCGTTCCGGCAATTCGACATCGCCCATATGCTCTCGCCCATGCCCGTCGCCTCGATGCTCGGGCTTGGTTCCAACCCTTCACCAACGATCACGCCCTTTTCGCTCGGGCGCGGCGGCAATGCGATCACGCTCTCGACCCGGCTGTTTGCACGGATGAAGACATTGACGGGGCTGTCTGAAACGGCGGGCGCACTCGAAAACGCCAAGGCCTTGAAACGGGTGCTCGATGATATGCGGGCGCGCGGCGAAGCGCCGCCGACGCTTGGCATGACCTATCCGTTTTCGTCGCATAATTACGAATTTCGCTATTGGCTCGCGGCCGGCGGTATCCATCCCGATCACGACGTCAAACTGGTGGTGGTGCCGCCGCCTTTGACGTCGGATGCGCTCTCGGCCGGCGCCATCGACGGTTTCTGTGTTGGTGCGCCGTGGAACATTGTCGCCGCCGAGCGTGGTGTTGGCAGGATCGTCGCCGCCAAGCAGGATTTGTGGCCGTCGGCACCGGAAAAGGTGATCGGTATGCGGCCCGAATGGGCGGAAAGCCAGCAGGAAACTGTCGGCCGGTTGCTGACGGCGCTCGATGCCGCCGCGCGCTGGTGCGATCTTGCGGAAAATCACGACGAGCTGAGCAGGGCGCTTGCTGACTCCCGCTACATTGGCGCACCTGAAGGCATCATCCGCCGGGTGCTATCAGGCGAATTCAGCATCGACAGCCAGGGCAACCGCCGGGTGATCGACAACTATTTCATCTTCCACGGCGGCCATGCCAATTATCCGCGCCAGAGCCAGGCATTGTGGATTTACAGCCAGATGATCCGCTGGGGGCAGGCAGAGTTTTCGCAGGCGGACATGGATGCGGCCCTTTCCGCCTATCGGCCGGATATTTATCGGGCGGCGCTGGGAGAGACCAATGCACCTGATGATGCCGACATCCGTATCGAAGGGCGGGAAGAGGGCGACCGTTTCGTGGATGGTTTCGTGTTCGATCCAGCTGACATTGAGGGTTATGTGAGTGGCTTTACCGTGCGGACATCCGCGCCGTTTTCCCCGTCCTCCGGAGAGGCGTGACCGACGCCTGGCCTGCAGGCTGCGCAAATTTCAAGCGCGAAATTTTTTTCTTTGCACAAACTAAAGACAAAATAATCGATGATTAAAATTTAATCACGAATTCTACTCTTAAAATTATTGTTTGTTTTCAATGTTATAATTCTAATTTCATGAACTGGCACGCTGCTTGCTTCTCCTTGTTTGCACCGGTCAACGGCGATCGGTGCAAGCAGGGCGCGGCATAGGCGCTTTCGAAGACATAGACGTCGCAAGGTTTTGCTGCCCGGAACACCTCCCGTTCCGAAGGCGCGAATACCGAGCGGCGTTTTTTTATTTTCAGGATTTTTCGCAAGCGAAAACGTCACCGCACAGGTGGCCCAATAAGGGGAAGATGCGAATGAAAAAGATATTCTCGGGCGATGTCAGTCGCCGCACGATCTTGAGGACGACAGCCACGGCTGCTCTCGTCACCGCCATCCGCACCGCCTTTCCGTCGGGTGCTTTCGCAGCCACCGCTGAGCCGGAAGTGAAAGGTGCCAAAATCGGCTTCATCGCGCTCACCGATGCCGCGCCGCTCATCATCGCAGCGGAAAAGGGGCTGTTCGCCAAGCATGGCATGCCTGACGTCGAGGTTCTCAAACAGGCTTCATGGGGGGCTACGCGCGACAATCTCGTGCTCGGCGGCGCATCGAACGGCATTGATGGCGCGCATATCCTGACCCCGATGCCCTATCTCATGCACACCGGCAAGGTGACCCAGAACAATGTGCCGGTGCCGATGACAATCCTCGCCCGCCTCAACCTCGACAGCCAGGGCATTTCCGTCGCCAGGGAATATGCCGACACCGGCGTCCAGCTCGATGCTTCCAAGCTGAGAGCGGCTTTCGAGAAAAAGAAGGCCGAAGGCAAGGAAATCAAGGCTGCGATGACGTTCCCCGGCGGCACGCATGATCTGTGGATCCGCTACTGGCTGGCTGCCGGCGGCATCGACCCGGACAAGGATGTCTCCACCATCGTCGTTCCGCCGCCGCAGATGGTCGCCAATATGAAGGTCGGCAATATGGACGTTTTCTGCGTGGGTGAACCCTGGAACGAGCAGCTCGTCAATCAGGGCATCGGTTTCACCGCCTGTACCACCGGAGAACTCTGGAAGGGCCATCCGGAAAAGGCGCTCGGCATGCGCGCCGAGTGGGTGGAAAAGAACCCCAACGCCACCAAGGCGCTGCTGATGGCGGTGATGGAAGCGCAGCAATGGTGCGACGAGATGGCGAACAAGGAGGAAATGTCCACCATTCTCGGCAAGCGCCAGTGGTTCAACGTTCCGCCGAAGGATGTTCTTGGCCGCCTCAAGGGCAATATCAATTACGGCAACGGCCGGGTGCTGGAAAATACCGGCCTGCAGATGAAGTTCTGGCAGGACCACGCCTCCTATCCCTTCCACAGCCATGACAGCTGGTTCATCACCGAAAATATCCGCTGGGGCAAATTCGCGCCCGATACCGACGTGAAGGCGCTGGTTACGAAGGTCAACCGCGAGGATATCTGGCGCGAAGCAGCCAAGGATCTCGGCGTTGTCGATCTGCCCGCTTCCACCTCGCGCGGCAAGGAAACCTTCTTCGACGGCAAGGTCTTCGACCCGGAAAACCCATCCGCTTATCTCGAAAGTCTTTCTATCAAGGCGGCCTCCTGAGGAGGAGACCGGGTGTCGCCCCTCATCCGCCAGTTGCCGCCGTTCACCGGCTGAGACTGAAGATCGGGTGAGGGGCGAGACCCCGACCGCAACCGACATCAAAAGGAAACGCCTATGTCCGCATTGGCCCGAAAATTCAACGAAGAGCCGCAGCAGCCGGCAGCGCAAAAGGCAAACGTCGTGGCGCTTACGCCCAAACACCCGTCGCGGATCGATCTGCGCAAATGGGGTGCGGCAGCGGCCCGCAACACCATACCACCGCTTGTCGTCCTCGCTATGCTGCTCGGCGTCTGGCAGCTGTTCTGTTCCGCCCCCGGTTCGTCTTTGCCGCCGCCGAGCCAGGTCTTCGAGGAAAGTTACGATCTCATCGTTTCGCCGTTTTTCCATAATGGTTCACAGGATATTGGTCTGGGCCTGCGTGTGCTGGTTTCGCTGGAACGGGTGGCTTACGGTTTCGGCCTTGCCGCCATTGCCGGCATCATCATGGGCGCGGTGATCGGCCAGTCGGTCTGGGCGATGCGCGGTCTCGACCCGATCTTTCAGGTGCTGCGCACCGTGCCACCGCTTGCCTGGTTACCGCTTTCGCTGGCTGCCTTTCAGGACAGCAATCCATCGGCGATTTTCGTGATCTTCATCACCTCCATCTGGCCAGTCATCATCAATACGGCGGTCGGCGTGCGCAACATTCCGCAGGATTACCGCAATGTCGCGCAAGTGCTGCGGCTGAACCAGATCGAGTTCTTCTTCAAGATCATGCTGCCATCGGCAGCACCTTACATCTTCACCGGTCTGCGCATCGGCGTCGGTCTTTCGTGGCTGGCGATCGTTGCGGCGGAAATGCTGACCGGCGGCGTCGGCATCGGCTTCTTCATCTGGGATGCGTGGAACTCCTCGCGCCTGCCCGACATCATCGTCGCGCTCGCCTACATCGGCGTCGTCGGCTTCATGCTCGACAAGCTGGTGGCGGCGCTTGGCAAGATCATCACCCGCGGCGCTGCGGCAAACTAGGAGGGCGACGATTATGAACGCTTATCTGAAGCTTGATCATATCGACAAATATTTCGACAAGGGTGGCGCGCGCGCCGAGGTGCTGAAAGGCATCAATCTCACCATCGAAAAGGGTGAATTCGTCTCGGTCATCGGCCATTCCGGCTGCGGCAAGTCCACCATGCTCAACCTCATTGCCGGGTTGACGAAGGTTTCCGCCGGTGCCGTTCTTCTTGAAAACCGGGAGGTCAACGAGCCCGGCCCGGAGCGCGCCGTCGTGTTCCAAAACCACAGCCTGCTGCCGTGGCTTTCGGTCTATGAAAACGTCAACCTCGCCGTGGAGAAGGTGTTCAGCAGGACAAAAACACGGGCCGAGCGGCATGACTGGGTCATGCGCAATCTCGATCTCGTGCAGATGGCGCATGCGAAAGACAAGAAACCTTCGGAAATTTCCGGCGGCATGAAACAGCGCGTCGGCATTGCCCGGGCGCTCGCCATGGAGCCGAAAATTCTGCTGCTGGACGAGCCTTTTGGCGCGCTAGATGCGCTGACACGCGCCCATCTTCAGGACGCGGTGATGGAAATCCACGCCCGGCTTGGCAACACCATGGTCATGATCACCCATGATGTCGACGAGGCGGTGCTGCTCTCCGACCGTATCGTGATGATGACCAACGGTCCCGCCGCCCATATTGGCGAAGTGCTCGACGTGCCGCTGGCGCGCCCGCGCCACCGCATCGAGCTTGCATCCGACAAGACCTATCTCAAATGCCGCGAAGCCGTGCTGAAGTTCCTTTACGAACGTCACCGCTTTGTCGAAGCTGCGGAGTAACGACTATGGCGCAAAAACTCGTCATCATCGGTAATGGCATGGCGCCGGGGCGCATGCTGGAAAACCTGTTCGAAACCGCCCCCGGCCTTTACGACGTCACAATCTTCAACGCCGAACCGCGCGTCAATTACGACCGCATCATGCTCTCGCCGGTGCTCTCAGGCGAAAAGAGCTATGAAGACATCGTCATACACAATGACGAATGGTATGCGGCTAATAATGTCACCCTGCACAAGGGCGCTAAGGTCTCCGGCATCGACCGGGATAAAAAGACCGTCACCAGCGAAAACGGCATCACGGCCTCCTATGACAGGCTGGTCATTGCCACCGGTTCGCTGCCCTTCATCATTCCCGTTCCCGGCCATCAATTGCCCGGCGTGCTCGCCTATCGCGATCTCGACGATGTGACGAAGATGCTGGAGATTGCCAAGGGCAAGGGCCGCGCCATCGTCATCGGCGCGGGTCTTCTCGGGCTCGAAGCGGCTTATGGCCTGAAACGTCAGGGCATGGACGTCACCGTCATCCACCTGATGCCGACGATCATGGAACGCCAGCTCGATCCGGCAGCGGCCTATCTCCTTGAAAAGGCGCTCAACGAACGCGGCATCGACATCATCACCAAAGCCAATACCAAATGCATTCTCGGCGAGGAGAAGGTCGAGGGCATCGAGCTGGAAGACGGCCGCGTCATCAAAGGCGACATGGTCGTTATGGCGGTCGGCATTCGTCCGGCCTCGGGTCTGGCGAAAGAAGCGGGCATCGCCGTCAATCGCGGCATCGTCGTGGATGACGGCATGATGACGTCGGACGCTTCGATCTATGCGCTGGGTGAATGCGCCGAACATCGCGGCATGTGTTATGGCCTCGTCGCCCCCCTTTATGAATCGGCGCGCGTGCTGGCAGACAGGCTATGCGGCGGTTCGGCCGAATATCACGGCTCCGTCACCAATACCAAGCTCAAGGTCACCGGCATCAACCTGTTTTCCGCCGGCGATTTCGCAGAAGGTGACGACCGTGAGGAAATCGTGCTGCGCGATGCCACCGCCGGCGTCTACAAGCGCCTGATCCTGCAGGAAAACCGCATCATCGGTGCGGTTCTTTATGGGGAGACGGCGGATGGATCATGGTTCTTCGACCTGATGAAGAAATCGACCGATATTTCCGCCATGCGCGAAACCCTGATCTTCGGCCAGGCCTATCAGGGAGGGTCCCCGCTGGACCCTATGGCGGCCGTTGCAGCCTTGCCGGATGATGCGGAAATCTGCGGCTGCAACGGCGTTTGCAAGGGTAAGATCACCTCGAGTATCACCTCAAAGGGGCTGACGTCTCTGGACGATGTGCGCGCCCACACCAAGGCGTCGGCCTCCTGCGGCAATTGCACCGGCCTTGTCGAGCAGCTGATGACGCTGACGCTGGGCGACAGCTACAATCCCGCCGCCGTACAGCCCATGTGCAAATGCACCGATCTCGGCCATGACGATGTGCGCCGCCTCATCAAGGCCAAGGGCCTGAAGACTATTCCGGCCGTGATGCAGGAGCTGGAATGGAAAACCTCCTGCGGCTGCGCCAAATGCCGGCCGGCGCTCAACTATTACCTCGTCTGCGATTTCCCGGACGAATATGCCGACGATTATCAGTCGCGTTATATCAATGAACGCGTCCACGCCAACATCCAGAAGGACGGCACCTATTCAGTCGTGCCGCGCATGTGGGGCGGGGTTACCTCTTCCTCCGAGCTCAGGGCGATTGCGGATGTGGTCGACAAGTTCGACATCCCGATGGTGAAGGTGACGGGCGGGCAGCGCATCGACCTTCTCGGCATCGAGAAGGAGGATCTGCCGGCGGTCTGGTCCGATCTCGGTAAGGCCGGTTTCATTTCCGGTCAGGCCTATGCCAAGGGGCTGCGCACCGTGAAAACCTGCGTGGGTGAACAATGGTGCCGCTTCGGCACGCAGGATTCCACCGGGCTCGGTATCCGCATCGAAAAATTCATGTGGGGTTCGTGGACACCCGCCAAGCTGAAGCTTGCCGTTTCCGGCTGTCCGCGCAACTGCGCCGAGGCCACCTGCAAGGATATCGGCGTCATCTGCGTCGATTCCGGTTTCGAGATCCATTTCGCCGGTGCGGCCGGTCTCGATATCAAGGGTACGGAAATCCTCGGTCTCGTCCCCACCGCGGATGAGGCGCTGGAGCATATCGTGGCGCTCACACAGATGTACCGCGAACAGGCGCGCTACCTCGAGCGCATCTACAAATGGGCCAAGCGCATCGGTTACGACGAGGTTCGCCGCCAGATCATGGACGATGCCGACAAGCGCCGGGCCTATTTCGACCGCTTCGTCTTCAGCCAGAAATTCGCGCAAGTGGATCCCTGGTCGGAACGTGTGTCCGGCCACGACAAGCACGAATTCAGGCCCATGGCGGCAATCGGTTTCAGTGAGGCAGCGGAGTGAGAGCGATGGACAGCAACTGGATCGATATAGGCGATATCTCCGACATTCCGCTGCGTGGTGCGCGCTGCGTAAAAACGCCGATGGGCAAGATTGCCGTGTTCCGCACGGCGGAAAACCAGGTCTTCGCCATCGAGGATCATTGCCCGCACAAGGGCGGCCCGCTGAGCCAGGGCATCGTGCACGGTGCTTCGGTGACGTGTCCGCTGCACAATTGGGTCATTTCATTGGAAACCGGCAAGGCGCTGGGGGCGGATGAGGGGGAGGTGAAGACCATCCCCGTCCGCAATCTCGATGGCCGGCTTTCCATCGCGCTTGAAACTTTGATGATTGCGGCGGAGTGAATTTCGATGGCGGCGAAGATACCCCCCTCTGTCCTGCCGGACATCTCCCCCACAAGGGGGGAGATCAATTGCTGCACAAACCTCTCTCCACGGTCAGCGTCGCCGACCATAGAGATGGAGCGAGAAGCCTGCAGCTTGTCGATCTCCCCCCTTGTGGGGGAGATGTCCGGCAGGACAGAGGGGGGTAAACGCCTCGCATTGAGAGGGCAAACCCATGCCCGTTGAAACAAAAACCACCTGTCCTTATTGTGGCGTCGGCTGTGGCGTCATCGCCACCGTCAACGACAATGGCGTCGTTTCCGTCAAAGGCGATCCGAACCACCCCGCCAATTTCGGCCGCCTGTGTTCGAAGGGTTCTGCTCTGGCAGAGACCATCGATCTTGACGGTCGCCTTCTCCACCCGGAAATCCACGGAAAACCCGCAACGTGGGACGAAGCCCTCGACCTCGTGGCGTCGCGCTTCTCTGAGACCATCGCCGAACACGGTCCGGACTCGGTTGCCTTCTACGTCTCCGGCCAATTGCTGACGGAGGATTATTATCTCGCCAACAAGCTGATGAAGGGTTTCATCGGTTCGGCCAATATCGATACCAATTCAAGGCTTTGCATGTCGTCTTCGGTCGCCGGCCATCGCCGCGCTTTCGGAGCCGATACGGTGCCGGGCACTTATGAGGATCTGGAGCTCGCCGATCTGGTGATCCTCACCGGTTCCAACCTCGCATGGTGTCATCCGGTCCTCTATCAACGGCTGGCGGCGGCGAAGGCGCTGCGGCCGGACATGAAAGTCGTGGTTATCGATCCGCGCCGGACGATGAGCGCCGATATCGCCGATATGCATCTCGCCATCCGGCCGGATGGAGATGTGGCGCTGTTCACCGGCCTCCTGGCGCATCTTTCCGGCAGCGCCGCGATCGACAATGCTTATGTGCAAAACCACACGGCCGGCTTCGACGACGCCATTCAGAACGCAGGCGAGCATAGCCTGCCGGAGATCGCCGAGGCCACCGGCCTGACAATCGCGGAGCTGATGTCCTTTTACGAATTGTTCGAACGCACGGAAAAAACCGTCACCTGTTACAGCCAGGGCGTCAATCAGTCAGAGAGCGGCACCGACAAGGTCAACGCCATCATCAATTGCCACCTTGCCACCGGCCGCATCGGCAGGCCGGGCATGGGGCCGTTTTCGCTAACCGGCCAGCCCAACGCCATGGGCGGGCGCGAGGTCGGCGGGCTGGCCAACATGCTGGCCGCCCATATGGCTATCGAAAATGCCGAAGATCGCGATCGCGTGCAGCGTTTCTGGGCCTCACCCGCGATTGCGCAAAAGCCCGGCCTGAAGGCGGTGGATATGTTCAGGGCGGTGGCCGGCGGCCGCATCAAGGCGTTGTGGATTATGGCGACCAACCCCGTCGTTTCCATGCCGGATGCAAGCGCCGTTGAAGCCGCGATCAAGGCCTGTCCTTTCATCGTGGTGTCCGATGTCATGGCTGACACCGATACCGCCGGTCACGCCCATGTGCTGTTGCCATCGCTCGGCTGGGGGGAGAAGGACGGCACCGTCACCAACTCCGAACGGCGTATTTCCCGCCAGCGCGGTTTTCTGGACGCGCCCGGTGAAGCGACGGCCGACTGGTGGCAGATGGCGGAAGTGGGCCGGCGGATGGGTTTCGACGCTGCCTTTGCCTACCGGCAAGCGTCGGAGATTTTTGCCGAACACGCCGCTCTTTCCGGCTTCGAGAATGCAGGAAGCCGTGATTTCGATATTAGCGGGATTGGACGGGATTCTTACGATGCGATGACGCCCTTTCAATGGCCGAAAGCCGCACACGGTGGCAACGCCGAGACGCGCTTTTTCGCGGATGGCCGTTTTTACCATCCCGATGGCAAGGCGCGGTTCATCGCCACCACCTTGCCGGAGACCGGCAAAACATCGCCTGATTATCCGCTGACACTGAATACGGGCCGTATCCGCGATCAATGGCACACCATGACCCGCACCGGCAAAAGCGCGCGGCTGACTGCCCACATTGCCGAGCCATTCGCCGAACTTCACCCGCGTGATGCGCAGGTGCTGGGCATCGAAAGCGCTGATCTGGTGGAGCTGGAAAGCCCGTATGGCAAGGTTCTGCTGCGCGCACTGGTCAGCGAAAGACAGGCGCGCGGATCGGTCTTTGCGCCGATGCACTGGAACGACCAGTTCGCATCACGGGCGCGCATCGATGTGGTTGTCGCGCCGGTCACGGATCCGCATTCCGGCCAGCCCGCTTCGAAAAATGTGGCGGTGAAGGCAAGGCTTTTCGAAGCAAAGGCCTATGGCTTCGCCATCTCCCGCACCCGACCCGATGCGCCGGATTCTGCCTATTGGGCGATTGCGAAGGCGGAAGGCGGCTATCGCATGGAGCTTGCCTTCGAGGAAGAGCCGCATGACTGGACGCTCTGGGCGCGGCGGGTTTTCGGCATCAATGTCAGGATCGAGCCGCTCGGTTATAGCGACCGACAGACGGGTGATCTGCGCCTCGCTTTTTTCGATGGTGAGACTCTCTTGGCAGCGCTGTTCATCGCCAATCAGCCGGTGGCCGTCGCCCGCAACTGGGCTATCTCGCAATTGACCGAGCGCCATGAGGATTTGCGCATGCGCTTTGCGCTGGTCGCCGGTCGTCCCGGTGCCGGACGCGCCGATCCGGGTGCGACGGTCTGCTCGTGCTTTAATGTTGGGGTCAATCAAATCACTGCCGCCATCCGCGATGGCTGTCACAGTGTCGAAGCCATCGGCAAAGCGTTGAATGCCGGAACCAATTGCGGCTCCTGCCGCGCCGAAATCAGGGGGATCATCGATGGATGCCTTAAAACCGCAGCGGAATGAACCGGCGCGCATGGAAAAGCTGGCAAAATTGCCGGTCTTCTGGGGGCTGGAGGGTAAACGTGTGGTGCTGGCGGGTGGATCGGATGGGGCCGCCTGGAAGGCGGAACTGCTGCTTGCCTGCGGCGCGAAGGTGCATGTTTATTGTGCCCGAAGCGATTTGTCGGAGACCTTCAACGCACTTGTCACAAAAAGCCCGGCCCTGATTTTTAACGACCACCTGTGGCATCCCGGCATATTCGAAAACGCCGAACTGGCGCTGGCGGATTGCGAAACGTATGTGGAAGCTGAAGCCTTTTATGCCGCCGCGCGGGCGGCCGGTGTTCCCGTCAACGTCATCGACAAGCCGGAATTTTGCCAGTTCCAGTTCGGCTCCATCGTTAATCGCTCGCCGGTGTTGGTGTCGATTTCCACCGATGGTGCGGCCCCCATTCTGGCGCAGGCAATTCGCCGGCGCATCGAGACGTTGCTGCCGCTGGCGCTGAAGGATTGGGGCGCGCTTGCCCAGACGATCCGCGAGCGCGTCAATCTGCGGCTCGCGCCCGGCCCGTCGCGGCGATCTTTCTGGGAAAAATTCGTCGACCGGGCTTTTACCGAAAGGCTGGATGAGAGCAGCGAAGAACGGCTGCTGATGGATATCGGAACGCAGACCGCGCGCACGGGCTCAGGGCGCGGACTTGTGACGCTCGTGGGTGCCGGTCCGGGCGACGCCGAGCTTCTGACGCTGAAAGCAGTTCGCGCCCTGCAGGCCGCCGATGTCATCTTATTCGATGATCTCGTGTCAGCGGAGGTGCTGGAACTGGCGCGGCGGGAGGCGAAGCGGATGCTGGTCGGCAAGCGCGGTGGCCGGGAAAGCTGCAAGCAGGAAGACATCAACGACATGATGATCCGCCTCGCCAAGGCCGGCAAACGGGTGGTGAGGCTGAAATCCGGCGATCCGATGATTTTCGGGCGCGCCGGTGAGGAGATCGCCGCGCTGGAGGCCGAAAATATCCCGGTAGACGTCGTGCCGGGCATTACCGCCGCAAGTGCTATGGCCTCCCGCCTCGGCGTCTCGCTGACGCATCGCGACCATGCCCAGTCTGTCCGCTTCGTCACAGGTCATTCGCGGCAGGGAAAGTTACCGGAGAATATCGATTGGGCATCGCTCTCCAATCCCGCCGTGACCACCGTTTTTTATATGGGCGGCCGAACCGCAGCAGCTATCCAGTCTTCCCTGCTCGCTAGTGGTATGCCCGCCTCGACGCCGGTTGCGGTGATGATTTCCGTCAGCCGGGCGAATGAACAGCGCTGGTGCGGTTCGCTCGCGCAATTGGCTGCGGCAGTCGAGAGACTGGGCGTGAACGAACCCGTGCTGATCGGCATCGGTGATGCGTTCGGCGCCTTGTCTTCGGGATTTTCCGCTATCGATATACAGGGGCGGCTGGTTCAGAAAGCCGGCTAATAAGTTTGCGCGCAACGTCGTTGCGTGTTTCAGGCAAATTCGCTGACAGGTAGAACGCGCTACTACAAACCTTCCCTTGACATTGGTTTTTCGTTCGCTCTTCAATAAAACGAAAAAATTGAAAGAGGAGGGAGGGTGAAATGCTGCTCACACCGCGTCAGGATGAAATCGTTGCGCTGGCGAAAGCGAACGGGCGGGTACTGGTCGACGAGCTGGCGGCGCGCTTTTCGGTGACCCCCCAGACGATCCGCAAGGACCTGAACGATCTCTGCGATACCAGGGTGCTGACGCGCATCCATGGCGGCGCACTTTTTCCAAGCGGCAATGAAAACGTCAAATACGAGGCGCGCCGCGCGATTGCTTCTATCGAAAAACAGGCGATCGGGGCCGCTGCCGCTGCCCTCATCCCCAACAACTCGTCGCTCTTCATCAATATCGGCACAACGACCGAGTCGGTGGGTGAAGCGCTGGCGGATCACCACGAATTGATGGTCATTACCAACAATATCAATGTTGCCAACAGGTTGCGGGTCTTCCCCGGCATCGAGGTGGTGATTGCCGGCGGCGTGGTGCGCGGTTCCGATGGCGGTATCGTCGGTGAGGCGGCGGTGGATTTCATCCGCCAGTTCAAGGTCGATTTCGCCGTCATCGGCGTTTCGGCCATCGATGAGGACGGCGCCTTGCTGGATTTCGACTTCCGCGAGGTCAAGGTCGCGCAGGCGATCATCTCCAATGCCCGCCATGTCATTCTGGTGTCGGATTCGCTCAAATTCGAGCGCACGGCCCCGGTGCGCATCGGTCATCTTTCGCAGGTGCATACCTTTATTACCGATCATTGTCCTGTTGATTCGATCCGTTCCATCTGTGCCGATCATGACGTTCGACTGATTGAAACCGAGGCGCAGAAGTCCTGATCCTGCGCAATTGGAATTTCGTTTGACATTCGTTTTGTCTTCGAATTAGATGATCGTGCTTTCAATATATCGATGAGGAGAGCGTCGATGAAAGCGCGGGAGAATTCATGTCTGACGAGGCAATCCACGATATTTTCGTGATCGGCGGCGGCATCAATGGCTGTGGTATTGCGCGTGATGCCATTGGCAGAGGTTACTCCGTCGCACTTGCGGAAATGAACGATTTTGCCTCCGGCACCTCTTCAGCGGCAACCAAACTCATCCATGGCGGTTTGCGCTATCTTGAACATTACGAGTTTCGTCTGGTGCGCGAGGCGCTGATGGAGCGTGAGGTGCTGTGGGCCATGGCGCCGCACATTATCTGGCCCATGCGTTTCGTTCTGCCATTCCAGAAGGGCGGCGTGCGTCCGGCCTGGCTCGTGCGTCTCGGACTTTTTCTCTATGATCACCTCGGCGGCCGTAAGCTTCTGCCCGCGACCCGTTCGCTCGATCTGCGCCGCGATCCCGCCGGAAAACCGCTGAAGCCGATTTTCGCCCGCGCTTTCGAATATTCCGATGGCTGGGTGGACGATGCCCGGCTTGTGGTGCTGAACGCCCGCGATGCCGCCGATCGTGGCGCTTTGATCCTCAACCGCACACAGGTGGTTTCGGCGCGACGCGAAGGCGCATTCTGGCGGGTCGAAACCAAGGGTGCTGCCGGCGAAACCGCGACCTACCGGGCGCGCATGCTGGTAAATGCCGCCGGGCCATGGGTGGACAAGGTTCTGGCTTCAACATTCGGGAAAAACAACGTTCACAATGTCCGCCTCGTGCAGGGCAGCCATATCATCGTGCGCAAGAAGTTTGCCGATCCGCGCGCCTATTTTTTCCAGAATCCGGACGGGCGCATCATCTTCGCCATCCCTTACGAGCAGGATTTTACGCTGATTGGTACGACGGATCGCGACTATACCGCCGACCCCCGCGCTGTTAAGATCACCGCGGAGGAAATCAGCTATCTTTGCAGCGCGGCCAGCGAATATTTCGCCGAGCCGGTGACGCAGGACGATATCGTCTGGACCTATTCCGGCGTGCGGCCGCTGTTTGACGACGGCGCGTCGAAAGCGCAGGAAGCGACCCGCGATTATGTGCTGAAAACTGATGGAGCGGAGGGGGAAGCACCTTTGCTCAATATTTTCGGCGGCAAGCTCACCACCTATCGGCGGCTTGCCGAACATGCTCTTGAAAAAATCGGCGATGCGCTGGGTGAAAAGGGCGCGCCCTGGACGGCGGGTTCGCATTTGCCGGGCGGAAACTTCGGTGCCGAAGCTTACAGCGCAGAGGTTTCGGCCCTGCGGTTACGATATCCTTTCCTTGATGAGCGTCACGCCAAGCGGCTCGTCCGCTGCTACGGAACGGATGCCGCGGCGATGATCGGTTCTGCCACGGAGGCGGCAGCACTGGGCCGTCATTTCGGCGGCACGCTTTATGAGGCCGAGGTCCGCTGGCTGATGGCGCGGGAATGGGCGCTGACGGCGGAGGATATTCTGTGGCGCCGCACCAAGCAGGGGCTTTTTTTCATCCCTGAAGAGGTGCGCGGGCTGGAGGATTATATCGAAGACATTGCAGGGGAACGCTTGAAGGCAATCTGACGATCCGATCGAAAAGCGGAGGAGGCTTTGGATCACCATGCTTGAATTGCGAAACGTCTCGAAGATGGCCGGCAGTGAATATCATATTCACCCGACCGATCTGACGTTGCAGCGCGGAAGCCTGAACGTCCTGCTTGGACCGACACTTTCGGGCAAGACGACGCTGATGCGGCTGATGGCCGGGCTGGACAAGCCGAGCGGTGGCTCGATCCTTTTCAACGGTGAGGACGTGACGGGCTGGCCGGTGCAGAAGCGCAACGTCGCCATGGTCTATCAGCAGTTCATCAATTATCCCGCACTCAGCGTTTACGAAAACATCGCCTCGCCGATGCGGGTCGCCGGCAAGGATCAGGCGACGATCGACAGGGAGGTCAGGAAAGCCGCTGAGCTTTTGAGGCTGACGCCCTTTCTTGACCGCACACCGCTCAATCTTTCCGGTGGCCAGCAGCAGCGCACGGCGCTTGCCCGCGCCATCGTCAAGAATGCCAATCTGGTGCTGCTCGATGAGCCGCTGGCCAATCTCGATTACAAGCTGCGCGAGGAACTGCGCGAGGAGTTGCCGCGCATCTTTGCGGAATCCGGCGCGATCTTCGTTTATGCCACCACTGAACCTTCCGAGGCGCTGCTGCTGGGCGGCAATACCGCGACGCTCAACGAAGGGCGGATAACGCAGTTCAGCCGCACGATCGATGTTTACCGGCATCCGGTGGATATCGTGACGGCGGAAATTTTTGCCGATCCGCCGCTGAACACCATCGAGGTCGTCAAGACGGGCGGCGCTTTCACCCGCGCCGATCATGCCGTGGTGGTAGTTCCAGCGCATCTCGCCGCCATGCCGGACGGTCCTGTGACCATCGCCTTCCAGCCGCACCATCTTTTCCCCTATGCGAAGGGAGAGGCGCGGCAATCCATCCGGGCGCGGACGCTGATTTCGGAAATCGCCGGATCGGAGAGCTTCGTGCATGTGGAATTTTCGGGCCGGCGCTGGGTCATGCTGGCGCATGGCATTCACGATATCGAACCGGACAGGGACATCGAGCTGTTTCTCGATACGCGGCATCTGATGGCCTTTGACGCGAATGGTCGCGCCATTGGCAAAGCGGCTTGAGGGAGATCGGTCATGGCACGCATCACGCTCGATCACATTCGCCACGCCTATAACGCCAAGGCGCAGGCTGCCGGCGACTATGCCCTGAAAGAAGTGCATCACGAATGGCAGGATGGCGGCGCTTATGCGCTGCTCGGACCTTCCGGTTGCGGCAAGACCACGCTGCTCAACATTATTTCCGGGTTGTTGCGTCCGTCCGAAGGCCGGATCGCTTTCGACGGCACAGATGTTACCGATCTTGCCACCGAAGATCGCAATATCGCTCAGGTGTTCCAGTTTCCGGTCGTCTACGACACGATGACGGTCTACGACAATCTGGCTTTCCCATTGCGCAACCGGAATGTGCCGGAAGCCGAGGTGGACCGGCGGGTGCGGGACATCCTTGAGATGACCGATCTTTCCGGCATGGCCAAACGCCACGCGCGCGGGCTGACGGCGGACCAGAAGCAGAAGATTTCACTGGCGCGTGGGCTCGTGCGTTCCGACGTCAATGCGATCCTGTTCGACGAGCCGCTGACGGTGATCGACCCGCATATGAAATGGGTGCTGCGCTCGCAGCTGAAGCGCCTGCACCGGCAATCCGGTTTCACCATGGTCTATGTTACCCACGACCAGACCGAAGCGTTGACCTTCGCCGACAAGGTGGTGGTCATGTATGACGGGCAGATCGTCCAGATCGGTACGCCCGCCGAGCTTTTCGAGCGGCCGGGGCATACATTCGTCGGTTATTTCATCGGCTCGCCCGGAATGAATGTGTTGCCCGCCAAGATAGACGGCGCAACCGCTATGGTCGGCGGCCTCGGCGTGCCGCTTGCCGGCGTGCCGAAGGTTGATGGCGCACAGCGCATCGAGATCGGCGTCCGCCCGGAGTTTATCCGGCTGGAACGGGGTGGAATGCCCATCACGGTCGATAAGGTCGAGGATATCGGCCGGCAGAAGATCGTGCGCGCCCGGTTCGCCGGCCAGAAGCTGGCGATCGTCGTTGCCGAAGATGAGGAAATTCCGACGGAAGCGGGTGTGCGTTTCGATCCGGCCGCTATCGGCGTCTTCGCCGATTCCTGGCGTGTGAAGATGGGGGCCTGACCATGCAAAAAAGCTGGAACAACAAAGCGTGGTTCATGGTGCTGCCGGTTCTGGTGCTGGTCGCCTTTTCCGCCGTCATTCCGCTAATGACCGTCGTGAATTATTCGGTGCAGGACACCTTCGGAAACAATCAGTTCTTCTGGGCGGGAACGCAATGGTTCCAGGAAATTCTTAGCTCCGATCGCTTCTGGAATGCTCTCGGGCGTAACCTGGTATTTTCCGGAATCATTCTGGCGATTGAAATTCCGCTTGGCATCTTCATAGCGCTCAAAATGCCGAAATCCGGTATCGGCGTGCCGGTCTGCCTCGTAACGATGGCGTTGCCGCTTCTGGTGCCGTGGAATGTCGTCGGCACCATCTGGCAGGTGTTCGGTCGCAGCGATATCGGGCTGCTCGGTTATTATGCCAATCAGCTTGGGCTGGACTATAACTACGTCAACGATCCGGTCGACGCATGGATCACGGTCGTCATCATGGATGTGTGGCACTGGACAAGCCTTGTCGTGCTGTTGTGTTATGCCAGCCTCGTTTCCATTCCGGATGCCTATTACCAGGCAGCGCGGATCGATGGTGCATCGCGTTTTGCGGTCTTTCGGTTCATCCAGCTGCCGAAGATGAAGCGGGTGCTGCTCATCGCCTTCCTGCTGCGCTTCATGGACAGTTTCATGATCTATACCGAGCCCTTCGTCGTCACCGGCGGCGGCCCGGGCAATTCCACCACCTTCCTGTCCATCGATCTCGTGAAGATGGCGCTCGGCCAGTTCGATCTGGGGCCGGCGGCGGCCATGTCGCTGATCTACTTCCTCATCATCCTGCTGCTGTCCTGGGTGTTCTACACCGTCATGACCAGCCACGACGCGGAGACTTGAGACATGAGCGCCTCTGATGTCACGGCAAGCGTGGAACGGATGGGAAATTCGCCTGTAAAAGCTGCTTCGGCGGGATTATCAGGTGTTGCCGCACGCTCGCGCCGCCGCCACGGACCATCACGCTTTTCCTGGCTGGTGCCGACAATCTACATCATCCTTCTGCTGGTGCCGATCTATTGGCTCGTCAATATGAGTTTCAAGACGAATGCGGAAATCGTCTCGTCCATGACGCTTTATCCGCACCAGCCGACGCTGCAGAACTACCGGACGATCTTTACGGATTCCTCCTGGTATTCGGGTTACATCAACTCGATCATCTACGTCGTCATGAACATGGTGATCTCGGTAGCGGCAGCACTTCCGGCGGCCTATGCCTTCTCGCGTTACCGTTTTCTCGGTGACAAGCACCTGTTCTTCTGGCTTTTGACCAACCGCATGGCGCCGCCCGCCGTCTTTGCGTTGCCCTTCTTCCAGCTGTATTCGGCGTTCGGGCTGATCGACACGCATATCGCGGTCGCACTGGCGCATTGCCTGTTCAACGTACCGTTGGCGGTGTGGATCCTCGAAGGCTTCATGTCCGGCGTGCCGAAGGAAATCGACGAAACCGCTTATATTGACGGCTATTCTTTCCCGAAATTCTTCGTGAAGATTTTCATGCCGCTCATCGCCTCCGGCATCGGTGTGGCCTGCTTCTTCAGCTTCATGTTCTCGTGGGTCGAGCTTCTGATCGCCCGCACGCTGACGACGACCGACGCCAAGCCGATCGCCGCGACGATGACGCGAACCGTGTCCGCCGCCGGTATGGACTGGGGCCTGCTTGCCGCCGCCGGCGTGCTGACACTGATACCCGGTGCGCTAGTGATCTGGTTCGTGCGTAATTACATCGCCAAGGGCTTTGCGTTGGGGAGGGTTTGACCATGACGAAGATGCCCGATTTTACCTGGATGGCGTGGACTTGGGCGACGGCCGCATTTTTCTGCGCCATCGCCGTGCTGCTCGTCGGCATGTGGTTCTGGGAATATTTCTCGCCCGGCGGCAATCCCCGCTTCGGTCTCTTGCGCTTTGAGACCACGCGCGGCGACCGGCTGTTCATTTCGCTGCTTGGCAGCGCTTTCATTCATCTCGCATGGCTCGGGCTGGTCGGCCCGAACCTGTGGTGGGCTCTCGCTCTGTCCGTGGTCTACGCCATCGGCGTTTTCCGTTTCGTCTAGAGCAGAAAGAATGGTGCGGCGGAGGAAAACCGCACTGGAGGACTTCATGCAATCGCAACCCCTGGGAGGACTGATATGCGACGGCATCTGATGACGACGACGGCA
Organism: Agrobacterium sp. ICMP 6402; assembly: GCF_009498615.1. Classification (NCBI taxonomy): domain Bacteria; kingdom Pseudomonadati; phylum Pseudomonadota; class Alphaproteobacteria; order Hyphomicrobiales; family Rhizobiaceae; genus Agrobacterium; species Agrobacterium sp. ICMP 6402. The sequence goes on from NZ_QSNV01000002.1 coordinate 53,712, forward strand.
GCCATGCTGCTGGCAATGACGGGTTCCGCTTTCGCCGGAATGGAGGAGGCAAAACAGTTTCTGGACAAGGAAATCGGCGATATGTCGTCGCTTTCCCGTGCAGATCAGGAGAAGGAACTGCAATGGTTTGTCGATGCGGCGAAACCTTTCGCCGGCATGGACATCAAGGTCGTTTCCGAATCCCTGACCACGCACGAATATGAATCCAAGGTTCTGGCACCGGCCTTTACCGCCATTACCGGCATCAAGGTTACGCACGACATCATTCAGGAAGGTGACGTCGTCGAAAAAATCCAGACCCAGATGCAGACCGGCCAGAACCTTTATGACGGCTGGGTCAATGACAGCGATCTCATCGGCACGCATTGGCGCTACCAGCAGGTGCGCAACCTGACGGATTTCATGGCCAATGAAGGTAAGGATGTCACCAATCCCGGCCTCGACCTCAAGGACTTCATCGGCAGCGCCTTTACGACGGCGCCGGACAAGAAGCTCTACCAGCTTCCGGACCAGCAGTTCGCCAACCTCTACTGGTTCCGTTACGACTGGTTCAACGACGACAAGAACAAAGCCGACTTCAAGGCCAAATACGGCTATGATCTCGGCGTGCCGGTCAACTGGTCGGCCTATGAGGATATTGCCGAATTCTTCACTGGCCGCGATGTCGGCGGCAAGAAGGTCTTCGGCCATATGGACTATGGCAAGAAGGACCCGTCGCTTGGCTGGCGCTTCACCGATGCCTGGCTTTCGATGGCCGGCAACGGCGACAAGGGCCTGCCGAACGGCCTGCCGGTCGATGAATGGGGCATCAAGGTCAACGACAAGTCGCAGCCGGTCGGCTCCTGCGTGGCGCGCGGCGGCGATACCAACGGTCCCGCTTCGGTCTATTCCATCGAGAAATATCTCGAATGGCTGAAGAAATATGCGCCGCCGGAAGCGCAGGGCATGACCTTCTCCGAATCCGGTCCGGTGCCGGCGCAGGGCAATATCGCCCAGCAGATCTTCTGGTACACGGCCTTCACCGCAGATATGGCCAAGCCAGGCCTGCCTGTTGTGAACGAGGACGGTTCGCCGAAATGGCGTGTCGCGCCCTCGCCGCATGGCGTCTACTGGAAAGACGGCATGAAGCTCGGTTATCAGGATGTGGGTTCGTGGACACTGATGAAGTCCACTCCCGACGACCGTGCCAAGGCCGCATGGCTCTATGCGCAGTTCGTGACCTCCAAGACCGTGGATGTGAAGAAGAGCCATGTGGGTCTCACCTTCATTCGTGACAGCACCATCCATCACCAGAGCTTCACGGACCGGGCTTCCAAGCTTGGTGGTCTCATCGAGTTCTACCGCTCGCCGGCCCGCGTGCAATGGTCGCCCACCGGCACCAACGTTCCTGATTATCCGAAGCTGGCACAGCTCTGGTGGCAGGCAATCGGCGATGCATCCTCGGGTGCGAAAACCGCACAGGCCGCCATGGACTCGCTCTGCGCCGAGCAGGAAAAGGTCATGGCTCGCATCGAGCGCGCCGGTGTGCAGGGCGATATCGGCCCGAAACTGGCGGAAGAACATGATATCGACTACTGGAACAAGGACGCCGTTTCGAAGGGCAATCTGGCGCCACAGCTGAAGATTGCTACCGAAAAGGAAAAGCCGGTCACCGTCAATTACGACGAACTGGTCAAAAGCTGGCAGAAGTAATGTCTGCGTGAAATCTTAAATCGGGGCGGCTTTGCCGCCCCGTCATTGCGTTTGAAAGGGAGTGACATAATGGGCGGTTATATTCTGGCTATCGATCAGGGGACGACATCGACACGGTCGATGGTCTTTGATCGCGACATGCGGGTGATCGGTGTCGGACAGCGAGAATTTCCGCAGCATTTCCCGGCTTCCGGCTGGGTCGAGCACGATGCAGAGGATATCTGGAAAAGCGTACTTGAAACAATCCGGCTGGCGCTTGCCGACGCCGGCATCGCCGCTTCCGATATCGAGGCGATCGGCATCACCAACCAACGCGAAACGACCGTGCTATGGGATCGCACCACTGGCGAGGCCGTGCACCGGGCCGTAGTCTGGCAGGATCGCCGTGCTGCGCCCATTTGCGAAGATTTGAAACGCCGGGGGCTGGAGCCGCTATTTTCGAAAAAGACCGGGCTGCTGCTTGACCCCTATTTTTCTGGCACCAAACTGAAATGGCTTCTGGATAGCGTCAGCGGCCTTCGCGAAAAGGCGGAAAAGGGAGACATCTGCTTCGGCACAGTCGATAGTTTCCTGATCTATCGTCTTACCGGCGGTCGTCGCCACGTGACCGACGCCACCAACGCCTCGCGAACGCTGATCTACAATATCGAAGACAATGCCTGGGATGACGAGTTGCTGTCTCTCCTCGACATTCCCCGCGCCATGCTGCCGGAGGTGCTGGATTGCGCCGCAGATTTCGGCGTGACGGACAAGGCGCTTCTGGGCGCGGAAATCCCGATCCTTGGCGTCGCGGGCGATCAGCAGGCGGCGGTGATCGGCAATGCCTGCTTCGAACCCGGCATGATGAAATCGACCTACGGCACCGGTTGTTTCGCGCTTCTCAACACCGGCACGGATCGCGTCGCTTCCACCAACCGGCTGTTGACGACGATTGCTTACCGTCTGGACGGTGTGACGACCTATGCGCTTGAAGGCTCGATCTTCATTGCCGGTGCGGCGGTGCAATGGCTGCGGGATGAACTCGGTTTCATCTCGGTCGCCTCCGAAGTTAGCGCGCTTGCCGAAAAGGCCGATCCCAATCAGCGTGTCTATCTGGTGCCGGCCTTTACCGGGCTTGGTGCGCCCTATTGGGATGCGGAGGCGCGCGGAGCGATCTTCGGCCTGACGCGCGGCACGGGACCTGCGGAATTTGCGCGCGCAGCGCTGGAAAGCGTTGCCTATCAGACTTTCGATCTGCTGGACGCCATGCGCAAGGACTGGGCAGGCGACAATGGCAAGACGGTGCTGAGGGTCGATGGCGGTATGGTTGCCTCCGATTGGACCATGCAGCGGCTGGCCGATGTTCTCGCCGCACCGGTAGACCGGCCGGTCTTTCTGGAGACGACTATCCTGGGTGCCGCCTGGCTTGCGGCTTCCCGTGCCGGTATCTGGCCGGATCGCGAAGCCTTTGCCGCCCACTGGAAACGTGACCAGCGTTTTGCTCCCAATATGGACGAAACGGAACGGAAAAACGCCATTGCCGGCTGGCGGGACAGTGTTGGCCGCTGCCTGTCGCGGCGGGGAAACTAGAGCATTTCCAGCAAAAGTGTGAAGCGGTTTTGCGTCCGGAAATGCGTCAGGAAAGCTATACGAAGCTGCCCGGCGCGATGCTCTTGCTGGAAACCAGATCGGAAAGGGCGCGCACCAGTTTCGTATCCGTGCCCTTGCTTGGCTGAAGCACAAATTCCACGTCTTCGAGTGTTGGCAGTACGTCCGCCTCAATCTCCTTGAGTCCGGCGGGCGCCATGCTGCGTGGCTGCACCAGAATGCCCATGCCCGCTCTTGCTGCGGCAGTCAGTCCGCTGAGGCTGCCGCAGGTGCAGACGATCCGCCAGGCGAGACCGGCACGGTCGAGCGCTTCCTGCGCCGCTTTTCTGGTAATGCTCGGCGGTGGAAAGGCGATCAGCGGCAGGGCGTCGGGCTGGCTCAGCATCCGCTCCGGGTCACGAGCCAACCACACCAGCGGTTCGCGGTAAAGAAAATGCCCGAGCTTGTCGCCAAGACGGCGTTTGGCGAGAACGACATCCAGTTCGCCATTATCCTGCATCTGGTAAAGCACGCCGCTCAGCGAAACCGTCAGTTCCAGATCCACCAAGGGATAAAGGCGGATAAATTCTTCCAGAATGGCCGTCAGCCGGCTGGCGACGAAATCCTCGGAAACACCCAGCCTCAACCGCCCGCGCAAACGGGTTTCGCTGAACAGGGATGAAACCTTGCTGTCAATTTCAAGCATGTTGCGAGCATAACCCAGCAGCGCCTCGCCTTCGCCGGTCAGTTTCACCTGATGGGTGCTGCGTGCGATCAGCCGGCGACCAAGTGCAGCCTCCAGCCGCTGAATATGCTGGCTGACGGTGGACTGGCCGACACCCAGCCGCTCGGCGGCCAGCGTGAAGCTGCCGGTTTGCTGAAGCATGACGAAGCTGGCAAGATGTTGAAGGTTCAGCATTATCTTATATCATGATAACTGTTAGTCTTTGCATTCGAATTCATGATGAGTGATAGTGGTTGACATTTCAAGCAAAACCGATGCCGGAAAGACCTCACATGACCCGCTTCCTGCCTGACCGCTTCACCATGATGCTGGTGGCCACCGTGATTTTGGCTTCCTTTCTGCCAATCAGCGGTCAGCCGGCAGAGTATTTCGGGCTGGCGACGAAGCTGGCGATTGCGCTTTTGTTCTTCCTGCATGGTGCGCGACTTTCGCGGGATGTGGTGATTGCCGGCATCCTGCACTGGCGACTGCATCTGGCGATCCTGCTGGTCACTTTCGGCCTTTTCCCGTTGCTGGGCGTGGCGATCGGCTTCATTCCCGAAAGCATCCTGCCGGCACCGCTTTATATGGGCGTGCTGTTTCTCTGCGTTTTACCATCCACCGTGCAGTCCTCCATCGCCTTTACCTCCATGGCGGGCGGAAACGTGCCGGCGGCGATCTGTTCAGCTTCGGCGTCGAATATCTTCGGCATGTTCCTGACGCCGCTGCTGGTTGGCCTGCTGTTTACGGTCGGCGGCCATGGCAACGGGTTTTCGCTGGACGCGTTCCTGCAAATCTTCCTGCAGCTGTTGTTGCCTTTCATCGTCGGTCAGGTGTTGCAGCCGTGGATCGGCGACTGGATCCGGGCGCGCAAAAAACTGCTGTCTCCCGTCGATCGCGGCTCGATCCTGATGGTTGTTTATCTCGCCTTCTCCGATGCGGTTATCGAGGGCATCTGGCAGACGTTTTCGCTGCGCGATATCGGTGTGGTCATCGGCATCAACATTGTGCTTCTGGCGCTTGTCCTTTGCGTGACGATGTTTGGCAGCCGGGCGCTCGGTTTCGAAAAGGCGGATGAAATCACCATCACCTTCTGCGGGTCCAAGAAGAGCCTTGCCAGCGGCGTGCCCATGGCGGGTGCCATTTTCGCCGGCCAGAGCATTGGCGCCATCGTTTTGCCGATTATGCTTTTCCATCAGATTCAGCTGATGGTCTGTGCGGTTCTGGCCCAGCGTTATGCCCGCAAAGCCCATGAAAAGGCAGCAGTACTGGAAACGGCTGCTGCAGAAGGCGTGGCGGCATCCACCCGCTGACACGAGTTTTTCGCAAACAAAAACGGCCCCTTGAAGGGGCCGTTCTTATTGCATTCCAGGAAAGCTTAGTTAACCTGAGTCGGCGTGATCTGGGCTTCGATCGTCTTCGGCGCATCGGCGCTGTCGGACGAGATCGCAATGCGGCGCGGTTTCATGGCTTCCGGAATATTGCGGACAAGATCGATATGCAGCAGGCCGTTCTTTAAGGAGGCGGTCTGAACTTCGACGTGGTCGGCAAGCTGGAAGCGGCGCTCGAAAGCACGCGTGGCGATGCCGCGATACAGGAACTCGCCTTCGGATGACTTCTCATCCCCGGACTTCTCGGCCTTCACCGTCAGCGTATTGGCGCGTGATTCAATGCTGAGTTCGGTTTCATCGAAACCGGCAACGGCCATGGTGATGCGATAGGTGTTTTCGCCCGTCCGCTCGATATTGTAGGGCGGATAGGACTGGGCCTGTTCAGGCTGGCCGAGGCCGTCAAGCATCGAAAAAAGACGGTCAAAACCGACGGTGGAGCGATAAAGGGGGGAAAAATCGACGTGACGCATGGTGTCCTCCTAAGAAGCGACTGTTTGCGGTTAAATCCGGCGTCCCGTTCTGGCAACGGCCGGGCATAAGGCGCGGTCCCGTTCTGGCGACCGCAGGAATGAGATGGGAATGGCTCGACGCCGCGTCAAGAGGGGTGCCTCAAGGGAAAACGGTGGGGGCAACATGAACCATGGCTGAACATCCGGTTCCGGCATCGTTCAGTTTGAGCGCCATAAAACTGCGGTCATCGGAGACATTCTCCGTGGACAGAAGCAATAACGTCCCTTCTTCTTCTGTCTTACTCGCCGGAACCGCGACTGCTTTAACCGACGGTTCCGGCAATTTTTTCTTTGACCTTCTGTCGCCGCCGACCTATCCGAAAAGAGTTGAAAAGCCGGAAAAGACCGATGATCGAAGCCACATTGCGCGTCAGCGAAGACAACCCGGTTCCCGGCAACCATACCGTCGGATATTTTGCCGGCCATGGCGGCAAACAGCTTCGATATGCGATCTTCCGCGCCAGCCGCCACATTGCGCGCGGAACGGTGGTTCTTCTGCATGGCCGCAACGAATGTATCGAGAAATATTTCGAAACGGTTGCCGATCTGACGGCCATGGGTTTCTGGGTCGCGACCTTCGACACACGCGGCCAGGGCGGTTCCGAACGGCTGCTGAAGAAGCCGGGCGCCGGGCATGTTCGGCGTTTTTCCGACTACCAGCGAGATATCAGCCTGTTTCTCGAGCAGGTGGTGTTGCCGGATACGCGGCTGCCATTCTTTATGATTGCGCATTCCACCGGCGCGCTTGCAGCACTTGCAGCGGCTCCCGGACTGTCCAACCGCATCGACCGTCTGGCTCTTTGTTCGCCATTCATTGAGCTGGACAGTCAGCAATCCTTTCCCGCGCCCGTCATCCGGCTGGTCTCGACCGTTTTAAGCCTCATCGGTCTTGGAAGAGTGCAGCTCGGCAAAGATCAGCGCGAGCGCGATTTCGACGGCAACCCGCTGACGTCGGATGCGCGGCGTTTCACCCGAAATCTTTCGCTGCACAGGCAATTTCCGGAATTGTTCATCGGCGCGCCGACGGCGCGCTGGGTCTATGAAGCGCTGAAGACCATGGCGCGGGTGACCCGTCAGGATCATCTGACGAACATCACCATTCCGACCCTCATTCTGGCGCCGATGCTGGATACGATCACGCCCTACAAAGCGCAGGAAGAGCTGTCGCGCAATTTCCGCGCGGCGCAGCTGCTTCCCATCACCGGCGCGCGCCACGAATTGCTGCATGAGCGCGATGTTTTCCGCAAACAGGCGCTGGCGGCCATCGACGCGTTTTTCGCGCCGGAATGATGTGGCCGCCGAAACGGGACGGTCTATAGTTCCGAAAGAATGGCAAGCGCCTGTTCGTGCACGGCTTTGGAGCCGGCGGCCAGAATACGGCCGCCATTTTCCGGACGTCCGCCATCCCAGGTGGTGATGATACCGCCGGCCTGCTCGATCACCGGAATGAGCGCGCCGACATCATAGGGCTTCAGGCCGGATTCGATCACCAGATCGACGTGACCGGCGGCAAGCAGGCAATAGGCGTAACAATCCACCCCATAACGGAAAAGGCGGACCTGTTCCTCCACCTTTTCGTAGAAGAGCTTTTCCTCTGCGGTGAAGATATGCGGGGTGGTGGTGAACAGCACCGCATCCGACAGCGAAGCGCAGTCACGCGTGCAGATCTTTTTTTCGCCATCCGGGCCGAAATACCAGGCGCTCTCGCCATCGGCGAAATAACGCTCTTTCGTGAAGGGCTGGTCCATGATGCCCATCGTGGCGCGGCCGGCCGACTGGAAACCGATCAGCGTACCCCAGACGGGCACGCCGGAAATAAAGGCGCGGGTGCCGTCGATCGGGTCGATAACCCAGATATGCTCGCGATCAAGGCCGACATTGCCATGTTCTTCACCAAGAATGCCATGCTGCGGGAAACGCGCCTCGATGAGGGCACGAATGGCGGTTTCCGCCGCCTGATCGCCCTCTGTCACAGGATCATAACCGCCATCCTGCTTGTTGGTGACGGCAATGCCCGTGCGGAAGCGGGGAAGCGTTTCAGCGCTGGCTGCATCGGCAAGTTTGAAGAAGAAATCCCGGTCGGGCAGCATGCGAAACCTCATTGCCTGAATGATGGGCCTGAATGATGTGGCCTGAATTGCGTGGCGAAATGCATAGACCGGAATCACATCCGCCGTCCACTCGTATGGACGCGGGAGCCAGTGTTTCCATATTTTCGGCAAACGTCTAAAAAGTAGGCATAAAATAAACTGATTGACAATTGTGCATACACTGCATAGCGTGACCTTGCAGTCTTTGACTGTAAATACCCTCCTTGGGTGTTTCCTCCCTAGACTTGACCGCGCCAAAAGCGCGGTTTTTTTTGCCCGGCGTACGGCCAAGCGGTCTGGGCTGGAGATTTGAAATGTCGGGGATTTGACGCGTTATTCGGCGGCGAGCGAGGTCTCGATCGCGTATTCCGAAACGAAAGCGCCTAGCTGGCGCATAAAGATTTCCAGCGATGCCTGAATGGCCGGAAAATCGGCTTTCTTCGAAAGCGTCTTTTCATCGACGTAAAGCGACCGGTTGACCTCGATCTGCAGCGCGTGGAGGGAGCGAATGGGCCGCCCGTAATGTTCGGTGATGAAGCCGCCGGCATAAGGCTTGTTGCAGACCGCGATGAAGCCCAGCTCCTCAAGGAAATGCAGGGCGGCGCGGGAGACTTCCTGGGAGGCGCTGGTGCCGTAGCGATCGCCGATGATCACATCCGGTCGGAGGTTTGAGCCGGCTACGCGGATATTGCCGGGCATGGAATGGCAATCGATCAGCACCGCCATGCCGAAATTGGCATGGGTGCGGGAAAGGAGCCGGCGCAGGCAGGCGTGGTAGGGTTTGTAGATTGTCTCGATCCGCGAGAGTGCCTCATCGACCGGCAGGCGGTGAGCATAGATATCCATATTTTCGGCAACGATGCGCGGCACCGTGCCCAGGCCGCCAGCGACCCGCATGGAGCCAATATTGGCGTAAGGCGGCAGGGTGCCTTCGAACATGCGCGGATCAAGCTCATAGGGCTCGCGATTGACGTCGAGATAGGCGCGGGGGAAATTCGCTTTCAGAAGCGGCGCGCCGATCTCGGGGGCGGCGGCGAAAAGCTCGTCGACGAAATGATCTTCGGAGCGCCGGATCTCATGCGAATCGAGCCGCGCCGATTCGAGGAAGGAGATGGGATAACAGCGACCGCTATGGGGGGAATTATAGACAAATGGCAGGGTTTGAGCGGCAGGCTCCGTTACCTCAAACAACTCATACTCGCCCGTTACCCAGTCCATTCAGGCCCATTTACCATGTCGCAAACTATCAGGACGTTCATGTTGCCAGTTACCGTGCAGCAAGTCCATACTGTCGCTAAAGCAGCGCTATACCGATTCACGTGTTCACAGGATATTTACCGTGAAAATCCTATAATCGGGCTAGGGTATTTCAAACATTGAGCAGTTACGGTCACTTAACCATGAATCAAAAAATTCTTCTTGCTGAAGACGACAACGATATGCGCCGTTTCCTCGTCAAGGCGCTGGAAAAAGCCGGTTACAAGGTTTCTTCCTTCGACAATGGCGCAAGCGCTTACGACCGGCTTCGTGAGGAGCCCTTTTCACTTCTGCTGACAGATATCGTCATGCCGGAAATGGATGGCATCGAACTCGCGCGGCGCGCGACCGAACTCGACCCCGACCTGAAAGTCATGTTCATCACCGGCTTTGCTGCGGTTGCGCTGAACGCCGATTCGAAGGCCCCGAAGGACGCCAAGGTGCTTTCCAAGCCATTCCATCTGCGTGATCTGGTGGATGAGGTCAATAAACTCCTTGTGGCGTAAGGCCTCTCAAAAAACCTTCATAAAACCGAAAAAAAGCAGTTGACGCATGAACCGGTTTTGTGGTCTATCCGCCGCCAACGGAGGGCGTGTAGCTCAGCGGGAGAGCACTACGTTGACATCGTAGGGGTCACAGGTTCAATCCCTGTCACGCCCACCATCCGAATTCTTAAGTATCAAGGCCTTGCGAAAAATCGCAGGGCCTTTTTGCATTGCGGTCTCAAGGTTCATCGAACCTGTTGATGAGGTTGCTTTTCAGTGCATGTGGTCGTCCCCGCAAATAAGTCCCCACCTGCTGGAGCAAGTGGGGATACGATGACTTTGGAACGGTGCTTGTTAAAAACTCACTGTGTTCTGCAGCGTCCTGTCTTGGTCGTTTCCTTGTCGCCATCGTCGTAGGCAATGCCAATCTTCTCACCTGCAAGCGAGGAGATCTTGCCAGCGTACCACTGTCCAGCACCTTTGTAGTTGCACTCGACCCGCGTGCCGATCATCCAATCGTAAGGGCGCACCTTGTTAACTGCGACCGTTTCGCGATCTCCATCGTCGTAACGAATAGTGACCTGCCCACCGGAAACACTATCGATAACACCCGGGAACCAGTATCCGGCGCCCTTATAGTTACCCAGCACCCAGTCGCCTTTAGTTTGTGCTGAAACAGAAGATGCAAAAGATGATGCAACACCAAGAATAACTGCGGCGATCAAAATTTTGTTCACGGTATTCCCCCCAAGGGCCAAGCCCATAACGCTCCTGTAAAATGACGGAAGCGGCTCAACAGTGGTTAAGCAAATACTTCATAAGCGAATTCACCTGAATATGTCATTAATACTTCCGGTTGATGTTGTGATATCTGTATTCGAGCCTTTTTCTTTTTCGGATCAACGTTCAGGCAAAGTTCTACCCGCTCGCGCAGACCGACAGTTGGTGTCTTGAGGTTGAGAAAAGGGCGGGTGCCAAGCCAAGAGATATAGTTTCGAGTTACCCTGCAATATCTGCAATAAATTTCCCTCATAAAAATAAAATGCGAAATGCATTGACGCGTGTTCGATTTGCCGATATCTCAAATTCATGCAATAAATTACATCGCTTAAAATTTATTGCAGATTAGCTCGTTGTCCTTGGGAGGGGAATATGTTGGCTTTTCTGAAATCGACCGTTGCTGCGGGTGTTTTTGCCGTGGCGATTTCCGCTGGCGCGGCTTCACCGGTCGCCGCTGCGGGCAAATTCGCCTGCGAACCGGGTGAGACCTATGTGATGAACGTCATGGTTTCCAGCCATCCCTATTGGGTGCCGGTCTTCGAAGGTTTCAAGCAGGCCGCAAAGGCGCTCGGCTGTGAAGCGGTTTTCACCGGTACGCCCGAATATGACATCACCAAGCAGATAGCGTCCTTCGAGCAGGAACTGGTGAAGAAGCCGAAAGGCATATTGCTGCATCCGATGCAGGCCGATCCCTTCATCGAACCGATCAACAAGGCGATGGACTCCGGCGTTTCGGTGACGACTTTCGCGGCGGATTCTCCGAAGTCGAAACGGACCGCCTATATCACTTCGGACAATGTTGCCGAGGCGAAATTTGCGGCTGACGAAATCGTCAAGAAGATCGGTGAAAAAGGCGAATATGCCGTTCTGGAAAATCCGGGCCAGAGCAACCACGATCTGCGCGTCACCGCCCTCATCGACTATATGGGGCGCACCTATCCGCAGATGAAGCTCGTCGGCCGCCAGGCAACCAATCAGGATGCGAACGTGGCCTATCAGGCGACCGGCGCACTATTGCAGGCCAACCCCAATCTCGGCGCATTGTGGATTCCCGAGGCCGGATCGGCCGAAGGCGCGACCACCGCTGTTCTCGAGGCGAAGAAGAAGGTCCTGATCCTGCATGCGGATATTACGCCTGCGACGCTGGAGCATATCAAGCAGGGCAATATCTACATGTCCATCAATCCCAATCAGGGTGTTCAGGGCTTCATGGGTTTCATGAACACCTTTCTGGGTGCCCATTCGGACCTGATCGACCCGTTCAACGACTATAAGGTGTCCGGCTTCAATCCGATGCAGGTTCCTTCGATGGACAATGGTTTTGCTGTCATCACCAAGGCGAATGCCGCTTCCTTTGATCTCAACGACTATATGAAGGGGCGCTAACGCGTCGCCCTTGAACCGGCGGGGTTTAAGTCTCGCCGGTTAAACGGGAAGCAGCTTCGGGAGGGCGTTATGGGCGAGGTCATCCTCAGCATGACGAATATTCATAAGGCGTTCGGCCCCGTGCGGGCGTTGCGCAGTGCCGCACTCGAATTGCGGCGTGGTGAAATCCACGCGCTGGCGGGTGAAAATGGCGCCGGCAAGTCGACGCTGATGCATATTATCGACGGCATTCTGCAGCCGGATGGCGGCGAAATCCTGCTGGACGAAAAACCGGTGCGGATATCTTCGCCCAATGCGGCGAACCGGCTCGGCATCGGTTTTGTCCATCAGGAGATTGCCCTTTGCCCGGAAATTTCGGTTGCCGAGAACATGTTCATGTCGGAGACGGGCCAAAGCCGCTCCTTGTTCATGAATTATCGTGATCTCGGCAAGCGGGCCGCAACCATCCTGCGGGAAATCGGGGATATCGACCCCGCCATCCGCGCCGGCGATCTGTCGATTTCGCAACAGCAGATAGTCGAAATCGCCAAGGCGTTGACGCTGGATTGCCGCATCCTGATCCTCGACGAGCCGACGGCGGCGCTGACCGAAACCGAAGCCCAGACGCTTTTCCGGATCATGCACCGGCTGGCGGACCGCGGGATTGCGATCATCTATATCTCGCACCGGATGGCGGAGATTTTCGAGCATTGCGACCGCATTACGGTCATGCGCGACGGTTGCCACATCAAGACGGCGAATATCGCCGAGATTTCCCCTGAGGAGGTCGTCAACAGCATGGTCGGGCGGGTTCTCGACAAGCTCTATCCGCCGAAACTTTCGGAAGATGAAAAGTCGGACGATGTCATTCTTTCTGTTCGGGGATTGAATGAGGGAAAGCGGGTTTTCGACGTCGATTTCGATCTGCGTCGCGGCGAAATCCTCGGTCTTGCCGGTTTGATCGGTGCGGGCCGAAGCGAGATCGTGCGGGCAGTCTGCCGGCTGGAAGGGAAACCCAGAGGCGAAGTTACCCTGCGCGGCCGGCCACTGAGGCTAAAGGATTATCGCGACAGCATCCGCGAGGGGCTGGTCTACCTTTCCGAGGATCGCAAGGGTGACGGGCTGTTCCTCAATATGTCCATCGCCGAAAATGTCTCGGCGCTTGATGTGGGGAGGATATCGAACGGCATGGGCTTCATCGAGCGGCGCAAGGAAATGAAGCGCGCCGATGAGCTGGGCAAGCGGCTGAAATTACGGGCGAACAGCGTCGGCGATGCCGTCTCGACCTTGAGCGGCGGCAATCAGCAGAAGGTGGCGCTGGCAAAGATGTTGTCGGTGGAACCGGAGGTCATCTTTCTGGATGAGCCTACACGGGGGGTGGATGTGGGCGCAAAGGCCGAAATCCACCGCCAGATACGGGAACTGGCGCGTGAAGGCGTCGGAGTGGTGGTCATATCCTCGGAGCTGCCGGAACTCATCGGCGTCAGTGATCGCGTGCTGGTCGTGCGCGAAGGGCGCATTGCCGGTGAGGTCGAGGGAGAGGACATGACGGAGGAGAAGATCATGCAGCTTGCATCGATCAATATAGTGCATAGCCCGGCTGGGGCCTGAGGGAGCGGGAAAATGGCAACATCGGAAACACCTTCAAGCCTTGCCGAGACGGCGGTTCGCCGCACCGCCTGGTGGGAGCCGGCGCTGAAAGCACGGGAAACCGGGCTGATCGTCATCATCCTCGCGCTTTTTGCGGTGATGTCGTTCATATCTCCGTATTTTCTGACCGTGGACAATCTGCGGGCCATGGCCATGGTTTTCGCCATCGAAAGCATTGTCGTGGTTGGCATGACGATCCTATTGATCTCTGGTGGCATTGATCTCTCGGTTGGCTCCGTCACGGCGCTGGCAATGGTCGCGGCCGGCTGGCTGTTTCTTAACGGTGTCGATCCCTGGGTAGCGGCCGGGCTGGCGATCTGCCTCACGACATTGGTCGGCATGGCCATGGGATTTCTGACAACGGTCATCGGCCTGCATCATTTCATCGTGTCGCTCGGCGTCATGGTGATTGCCCGCGGCGTTTGCCTGCTGGCAACGGGCGGTCGGCCGCTCGGGCTTTATTCGCTGCCCCCGGAATTCAAATTCATCGGCCAGGGCGCGCTTGGCGGCATTCCGCTTGTGCTGATCATCTTCGCTGTCGTCGTCGTCTCCTTTGATCTGCTGCTGCGGCGCACCACAGCCTTTCGCAAAGTATTTTACACGGGCAGCAATCCCAAGGCGGCAGCCTATTCCGGCATCCGCGTCGGCCGGGTTGTGTTTGCCACCACCACACTGTGTTCGATGCTGGCCGGTGTTGCGGGCGTGATCTATATGGCCCGCTTCGGATCGGCCCAGCCGAGCTTCGGCGTCGGCATGGAACTCAACGTGATCGCTGCGGCGGTCATTGGCGGCGCCAGCCTTTCGGGCGGCTCGGGCACCATTCTCGGTGCAATCCTCGGGGCGATCCTTCTGTCGGTCGTTTCCAGCTCGCTTGCCTTGCTCAATGTGTCTGTCTACTGGCAGGACATCATCAGGGGCAGCATATTGCTGACGGCGGTTCTGTTCGACCACTATCTGGTCAAGCGTCGCCGCTGAGCGCCTGTGGTAATTGGAGAGATACGATCATGCTGGATGCCAAGGACGACTTCGATCAACAGAGACAGATGTACTCCGTCCTGGTGCTGCATTTCATCGAAGGTGTGAAGCAGTCGGAGATCGCCGAGCGGCTCAATCTTTCCCATACCAAGGTAAACCGCATGATTGCCGCGGGCCGCAAGGCCGGCATGGTGAAGATCACCATCGCCAGCCCCTATCAGCGGCTGGTGGACCTCGAAAACGAGATCACCCGCCGTTTCGGCCTCAGGCAATCAGTGGTAACGCCGACGGTTTCCGATAATCCCGAAACCGGGTTGCAAATGGTGGGGCGGGTGGCCGCCAACCACTTGCTGGAGACGATCCGGGACGGTGACGTGATCGCGATTACCGGCGGTAAGGCGGTGAGTGCGGTGGTCGACAATCTGGAGGCGGAGCGCCGCTTTGATGTGCGGGTTGTGCCGCTGACTGGCGGTGTGCAGGGCAAGCATTATACGGACGTCAACCATCTCGCCACGCAACTGGCGGAAAAGCTCGGCGGCAGCGCCTCGCTTCTGCATGCGCCGTTGTTTGCCGAGGACGAGGAACAGCGCGACTTGTTGATGAATGTCGCGTCGATCCGCGAAGTGTTCGACTTAGCGCGGCAGGCGCAGGTGGCTTTGGTCGGCATCGGCTCGGTGGAGGCGCCGGGTTCCGGTTACTACGATCTTCTGCCGGATGTCGCCCGTGGCGGGCAGGCGCTGGTGGATGCGGGTATTGCCGGTGAATTCCTCGCCCATCTCACCATGGCGGACGGGCAGCTGGCGCGGATCGATCTCAACTCGCGCGTGGTGGCGCTGGACCCCGGGCAGCTTGCCCGGTGCCCGAACATCATCGGTGTGGCAGCCGGGGCCATTAAGGCCGGACCGGTGGCAGCCACGCTTGCCGGTCGATATCTGACCTCGCTCGTCGTGGACGAGGCTATCGCCGGTTATTTACTGGATCAGGAAGAAGGGGAAACTTCGTGACGGACAATGCTATATTGACCCGGACGATTGGTGGTAGCGGCATCAGCGCTTCAGTCGTGGGGCTCGGCACCTGGGCGATCGGCGGCTGGATGTGGGGCGGTACTGATGAGCGGCAATCCATCGCCGCCATTCAGGCGTCCATCGATGCCGGTATTTCCCTGATCGATACCGCACCGGCCTACGGCATGGGACTTGCGGAAACCATCGTCGGCAAGGCGATTGCCGGCAGGCGCGACAAGGTTGTGCTTGTCACAAAATGCGGTCTCGTCTGGCATGTGAATGAGGGCGCGTATTTCTTCCATCAGGACGACAAACCCGTTCACCGTTATCTCGGTGCTGCGTCGATCCGGCATGAGGTTGAAGAGAGCCTGAAGCGGCTCGGCACCGATTATATCGACCACTACGTCACCCATTGGCAGGACGCCACGACCCCGATTGCCGAGACGGTGGAAACGCTTGTGCGGCTGAAGGAGGAGGGGAAGATACGCTCGATCGGGGCAAGCAATGTCTCGCCTGGCGATCTTGAGGCCTATATCGCCACCGGTCAGCTGGATGCCATTCAGGAAGAATATTCCATGGTGAAACGCGATATCGAGACGACGCTCCTGCCGCTTTGCCGAAAGAATGCCGTTTCCGTGCTCAGCTATTCGTCGCTGGCGCTCGGTCTGCTGTCGGGCAAGGTCGGGCCTGAGCGGGTATTTGCAGAGGATGATCAACGCCATGGTAATCCCCGTTTCAGCCAGCTGAACCGTCAGAAGATCGCCCGGTTGATGGGTGTGCTGGAACCGGTGGCGGCCGGGCATGGGGCCTCGGTCGCGCAGGTGGTGATTGCCTGGACGATTGCTCAGCCAGGCATCACATTTTCACTGTGCGGTGCGCGTGATCCGGCCCAGGCGGTTGAAAATGCCGCGGCCGCCCGCCTGCGCCTCACGGACAGTGAAGTGGCCCTCATCAGCGCCGGCGTCGCCGAGCATCTTGTGGGGCTCGATAGCTGAACACGTAATCGGGACGGGTCTTCCGGCGAATAGCACATAATTTTCGCCGCTCGTCTTTCCTGTCGCTTTAAACGGTCAACAACATTGGGACGCTGGTCATCAGCCAGCGAACGGTATTTCTATGCCCAGTTTTCGCGAGGACGCTCTGCGCCGCATTCGGCAAGACGGTGATTTCGATGCCGTCGTCATTGGCGGCGGCATCAACGGCATCGCCGCCTATCGCGATCTCGCATTGCAGGGGTTGCGGGTGCTGCTGGTCGAGCGAAACGATTTTTCCTCCGGCTGCAGCGCCGCACCATCGCGCATGATCCACGGCGGTTTGCGTTATCTTGAAAACGGTGAATTCGGCCTCGTGGCGGAATCGCTGCGGGAGCGCGATGCGCTGCTGACGCTCGCGCCGCATATGGTTCATCCGCTGCCGACGACGATCCCGATTTTCTCGACTTTCAGCGGGCTGTTCAACGCGGCGGCGACCTTTTTCGGCTCCGGCGGCAAACCCGCAAGCCGAGGGGCGCTGGCCATCAAGGCGGGCCTCACGCTTTATGACTTCGTCACCCGTAAAAACCGCATCCTGCCCCGCCATGAGTTTCGCAGTGCCGGCAAGACGCTGCAGCACTGGCCGGGCCTGACACCTGCCATCAGATATTCGGCCACCTATTACGATGCATGGATAAGCCAGCCCGAACGGCTTGCGCTGGAACTCCTGATCGACACTTCGACCGATGCTCCGCAAAGCATTGCGCTCAACTATGTGGAGCTTGTTCGCACTGGAGATGAATATCGTCTCCGGGTGGAGGAAACGGCAGAAATCCTGCCTATCCGGCCCCGGATCATCGTCAATGCCACGGGCGCGTGGATCGACGAGACGATTGGTGCGCTGACGGAAGCTCCGACTGAGGAGAAAGCAAAACCGACCGTTTCCGGCACCAAGGGATCCCATTTGATCCTGGCGAACGCGGCGCTTCTCAAAGCCCTGAACGGGCATATGATTTTTTTCGAGAATGCCGATAACCGCGTCTGTATCCTCTTTCCCTATCTCGGCCGGGTTCTCGCGGGTTCGACCGATATCAAGGTGGATCGTCCCGAGCGGGTGCGATGCGAGCCGGAGGAGCGCGACTATATTCTCGATGCGATCCGAAAGGTTTTTCCGGATATCACCATCGACCATTCCGACATCGTCTTCAGTTTCAGCGGCATACGCCCGCTGCCGCGCAGCGATGCCGCCTTTACCGGAAGAATATCGCGCAGCCATTTCATTCACCGCGTCGCCGGCGATCCGCCGCAGCTTTGCATGATCGGCGGCAAGTGGACGACCTTCAGGGCCTTTGGCGAACAGGTGACCGACGAGGTTCTGGCCTTTCTCGGACGCAAGCGGCTGACTGGCACGATGGGTCGCCCAATCGGCGGCGGCAGGAATTTTCCGACCGGTGCCGGATGTCTGCCAGCCTTGCTATCGGAGGAGTTTTCGATCGGCAGGGACCGGGCTGAACATTTGGCATCTGCCTATGGTTCACGCGCGCTTGAATTGATGGGCTTTTGCCGGGGCCGCCCGGATGACACGCCGCTTTGTGAAAAACTGCCCGTCACGGCTGCGGAGGTGATCTGGCTGATCCGTTCCGAACATGTCCGGCACCTGACCGATCTCATTCTGCGGCGAACCACGCTTGCCATAACCGGCCGCATCGCCGCCGATCTGATCGACGCAATCCTCGGCGTCACGGCACGCGAACTGGGCTGGTCACCCAGCCAGGCGGCAGACGAACGGCAGCGGCTTATCCATGAGCTGGAGACTTTCTACGGGGTCAGTCCGGCAATGCTTCAACACAGATGCAAGGAGAATGCATGATGATGCGGATTTCGAAAAAGGCGCGCATGAACCGGTTGTTCCGCAATGGCGGATGCCTTGATGTGGCCATCGATCACGGGGTTTGCAACGAGCCGAGTTTCCTCATCGGGCTTGAGGATATGCCGCAGACCGTCGAAAAGCTGGTGGAGGCCGGTCCCGACGCCATCCAGATGGTCTACGGGCAGGCGGATCTGTTGCAGCAGAGGCTGGAGCGGGACAAGCCGGCCCTCGTCATGCGCATCGATATGGGCAACCCCTATAATTCCACGCGCCACAGAACCATGTGGTCGCAGCTCCAGAACTATAACGATCCAATCATCGGCGCGCTGGAAATGGACGCCGCCTGCGTCGTCGTGAACCTGTTCATGCTGCCGGATGAGCCGGAACTGTTTCGCCAATGCGTCGAAAATATCAGCCGGGTGCGGGCTGATTGCCACCGCTTCGGCATGCCGCTGATGATCGAGCCGCTGGTGATGCTGCCCAACGACGTGCGCGGCGGTTATCAGGTGGATGGTGACGCCGAAAAGATCGTCACGCTGGTGCGTCTTGCCGCGGAAATGGGTGCCGATATCATCAAGGCCGATCCCACCAGCAACCCACAGGATTTCCACCGGGTGATCGAGGCGGCGCGCTGCCCGGTGCTGGTGCGGGGCGGGGGGCGAGAGGATTTGCGCAACGTGCTGGCAAAATCGGCGGCCTTGATGGCTCAAGGGGCGAACGGACTGGTTTATGGTCGCAACATCTATCAGCATGACAATCCGAAGGCCGTTGTTGCGGCCCTGATGGCCATCATCCATCAGGGTGCGAGCGGTGAGGAAGCATGGGACATCTATAATCGTGGCTGAGAAAAATCACATATTGGGTCTGGATGTCGGCAATACGGTCATCAAGGCCGTGCTGTTCGACACGGCAGGCCGGCAGGTCGCACAACATGCCATCGACGGGCACTCGACATTTCCGCAGCCCGGTTATGTCGAGCGCGATCTTGAAGAATTATGGCGCAATGGCTGCGAGGCGATCTGCCAGCTTCTCGCTAAATCATCGGTCGATCCCAGAAGCATTGTGGCGGTGGGCTGCGCCGGTCACGGCAATGGTCTTTATCTGCTGGACAAAAAGCAACAGCCGCTGCTCGGCATTCAGTCGCTCGACAGTCGTGCAGCCGATATTGCGGCCGAGCTTGACCGAAAAAGCGGAGATTTACTGCAGGCCCGCTGCCTGCAGCGGCCATGGCCCGCGCAAACGCCCAGCTTAATTGCCTGGGTAAAACGGCATGCGCCTGGCATATATGCACAGACCGGCACGGTGCTGTTCTGCAAGGATTTCGTTAATTTCCGTCTGACGGGCTGCCTTGCCAACGACATTTCCGACCTCAGCGGTGCGGGATTGCTTGCCTTCCCCGAAGCCAAGCTCGACCGGGAACTCCTGTCGCTTTATGGGCTTGATGATGCCGTTGCCTTTTTCCCGCGTCTCGTGGAATCGGCTGACATCGTCGGCCGCGTCACCAGTGAAGCTTCAGCAGCGACAGGGCTTTCCGAAGGCACGCCCGTCATTGGCGGGTATTTCGATGTCGTCTCCAGCGCCATGGGGTCGGGTGTCATCAATGCGGGAGAGGCCTCCATCATTGCCGGCACCTGGAGCATCAACCAGGTTTTCGCCGACAAACCGGTCATCAGCCCCGACGTCTTCATGGTGACGACCTTCGGCCGGGACCGTTATGTCAATATCGAATCCAGCGCCACCTCCGCCGCCAATCTCGAATGGTACGTGCATCGCATTCGCGGCGACCATGGCGATCATGCCTTCGATCGGTGCAACGAACTGGTCGGCTCGGTTACGCCGCGCGCTGACGATCCGCTCTTTCACCCCTTCATCTTCGGTTCGCGGCTGGGTGCAGAATTCCGCGGCGGCTTTTACGGCCTGGCCGGGTGGCATGGCGAAGGCCATATGTTGCGTGCCCTGTTCGAAGGCGTCTGTTTCGAACATCGTCGCCATATCGGCGTCCTGCGCGAAGCCGGCCTGCCGGTCGAAAGTGCCGTGATGTCCGGCGGCGGTTCCCGCAGCCAGCATTGGCCGCAGATCATGGCGGATGTGCTGGAAATTCCCCTGCGTGTCGCCGAAGCCCGCGAAACGGGCGCGCTTGGGGCGGCGATCGGCGCGGCGGTCGCTGTCGGTGTCTATCCCGGTTATGAGGAAGCGGTTGCGGCGATGACGCGTGTAGCGAGTGCTTACGAACCGAATGAGGGCAAAGTCCGGCATTACCGGCAGCGTTATGGTCTCTATACGCAATTGACCGACCAGTTGCGGGGCTTCTGGAATGCTCTTCGCCTTCAGGAATAAGGATTCCTAGCTTTCCGATTAAGCGGTGCGCAGTCATGCGCACCGCATCGATCTTCGTTCAAATGTCACGTAATACTCTGTATATATTGAAATATTACAATTTAATAATTCACCGTCGCCCCCACAATCAACTTAAAAGCAATATAGAAAGTAATTTTTAAGCATAGTTTTCTAATATTACCTTCTGATCCGGCGACCGAGAGTTGCCGGTGCGCCAGCTGTGGCCCCGGCCATCGCGGCATGGATTTTTGGGGGGTGGGACATGCTGTTTAAATCAACAACGGGGCGGAATATTTTTGCGGTTGCCGCATGCGGGGTGGTCGCGACGGTCGCGGCATCGGCCGTGCTGTTTTATCGATCCTACGAAGATACGCGGGTCAACAGCCTCGAACGTATGCGGCAGATCGCTCATGCAGAAGCTTTGACGGCAGAGAAGAACATTGGCGGCACGCTTCACATCGTGAACAGCCTTGGGTCGGTTCTGGAAACGATGAAGCAATCCGGGGACGCGGATCGCGGTAAGGCCAATCAGCTTATCCGAAACATGCTGGCAGGCAATCCCGAGGTGCTTGGGCTCTGGACGGGATGGGAGCCCAATGCCTTCGACGGCAAGGATGCGGATTTCGTCAATACGGAGGGGCATGATGCCACGGGTCGTTTTGTTCCCTATTGGGTTCGGGGCGGCGATGGCAAAATTAGCAACACCGCATTGACAGACTATGCCACAGCAGGCCCGGGCGACTACTACCAGCAACCCTTCACGCAGAAGAAAACGGTTGTTATCGAACCTTATCCTTATGCGATTGACGGCAAGGAGGTTCTCCTCACCTCTATCTCCAAGCCGGTCATTGTGGAGGGTAAACTGCTGGGCGTTGCGGGACTCGACCTCTCGCTGCAGGAGACGAGCCAGCAATTGTCGACCGTGCGGCCGATGGGAACAGGCTTCGTGAGCCTTGTCAGTGGTGGCGGCAAGATCATCAGCCATCCGGATGCGGCGATCATGGGAAAAAGCCTTGCGGATGGCGGCGCAGAAACCATGGGGTGGGACACGCTGATCGCAAATCCCGGCGTCGAACAGCAGATGACAGCGCAGGACGGAACGCTCTCCTTCGTTGTCGCATCACCCGTCATGCTGACCGGGGACATGAAATGGTACGCAATCGTCTCGGTGCCGGAAGACACGGTCTTTGCGCAGCTGCACGCGATGATGCGTGATGCTGCCTTGACGATCGTGACGGCAGCGGTGCTTCTGGCGCTGGCGGGCTGGTTTATTGCCCGGCGGTTCATTGGCCGCATCACGAACATTATCGGTGAGACCGCGCAGATCGCACAGGGAAACCTCCAGCTGACGTTGAAGGATATTGCGACCAGGGATGAGATCGGCGATCTGGCCCGCTCGCTGGACGTCCTTCGTGAAAGCAATCGGCAAAAGGCCGCGCTTGAGCAGGAAGCAGAAACCAATCGCACTCTCGGGGAACAGGAGCGCTTAACCCGCGAACGCAACGCCGCCGACGAGGCGGGCAACATCCGGTTTGCCGTCGACAGTCTGGCTTACGCCTTGGCAAAACTTGCCGATGGCGACGTGTCGTGCCGTATCAATGAACCCTTTGTCGAACAGCTCGATGCGGTACGCAACGATTTCAACGGCTCCTCCGGAAAGCTGCAGAATGGGCTGCTGCGCGTGTCGGAAAACGCCTCCGGCATCGATTCCGGCGCTCATGAAATCAAGGCGGCGGCCGATGATCTGGCAAGGCGCACAGAGCAGCAGGCAGCTGCCGTGGAAGAAACGGCCGCAGCCCTCGAAGAGATCACGGTCACGGTGAAAGATGCCGCCAGCCGGGCGCATGAGGCGGGTCGGCTCGTCTCCCGCACGCGCATCGGCGCCGAACGATCGGGCGAGGTTGTACGTCAGGCGGTCATCGCCATGGAGCGGATCGAGAAATCGTCAAACGAGATTTCCAGCATCATTGGCGTCATTGATGAGATCGCTTTCCAGACCAACCTTCTGGCGCTGAATGCCGGCGTTGAGGCGGCGCGTGCGGGTGAGGCGGGCAAGGGTTTTGCCGTGGTGGCGCAGGAAGTGCGTGAACTGGCGCAACGCTCCGCCGGTGCGGCGAAGGAGATCAAGTCGCTGATCACCAAGTCGAACCAGCAGGTGGAGGAGGGCGTGCATCTTGTCGGCGATACCGGCAAGGCACTCGACGTGATTGTCGCCGAGGTGCAGGAGATCAACCAGCACGTGGCTGCGATCGTGGAATCCGCGCAGGAGCAATCGTCCGGCCTTCAGCAGATCAACATCGCCGTCAATCAGATGGATCAGGACACGCAGAAAAATGCTGCGATGGTCGAGGAAATGACTGCCGCAAGCCACACTCTGGCAGGGGAGGTCGATGCGCTGAACCGGCTGCTCGGCCAGTTCGAACTTGGTTCGGGAACGGACGCTTATCGGGGGTCTCTCAAGGCGGCCTGAATGGCTGCCTGACGGCCCTCTTCACGAGCAGTGTGGATCACTCTCCCCGCCCCGCAATGCGGGCGGGGCCAGGCGGGGAAATGCAAGATGGACATTATCGGCAAATTGCGCATCTTATCCCTGCAAGCAGTAATGGGATAAGCAGCAGCAGATGGATATCAGGCGCCTGAAATCGTTTATAACGATTGTCGATATGGGGAGCATAACAAGAGCGGCGGACGTGTTGCATATCGCCCAGCCGGCGCTGAGCCAGCAGCTGGCGAGCATCGAGGAGCATTTCCGCCAGAAACTGCTGACCCGGAGCCAGCAGGGCGTCGTCATGACCGATGCCGGCAAGGTCGTCTACCGGCATGCGCAGGTTATCCTGCGGCAGATGGAGCAGGCGCAGGCGGAAGCGCTGGAGGCTGGTGCGGTCCTCTCCGGCAAGGTATCGGTCGGGCTTGCGCCCTTCAGCAGCGCCGCCACATTGGCGTTGCGTCTGATGGAGGAAACCAAGCGGCTTCATCCCGGCATTCTGCTTCACATCACGGAAAGCGTCAGCCAGCCCTATAGCCAGATGATCATGAATGGTCGTCTGGAGATGGGCTTGATCCACGGCACCGGGCCGATCCGCGGCGTCAAGTTCACGCCGTTATTGCGTGAGGAATTCGTGCTGGTCGTGCATCGCAGCTTCGGCGTGGAGCCCGGCGATGCACCGATCACAGTTGCTGATCTGGCATATCTGCCCTTTCTTCTGCCACCGACCTATAATTTCGTGCGCCGGGCCATCAATCTCGCCTTCACCCGCAGCCGCAAGGATCTGATCGTCATGGCGGAGCTGGAATCGGTAAGGACCATCGCGCGTGGTGTGGATGCCGGACTTGGCGCGACCATAACGCCGAAGGCCATCGCCGACCGTATCGTGGCGGAATCCAATGAGGAAATTGTCGTCCGGCAGATCGCCAGCCCGATGATCGAGGAAACGCTGTCCTTCTGCGTATCGGATAATACGCCGCTCTCCGAGCCTGCGCTTGCCGTGAAGGAAATATTGTTACAGCTGGCGGAAACCCTGAAATAAAGACGCACCAGCTTGTGATCACGCGCCGGACTGTCTTCCTGTCCGGCACGTGAGAAGATTAAAGCATCGATTCCTTGCGGCAGTTCACCAGCAATTCGGCCACCGAAAGGTTGTTCGGCAGGCGAAGAAGGGTTTCAACCATTTCGGCGAGATCTGCCGGCTGGGTCATATCCTCGCGGGTGACTTCGGTTTCGCCTGATGTCATATCGGTTGCGATATAACCGGGGCAGAGGGCGGTGGCGCGCACGCCGCTGTCCCATAATTCCTGGCGGATGCCGTGGGTAAGGGCGACGACGGCGAATTTCGTCATTGCATAACCAACATTCGAGCCGACGCGCCGACCTGCCAGCGAGGCGACATTGATGACCCTGCCCTGTCCGGTCTTCACGAGGTGAGGGATTGCGGCGCGGGTTACCCTGAGCGGACCCTTGACGTTGATGCGCCACATCTGGTCGAGGCTTTCCTCGCCCGTATCCATGACCCGGACCTTCGGATTGATGCCGGCGCAATTTACCAGCCCATCGATCCGGCCATATCTGGCGGCGACGGCATCAACCCAGGCTTCTGCCGATCCCGCCTCTTCCGCATCGTATCGGTTGGCCGAAAGCCCGTCCTTCACGGCAATAGTGGCTGGATTTCGTGCTCCTGCCGCGACGGTGAAACCGGCTTCGTGAAGCCTTGTGGTGATCGCAAGGCCAAGGCCCCGCGATGCACCGGAAACCATGATGACACGGCCACTTCCTCCCAACATGCTGTTCTCCCTATTTCATTCCATTGCAGAATTCGGCGATGCGGGCGCAGCCTTCGGCGAGGTTCTCCATGCTGGTGGCATAGGAGAGCCGGAAGAAGGGGCTCAGGCCATAGGCCGCGCCCTGCACTGTCGCAACGTGATGTTCGGCGAGTAGCGCCATGACAAAATCGGTATCGTTCTCGATCTTCGTGCCGCCCTTCGTGGTCTTGCCGATCAGCGCCGCAATATTCGGGAAGATATAGAAGGCGCCTTCCGGCTTGTGGCAGCGAAGGCCGTCGATCTCGGCTAGTTTGCCGAGCACGAAGTCGCGGCGTGTTTTGTATATATCGGCGCGCTCTTTCAGCAGATCCTGCGGACCGTCGAGAACCGCAACGGCGGCTGCCTGCACGATGGTGGCGACACCGCCGCTGTTCTGGGTGTTGACGTTGCTGATGGCCTTGATGAGATCTTTCGGGCCGCCGCAGAAACCGAGGCGCCAGCCGGTCATGGCATAGGCTTTAGATGCGCCGTTGACGGTCAGGACCCGGTCATAGAGCCGTGGTTCGACTTCTGCGATGGTGCAGAATTCGAAGTCGTCATAGATCAGGTGCTCATACATGTCGTCGGTCATGATCCAGACATGCGGGTGCCGCAGCATGACCTCGGCGATTTCTTTCATCTCCTCACGGGAGCAGGCGGCACCGGTCGGGTTATTGGGGAAGTTGAAAAGCAGCCATTTGGTCTTCGGGGTAATGGCGGCTTCGAGATCCTCCGCCCGAAGACGAAAACCGTTATTCTCAGGGCAAACTACCGGCACTGGTAGAGCGCCGGCAAACTTGACGATATCGGCGTAGCTGATCCAAGACGGCGCGGGAATGACGACTTCATCGCCCGGGTCGCAGGTTGCCATGATGGCGTTGAAGATGATCTGCTTGCCGCCGCCCGCCACCAGGATCTGGCTTGGATCGTAGTCAAGATTATTGTCACGCTTGAATTTCCGCTGGATTGCGGCGCGCAAAGCGGGCGTTCCGTCAGCGGGCGGATATTTCGTATCGCCGGCAAGGGCCGCCGCATGCGCCGCCTCGACCGCGTGGGAAGGGGTCGGGAAATCCGGTTCGCCGGAAGACAGGCTGATGACCTTGATGCCCTGGGCTGCGAGATCGCGGGCTTTCTGGGTCATGGCGAGCGAGGCCGAAACGGTGACGTTGTTGAGACGCTGGGCGATAGTAGGCATGGATGATTTCCGATTGTAACGGTGAAGGCAGGCATCGTCGCGACGCCTGTGCATGACAAGGAGGTTACGGGAATTTTCCGCCGTTTCCCCAATACGACTTCGATGTGAGGTCATACGGGATTTTGATGCATCGCTGTCAGGGCGGTCCGGTCCATACTCGTATGCGATGACCTAAGAGCAATAAAATATTATGCAGCCTGTCGGCTTAGCCCCTAAGCTCGGCGTAACAACCAAGGGAACGACGCGTCGGGCAATATTACCCAAAGAGGTAACCGGCGCGAACAAGCAGAAACATGCGACGGGTATCGGCAAAAGACCGGATACCTCGACAGGGAGCACACCCAGCAAATTCTAGTCATAGGGCTTGGACGACCCCGTCGTTCGGCTCAACGCGATGCCTCGTGCCGTATTCAACGCGACGGGAGTATAGATGTCGGATATTGCAATCATGAAACCCCATGCCCCGCCACGCCGTGGAATTTCCGGCTGGAAAGCACTCGAGCGACGGCTGTTTTCGCCCGGCATACTCATATTGCCGCTTTTGATCTTTCTGCTGTTCTTTTTCTTCCTTCCGGCCATTCGCCTGATGAGCTTCAGCGTCATGACGCAGAATTCGCAGGGGTTGATCGGTACACCCTTCACGCTTGCCCATTACATCAGGTTTTTCGAGGTTGATCTTTACCAGAAGGTGCTTTGGGCGACGATCCGCATCAGTCTCATCACCTCCATCATCGCCGCGATACTGGCCTATCCGGTCGCAACCGTTCTCGTGCGCGGCAATATCGCCACCACCCGCATCATAACGCTGATCGTGATTGCACCGTTGGCCGTCAGCGTTGTGGTTCGCGCCTATGGCTGGCAGCTCATTCTCGGTAATGGCCCGACTGGTCTCTTGAATTACGTTCTGATGAATCTCGGCATTATCGACACTCCGCTGACGTTGCTGTTTTCTGATGCTGCCGTCATTATCGGCTCTCTCCATATCTTCTTCCCGATGATGGTGCTGCCGCTGTCCTCCGCGCTTGGCAAGATCGATCCTAACCTGCAGCAGGCTGCCCGCACGCTCGGGGCGCCGGCATGGAGAGTGTTCCTGCGGATCACTTTCCCGCTCAGCCTTCCCGGCCTGGTGGCTGGTTTCACGCTGGTCTTCTCTCTGGCTTCGGCATCCTATGTCATTCCCGCTTTGATCGGTGGTCCCGGTTCGCAGATGCTTGGCAACATGGTCGAGCAGCAGGTCCTCGCGGTCTATGACTGGCCGTTCGGCGCCACCATCGCCACCATCCTCGTTTTCATCGTCATTCTGATCAATGCCGTCTCGATGAGGCTGCTCGGCGGGCGTCGTATCAAGGCAAGTGCATCATGAACAACAAGCTGACTGGCACTTCCGCCATCGTTCTTTACGCGATCACCGCCGCCATGATGGTCTTCATTCTGGCCCCGATCGTCCTCGTCGTCGCCATCTCGTTTTCCGACAGTTACTTCGTCACCTTCCCCCCGCAGGGCTTCACCTTCCGCTGGTATGCAATGGTGATGCAGAACGAGGAGTTCACCGCCGGCCTGACATTCAGCGCAGCACTGGCTGTTGCCACCACCATTCTTTCGCTAGCGCTCGGCGTTCCCGCAGCCTTTGCGCTCTCGCGGGGAAAATTCATCGGCCGCTCGGTGATGAAAGGGCTGCTGCTTTCGCCGCTTATCTTCCCCGTGCTGGTGACCGGCCTTGCGCTGCTGCAGCTCTTTTCCGGTTATGGCTGGATGGACACCAAACTGAAGCTTTTGATTGCTCACACCGTTGTTACGTCGCCCTATGTGATCCGCACGGTGCTGACCAGCCTTCAGCTCGTCAATGTCAGCCTCGAGGAGGCAGCGCGCACGCTTGGCGCCACCCGCTGGAAAACCTTCACGCGGGTGATTTTTCCGCAGATCGCGCCCGGCGTCGCCTCCGGCTCGATCTTCTGCTTCATGGTTTCTTTCGACAATTATCCCGTTTCGATGTGGCTGGCCGATTCCGCGAACCTGCCCGTGCCCATCGTTCTCTATCGCCAGATCGGCACGGTTTTTGATCCTTCGGTCGCGACCATGTCCACCATCATCATCGTTCTGGCGGTGACCGTCGTGCTCGTCCTCGACAGGCTGGTGGGTCTGCGCCGGGCAATGGCAATGTAAATCAACAACAAGAGGGGTACCGGAAATGACAGACAAGACCATCTTCATGAAACGGCGCAGTTTTCTGACCGTCACCGCGGGCGCGCTCGCCACACCCTATTTCTACACTGCGGCCTCCGCACAGGACCGCACCATGTATGTCGGCGTTTACAATTCCGCGCAGGGCGGGCTGATCAAGAAGGAAGTGATCCCGGCCTTCGAAAAGGAATATAAGTGCCGGGTGCTGACGACTGAAGGCGCAACGCTTGCCAACATCGCCACGCTGCGCGCCACCCGCGAAAATCCGCAATATAGCGTGATGTCGATGGATGATGTCGGGGTTCCCCAGGCCAAGGAGGAGAGCCTGATCGAGCAATTGCCGATCGACGAAATCCCAAACCTCAAGAACGTCTATTCCCGCTATCTTTTCGAAGACAATTTTGGCGTCGGGTTTGCGATTTCGATTGCCGGCCTGTTCTACAATCCGACGACGGGCAAGCCGTTCGAAAGCTACGAACAGATGTTCGACAAGAAATATGTCCGCCGCATGCTGCTCAATACGCCGAAGAACACCCAGAGCGTGCTGATGCTGATGGTGGCCGCTGCCCTTGCGACCGGAAAGCCGCTGAAAGAGGCGCAATACGATACGGATGCGGGCTGGGCGAAACTTGCCGAGCTGAAGCCGAATGTGCTCTCAATCTATGATGCGGAAGCGCAGACGATGATGGTGGCGCAGGGCCAGGCGGATTTTGGCGGTATCGAATATTCCAAGGCGGTTTATCCACACACCAAGAAGGGCGTGCCGCTGGATATGACCTTCCCGAAGGAAGGTGCGTTCACCGGCATCAATTCCATCGCGCTGGTGAAGGGCGGGCCGCACCGCGATCTAGCGCTTGCCTATATCAACCGCATCCTCGATCCGGGCGTGCAGAAGATGTTGTCGGAAGCCACCCTCAGCGCACCTTCCGTCAAGGGCATCGAGTTTAGCGAGGAAACGGCGAAGTTCCTCGCCTATCCGGAAGCCAAGATGGAATCCCTGAACCTGTTCACGCCGGACTGGAAATATATCATTCCGCGTCGCGCGCAATGGCTCGAAAAATACAACCAGACCTTTAACGGCTGAGGAACGCTGATGAAATCCGTCGAAGTCCGCCTGGAAAGACTGACCAAACACTACAGCGGTCAGGTCGTTGCCGTCGATGATGTTTCACTGACCGTCAAGGCAGGGGAGATTCTCGCGCTCCTCGGTCCGAGCGGATGCGGGAAAACGACCTGCCTGCGCATGATTGCGGGGCTTGTCGATCCCACTTCGGGTGAAATCGTGGTCGGCGGCAAGCCGACCACGCGCACCCCGGTTCATCGCCGTAATGTCGGCATGCTCTTCCAGAACTACGCCCTGTTTCCCCACATGACCGTCGCCGAAAACGTCGCCTTCGGTCTGGAGATGCGGGGCGTTTCCAAGGCTGATCGGGAGGAGCGCGTGAAGCAGGCGCTCGATCTCGTTCAGCTGCATGCCTTCGGCGACCGGCTGCCGGCGCAGCTTTCCGGTGGTCAGCAGCAGCGTGTGGCGCTGGCGCGCGCGCTGGTGATCGAACCTTCGATGTTGCTTCTCGACGAGCCGCTCGGCGCACTCGACAAGGGCCTGAGGGAAAGCATGCAGGTTGAAATCCGCAGCCTGCAGCAGCGGCTTGGCCTTACCACCATAATGGTGACCCATGATCAGGACGAGGCCTTAACCATGGCGGACCAGATCGCCGTGATGCGGGATGGCAATCTCGAGCAGATCGCGCCTGCCGGCGAAATCTACCAGAAGCCGCTGACGCGTTTCGTCGCGGGTTTCATCGGCGCCTCGAACTTCTTCGAGGCAAGCGTCAAGGAACGCAACGGCCGCGCCGCACGGCTTGTGACCGGCTCCGGTGTGCGGCTCGATGTGGATGACATGGGTGCGGTTCAGGGCGAAAAGGTCGTCGTCACGGTTCGCCCCGAGGCCGTTTCGGTTTCGCCGCTTGCGGCCGATGCAGGTGAGAACACCAGCAATTCCACGACGGCGCGGGTAGAGCAGGTCGTCTATCGCGGCTTCATGCTTCACTACTATCTGCGGCTGGATAATGGCGAGCCGATGATCGCCTACCGGCAGACCCAGATGGAGGGTTTCACCAATGCCGTCAGTGCGGCCGGCGACCGGGTGAGGTTGAGCTGGACGAGCGACAGCAATCACGTGATCCAGCTGAATTGATACTTTATCGGCCGGATCGATTCAGCGGTCCGGCCGATGAAGAAGACTTGAATGTGACGGCACCGCGCTCCAGACATGATGCGCGGTGCAGTATGTGTTTGAGTAGCAATGATGAAGACGAAAGCGGATCGCCCTCAGTCGACCACTTCGCACGCCGGCACGACGCTGCCGCCGCAGGCTTCCACTTCGCTGCGCACCGTGCGCGCAAGCTCCAACGAGCCGGGCGTATCGCTGTGAACGAGGATCGACCGGGCGCGAACGGGAATGATCTCACCTTCGATCGTTGTGACAGTGCCCTTTTCCAGAAACTGGCGCACCCGTTCACGCACCTTCGCCTCTTCCTTGATGACGGAATTGGGCAGCTTGCGCGGCACGAGCTGGCCTTTCACATCATAGGCCCGGTCGGCGAGAAAGAGGTTTAGCACCTTCAGTCCGCAATCCAACGCCGCTTTTTCGATCAGCATGTCCGGCATCGAAAAGACGATGAGATCAGGATCGACCGCCCTGATCTTTTTCATGATGCGCTCTGCAAGGGGTGGATCGCGGTTGATCATGTTGCCCATGGCGGCATGGAAGCTGATATGGGAGAGCGCGACATCCTGCGCCTTCGCAATCGCCGAAAGCGCGCCGAGCTGGTAGAGAACCTGCTGCTCCATTTCCTCCGCATCGACGGGAATTTCGCGGCGGCCGAAGCCGAGACGGTCGGCAAGGCCGGGATGGGCACCAACGCCGACACCGTTCTGTTTGGCAAGACGCACCATGCGCGCCATCATTTCCGGATCGCCGGCATGGAAGCCGCAGGCGATATTCGCCGAAGAGACGACTTCCATAAGCTTCTCGTCGTCGCAAACCTTATAGACGCCGAAACCTTCGCCCATATCGGAATTAACATCGATCTTCATGGTTCGCTCTCCTTGTTCTTCCGGATTATCGTTTTGTCAGCGTGGCGAGTGCAGCGGTGACCAGCGGCAGGGTCTTGCGGATATCCGCGAAATAGGCGCCGATCGCCTGTTCGACTTCCAGCGCCTCACGCACCGTCGCCTGCACGAAGCGGATGCGGCTGCCGATGCGGGCCTGGCCGAGACGCCATAGATCGCTGTCGATGATACCCGCCATCTTGGGATAACCGCCGGCCGTGTTGGCGTCACTCATCTGGATGATGGGCTCGCCGCCCGGCGGCACCTGAACCACGCCCGGAATGACACCATAGGAACGCAGCTCGACGGGAGCCGAAAGCGTCAGTGGCGTGCCGGCCAGCCGGTAGCCGGTGCGGTCACTCTGCGAGGTGATTTTCCAGGGTTCCGACCAGAAACGTTCCGCCCCTTCGCCGAAAAGATCATGTTCGGCGGCTGGAATGGCTCTTAGCAGCAATTCGCCCGTGTCGGATACCGGAAACATGTCCGGCATCGCCTCGGCAAGCGGCATAAGGCCAAGACCGCTTGCAGACAGAGCGAGTGAGTCGGAGGGCAGAACGGGCAGCCTGTCGCCGGTGGCAAGATGCCGCCCCTCGTGACCGCCGAAGGAGCCGCGAAGCGAGGTGCTGCGCGATCCCATCACCACGGGAACGTCGATACCGCCCTGAAGGCAGAGATAGGCACGCGCATTTTTCAGCGGGGTCGAAAGCTCGAGGATTTGACCCTTCTCGGCCCGCACACACCAGTAAGGCGGCAAATCCGCGCCATCGAGTCGTGCGGCGCAATCCGCGCCGGTCACGGCGAAGGTCAGCGCCTCTTCGAATTCGATGCGGAACGGAAAGGTCTGGATTTCAATCGCAGCGGCCTCTTCGCCATTGCCGGCGAGAAGATTGCCGACCCTCAGCGCAATCGGGTCCATTGCGCCCGTGGCGGTGATGCCGATATTTCGATAACCCACGCGGCCGAGATCCTGCACGGTATTCAAGGGTCCGCAGGCAAGAACATGGATCATAGTTCGATCCTTTCGGGAAGGAAGCGAACCCGGTCGCCGGGCGCCAGCACAGCCGGCTGCTCGGCTGTGGCGTCGAACATGGAGATTTCGGTGAAACCCAGCGAGTTCCAGCCGTTCGGCCCGGTCAGAACCGAGATGCCGGACTGCATGCCGCCGATCGTCACCATGCCTTTCAGCATGCGCAGCGACGGGACTTTCTTGCGCGGCATGAAAATGCTCGGATCAAGACCGCCGAGATAACCGAAACCGGGCGCGCTGCCGACGGCGAAAACCGTATAGGTCCGCTCGAAGTGCAGGCGCACGACCTCCCTGTCCGGCAGGCCGGAATAATCGCAGATCGCTGCAAGGTCGATGGCGTGCTCGCCGCCATAGGTCGTCGGCACCTCGATGGTCTTGCCGAGAAGATCGAGTTCCGCAGTCCTTTGCCAGAGGTCGAGAAGCTCGTCCTGCAGATGCCCGGCATCTTCAGGCGTGCCGTGCAGCACGATCAGGAGATTGGTCATGCCGGGTATGAGTTCCAGTACCTCGGGGCGATCTTTCAGCGCACGCGCCAGCGCCCAGATGTGCCGCTGGGCGGGAAGGTCCAGCTCGCCGGGCGCTTCGATTAGAAAGGTCCTGTTGCCGATCATCGAGATTTTCGGCAGGCCAAGATGAGCGGGGGTGAGGTGGGGCGTTTTCAGCGGGAGGTTGCTCATCGACGTCACCATCATGTTTCGGTCTTGAGAAGGGTGGAGCCATAGCCGACAAGCGCCCCGGCTTCCGCCACGATTTCGCTGACAGTACCGGCTTTTTCGGCGATGACCGGAACGATCAGGAGGCCTGTCGTCACGAATGCGACGATCTCGCCTTTGGCTACGGACTGTCCCAACTGAACCGCCCGGTCGGGGCGCTGCGGATGGGCGGGTGTGAAGATGCCGGCCATCGGAGCGCGGGCGAGAATATTTCCCGTCTTTATCGGCGCTTTGGTCGCGCCAATGGGCCGCTGTTCGGCAGAGGCCTGACCGCCTGCCATGGCAACGATCTTCAGTGACCCATCGGAGGTCTCGATCTCGATGGCGGAGACGTTGTTGCGCTCGAGGTGAGCGGCAAGTTCGGCAATCGTGCCGGGCTCGCTGTAGCGGGATATGGAAACAGGCTGTCGCTTCACTGGGCACTCCGCACTGCAAGCCAATGTTCTAGGTAATGGATATCCGTGCCGCCTTCGGAGAAGGCCGGGTCCTGCAATATTTCCCGGTGCAGCGGCAGGTTGGTGGAGACGCCTTCGATGCGCATTTCGCCAAGCGCACGGCGCATGCGCAGGATCGCCTGTTCGCGCGTCGGCGCGTGGACGATGAGCTTGGCGATCAGCGAATCGTAATGGGCCGAAACCCGATAACCCGCCGTCACATGGGTATCGACCCGCACGCCGGGGCCGCCCGGCAGGTGAAGGGTCGTTATCAGGCCGGGACAGGGTATGAAACTGTACGGGTCTTCTGCATTGATGCGGCACTCGATCGAATGGCCTTCGCAGACGATGTCCTCCTGCGAAATCTCCAGCGGATGACCGAGAGCGACGAGAAGCTGCTGGCGCACCAGATCCACGCTCGAGGTCATTTCCGTGACGGGATGTTCGACCTGCAGGCGGGTATTCATTTCGATGAAGTAGAATTCGCCGTTTTCATAAAGAAACTCGAAAGTGCCGACGCCGCGATAACCGATCTGGCGGCAGGCTTCGACGCAGCGATTGCCGACGAAAGCCGCGACATCAGGCGGGATACCAATGGCCGGGCCTTCCTCAACGACCTTCTGGTGGCGGCGCTGCATGGAGCAGTCGCGCAGACCCACCGAGACGCCACCGCCCTGGCCATCGCATAAAACCTGGATTTCAACATGGCGCGGATGTTCGAGGAATTTCTCGATATAGAGTTCCGGCGTGCCGAAAGCCCGGCTTGCCTCCTCGCGGGTGACGAGCACGGCGTCCTGAAGGGCGGAAGCCTCGCGCACGACGCGCATGCCGCGCCCACCACCGCCGCCGGCCGCCTTGACGATGACGGGATAACCGATTTCGGCGGCGATTTTCGCAACCTCCACGGCGTCATCCGGCAGGGCGGAATCGGGGCCGGGAACGCAGGGCACGCCGGCCTCCATCATCGCCCGCTTCGCCGCGATCTTGTCACCCATGATGCGGATGGAGTCGGCACGCGGGCCGATGAAGACCGCTCCCGCCGCCTCCACGGCTTCCGAAAAAGACGCTCTTTCGGACAGAAAACCATAACCGGGGTGAACTGCGCCAGCGCCGGTCAGCTCCATCGCGAGCAGTATGGCCGGCGCGTTGAGATAGCTCTGACCGGGAGAGGCGGGGCCGATGCAGATGGCGGTATCGGCCGCCTTCAGATAATCCGCATCCTTATCGGCTTCCGAATAGACCATGATGGTCTTCAATCCGAGTTCGCGGCAGGCGCGCTGCACCCGCAGTGCGATCTCGCCGCGATTGGCGATAAGGACGCTGTCGAATGCTCTTTGTTCGGCTGTCGCCTTTGGGAGTGACGCATCCATCATTCGAACTCCAGCACCGGCTGTCCGAGTTCGACATCCTCGCCGTCATTGGCGATAAATCTGGCGATCCTGCCGCTGCGTTCGGCTCTCACGGTGCTGAACACTTTCATCGCCTCTATGATGAAGAGTTCCTGTCCATGGCTGACCTCATCTCCGGCTTCCACGAAAGGCGGCGTGCCGGGGCTTGGGGCGCGATGGAATAGACCGAATGAAGGCGCAGCGACGATGCCGGATGGTGCCGGGGCGGCTGTTGCGTGGGTCGGTGCCTGTTCTTCGGCACGCGGTGTCTCGGATGCCGTTTCCGCTGCCGGAACAGCCCGGGGCTGCGATGATGCCGCGTGCGGCGAAACGGCGCTGTTTTCACGAGTGATCCGGACCGTGGTTCCCTCCTGGCTCACGGTCAATTCGGACACTCGTGAAGAGCCGACAAACTCGATCAGTTTCTTGATCTTTTCCAGATCCATATTGGTTTCCAACGTCTTTTTGTGTCCCCACGGCGGCGGGCAAACGGAGCGGAATCCGCAGCCTGCCCATCAGCAATAGCTACCATGTGGGCAGCATTGATGGGGTCAGACGAAGTTTCTATGGACACTGCTTTGCGGTTTGATATCCCGCCTTTGCGTGGTGAAACGGTTCAAAGACGTCCGAAGGAACGAACCATGGAACCCCGCAAAGGCATTCTCCTCAAAATCTCTGCAGCACTTGCCCTGGTGCTGATGGGCGCCTGTATCAGCGGCCTCAAGGGCGAGATACCCATCGGGCAGGTCGTCTTTTTCAGGTCGGCGGTGGCGATGCTGCCGCTCTGTCTGTGGATGGTTTCGCAGGGCGGTTTTCGGAGACAGGTGGCCACAAGCCACATTGGCGGGCATCTGGTGAGGAGTTTTTCCGGCACCGGCGGCATGGTTTTCAGCTATCTGGCGCTGGCCTATATTCCCCTCGCCGATGCGACCGCGATCAGCTATGCCACGCCGCTCTTCACCGTCATTCTGGCGGTGTTGCTTTTGAAGGAAGTCGTCAGGGTGTATCGCTGGACGGCCGTGGTCTTCGGGCTGTGCGGCATCGTGCTGATCCTGTCGCCACATTTTTCCGTGGATGTTTCCGATATCGCCGCGGGCACGGGCGTCGCCATGCTGGGTGGTCTTTTTGGACTGGCTGCCGCTTTTTTCTCCGCAATATCGATGATCCAGATCCGGCATCTGACGCAGACGGAAAATACCGGCGCGATCATCTTCTATTTCACCCTGCTCACCACCGTCATCGGCTTTGCGAGCATCGGTATGGGCTGGAAAATACCGACCGCGTGGCAATGGATCCTGCTGATCGGCACCGGTCTCATAGGCGGAACCGCGCAGATATTGGTAACGCTCAGCCTGCGTTATGCGGAAGCGTCGCTGTTGGCGCCGTTCGATTATACGACGATGATCTGGGCACTGTTGATCGGTTACACCTTCATGGATCAGGTGCCGGCGCTCACCACCATCATGGGAGCGTCGATCGTGGTTGCTGCCGGCTTGTTCACGTTATGGCGGGAAAGGCGGCTGCATAAAAAGCGTGTCACCGATGAGCTTACGCTGTCGGCTCCCTGAAGGACTGTTTCGCCAGCCGGTTTTCGCGCCACATGGCGAACAATCCGGCGGCAATGACCGTCAGCGCCCCCGCGATCGTCGCGCCGGTTGGCACCTCGGCCATGAAGAGATAGCCCAGCGCGATCGCCCATATCATCGTCGTATAGTCGAAAGGCGCCAGCAGCGAGGCCTGGGCATGCCGCAGGCTGAGCGTCATGGTGATCTGGCCAATGCCGCCAGCGAGACCGCTGCCGGCGAGCAGCAGGAACTGATGAAAATCCGGCACCTTCCATCCGAATATGATCGTGGTGGAGCCGGCGACCACGCCCGTTAGCGTATAGATGAGCACGATACGCGACGGCTTTTCGATGCTGTTCAGGTGGCGGACGGCGATGGACGAAAAGGCGGCGCAAAGCGCGCCGGTCAGCGCCAGTGCGGTTCCGATCATCGCAACGCCGTCGATCTGGGCGGGACCTGATGCGGCATCAAAGACCAGATTGGGTGATAAGGTGACAAAGACGCCGATGAAGCCAGTGAGCACGGCGGACCAGCGGTAAATCCGCACTTTTTCACGCAAAAGCAGCGCCGCCAGCATGATGGTGAAAAGCGGCGTTGTGTAGCTCAGCACGGTGACATTCACCAGCGGCAGATAGGCCAGCGCCAGAAAGCCGAAGAACATGCCGCCCAGCCCGGCGGAGCTACCCGCAAGCAGGCTGCCGATGTTTTTGGCGGCCGGTATGGTTATCCGCTCGGACGAAGCGATGAACCAGAGACAGAGGGGAATAAGGGCAAAAAATCCCCGGCAGAAAACGACTTCGCCGACCGGGATCGCTCCCTCCAAACCCTTTACGCAGGCGGACATGACTGTGAATGCCAGCATGGCCGTCAGCTTGAGCAAAATACCGGTCTTAGGATCCATCCCGCTCCCCATCACAGCCAGGACCGTGTCATGGCGGGAGGGTCGAGAAAAGCCTTAGCCGGCTGTCATAAGAATCTTGTCTTACCCCATCACTTGGCCCATTGCCCACCTTTCGCGAAAAAGGGCTTTTTGCCCTAGGTCGTGATGGCGATTTGGTGTCATGATCACATCTCGAAGCGGCGGGAGTGGAAGCGGGCATGTTGGATTTGCGCAGGCTGCGATA
Source organism: Agrobacterium sp. ICMP 6402 (assembly GCF_009498615.1). Lineage (NCBI taxonomy): Bacteria > Pseudomonadati > Pseudomonadota > Alphaproteobacteria > Hyphomicrobiales > Rhizobiaceae > Agrobacterium > Agrobacterium sp. ICMP 6402. The sequence continues at coordinate 91,415 of NZ_QSNV01000002.1, forward strand.
TCTGGTCGCGATTGCCGATTGCGGCTCCATGTCGGCGGCGGCGCGGCAATTGGGGATCGCCCAGCCGGCGCTTAGTCACCACATCGCGGAACTGGAGCGGCTGGTGGGTTTTCCCGTTCTGCACCGGCTGGCGCGCGGCGTGAAGGCGACGGAGAAGGGTGAAGTGCTTCTCGCCCATGCACGCGAGATCACCGAGAAGGTGAGGCAGGCGGAAGCGGAAATCCGCGCCATGGCCTATCTGGATGAGCGGGTGATCCGGCTGAGCCTCATCCCTTCCTGGGCGACGGCCTTTGCACCAAGCATCATCAGCGAAGTCGCTACTTCGATGCCCAAGGTCTCGCTGCGGCTGATAGAGGCGCGCAATGATGAATCGCTGCGCCTCATCCGTCTCGGCAAGGTGGATATGGCGGTCGCGCTGGTCGGTGCGGAAGAAAAGGTTGACGACCTTATCGTCAAGGAGAGCCTGTTTGCCGTGTCCTCAAGGCCACTCGGCCGGTCGATGCCGCTTGAGGCGGCGGCAAAGCTAGACCTCATTCTGCCGCCAAAGGATAATCCGCTGCGCGTATCGATAGACGAGGCTGCCGCCCGCGCCGGTATTCATCTGAATGTGACGATGGAGATCGACGGGCAGGATACCATCAAACGCGCCGTCAGCGCCGGCATCGGTGCGACGATCCTGTCATGGAATTCGGTTCAGCAGGAACAGGAGGCCGGCCAGCTTCAGGCCGCGCATATCACCGATCCGGTTATCTATCGCTCCATCCATCTGCTGAAGGGCAGGGAGGTGGATGAGCGCACCTTCAGGCTGTTTCGAGGCCTGTTGCAATCGGTCGCAAGGCGCGAGCCTTCGCTCAACCCATAAAAGATTTGTATGGGTAATTTAAAAACTCGGTATTTGTGTTGTTGATGGCTTCTTCCTAGCCTCCCCGGTGAAAGCGTATCGGGGAGGAAAAGATATGCGTTTGAAGACATCTCTGTTTGGCGTGCTGGCAGCGGCGGGAATCCTTGCTGCGGGAGGGGCGGCGGCGGAATATCCGGAGCGGCCGGTGACGCTGGTCATCGGTTATCCGGCCGGCGGCGGCACCGATATCCAGTCGCGGGCGCTGGTGCCCTATCTTGAAAAATATCTCGGCACGTCGGTCGTGGTGGAAAACCGCGAAGGTGCTGGCGGGCTGATCGGCGCGACCTATATCGCCAATGCCAAGCCTGATGGTTACACCATCGGTGCGCTGAATTTTCCGTCCATGTATTCGCCGATCGTGCAGGGCAATGCCACCTACAAGGAGGACGCCTTCACGCCGCTCGCAAACCAGATCGGTGGCGATCTGGCGCTGACCGTCAACAAGGTGTCGCCGATCAAGACCGCCAGGGAATTCGTTGAGGCCGCCAAGGCGAACCCGGTCGTGGTTGGCGTGACCGGCATCGGCCATCCGAGCCAGATCACCGCCCTGCTGTTTGAAGACGCGGCGGGCGTGAAGCTCAACTTCGTTCCCTTCAACGGCGGCGGACCGGCAAGGCTCGCCATGCTCGGCAACCACGTCACGCTCGGTTTCATGAACCTCAACGAGGTTTTTGCCGACAATCGTTCCGGTGCACTTCGTGTACTGGCGACCTCGGGCACCGAGCGCTCGCCGCTCTCGCCTGATGTGCCGACCTTCAAGGAAGCCGGCTTCGATGTTCAGTTCAGCCTGCTTGCGGGTTTCGGTGCGCCAAAAGACCTGCCGGCGGAGGTGGAGGCCACGTTGGTCGATGCCTTCCAGAAGGCGCTGAATGACCCGGATTATCTTGCCGACGCCAAGAAGCGCGAACTGACGACGTTGCCGCTGACTCAGGCCGAATTTGCCGAGGCGCTCAAGAAGGGCAATGCCAATCTGGCCGAGCTCTGGAAAAGCAAGCCCTGGACAAAATAAGCGGCCGGCAAGGACCCGACCGTTTCTCTCACCCTAACCAAAATGACGCTTGGGCCTGCGTGTGGCCCAGGCACGACCCACTGTTGAAAGGAATCCGGCCAATGGCCCATGTCATCCGCAATTTCCAGCGCCCTTCCAAAGCCGATATCGAGGCGATCAGCAAGTTCAGCCCCGCCACCATTCATGAGGCGCAGGGCAAGCTTGGCGCGCTCGATTATCGCATCAAGCCGATCAAGCCGGGCCTGAAAATCTGCGGTCCTGCGATCACCGCGAAATGCCATATCGGCGACAATCTGATGATTTTCGAAGCCATCAATCTCGCAAAGCCCGGCGATGTGCTTGTCATTGACGGCGGTGACAATCCCAATCAGGGCGGCTTTGGCGATGTGCTGGCTGCCGCCTGCATCGGCAAAGGCATTGTCGGCTTTGTGGTCAGCGCCGCCGTGCGTGACGGCAAGGGGCTGCGCGAGATCGGTTTCCCGGTGTTTTCTCTCGGGCTTTGCATGAAGGGCACCTCCAAGGACACGCTCGGCACCATCAACCATCCGGTCGTGGTGGGCGGCGAACTGATCAGCCCCGGCGATATCGTCTGCGGCGATGATGACGGCGTTGTCGTCGTTCGCGAGAACGATATCCCGAAACTCGTCAATGCTTGCCGGGAGCGCGACGACCACGAGAACCACATGATGGAACTGCACCGTCAGGGCAGGATGGATATCGAGGATCGCTACGAAATGATGCGTTCGAAGGGATGTGTCTGGGCCGATTGAGCCAGTGTTTCGACATGTGAATACGCCGTGTCGGGAGGTGCGGCGTATTCCTCGATGAGGAGGGGAGATAATCATGGCCGAACACGGCTCGAAACTGACTGCGAATATTCTGTCCGGGGCTTTCTTTCTGGTTGCCGCCGCCGGGCTTTATTATGGTGCGCGGCCGCTGAGCATGGGCACCAATTTCCAGCCTGGTCCGGGCTATATGCCGACGGTCATCGCGGGATTGATGTTCGCGCTGGGCATCGTACTGCTTTTGCAGGATTTGCTGGGAAAGACACCGTCCGAAGCCTGGGTGGCGCCGAAAATGCGCCCGTTTCTGGCGGTGGCCGGCATTGCCGGTTTCGCGCTGCTGATCGAGCCATTGGGCTTCATTGCCGCTGCCTTCGTGCTGATCGTGCTCGCCTGCATCGCCTATGGCAGGATCAGGCCGGTTGAGGTCCTGCTGCTTTCCGCAGTGCTCATCCTCGCCTGCATCCTCATTTTCGTTGTGGGCCTCGGACAGAGGATACCGCTGCTGCCATGACCGACCTTCTTTCCAACATCATCCTCGGTTTCGGTGTGGCCGTCACGCCGGTAAACCTTTTCTACTGCCTGCTGGGTGTCACGCTCGGCACGATGATCGGCATCCTGCCGGGCATCGGCCCTTCCGCCACCGTCGCGCTGCTTTTGCCGATCACCTATACGATGCCGGATACGGCGGCGCTGATCATGCTCGCGGGCATTTTTTATGGCGCGCAATATGGCGGCTCGACCACGGCGATCCTCGTCAATCTGCCGGGCGAATCCTCGTCCGTCGTCACCTGCATCGATGGCTATGCCATGGCGCGCCAAGGCAGGGCGGGTGTGGCGCTGGCCACGGCGGCGCTCGGGTCGTTTTTTGCCGGCACAGTGGCGACTGTCTTGATCGTGGTTGTCGCAAAGCCGCTTTCGGCCGTTGCGCTTGCCTTCGGGCCGGCCGATTATTTCAGTCTGGTGATCTTCGGGCTGCTATTTGCCGTCTTCCTGTCGAGCGGATCGCCGGTCAAGGCGGTCGGCATGGTCGCCTTCGGTATTGCGCTCAGCCTCGTTGGCATCGATCCGACATCCGGGGAGCAACGGTTTACCTTCGGCATGGCGGAACTGTTCGACGGCATCGACTTCGTCGTGCTGGCCATCGGGCTGCTCGGCGTCAGCGAAATTCTCTTCAACCTTCAGCAGGGCGTGGAGCGTGATGCAGGGGCAGCAAAGACCGGATCGCTGATGCCGACCCGGCAGGATTTCAAACAGGCCTTTCCGGCCGTGTTGCGCGGCACCGCGCTTGGCTCCTTCCTCGGTGTGCTGCCCGGCGGCGGGGCGATCATGAGTTCTTTCGCCAGCTACGCGCTGGAGCGCAAGATCGCCAAGGATCCCTCCCGTTTCGGCAAGGGCGCGATCGAAGGGCTGGCCGGGCCGGAAAGCGCCAATAATGCCGGCGCGCAGACTTCCTTCATTCCGCTTCTGACGCTCGGCATTCCCGCGAATGGATTGATGGCGCTGATGGTTGGGGCAATGATGATCCAGGGCATCACGCCGGGGCCGGAGGTCATGCAGTCGCGGCCCGATCTCTTCTGGGGGCTGATCGCCAGCATGTGGGTCGGCAATCTGCTGCTCTTGGTGTTGAACCTGCCGCTGATCGGCATCTGGGTTCGCCTTCTCGGTATTCCCTACCGCTTTTTGTGCCCCGCCATTTTGATGTTCTGCGCCATCGGCGCCTATGGCCTGTCCTACAGCGTCGTCGACGTTCTGTTCTGCGCGGTCTTCGGCATTGTCGGCTTCTTTCTGCGCAAGATCGGCTGCGAGCCGGCACCTCTGGTGCTGGGTTTCGTGCTCGGTCCGCTTCTGGAACAGAACATGCGCCTTGGGTTGCTGATCTCGCAGGGCAGTTTTGCGACATTCGTCACCCATCCGATCAGCGCCACCCTGCTCGCTTTGTCCGCCATCGTCGTCATCATGATGGCGATGCCGGCGATCATGCGCCGTCGCGAGGTGGTGTTTCAGGGTGACGACGACTGACAATCAATCGAGCCGGCACCGCCGGCCAAGCAAAGGTGAGATAATGCATATTCTGATAATCGGCGCGGCGGGAATGATCGGCCGCAAATTGACGCAGCGCCTTGCTGCGGACGGAATGCTTGGCGGTGTGGCGATCACCGAAATGACGCTGACGGATGTTTTTGAACCGGTTGCACCGAAAGGCTTCGGCGGCACGGTGACCATCGAACGCAGCGATCTGTCGAATGCCGGCGTGGCCGAAAAGCTGATCGCAAAACGGCCGGATGTTATCTTCAACCTTGCCGCCGTGGTTTCGGGCGAGGCGGAAGCCGATTTCGAGAAGGGCTATCGCATCAATCTCGATGGCGGACGCTCGTTGTTCGAAGCTATTCGTCTGGAACATCAGAAGGATGGATACCGGCCGCGTGTGGTGTTCTGCTCGTCGCTTGCCGTGTTCGGCTCGCCATTCCCGAAGGTAATCGGCGACGAGTTCCTGACCGCGCCGCTGACCAGCTACGGCACGCAGAAGGCAATCGTGGAGCTGTTGCTTGCGGATTATAGCCGTCGTGGTTTCTTCGATGGCGTCAGCATCCGCCTGCCCACCATCTGCATCCGCCCCGGCAAGCCGAATGCGGCGGCTTCCGGTTTCTTCTCCAATATCCTGCGTGAACCACTGGTGGGTCAGGAAGCGGTTCTGCCCGTTGCCGATACTGTGCGGCACTGGTTCGCCAGCCCGCGCTCGGCCGTCGCTTTCCTGCTGCGCGCCGCGAGCGTCGATCTCTCCGGGCTTGGCGTTCGCCGTAATCTCATCATGCCGGGGCTTTCGGCCACGGTGGCCGACGAGATCGAGGCTCTGCGCGCCTTTGCCGGGGAAAAGGCTGTGGCGCTTATCAAGCGTATTCCCGATGAGCGGATCATCCGGATCGTCGACGGCTGGGCGGAGGATTATGATCCGCAGCTTGCTTTGTCGCTCGGCTTCCGGGCGGAAACGTCCTTTGCCGAAATCATTCAGGCGCATGTGGAAGATGAGCTGGAGGGGAAAGCATTATGACTAAGGCAAAGATCGCGCTCGTCACGGGCGGAGGAACAGGCGTCGGCAAGGCGATTGCCTCAGCCCTTCTGGGAGAGGGATACACTGTCGCGATCACGGGTCGGCGACGGGAGGTTCTCGATGCTGCCGCTGCCGAATGGCGAGAGCATGGAGACCGTGTTCTGGCCGTCGCGGCTGATATTTCCGTTCTGGCCGATGTCGAACAGCTGTTTACCGATGTCATCGGGCGTTTTGGCCGTCTTGACCTTCTCGTCAACAATGCCGGCATGTCGGCGCCGGCGGTCCATATCGAAGATGTACCTTTCGAAACCTGGAATGCCGTTGTGGGAGCGAACCTCACCGGCGCTTTCCTCTGCACGCAGGCGGCGTTTCGTCAGATGAAGGCGCAGTCGCCACAGGGCGGGCGCATCATCAATAATGGCTCGATTTCGGCCACCACGCCGCGGCCGCGGTCCGCGCCTTATACCGCGACCAAACACGCGATTACCGGTCTCACCAAGTCGGCTGCGCTGGATGGTCGCCCGTTCAACATCGCCTGCGGGCAGATCGATATCGGTAATGCCAGCACCGAGATGACCCGCGCCATGGCTACCGGCGTGCTGCAGGCTGATGGCAGCACCGCCATTGAGCCGACCATCGATGCCGGCATTGTCGCCAAAGCCGTGGTGCATATGGCCTCGCTGCCGCTGGAGGCGAATGTGCTGACCATGACCGTGATGGCGAGCGGTATGCCTTTCGTCGGTCGCGGGTGAGGAGCGCGTATGAAGCCCGATCTTCTGCAAACCTATCCGCTCCAGCCGCAGATCGAGGCGGAGCTGCAAAAGCGCTTCCGGGTCCATCGCTGGCACGAAATATCCGACAAGCAGGCATTTTTGCAGGCGGAGGCGGCTTCAATAAAGGCTGTCGTCACCGGCGGCCATATCGGCGTTTCCCCTGAACTCGTCGCCCGTCTGCCGGCTCTTGAAATCGTCGCGATCAACGGTGTCGGCTTCGACAAAGTCGATCTCGATCAGGCCCGCGCACGTGGTTTCAGGGTGACGAACACGCCGGATGTGCTGACCGAAGATGTTGCCGATCTCGCAATCGGCCTCTCCGTTATGCTGCTACGCCAACTCGTCAGCGCCGATCACCATGTCCGCTCCGGCGCGTGGAAAAGAGGCGAGATGCCGCTCGGCAACAAGGCCTCGCGGCGGCGTTACGGCATTTACGGGCTCGGCCGCATAGGCCGGGCCATCGCGGCACGGTTGGAAGCCTTTAATGCGGAAATCTCCTATTTCAGCCGGCAGAAGCAGGACGTGGCCTATGAATATCATCCAACGGCGGTATCGCTTGCGAGTGCCTGCGACGTCCTGATCGTCGCGGCTGCGGCGACGCCGGAGACGAAACACGCCATCAACCGAGAGGTGCTGGAGGCATTGGGGCCGGACGGGGTTCTCGTCAATGTCGCCAGAGGGTCGCTTGTCGATGAAAAGGCGCTGGTCGATATTCTCATGGGGGGTAGGCTGAAAGGTGCGGCACTCGATGTCTTCGAGAACGAACCGCAGGTTCCCGAGGCACTCTTCGGCATGCGCAATGTGGTCCTCGCGCCGCATATCGGCGCCGCCACCCATGAGACACGGCTGGAAATGGGCGCGTTGGTTCTCGCCAATCTGGACGCGCATTTTGCGGGGAGAGACTTGCCGACGCCGGTCGTTTAGGTGATTTCGCCGGTTCGGGCGGTGACGGCGCGGTTGTGCCTTTCGCTGGCCGGACTGATGCAGCGCCGAAAGTAGCGTTCGCATCCGTCATCCATACAAGTTGCTTATTACTCCAAAAAAAATCGGTCTTAGGCAAGCGAAGAAAGCTTCACTAATGTTTGCTCAACGATAGGGGACAAACATGCCATTCTCAGACTACAAGACCGCACTCGTGACCGGCGCATCTTCCGGGATTGGCGCAGCCGTCGTCGAGCGGCTTTGCCGTGAGGGGCTGGAAGTCCATGCGGTTGCCAGAAGTGCGGACGCGCTTAAGCAATTGGCGAAGCGCACGGGCTGCTTTGCCCATGTCATCGATGTGACGGACCGGCCGGCGCTTGCGAAGCTCACCAGCGAGGTTGCATTCGATGTTCTCGTCAATAATGCTGGTGTCGACCGCCCGAAGAAGTTTCTGGAAGCGGATGAAAGCGACATTGATCTGTTGATTGACGTGAACCTGCGCGCCGTGCTGCATTTGTGCCGCATGGTGGTGCCGGGCATGGTGGCGCGCGATCGCGGCCACGTCATCAACATCTCCTCCATTGCCGGCAATTATAATTTCGGCGGCAACTCCATCTATCACGCCAGCAAGGCGGGCGTGGCGATGCTGTCCAACCAGTTGCGCATCGATGCTTTCGGTAAACGTGTGCGGGTGACGGAAATTTGCCCCGGCCGCGTTGCAACCGACATCTTTACGCATGTGCACGGCAATGATCCGAGCATTCGCGAGCGCTTCATCGATGGTTTTGAACTGCCGCAGGCGTCCGATATCGCCGATGCGATCGCCTTTGCCATCGCCGCACCCGTGGCCATGAATATCGGCCATATGGAAATCACCCCGACGCTTCAGGTCATGGGCGGGCTGCAGACGGCCAAGCCCCAGACCGTTGAAAATAGGCCGGCTGAAAATCAGGCCGCGGCGGGCGGAGCCGGAGGAAAAGTCGCGTGAGCGGTTTTGACCTCTGGGCAATTCTGAATAATGCGGACTACGTCTCGATGCTTTTGCATGGCATCCAGATGACGTTCATCATCTATGCCGGCTCGTGGCTGCTCGCCATGTCGCTGGCCATCGTGCTGCTTGCCATTCGCCAGTCACCCTTCCGCTTCGGCGATCCGCTGGTGGCGGCCTATGTTTCCTATCACCGTAACGTTCCGACGCTAGTGCAGCTGATGCTCTGGTATTTCGGCGTTTTCACACTGCTGCCAAGCGGGCTGGCGAACTGGCTGTCCAGCCACAATGCGGAATCGATCTTCGCCATTATCGGTCTCGGCCTCTGTCAGGCTGCCTATTTCAGTGAAGATTTGCGTTCCGGCGTGCGCTCCATCAATGCCGGTCAGATGGAAGCGGCGCGTGCACTCGGCCACAGCTACGTCTCGGCCATGCGTTTCGTCATCATGCCGCAGGGCGTTCGCAACGCGCTGCCGCCGCTGATCAACCACAGCACCTCGCTGTTCAAGAATAGCAGTCTCGGGGTTCTGATCGGGGCACCCGAACTCACCCATGCGGTCAAGGAAGTCGAAAATCTAAGTTTCCGGACGTTTGAGGTCTACCTGGTCGCGACAGTGCTTTATCTGTTCTTCTCGCTGCTGATCATGGGTCTTGGAGCCTATATCTCCATGCGTGCCGACCCACTGCGGAGGGCGCGGGCATGATCCACGACATGATCGCAATCGTGCAGGATTATTGGTTGCTTCTCTTGATCGGCCAATATCCCAACGGGCCGCTGGGCGGCCTTGCCAACACGCTTATCCTGTCGGCGCTCAGCATCGCCCTCGCCTTTCCCGTCAGCATTCTGATGGCGCTGGCACGGCTGTCGAAATGGCGGCTGCTGCGCTGGCCGGTCACCGCCGTGGTGTATTTCACCCGTGGCGTGCCGCTGCTGATGCTCATCCTCTGGAGCTATTTTCTCGTTCCGCTGTGGACCGGGGCGGATGTGCCGAGCTTCGTTACCATGCTGGCAACGCTCGTCATCTATCAGGGCGCTTTCATGAGCGAGGTTGTGCGCGCCGGCATCGTATCGCTTGGGGCCGGGCAGATGGATGCGGCGCGGGCGCTGGGGCATGGATATTTCAGCGCAATGCGTTACATCATCCTGCCGCAGGCGCTCTACAACATGATCCCGAGCCTCATTTCTACATTCGTTTCCACCATCAAGGATACGACCCTCGGCTACGTCATCAATGTGCCGGATCTGACATTTGCGGCAAACCAGGTGAATAACCAGCTCCTGACCCAGCCTTTCCAGGTCTTCCTCATTCTGGCGCTGGTTTATTACATCATCTGCTGGTCGCTGACCCATGTCGCCAATCTTCTCGAGCGGCGTATAGCCCGCCGGCGGGCCGGCCCGCGCGGCAAGCTCGCGGCAGACGCACCGGCCCCCGCCAATATCGCTACGGAGCAGCTATGACCGCGCCAGTTTCCGCCTCTCAGGACGCCTACACCATCACGCTTTCGCAGGTCTGCAAAAGCTACGGCGATTATCCGGTGCTCAAGGATGTCAACGAAAACGTCACCCGTGGCGAGGTCGTGGTCATCTGCGGGCCATCGGGTTCCGGCAAGTCCACCCTCATCCGCACGATTAACCGTCTGGAGGAGATCAGCAGCGGCTCGATCACGCTGGATGGCAGGAACATCCACGCACAAATGCGCGCAAAGGAGTTGAATGCGCTGCGCAGCCGGGTGGGTTTCGTCTTCCAGAGCTTCAACCTCTTCCCGCATCTTTCGGTGGTTGAAAATGTCTCCATGTCGCCGATCCGGGTGAAGGGCGTTTCTCCTGCCGTCGCCCATGAAAAGGCGCTGAAGCTTCTTGATCGTGTCGGCCTGGCCGACAAGGCCAGCTCTTACCCGGCCCAGCTCTCTGGCGGCCAGCAGCAGCGCGTCGCCATTGCGCGGGCGCTCGCCATGGAGCCGCCGGTCATGTTGTTCGACGAACCGACCTCCGCTCTCGACCCGGAAATGGTGGGTGAGGTGCTCGCCGTCATGAAGAGCCTCGCCGCCGAAGGCATGACTATGCTGTGTGTCACCCATGAAATGGGCTTTGCCCGTGAAGTGGCTGACCGCATCTGGTTCATCGATGCCGGGCGCATCATCGAAACGGCCAAGCCGGACGAGTTTTTCAAAAATCCGCAACACCCCCGTGCCCAGCGTTTTCTCGCTGATCTCAGGCACTAGGGCGGGATAGCGAAAAGTGTGAGCGGGTTCTCCTGAAATCCCGCTCAAGGCCGAACTATCAACCCAACCTCTATAATAACAGGGAGAACTGAAATGAACTGGAAGTGCATTACTCTTACCGCCGCATTGGCGACTTCGGCCGCAGTCATTCCGGCCAAGGCCGACCAACTCGACACGATCATGGCGAACAAGACGCTGCGTTGCGCCACTTTCGCTGACGTGCCACCTTTCGCCTCGCCGGATCCAAAGACACGGGAAATGGCTGGCTTCGACGTCGATCTGTGTGGTGCCATCGCCAAGGAACTCGGGGTCAAGGCCGAGGTCAAGCCTGTTTCGGTTGAAGCGCGCGTTCCCGAAGTCAAGCTCGGCCGCGTCGATCTCTCGGTTGCCAACCTTGCCTATACCCAGAGCCGCGCCGAACAGATCCAGTTCAGCGACCCCTATTATCTGGCTAAGGAAATGCTGATCGTTCCGGTCGATGACGCCGGCACCAAGAAGTCTGATTTCGTCGGCCAGCGCATCGCGTCCAGCAAGGGCTCGACGTCGGAACTCTCCGTCAAGCTCAACAAGTCCGAGCCGCTGACATTCCAGGATACGGCGTCCGCCTATCTCGCCGTTCAGCAGGGCAAGGCGCGCGGCATTGTCGGCAACACCATGACGATGACCAAGTTCGTCAACGAATCCAAGACCAAGGGTAAGCCAATGCGGATGATCGAGGAGCCGATGCTCTTCCAGCCCATCGGCATCGGTATGGCCAAGGACAATCCGGCGCTGACCGCGAAGATCAACGAAATTCTCCGTAAGCTCGATGCGGATGGCGAGATCAACCGCATCTGGGACAAGTGGCTTGGCCCGAACACCGAATACAAGATGACGCGCACCGACAAGGTCGTGCCTCTTTCCGAACTGAAGTTCGATCCGATCCCCTGAGCTTCGGCTCAGCTTCAGTCATCATTCCATCCATTCAACACCATCATCGGTCGGCGAGACGTTCTCGCCGACGGTTTCAACGTGGGAGGTTTTCATGATCCACATTAAAGATATCGCGCAGCGTCCGGCCAAGGCCGATGTTGAAGCCCTTGCCAAATTCTCTCCTGCGACAATCCATGAGGCGCAGGGGCGTCGCGGTGCATTGTCCTCGCGGCTCAAGCCCGTCGATTATCGTATGAAGCTTTGCGGCCCGGCCTTTACGGTCAAATGCGCGCCGCGCGACAACATCATGCTGCAGCTCGCCATCAACTATGCCAAGCCGGGCGATATCATCGTCGTCTCCGCCGGCGAATATGAAGAAGCGGGTTCTTTCGGCGATGTTCTCGCCAATGCCTGCCTCGCAAAAGGCATCGGCGGTCTGGTGACCGACACCGGCGTGCGCGACACGCTGCAACTGCGGGACCTCGGCTTTCCAGTCTTTTCGCTCAGCGTCTGCATCAAGGGCACGGTCAAGGAGACCATTGCCGCGGTCAACGATCAGGTGATTGTCGGCGGCGAAATCATCAATCCGGGCGATATCATCGTCGGTGATGCCGATGGGCTGGTTGTCGTCCGACGCGAAGAAGCGCAGGAAGCGGCCAAGCTTTCGCAGGCGCGTGAAGATGCCGAGGCCGGTTACATCGAAGCTTACAAGCAGGGCAAGTCGGTGGTCGAGGTCAGCAAGCTAGAGGCTGTGCTGAAAGCCAAGGGCCTCGTGGTCGATATCTGAGACAAATCAGGGAAATGGCCTGGCGGCAGTAGCCGCCATGCCGAACCCCCATGGGAGGAGCGAATATGAAAGCGGTTGTCATCCACGCGGCCAAGGATCTGCGGATCGAAGAACGTGAGGCGGAGCAGCCCGGCCCCGGACAGATTGAGGTCGCCATCGAGGCGGGTGGCATCTGCGGCTCCGACCTGCATTATTACAATCACGGCGGCTTCGGCACCGTGCGCGTGCGTGAGCCGATGATCCTCGGCCATGAGGTGGCGGGCACCATCAAGGCTCTGGGGGAGGGTGTCTCCGGTCTCGTCGTTGGCGACCGCGTCGCGGTATCGCCGAGCCGGCCCTGCAACCATTGCGAATTTTGCCTGAAGGGCCAGCAGAACCAATGCCTGAACATGCGCTTTTATGGCTCCGCGATCCCCATGCCGCATATTCAAGGCGCATTCCGGCAGCGTCTCGTTGCCGAGGCGTATCAGTGCCACAAGGTGCGGGACGGCATCTCTATCCATGAAGCGGCGATGGCCGAACCCTTTGCAGTGACGCTGCATGGCGTCAACCGCGCTGGCGCATTGACCGACAAGCGCGTTCTGGTCACCGGCTGCGGGCCGATCGGTGCGCTTGCCATCATCGCCGCCCGCGCCCATGGCGCACGGGAAATCGTTGCGACCGATGTCATGGATGCGGTTTTGCAAAAGGCGCTCGCCATCGGCGCCGACCGGGTCATCAATGTCGCCAGCGATCCGGATGCGCTCTCCGCCTATTCGGCAAACAAGGGCTATTTCGACGTGCAATTCGAGGCCTCCGGAAACGAAAGGGCCGTCCGGTCGGGTCTGGAGGCGCTGAAGCCGCGTTCCACCGTCGTTCAGCTCGGTCTCGGCGGGGATGTGTCCATTCCGCAGAATATGGTGGTCGCCAAGGAAATCGAGATGAAAGGCACCTTCCGTTTCCACGAGGAATTCGGACTTGCCGTCGATTTCATTAACCAGCGCCGCGTAGACCTGAAGCCGCTGTTAACAGGCACCTTTCCATTGGAAGAGGCGGTTGCAGCATTTGAAACCGCCGGTGACAGAAGCAGATCGATGAAGGTTCAGCTCGCCTTCTTATAGGTCTGGTTATGATCCGGAGACGGCCGCACGGCGACTTTCGATGCGGCGGTTCATGCACGGAGATTAGAGATCATTCTGGCCGGGGACGGACAAAGCGCTGTTCCAGAACCTCGCTTCCCCATTGGCTGCCGGGACGTTCCTCGACACAGGCGAAACCATGGGTCTCGTAAAGGTGCCGTGCGGCCAAAAGACCGTTGAATGTCCATAGATGGGTTTCTGCGAAAGCCTTTTTGTCGGCAAAGGCCAGAGCGGCTGCAAGCAGCCTGCGCCCTACACCGCCACCGCGCACGCTGTCATCCACGATGAACCAGCGTAGATGCGCGATGTCCGATCTCAAGTCTTCGCCGTCGATTGCGACGGAGCCGATAATCTCCTGTCCGCGCGTTGCGGCCCATATTGCGTTTTGCGGTCTTTCGAGCCGGTTGCAAAAGGAGGCGAGACCTTCGGCGACAACGGATTCGAAACGCTGGCCGAAGCCGGATGTCCGGGCGTAATAGAGCGCATGCATCTGTGTTATGCGGGCGATGATACCCGGCCGGTATCCTGAGATAATATCTATGGCGGGAGTTGCGGCATCGATCCGGCCTCCCAGCGCGTCGGCGTAAAGACGGAGCCCTTCCAGAATGGTGTGGCCATCCGCGGGGGCAAGCCGTGACAGGGCGCTCGATACCTGCCGGTTTGCGAAGGCGTGAATGGCACCGACCCGATCCTGCCCTCGCCCGGCCAAATGGAGCCGCTTGATGCGGTTATCCTCACCGTCCGCCTCCTCCATAACATCACCGGACAGAATGAGTTTGCGAAGCATGCGGCTGACGCTGGATTTTTCAAGCCGCAGGAGCTTTCCCAGATCGCGCGCCGTGATGCCTGGGCAGGTCTCGATCTCGATCAGGGCATGCACGGCAGATGGCGGCAGGTCGGTGCCGGCAAAATCCCCGCCCATGAAGCCGAGTTCACGGACAAGCCGGCGCGAGGTGGAGCGGATGTCATCTATGGGGAGGGACTGTTCGGGCATGCCAAATCCATTATGGTTGCATAATGCAACCATAATCACATTCTGCACGGTCTGCCAAGTTTGGATTCCGTAAAATACTGGATTTCTCTGCGAAATCGGGCAAGCTCCTGTTCAGGAACGTTGACATGCGTGGCTGAACGCGGCTTTCAAAAAAGACCACCCTCAAAGTAGTCCGTACGGAAGTTTGCGGGCAAGTCGCGACATTTAATTATCCGGCTATGGAGCCGACATGCCTGATACGCCTCGCTTCTTCCGTTATGCCATTCTCGTTGCGATGTTGCCCGTCGCCGTCCTCGGTGTTGTGACAACGCCGAATGAATATCGCGCCATCGGCATCGAGGCGGCCGATTGTGACGGGCCTATATCGGTTCTGATCCCTGCGGTACCAGCGCTTGCAGCCTATGCCTTCATCGGCTGCCTGTTTCTCTCGGGTGCCAAGCGCTCGTTGATTTCCGGCAGCATTTGCGTGCTGGTATCCCTGGCGCTTATCTGGAACATCGGCGCAGCGCTCCTGGAATATCGGCGAAACGCCGTGGAAATGGCCTGTGATTACAGCGGAAAGCTGTAACCTTGACTGGAAATGCGGATTACGGCTCTAGCCATGAAACCGCAGGTTTCGTCGCGTCAGTTGCTCGACAGTGGTGCAGCCCATCAGCTTCATGCCGCGTTCGATTTCGATACGCATCATTTCCAGCGCCCTTTCCACCCCGGGCTGGCCGGCGGCCGCGAGCGGGAAAAGATAATAGCGGCCGAGCCCCACAGCCTTTGCGCCCAGAGACAGGGCTTTCAGAACATGGGTGCCGCGCTGTACGCCGCCATCCATCATCACGTCGATCCGGTCGCCGACCGCATCGACGATCTCTGCCAGCTGGTCGAAGGCGCTGCGGGAACCATCGAGCTGGCGACCGCCGTGGTTGGAGAGCACGATGCCGCTGCAGCCGATCTCGGCGGCGCGCCTGGCGTCGTCAACCGACATGACGCCTTTGAGGCAGAAAGGACCATCCCATTCTCGCACCATCTGCGCCACGTCATCCCAGTTCATGGAAGGGTCCAGCATCTCGGTGAAATAGCGGCTGATGGAGAGAGCCCCGCCATCCATTTTGATGTGGCCGTCAAGCTGCGGCAGGCTGAAGCGCTCATGTGTCAGGTAATTGATGCCCCAGGCCGGCTTGATGGCGAATTGCGCAATGCCGGAGAGATTGAGCTTGAAGGGGATGGCAAAACCGGTGCGCTTGTCGCGCTCGCGGTTGCCGCCGGTAATGCTGTCCACGGTCAGCATCATTGTCTCGACGCCGGCACTTTTGGCGCGTGCCATCATCTCGCGGTTGAGACCACGATCCTTGTGGAAATAAAATTGATAGACCTGCGGCCCACCGCTGATCCGGCGCGCTTCTTCAAGGCTGGTGGTGCCGAGCGAGGAGACGCCGAACATCGTGCCGAATTTTCCCGCCGCCGCCGCGACCGCTCGCTCTCCCTGATGGTGGAAGAGACGCTGCAGCGCCGTTGGGGAACAATAGACCGGCATGGAGAGCTTTTGCCCCATGACGGTGACCGACATGTCCACGTCGGAGACACCGCGCAGCACATCCGGAACAAGGTCGCAATTTTCGAAGGCAGCGGTGTTCCGCCGATACGTTACTTCGTCGTCGGCCGCGCCATCTATATAGTTGAAGATTGGTCCGGGAAGACGCTGTTTGGCCATGCGGCGAAAATCGTGGAAATTATAGCAGTCTTTGAGTTGCATCTGTCGCTCGACCGGTCCGGTTTGAAAGCTCTGAAAAGATTGTTCGGAACCTATACCGGGGATTTGGGCCGGGCAATCGGCCTGTCGATGATTTCCGCAGGCTCGAAGCATGAATACCTCAGGGTCGGGGCGGGAGCGCTAAACGGGGCCTGCAAGCTGCTCCGTGGAAACCGCATGCAGCGCCTTGCCGGTGCTGATGAAGCTTTCGATATTGCCGATCGTGGTGTCCGCAATGTTTTTGAGGGCTTCCTGCGTGAAAAACCCCTGATGGCCGGTCACCAGAACATTGGGGAAGGTCAGCAACCGCGCAAAGACGTCGTCGCGCAGCACGTCATTGGAAAGATCTTCGAAAAAGAGATCGGCCTCCTCCTCATAAACATCGATGCCGAGAGAACCGATCCTACCGTCTTTCAGACCCGTGATCGCGGCCTGCGTGTCGATGATCGCGCCGCGGCTGGTGTTGATGAGCATCACGCCTTTTTTGAGAAGGGGCAGCGTCTCCTTGCGGATCAGGTGCCTGGTTTCCGGCGTGAGCGGGCACATCAGCGTAAGAATGTCCGATGTCCGGAACAGTTCCTCCCGCGTGACATAGGCCATGCCCAGCGCCTCGCAATCAGGATTCGGGCGAATGTCGTGGCCGATGAGACGGCAGCCGAAGCCGGCTGCGATACGCGCAAAAATCGCGCCGATCTTCCCCGTGCCGACAATGCCGATGGTCTTGCCGTGGAGATCGAAACCAAGCAGGCCATCAAGGGCGAAGTTGCCTTCGCGGACGCGGTTATAGGCGCGGTGGATCTTGCGGTTGAGTGACAGGATGAGCGCCATTGTATGTTCGGCAACCGCATAGGGCGAATAGGCGGGAACGCGGGCGATGGTTAGGCCCAGCTTTTCGGCGGCCACGAGATCGACCTGGTTGAAACCGGCGCAGCGCAGGGCGACGAGTCGCACGCCCATTTCCGTCAGCCTTTCGAGCACGGGCCGCGACAGGTCGTCATTGACGAAAGCGCAGATAGCATCGGCTCCCTCCGCCAACGCCACCGTTTCAGGAGACAGGCGCGCTTCGCAATATTGTATCCGCATGCCGGGACGTACCGCGGCATCAAGGAACTGCCTGTCATATGGCTTGGCGCTGTAAACGACGATCCGCATCTGCTTCTCCAGTATCAAGTACGAAAGTTACGGTTGCGGAGACCAGGCGTCCGGTAAATGGCCTCAGCTGCGAAGGCCCGGTGCTTCCTGCCCGGTGCTTTCGACATATTCGGTGTAGCCGCCGCCAAATTGGTGAATGCCATCCGGGGTCAGTTCAAGCACCCGGTTTGAAAGGGCGGCGAGGAAATGGCGGTCGTGGGAAACGAACAGCATCGTGCCTTCATAATCCGACAGGGCTTTGATCAGCATTTCCTTGGTGTCGAGATCGAGATGGTTCGTTGGTTCGTCGAGTACCAGGAAATTCGGCGGATCGAACAACATGGCCGCCATCACGAGACGGGCTTTTTCACCGCCGGAAAGAACACGGCAGCGTTTCTCCACGTCGTCGCCGGAGAAGCCGAAACAACCGGAAAGCGCGCGGAGCGGCGCCTGCCCGGCTTTCGGAAAACGTTCCTCAAGCCATTCAAGAATGGTGCTGTCGCCTTCCAGAACATCCATGGCGTGCTGGGCGAAATAGCCGAGCTTGACGCTGGCGCCGAGTGTTACATTGCCGGAATCCGGCTCGGTCGTGCCGGTCACCAGCTTCAGCAAGGTCGATTTTCCAGCGCCGTTGACGCCCATGATGCACCAGCGCTCCTTGCGCCGCACCATGAAGTCCAGCTCGCCATAGATCGTGCGGCTGCCATAAGCCTTGTTAACCTTCTTCAGCGCCACGACATCCTCGCCCGACCTCGGGGCCGGTGCGAATTCAAAAGCGACTGTCTGGCGCCGTTTTGGCGGCTCGACGCGGTCGATCTTTTCAAGTTTCTTGACGCGGCTCTGCACCTGCGAGGCATGTGAGGCGCGCGCCTTGAAGCGCTCGATGAATTTGATTTCCTTGGCGAGCATGGCCTGCTGGCGCTCGAACTGCGCCTGCTGCTGCTTTTCGTTCTGCGCGCGCTGCTGTTCATAAAAGCCGTAGTCACCGGAATAGGTGGTGAGGTTGCCGGCATCGATCTCGATGATCTTGGTGACGATGCGGTTCATGAATTCGCGGTCATGCGAAGTCATCAACAATGCGCCGTCATAGTTCTTCAGAAAATCCTCAAGCCAGATCAGGCTTTCGAGATCGAGATGGTTCGACGGTTCGTCAAGCAGCATCACGTCCGGACGCATCAGGAGGATGCGGGCGAGCGCCACGCGCATCTTCCAGCCGCCGGACAGTTTGGAGACATCGCCGTCCATCATTTCCTGGCTGAAGCTCAAGCCATCCAGAACCTCACGGGCGCGGCCCTCCAGCGCGTAACCGTCCAGCTCTTCGTAACGCGCCTGCACTTCACCATAACGTTCGATGATGGCGTCCATTTCGTCCATCCGGTCGGGATCGGACATGGCGGCTTCCAGCTCCCGCAATTCCGCCGCCACTTCACTGACCGGGCCTGCGCCTTCCATGACTTCGGCGACCGCGGAGCGTCCGGACATTTCACCGACATCCTGATCGAAATAACCGACCGTCATACCTTTTTCGACGACGACCTGTCCCTCATCGGGCTGCTCCTCGCCGGTCATCATCCGAAACAGCGTGGTCTTGCCAGAACCGTTCGGCCCGACAAGGCCGATCTTCTCGCCACGATTGAGCGCAGCGGAGGCCTCGATGTAAAGAATACGGTGACTGTTCGACTTGCTGATATTTTCGATGCGGATCATGACAGGGCCTATGAATGGGAGCGGCCCTCCTATGCCACGGGCCGCTGCCGCTGTCACCTGCCGCGCATGTCTTGTCAGCCATGCAAAGCCGGGGAAGATTGGCCCCGGGGTAAATGCCCCAAAAGAGATACGCTTTGCGGCTGCGTCTGCCGAATTTTCGTCAGTTGGTCAGCGTGGCAATGCTACCGGCTGCCTTGCGGGCGATTTCGCCAAAGGCGGTGACGATCTGCTCCATGTTTTCGGGCGCGTAATAATTGTCGAGGCTGGAGGCGCAATATTGCAGCAGCGACTTGCCCTTGTCCGGCGCCATGAAGGCGACGCTGAAAATCTTAATCCCGTCTTTCTTGGCGGTCTCGCAGGTGGTGCGCACCGACTGGTCGATGCTGGAACTCCACGAGGAGCTGTTTCCGGTCATTTCACCGTCGGTCATCAGCACGATATAGCGCTCGAAGGATTCACTTTCCTGTGTCTTATGTGCCTTGGCTTCGTCCGGATTCGTTTTTTTAAGGGCATTGTAAGCGGCATTCAGGCTGCTTCGTGCATCCGTACCGCCGGATGGAAATTCCGGGATCTGTTTGTCGACATAGCTGACAACGCTGTTCGTACCCCAGCTGATGGCCTGAGCCGCATAGGTCTCATGTGTATAAACCGAGGCGCCCGTCCGAACGAGCTGTGAGCTGCCGCTTGCGGTGTAGGTCGGATCGGCCTTGTTCAATGTAGCAACGAGAAAGCTGACGGCGGTCTTCAACGATGTGGCCTTGTTGACATAGCAGGGCGATGTCTTGCCGAGATTGGGATACTTGCCCCAGTTATCGGACGTGTAGTTCTGGCAGGACGTTTTAGTGCTGTCGACACTGTCCGTCTTGAACGACATCGAACCGGAGCGGTCGAGCACCAGATACATGGATATCGGCGCGCCCTTGTTGACGGTACTCTTGGCGGTACCGGTCGCCGCGATATCGAGTGTCTTCACGCCGATGAACCCCAGCAGCGGGTTGAGCTGCACCTGGCGGTATAGTGTGGTCTCGATGGTATAGGTCTTGCCGCGTGCATCTTCCTTTGCAGAAACGCCGACTGGGGAGTTCTTCTCCAGTTCCTTTTTCTCTTCCTCAGTCAGGCTCTTTTCCATCTGCGCAGCGATGAAGGCCTTGGCGATTTCCTTGATTTGTTCGTCTGTGAGCGCGCCTTCCTTCAGGCGTGCCTCGGTTGCTGCAGCGAGCGCCGCGGAATCCGCCGTGTTTTGCAGATCGGCTTTCACCTGCATCACATTCGCCAGCTCCAGGCCGGCTCCGGCCACGCCCAGCAACATCGGCAGCAATATTGCCGTCATGATGCCGAAATTACCGCTGGTATCGGCAAAGAAACGGCGCTTCAGTTTTTGATCTGCAGAGGCGGTCATGATGGGGCTCACCGATTAGAATATGCGATTGAGCGCAGGAAACCCGCAAAGGATGTAAAATCCGCTAACACGAAGATTATAATTTTATAATTCGTTCAAATTGGTGCAGTTTTCGAAGTATTTTCAAGAATTAATTGGTTGGAAGATTGAAATAACACATATTGTGTCATTGCTGGACGGGAACCACATCCACGGCCTGTTTTATCTGTTGGTTGCCATAGCTCTTCAGGACCCCGATCACCGGTGCGACATCCGAATAGTCGCGGCCATAACCGACGACGATGTGGTCGCTGCCGGCCACGATATCGTTGGTAGGGTCGAGTTCCAGATAACCGGCCGCTTCTCCGCACCAGATGCGGACCCAGGCATGCATGGCATCGGCGCCTTCCAGCCGTTCCTTGCCCGGCGGAGGAATGGTGCGCAGGAAACCGCTGACATAACCGGCGGGAATGCCGAGGCTGCGCAGCGCCATGATCATGATATGCGAAAAATCCTGGCACACGCCGCGCTTCAATTTAAAGGCTTCCGATGGCGTTGTATCCACGGTGGTCGCCTCGCCATCATAGGTGAAGTCTTTGTGGATGCGTTTGCACATGGCCAGCGCGATTTCGCGAATGGTCATTCCCGGTTTCAGCAATTCCCGCGCATAGGCCGAGATCGCCGCATCCGTCCCTATTCTCGGGCTCGCGCCTATGAAATGGTGCGGTGACTGAAAATCGATCGACCAGACATCGGCAAGGTCCTGCGGCAAGCGGGAAAGCTCGGGTGAAAAATCCGCCGTCATGGCCGGCGCTTCCACCATCACCCGCGCCTGCATGCGAATATCCAGCTTTTCATGCGGCGCGCGCAGATGCACCGACGTGGCCGATTGATGAAAGAAATCGTCAAAGAAGGCGCGTTCTTCCGGTGCGGGCGAAACATCGATGGAACCTGCGATTAGTCTCTGCCGGCCCGGGATCGACAGCGGCAGCACGCGGATAATGTGGCGTGCGCCATGGGCCGGTGTGTCGTAGGTGTAACCCATGTGCAGGGAAAGATCGTAAAGCATGGGGTTATCCGAGATAGGTGCGGGCCAGAACATCGGACAGATGTTCCATGTCGGTTTCGAGCTGGCGATAGATCGCGCCGTTCATGTTTTCCGGCGTCATGACAGCGAGCCCGGAATGCAGGCGCATCGTTTCGCGATAAAACGGTGACATCTGGCCGTTCACGAAAGCGTTCGGCAGCTGTTCCACCTCGGTGCGGATTTCGTTCAGCTGAAACAGGATCGAGCGCGGATTGAGCGGATCAAGCGCCAGAAGATCGGTGACCGTCAGGCCAGCCGTGGCGACATTATAACGGCGGCGATGGGTCATGACGCTGTCACCGATTTCGAGCAGCATGTCGTAAGAACCATCCGGGGCGTCCGGTCCGGTCATGTGGCCGAGAAGCCGGGTCATATGCAGCCCGCGTTCGAGATAACGGCCTATGGACAGAAAACGCCAGCCGGTGAAGCGGTACATGTTTTCGTGCACGAGACCGGCAAAGCCGGCAAGCTTGCGCAGCAGGATCGTCATGGCGTGGGTGGCGTCGTCGCCCGGCGCGACTTTCGCGTGGAAACGGCGGGCCGTCTTGGCGAGGTCGTTCAGCGCCAGCCATCCATCCGGCGAAAAGCGGTCGCGAATATTGCTGGCGGAATAAAGCGCGCTGTTGATGTTGTTCAGCAGGCTATCCGGCACGGCATCGTTCATCTCCACGTCAAGCGTTTCGAGATATCGCGTCACATGGGCGAGCAGGGGCTGGCGCGGATCGGCTGACTCGGCATAACGCCCGTGCCAGGCACGCAGGATGCGCAATGCGCCTTCAGAACGTTCGATATAACGGCCGAGCCAGAAGAGATTGTCGGCAGCCCTGCTTGGCAGGCTGCCCGGCATGTTGCGGGTAAAGCTTTCCTCCGCCGGCAGAAGCGAGGTGCGTTCCACCGGTTTTTCGCTGACGATCCAGACATCCGCCGCGCTGCCGCCCGATTGCATGGCGATGGCCGACACATCGTCGCCGCTGCCGATCCGTGCAAAGCCGCCGGGCATGATCTGCCAGCCGTCCTGTGTGCGCGCGGCAAAAACGCGAAGGCTCATCGGGCGCGGCACGAGCTTGTTGTCGATATAGGCCGGCGTCGTTGAAAGCTTCACGACTTCCTGGCCCACCAGCCTGTGGCCGTCGGAGGCAAGCCAGTCGCTGATCGATTCCTTTGCCGTCTCGCGCAGGGAGGAGCCGAGCACGGATTGGCCGTTGTCGTCGAAAAAAGGCATGCGGGAATAGGCCGGGCCGATGACCATGCCTTCGATATTGCCGGCAACGTGGCGGCGTTCCGATTCCTGTCCGCACCACCAGGTCGCGATCGAGGGAAGTTTCAGTTCCTCGCCCAGAAGGTGGCGGCAGATGCGCGGCATGAAGGCAAGCAGTGCCCGCGTTTCGAGAATGCCGCTGCCGAGTGCGTTGACGATGGTGAGCGCTTCGTTGCGCAGCGCCTGCACCATGCCGGGCGTGCCGATATGGGATTGCTGGTTCAGTTCCAGCGGATCGGAATAGGAGGCGTCGAGACGTCGCCAAAGTACACCAATCGGCTTCAACCCGGCCACGGTTCGAACCATGACGCGGCCGTTGACGACGGTCAGGTCCTCGCCCTCCAGCAGCATGAAGCCGAGATAACGGGCGATATAGGCGTGTTCGAAATAGGTTTCGTTGGCGGGGCCGGGCGTCAGCACCGCGATGCGATCGTCCGGGTGCTTTCTGTGGGCCTGCAGCGTGTCGCGGAAAGCGCCGAAAAACGAGGCGAGACGGTGAACATGGGTTTCGGCATAGATATCGGACAGCGCGCGGGTGGTGGCTACCCGGTTTTCCAGCGCGAAGCCAGCACCAGAGGGCGCCTGAGTCCGATCGGCCAGCACCCACCAGTTTCCATCAGGTCCGCGTCCTATTTCGAATGAGCAGAAGTGCAGGTAGTGGCCGCTTGCCGGTTTTACCCCGACCATCGGCCGTAAATATTCCGGATTGGAAGCGATCAGCGCCGGCGGCACGTAACCTTCGTTCACCAGCCGGTTTTCGCCGTAAAAATCGGCAACCATGGCCTCCAGAAGATCGGCGCGCTGTTTCAGCCCTTCGGAAAGAACCGTCCATTCCCTGTCATCGATCAGCACCGGAATATGCGAGATCGGCCAGTTTCGTTCGCTGCTGCCCTTGCTGTAATCGCGGTAGAACACGCCCGCGTCGCGCAGATAGCGGTCCGTGCGGGCGAAGCGCTCGTGCAATTCGCGTTCCGACATGCGCGAGAGCGCGCCGAGCAGGTTCTTCCAGACCGGCCTGACCTTGCCGTCGGTATCGAGCATCTCGTCGGCCACCCCCGGCAGGGTGGAATAATCAAGCCCGCGCGGTGGCGCGCTCGTTTCCGTCTTGCGTTCCGTTGCCGGGGCTTTGGACAATTTAAACTCCGTATGGCCGACGCAGATCAAGCGTCAGCGGAAATTCTGGCGACATGGTTTCCGCATGAAGCGGATATTGCCCTGCCGTATGTCCCCATGGTTCGAAACGGGAGAGGCGGCGTGCCTCGGCCTCGTTGCCGTTGACGGGAAACGTCTCGTAATTGCGCCCGCCCGGATGAGCAACATGATAGATGCATCCGCCGATCGATCGCCTCGACCATGTATCATAAATGTCAAAGGTCAAGGGTGAATTGACGGGCAGAACGGGATGCAGGCCGGAGGAGGGCTGCCATGCCTTGAACCGGACACCGGCGACCGCAACGCTTCGATTTTCCGTCGGCGTCAGAGGCACCGCGCGTCCGTTGCAGGCCACGACATAACGGGACGGATTGGAGGTTTCAAGGCGCACCTGCAGACGCTCCACCGAGGAATCAACAAACCGCACAGTGCCTCCGATGGCCCCCTGTTCACCCATCACATGCCAGGGTTCGAGCGCCTGACGCAGTTCCAGTTTCGAACCTTCATATTCCACTTCGCCGAAGAACGGGAAACGGAACTCCTGCTGGGCGGTGAACCACTCGGGTTTCAGGTCGAAACCGTTTTCCCTGAGATCTGCGAGAACGTCCATAAAATCCGCCCAGACGTAATGCGGCAGCATGAAACGATCGGCAAGCGCCGTCCCCCAGCGCACGAATTTGCCGGCGGCTGGATTTTTCCAGAAGCGGGCGACAAGCGCGCGCACCAGCAATTGCTGCGCCAGCGACATGCGGGCATTCGGCGGCATTTCGAAACCGCGAAATTCCACAAGGCCGAGGCGACCGGTCGGTCCATCCGGCGAAAACAGCTTGTCGATGCAGATTTCGGCCCGGTGGGTGTTGCCCGTCACATCCGTCAACAGGTTGCGGAACAGACGGTCAACCAGCCAAGGCAGCGGTGGAGCACCCTCACTGGGGGCAGGCACCTGCGCGAGTGCGATTTCAAGTTCGTAGAGGCTGTCGTGGCGGGCCTCATCGATGCGTGGCGCCTGACTTGTCGGGCCGATGAACAGGCCGGAGAAAAGGTAGGATAGTGACGGGTGCCGCTGCCAGTGGAGAACGAGGCTTTTCAGAAGATCGGGCCGGCGCAGGAAGGGACTGTCATTCGGGTTGGCGCCGCCCACCACCACATGGTTGCCGCCGCCGGTGCCGGTGTGGCGGCCGTCGATCATGAACTTGTCGGCGCCGAGACGCGTCTGGCGCGCTTCCTCGTAAACCGCCGAGGTGATGTCGACGCAGTCTTTCCAGCTTGCGGCCGGGTGGACATTGACCTCGATGACGCCGGGATCGGGCGCGACGCGGATGACATTGATGCGCTCATCATTTGGTGGCGCATAACCCTCGATATGGACGGGCAGTCCAAGATCGGCGGCTGCGGCTTCCGCCGCGGCGATCAGCTCCAGATAATCCTCGATGCGTTCGACGGGCGGCATGAAAATGCAGAGCCGACCGTCGCGCGGTTCCACTGACATGGCGGTCCTTACCGCACCGCCGATTTCACCAATGGTCTGTTCGACACGTGCCTGGGCGGTACCTTCATCCGCATGGAACGAGGCTTCCGGCATGGCGCGGGCCGGCGCTGACGTCGGATCGGCAAGCGGGCCTCGCGGGATCGAAGGGTCGGCCTCGTGGATATAGGGGTAGGCAGATGGCGGCACATGGGGAAGGGTGCCGAGCGGCAGCCGATAACCGACCGGGCTATCGCCCGGAACAAGGAATATCTTGCCGCGCCGCGTCTTCCATCTCTCGCTGATCCAGCGTTCTCCGCCAGCACGGGCATTCCACGCCTGCACCGGCAGAATGTAACCCGTTGGTGTCGTCAATCCGCGCTCGAACACACGGGCGATACGGTTGCGCTCTTCCGGGTCTTTCAATTTCGAATTGGACGGATCGACATTTTCCGGAAGGCTTCCTTCCTTGATGATCCATTCGGCTGGATCCTCGTAAGCCGGAAGTACCAGATCCTTGTCGATACCGAGGTGGGTGGCGATGCCACCGAGGAGTTTTTGCGCATCATCGGTCTTAACGCCGGCATCCACACCTTCTTCGGCGATCAGCTCCGGTTTCTGCCAGATCGGCAGGCCGTCCTTTCGCCAGTAGAGCGAAAAGGTCCAGCGCGGCAGGCTTTCACCCGGATACCATTTGCCCTGCCCGTAATGCAGAAAGCCGCCCGGCGCGAAACGCTCGCGCAAGCGGCGGATCAGGGCATCGGCCTTTTCGCGTTTCGTCGGTCCCACCGCGCCGGTGTTCCATTCGTCGGATTCGAAATCGTCGATGGAAACGAAAGTCGGCTCGCCGCCCATGGTCAACCGGACGTCATGCGCGTTCAGCACCTGGTCGACTTTTTCACCGAGCGCGTTGAGGCTCTCCCAGCTGTCATCGGAAAAGGGCTTGGTGATACGTGGGGTTTCGGCGACGCGCCGGACCTGCATGTCGAACGCGAATTCCGTGTTGGCATGGCCGAAATAACCGCCGGAAATCGGTGCGGCGTTGCGGTAATGCGGTGTCGCCGCCAAAGGAATATGGCTTTCACCGGTCAGAAGCCCCGAGGTGGGATCGAGACCGATCCAGCCGGCGCCCGGCATATAGACTTCAGCCCAGGCGTGCAGATCGGTGAAATCCACCTCGGTGCCGGAAGGACCGTCCAGGGCCTTGAGATCGGGTGTCAGCTGGATGAGGTATCCTGACACGAAACGTGTGGCGAGACCAAGATGTCTCAGAACCTGCACGAGCAGCCAACTGGTGTCACGGCACGATCCCTTGCCGGAAGCCAGTGTTTCCTCCGGTGTCTGGACGCCCGGTTCCATGCGGATGACATAGCCGATTTCCTGTTGCAGACGGGCATTGAGGCCCACCACCATATCGACCGTCGGCTGCCCCGGCGTATGGTCCACGGTCGCCATGAAAGCGGCGAGCAGCGGGCCGGTTGGCTCCGGTTTCATGTAGATGGACAAATCGTCCCGCAATTCCTGCGGATATTCGAATGGCCATTTGGTTGCTTCTTCCTCGACGAAGAAATCGAACGGATTGTAAACCGTCATATCGGCGACAAGATCGACCTCGATCTTGAATTCCGTGGCCGGCTCGGGAAAAACGAAGCGGGCGAGGTAGTTGCCGTAAGGGTCCTGCTGAAGGTTTACGAAATGATTGGATGGCGAAACCTTGAGCGAATGGCTGATAACGTGGGTTCGGGAATGCGAGGCAGGCTTTAATCTGATGATTTGTGGTCCAAGGCGAACCGGATTGTCATATTTATAATGCGTCAGATGATAGATGCTCGCTTTGATCGCCATTAATCTGCCTTGCCCGGTTTTCCGGTCTATGCGGTTTATCCGCCCCTCTGAAATTATTCGGATTTTGTGCAATGCAGGAAAAGAAAGCAAGGATCATTTCCGGGGGCATCCGCATTGTTGGTGCAGGCCGCAATGTTTGTCCGCACGAAGATTTATCCGCGATTTTCAATCGTCGCCGCCGGGATTTCGCCGGGATTGTGGACAAGGTCGAAGGGCGTGTTATTGCTTGGCATCGCAAGGCGCAGATTCGCGACCCGCTTTCTTTGCCGACTGACGTTTCGGAATGGAATGAATGGCAACAACGGTGACCGACGACCAGCGTAAGAGCGCGGCTAACCCTGCGGGTTTTGATCTCGATTTTTCTGCGCAATTGCGCATGATGGGGAATGCCTTCTGGACGTCACCGGTGCGCAACCGGCTGATATTGCTGTCGATTGCCCTGTTGGTAGTGATATTGCTCACAGCCTACGGGCAGATCCGCCTCAACGAGTGGAACGCGCCGTTCTACAACGCGCTGGAACGGCGCGATCTCGATGCCTTCATTCACCAGCTTGAGGTCTTCGCGATCATCGCCGGGCTGTTGCTGCTCCTCAACGTCATCCAGACCTGGCTCAATCAGATGACGGCGCTGAACATGCGCGAGGGCCTTGCCAAGGATATGGTGGACCAATGGCTGAAGCCGGGCCGGGCTGCCCGTCTTGCCGGTTTCGGCACGATCGCGATCAATCCGGACCAGCGTTTGCACGACGATGTCCGCAACCTTGCCGAAAGCAGCACGGCACTGTCCATCGGTCTCGTGAACGCAACCATCCTGCTTATCAGCTTTATCGGTGTTCTCTGGGGCCTGTCGGCGGGTTTCTCCATCACCATCAATGGCGATCTTGTCCCCATTCCCGGATATATGGTTTGGGCGGCCATCCTTTATGCCGGTTCCGCGTCTTTGCTCAGCAACCTTGTCGGCTATCGTCTGGTCGGGCTGAACGCCGAACGTTATTCGAAAGAGGCCGAACTACGTTTCTCCCTGATGCGCGCCAGCGAAAATCTGGCGGCGATCGCTTTGGCGCGCGGTGAGAAAAACGAGCGGCGGCGGATCGGGGTCGATATCGATGCCGTGCTCGGTGTGATCCGGGGGCTGGCCATGGCGCTGACGCATCTGACCTGGGTTTCGTCGGGCTATGGTTGGCTGGCGGTCGTTGCGCCGATCCTGATCGCGGCCCCGGTCTATTTTTCCGGCAACCTCACCTTTGGCGGGCTGATGATGGCTGTCGGCGCCTTCAACCAGGTCAATACGGCGCTTCGCTGGTACATCGACAATTTCGGGCCGATCGCCAGCTGGAAGGCAACACTGCAGCGCGTCTCGGTGTTTCGCAACGCCTTGATCCAGATGGACAGCGTCGAACAGCACGGCCTTGCGATCGATCTGCAAAGGAGCGCGGAGAACGAAAAGATCCGTCTTCGGTCTGTCACGATCTGCCGCGATGCGGGTGGGCAGGATGTGGAACGCGGCTTCAGGCTGCGCGAGGCCGAGGTGGATATCGGGCCGGGCGAGCGACTGATGATCAATGGCGAGCAGGGCGTGAACCGGCGGCTGCTATTTGCCGCCATGGCGGGCCTTTGGCCCTGGGGGCAGGGCAGAATAGAAATGCCCGAACAATCCGACACGCTGTTCATCGCCCAGCACGGCTATCTGCCGACGGGTTCGCTACGGGAAATTCTGGCCTATCCGCGCGCGCCGCAGCGGTTTACGGAGGAAGATTATGTCGCGGCACTCACGGCATGCGGGCTTGGCGATATGGCGCCCCGCCTCGATGAAAACATCCGCTGGGACAAGAAACTGGATCCGGACGAGCAGGCCAGCATCCGTGTCGCCAATGCCCTGCTGCTGAAGCCGAAATTCGTCGTCATCGACGATTTGCTGGAAGGGCTGGAGAAACAGACGCAGGATACGCTGGCCGAGGTTCTGAACGGGATCGATGGTGCGGCGATCATCTATATTGGCCGGTCGGAGACGTTTCTATCGGTTCTTTCCCCGGCCGTGGCCCATCTCGACCACACCATGCCGAAGGAAAATATCGCCAGGCGCGATGGCAATCCGCAATAGCCGGCCTGTTATGTCATCCTTTGGTTTGATCGTGGCGGATCAAAGCCGCAAATGCCACTTTTCCAGGTCGAGCCGCTGCTGTTTGGCGAGATTTATTGTGGTCTCCGGTCCCGCCTGCAAGCGCAGGGCAATTGTTCCGGTCGCCAGACTAACGGCGATAACGCTTGCGACCACCACAATGATGCGGTCGTAACGTTGCTGTATCGTGTTGTTCCCACTCCAGTCATAGGCCATTCGCACGCCCTCGCGTTTTTTGGAATCGTGCCCCATCATGGTTAACCGAAGCTTACGATGGCTCTGTGATTCCTTGCTGTTTTGGAGGGGCTGCCGCGAAAAATCGGCTATTGGCTGATGAAGCGCGGTTGTCTAAGTCCGGCAGCGGGAGGTTTGTGAAAGGAATTTGACATATGGACCAGCAACCGCCCGCCGATATGGAAATGACCCTCAGAACGCTTGCCATGCCCGCCGACGCCAATCCGGCCGGTGACATTTTCGGTGGCTGGGTCATGTCGCAGATGGACCTTGCCGCTTTCGTCCGCGCCAATGATGTGGCCGGCGGCCGCACCGTGACCGTGGCTGTGAATGAAATCGTCTTCAAGAAACCGGTCAAGATCGGCGATACATTGTGCGTCTATACCCGGATAGAGAAGGTCGGGCGCACCTCCGTCACACTCAAGATCGAGGCCTGGACCCGAAGGCATTATCAGGATTCACGGGAAAAGGTCACGGAAGCCGTCTTCATCATGGTCGCAGTGGACGATAATGGCGAGCCGCGCGCCGTCCGCAAAGAGGCGTGACGCGGCTCCCGTTGAGTTCGAAGCAAATTCCGAAGCGCGAAAAGAAGCTCAGAGAGCAAGAAGCGCTTCGGCTCCGGCAATTCGATCGTCGGCCGCTCAATACTTTAGAAATATCCAATTTATTTATCAATTTTTGCGATCAAGGTAGGGAATAGGACGGGGATCAGGCTTTGACCATTCCAGGTGTTGTTATTGTCGGCGGCGCTCACGGCACGCTTGCCCTTGCCCGCAGCCTCGGCGCCCTGAATGTGCCTGTCTATTATCTCACCCATGATTCACCGTTGCCGGGCTGGTCGCGCTTCGTGCGGGAAACCATCCGCTGGGCCGGTCCGCACGATGCCGGGGCGTTGCCCTTTTTGCGGGAAATGGCCGAAAGGCATCATCTGAAGGGCTGTCTGCTCGTGCCATCCGGGGATGGCGAGGTTCAGCTCGTTTCGCAACATCGCGAAGAGCTTTCCGCCCTTTACAAAATCATCCTGCCGGATTGGCCATCCCTGCAATGGTTGTGTGAGAAGCCGCTGCTCTACAAACGCGCGGCGGAGCTTGGCGTCTCCTTCCCCCGGACCTATGCGCTGACATCGACCGATGACATCAATGCGCTGGACGTGACGTTTCCCGTCATTCTCAAACCGAATATGGGTGGCGGTGACACCGTGATTTCCCGCGCGAAGGTGATCCGCGCCGATGATCGGCAGGCGTTGAAAATGGCCTTTGCGGATGCGAGCGCGGAGATCGGCGCAGGCAATGTCGTGGTGCAGGAACTCATTCCCGGCGGTGGAGAAAGCCAGTTTTCCTATGCGGCGCTGTGGCACAACGGAGAACCGGTTGCCGAATTCACCGCCCGTCGCGCC
Source organism: Agrobacterium sp. ICMP 6402 (assembly GCF_009498615.1). Classification (NCBI taxonomy): domain Bacteria; kingdom Pseudomonadati; phylum Pseudomonadota; class Alphaproteobacteria; order Hyphomicrobiales; family Rhizobiaceae; genus Agrobacterium; species Agrobacterium sp. ICMP 6402. Next base: position 122,388 of record NZ_QSNV01000002.1, read on the forward strand.
CGCCAATATCCCGTCGATTTCGGATATACCAGCACCTGCGTCGAGGTTGTCGACAACCGCCAGGCCATCGATGCGGCCCGGACGATATTAAAATCGGCCGGTCACAGTGGTCTCGTCGAGGTGGAATTTAAACTCGATGGCAGGGATGGTTCGCTGAAGCTTCTCGATGTCAATCCGCGCCCCTGGTCGTGGTTCGGCCTCAGTTCGGCGGCGGGCGTCGATCTCGGCGCGTTATTATGGCAGGTTGCCAACGATGTGCCCGCCGGCCAATCCCGGGCTGCGCGACAAGGCGTGTCGTGGTCTTATCTTGTCCGTGATGCGGTTGCCGCCTTTACATTAAGCCGGCGCGGCAAGGCAAATATGGGAGACTACTTTGCGTCTCTGGGCAAAATCCGCAGCTGGGCCGCCTTTGCGCTGAATGATCCCCTGCCGGGTCTTATCGATCTGCCGCTCACCGCGTGGAGGGTCGTCAAAAAACGGGTTCTGCCTGGCCTGAAGTCAAAACAATCAGCGATGGTTTTCTCGCCGCCGGTAAAGCGTCTCTTGAAATACGGAGCCATAAGGGCCGGGCTGGAGTTAAGTTCTCTGCCGATGGTCCGCGCCGCGTTTCCGTCCCTTGCCGGGCGTGGCGTGATTTTTACGCTTCATCATGTGCGCCCCGGGGAGGCTATCTCGCCTTTTGCGCCCAATGTGCAATTGTCCGTCACGCCGCAGTTTCTGGAAGAGGCGATACAGGCCGCGCTAGAATGTGGTCTCGTTCCCGTCCATCTGCATGATTTACCGGCACTGCTTGCCGACAATAACGAAGGTCGGTCGTTCTGTGCCTTCACGCTTGATGACGGTTATCGCAACAATGCCCAACACGCCGCGCCAGTTTTCCGCAAATATGCCGTTCCCTACACGATTTTCATCACACCGGGTTTTGTTGAGCGGACGCGCAGCCTGTGGTGGGAAACCGCAGCTGCACTGACGCAGAAAGCTGCATCGTTTGACTTCGATTTCGGCTCTGGTCCGGAACATGTTGCATCCGCCACGCCTTCGCAGAAGGCGGAAGCATTCACACGCCTTGAAAATTTCGTGCAGAACTTTTCAGAGGATGAGGCAGTGGAAAGGATCGACCGCGTCGCGAGGCAACAGGGCATCGATCCCATCGCGATCGTGGGTGAACTCGTGATGGACGCGGATGAGCTCAGGGCGCTGTCGGACGATCCTCTGGTGCATCTAGGCGCACACACCATGACGCATGTGAACATGCGCAAGATCGATCTCGCGCGGCTGGCTCACGAAATCGAGGAATCGACACGTCGGGTAGAGGCTTATGTCGGCCATCGGCCGCAATCTTTTTCCTATCCCTATGGCTGGACGAAGGCCGTAGCGGAGCGTGAAGCAAAGGCGGTGCTTGAGGCGGGATTTTCCGTGGCGGTCACCACGCAGGCTGGTGTTCTTGGCCCTTATAATCTTGAAAAGCCAACGCAATTGCCCCGCGTATCACTGAACGGGCGCTTTCAGAAGAAGCGCTTTGTCAAAGCGCTTATCTCAGGGCTGCCTTTTCGGTTCATCTAGTGGCGACACCCTGTTCGTCATCTTTCGCCCGCCCTGCCGAACTGCATGTGGGCGGGCCGCGTTTGCCGCTTGTCTTCATCATTTCTGAATTCGGCGATTGGCCGGCAGGCCTCTTTGTGGCGAGTTGGGCAGTCTGAAAGTCTGCATAATAATTTTTGTTATTCACATCTGTTTATCTATTGATTATAAATAAATTTATTGAGGTAAAACATTACAACTTTTTTTGAAGGCTCCGCCCGTGCTGTTGATTTTCGCCGATGATCTGACAGGCGCTCTAGATGCGGCCGCACCCTTTGCCGGGCGCGGGCTGGCGACCGAGGTTGCGATCGGGCTTGACGGTGTACCCGCAGCCCTCGCGGATGCGCCTGCGGTCCTGAGCGTCAATCTGGGTTGTCGTGACGGTGATGCGGATGAAGCCGGTCGTCGCACGCGGTCGTTATTGGCGCTGGTTCCAGCGGATACGATCCTGTTCAAAAAGGTCGATTCCCGGCTGAAGGGGCATATTGCGGCTGAAATGGATGCGATTTCCTATCGGCACGCGCTTGTCGCGCCCGCCATTCCGGATTTTGGACGCGTTGTTACTTGCGGGGCCGTATCCGGCTTTGGCGTTGACGCCGCCATTCCGGTCCACGAAAAGCTGGGCGGGCACGCCAGTCGCTGCAAGATACCGGATACGCGATCGCAGGCCGACATCAGGGAGGCTCTCGTTGCCGCGCAGGCTAAAGGCGTCGATCTTCTGGTCGGCGCGCGGGGTCTTGCCGAAGCGCTGGCTGAGGAGATGACGGCGTGGACTGTGCTGGAGGCGGCGACCATTCCGCCCGGCAAGGGGCTATTCGTCGTCGGTTCCCGTGATCCGATTACCGTTGAGCAAATCGAAGTCCTCAAGAGCACCGGGTTTGTGTCGGTCATCGATGCACCCAATGGTGTCGTGCCTTCCCATACACAGGATGGTTCCGGCGTGACGCTGGTTCAGGCGACGCAAGGGTTAGGCGATCTTTCACCGCTTGCCGTTTCCGACCGGCTGGCGGAAGGCGTCGTGCCGCGCTTCACGGCAGGTGCTGGCAGGCTGCTTTTGTCGGGCGGGGCGACGGCCGAAGCCGTGCTGCGCGCCATGGGCATTTCGCGGCTGCGTCTTGCCGGCGAATGCCTGCCGGGTCTGGGCGTCGGCTGGTCTGGAGACCAATGCGTCATTGCGAAGTCCGGCGGTTTTGGGCAAGCTGACACGTTGAAACGGATTGCGAAAATGATGCTTGGCGTAAACGACGCTGGAGAGAGCTGACCAGATGGGGCTGATGAAAGAAACGGCGCGTAAGGCACTTCCGGACATTATTTTCGAGCGAATGCACCGGGCGATCAAATCCGGCGCCTACAAGCCGGACGAACGGCTGCCGACCGAACATGAACTCGCCATGGAATTCGAAGTATCGCGACCAGTGGTGCGCGAGGCGCTGCGGCGGCTGCGTGAGCAGGGGTTCATCTATTCCCGCAGAGGCTCCGGCAGCTACGTGCGGGCTGTCGGTATGCGTGAGCCGCTTGGTTTTGGCCAGCTGGAAAACGTCGCCGATCTTCTGAATTGTTATGAATTCCGGCTGACGCTGGAACCGGCAGCGGCTGCCGCGGCGGCTTTGCGTCACGATGGTGAGAGGCTTGCGGCGATCAAAAAGGCGCTCGAACTGATGCGCGACGCCACCAATCGCCAGTCCCACCGTGAGGACGCCGATTACCAGTTCCATCTGGCCATCGCGCGGGCGGCGAGGAACAGCTATTTCTCTACCGCGATGGAGGCCCTGAAAGATCATATCGCGATGGGAATGAAGTTCCACGGCATGTCGGTGAAGCGTGAAGCCTCTGGCCTGACACGCGTTTTTGCCGAGCATGAGGCTATTGCAAACGCTATCGCCGATGGGGATGCGGAGGCGGCCCGCGAACTGATGCTACAGCATCTGACGGGATCGCGCGAGCGCCTGTTCGAATCTTCGCACGCGGATTGAGGCCGATGCGCCCGAAGGCGCACCGGACTTTCTTTCAGAAGGCGCGGCGGTAGATGCCGAGCACGTCCTCAAGGCTCATATCGACGGGGTTATTGTCCATCAAGCGGCGGATGGCGTGTGCGTCCTCGGCATAACGGGGAAGATCGGTCTCGGTTGCTCCGTGCCTTGCCAGCGACATTTCAATGCCGAGCCCGGCACAGAAATCCGTTGCCGCCTTGCGAAGATCATCCGGCGAAAGATGCTCCCGAAGCCCGAGCGCGCCTGCCACTTCCGCCGTCTTTGCTGAAACCGCCGGCTGGTTGAAGGCCAGAACATGCGGAAAGACGATGGCATTCGCCAGCCCATGCGGTAGGTTGAGAAGCGTGCCGAGCGGATAGGCGATGGCATGACCGGCGGCCGTATTGACCGGCCCGAGGCAGATGCCGCCATAATAGGAGGCGAGCATCATGCCTTCGCGTGCTTCGGTATCCGTGCCATCGCGGACGGCGCGCGCCAGATATTTGCCGACGAGTGCAAAGCCCATGCGGGCAAAACCGTCGATCATCGGGTGGGCCTTGCGGTTGGTGAAAGCTTCCACGCAATGGGCCATGGCGTCCACACCCGTCGCCGCCGTCACGGCAGGCGGTACGGAATAGGTCAGTTCCGGATCGAGAACCGCGAAATCCGCAATCAGATAAGGGCTTTCGACCGCGATCTTGTTGCCCTTGACGGGATCGGTGATCAGCGAGCGGATGCCGGCTTCCGAGCCGGTGCCGGCGGTGGTGGCGATCTGCACCAGCCTGGTGTCGCGCCCGGCAACCCGGTTGGGTCCGGCCACATCGCCAAGCGTCTGGTCGGAATTCCACAATGCCGCCACCAGCTTTGCCACATCCATTACCGAACCGCCGCCGAGGCCGATGACGAGATCGGGTTTGGCATTGCGTGCCGCAGCCAGTGCTGCATCGAGCGTCGCCGTGTTCGGCTCGCCGGGAATGGCGTCGAATACCGTGAATGGACCCTGCAATTGCAAACGGTCGACGAATTTTGCCGTCAGCGGCGTGGCGATCACCAGCGTCGATGCGGTTTTGCCGGCGAACGCGCCAACCTGCGCTATGGTGCCAGCGCCAACGGCGAGCCTGCGCGGCTGATGGATGAGAATGGGAGCTGTGGACATGGTTGCTTACCCTTTCGCGCTCTTGCCCGCCACGAGCTTGCGGGCGTAGGCGATGGCCTCTTTCATGTTGCCGTGATTGGCGATGCCCTTGCCGGCAATGTCGAAAGCCGTGCCGTGATCGACGGACGTGCGGTCTATCGGCAGATCGACTGAAACGTTGACGGCGGTATCGAAAGCGACGAGCTTGATCGGGATATGGCCCTGATCGTGATATTGCGCGACGACGAGATCGAAAGCGCCGGAATAGGCCCGGTGGAACACGGTATCGGCGGAAATCGGTCCCTGTACCTCGATGCCTTCGGCACGCGCAGCGGCAACCGCCGGCGCAATCTGGTCGTCATCCTCCGTGCCGAACAGGCCGTTTTCGCCGCAATGGGGATTGATGCCGGCAACTGCGATGCGCGGCCGCTCGTAACCGATGCGCTTCAGATGGTCGTTGCCCGCGCGGATGGTCGCCAGCACCCGCTCCGTCGTCGCCCGACGAATGGCTTCCTGCAGGGAAACATGGGTCGAAACATGGATGACCTTCAGCCGTTCGGAGGCAAGCAGCATATAGGCCGCAGACGAGCCGGTGAGGCTGCGCAGCATGCCGGTATGGCCGTCATAATGGTGGCCCGCAAGGTTAAGCGCCTCCTTGTTGATCGGCGCGGTGACGATACAGCCGATTTCGCCCGCCTCGGCATCGCGCACGGCCTTTTCGATGAAACGGAAAGCGGCGTCACCTGCGACCGGCGACAGCGTACCCCACGGCAGCGGTGCGCCCTCGATGGGCAGATCGACCACATGCGGCGTGATATCGATGTCGACGCCGAGCGCATCCCGCGCTGCCTGAAGCGTGGCGAGGTTGCCGTAAATCCGCGTGGCGGCCTGATCCGGGGCGGACATTTCAGCAAGCGCCCTAACGGTGATCTCGGGGCCGACGCCGCAGGGGTCGCCCATGGTGATGCCAATGATGTTGCTCATCTTTTTCTCCCGTCCCTGGCCTCGGCCCAGCCGGGCGCCAGCCGGACATATTTGATTGCGCGGCGATGATAGGTGTAACTTGCGTGCAGCGTACCGTCCGGCGCTTCCAGAAGCCATGGATAGGACATTTCCAGATTGCGGCCGTCCGTCGAATCGTTCGACAGGCAGGTGCCAGGACCGTCCTCGATCAGGATACGGGTGGGGAAGCTGCGCCCATCGTCTTCGGAGATGCAGATGGACACCGGCGCGCGCGTCACGCCCCAGACAGGCACACATCCGCCTGTCGGATCGGCGTCCGGCCTGCCGTCATCTTCGCCCAATTCGTCATAAAGCGAGGCGCGCCGGTCGCTTGACTGCGCGGCATTGATGGGGTTGCAGATCATCGCCAGCCGGCCGTCACCGAGCCTGATGGCGGCGATGGAGGAATTGTTGTTCGGCACGTCGGTTGGCTGCGGCTTTGACCACGAGTGGCCGCCATCGGCGCTTTCCGTGCGGTAGACGAAGTCGGCCTGGCGGCGGCGGAAGAACGCGGAGTAGTGCGCATCATCGCCCGCAACCGGGCTCATATGCACACAGCCGGTCGAATCTTCCAGCTCCTGCAATTGCCACGTCAGGCCATTGTCCCTGGATATGCCAAGCGCTGCCGTATCGTGGCTGCCGTTCCATTTCTGGCCGGGGCGCTGGATGCAGCGGAAGATCGGCAGCAGCCAGGCGCCATCATCACGAATGCGCAGCGGCGCGCGGACAAAGCAGCCTTGCGGTAGGTCGAGGAAACGCCCTTCTTCGGAAGACAGCTTTTCCGGCGCCGCCACATCGCGGGTGACCCGCGCCATACGGATACGGCATTCATCCTGATTGCCTGATGGTTGGGCGGTGTGAAACAGCCACAAAGCGCCATCCGGCGCGGTGAAGAGAACCGGGTTCTGTTCGGAATGGTCTGGATCGTGGCTGAGGCGCTGCGGCGCTCCCCACCGGTTTGCGCCTGGCATCAGCACGGATGCGAAGATCGAAATATCCGATTTTCCCTCCAGCGTGCCGCCGAACCATGCGCAGAGCAAAGCGCCGTCATCAGCGAGATGCAGGAAGCTCGCATGGTTCTGGATCATCTGCGATGGCAGAAACGCTTCCTGCCGGCTTTCTGACGTGGCGTGGACGGCTCCGGTCATGGCGTGAGCGATGTCATCAGGGGTCATCATGGTCTCCTCTTAGCCTGATGAAAATGACATATTCGAAAAGTTGTCAAGTTTATTTCGATAAAAACAGCGACTTTGAATTTTTGATTAGTTCGAATAAATATTTGTTTTATAATGATAAAAATGAGTATTGCGACGCAAATAAAAAATGCTAAAGAAAAATAAATTGACAAAAAATGTGATAGCGTCGATGCTCTGTTCACGGGTGGAGGAGACAATCATCCGCACACCATGCTCCTCGATGCGGGGAGACGGGGATTTTTCAGAAGCCCCTTGCGGCACGCCGCCATGTTGCTGAATTTCTGATCTGGGAGGAGAACGGAATGAAGAAGTCATTGATTGCGGGCGCCCTTGTTTTGGGTTCCCTCAGCGCAGCGGTTTCGCCGGTGCTTGCGGCGTCGGGGCCGATCAAAATCGTGCTGGCGGAAGAAGCTGACCTGCTTGAGCCCTGCATGGCGACCCGCTCCAACATCGGCCGCATCATCATGGAAAATGTCAGCGAGACGCTGACCGAGCTTGATGTGCGCGGCAAAAACGGCGTTCAGCCACGGCTTGCCGAGAAATGGGAGCAGAATGCCGACGGCAGCTGGCGCTTTCATCTGCGTCAGGGTGTGAAGTTTTCCGACGGCACCACCTTTGACGCCAAGGATGTGAAGCACAGCTTCGAACGCATCATGAGCGACAAGAATGCCTGCGAATCCCGCCGTTATTTCGGCGGTATGACGGTGACCCCCACGATCGTTGACGACCAGACCATCGACTTCAAGACCGACCCGGCTCAGCCCATTTTGCCGCTGTTGATGTCGCTCGTCACCATCGTTCCCGAAGAAACCAAGATGGAGTTCATCCGCGAGCCTGTCGGCACCGGCCCTTACAAGCTGACCAACTGGACGCCGGGCCAGCAGATCGTGCTGACGGCGCGCGACGATTATTGGGGCAAGAAGCCGCAGGTGACGGAAGCGACCTATCTTTTCCGTGCCGATCCTTCGGTTCGCGCCGCCATGGTGCAGACCGGCGAGGCCGATCTTTCGCCTTCCATTTCCCAGCTCGATGCGACCAATCCGAAGACCGACTTCTCTTATCTCGACAGCGAGACGGTCTATATGCGTCTCGATCATAACATCGCGCCGCTGAACGATGTGCGGGTGCGTCGCGCGCTCAACCTCGCCATTGACAGGCAGGCCTTCCTCGGCACGCTGGTTCCTGAAGGCGCGGTGCTGGCCACGGCGCTGGTTCCGCCGACGACGCTTGGCTGGAACCCCGACGTCAAGGTCTTCCCTTACGACCCTGATGGCGCAAAGAAGCTGCTCGAGGAAGCCACGGCTGCCGGCGTGAAGGTGGACACACCGATCACCATCATTGCGCGCACCGCGAATTTCCCCAATGTCACCGAGATCATGGAGGCGATCCAGCAGCAATTGCAGGAAGTCGGCTTCAAGATCGACCTGAAATTCGTGGAAGTGGCCGAACACGAGAGCTATTATTCCAAGCCGTTCAAGGAAGGTCGCGGCCCGCAGATCGTCGCTGCCATGCACGACAATTCCAAGGGCGATCCATCCTTCACCATGTTCTTCAAATATGCCACCAAGGGCACGCAGTCCGGCTTCTCGGACCCCAAGGTGGATGACCTGATCGAACGTGCATCCGCAGCCGTCGGTGAGGAGCGCGCCAAGCTCTGGTCTGAACTCATCGCCTACCTGCATGATGATGTCGTGGCGGATGTGTTGCTGTTCCACATGGTCGGTTTCTCCCGCGTTTCCGAACGTCTGGACTTCAAGCCCACCATCGCCACCAACTCGATGCTGCAGCTTTCGGAAATCGGCATCAAATAAAGCCGGTATCTTATAAGCCAAAGAGCGGCGGCAGGGCGAAAGCCTTGCCGCCCTCGTTGAAAAACCGGAGGCAACCATGCTGAGCTTCATCCGAAAACGTTCCGTTGCGAGTCTGATCTCCCTGATCGGCCTGCTTGTGATGGTTTTCTTCCTGTCCCGCCTGACGGGAGACCCGGCGGCGCTGTTTTTGCCGGTGGAGGCTTCGGAAGAGTTGAAGCAGCAGTTTCGTGCGCTGCACGGGCTGAACGATCCGCTGATGGTGCAGTTCCTGCGTTATGCGGGCGATGTGATGACGGGTGATCTCGGAGAGTCGCTGCGAAAAGCAAGGCCTGCGCTGGATGTGGTGCGTGAGGCTTTCGTCTGGACGCTCTGGCTTGCGGTCATCACCATGTCGCTGGTCACAACCGCTGCCATCGTTGTCGGTTCGCTTGCGGCTTTCCGCTCCGGCGGCTTTTTCGACCGCATGGCCTCGACCATTTCGCTGATCGGCGCATCGGTACCGGATTTCTGGCTGGCGATCGTCGCGATCGTGCTTTTTTCCGTCAATCTCGCCTGGCTGCCGACGTCAGGCACAGGCTCGGTGCTGCACTGGATCCTGCCGATCTCGGTCCTGTTCGTGCGCCCCTTCGGTATCATTGTGCAGGTGGTGCGCGGCTCGATGATCGGCGCTTTGTCGTCGGCTTACGTCAAAACGGCGCGTGCCAAGGGCGTGAAATCCGGGCCGATCATCTTTGTCCATGCCCTGCGCAACGCCATGCTGCCGGTCATCACCGTCATCGGCGATCAGGCGGCCAGCCTTCTCAATGGCGCCGTCATCGTCGAAACCATTTTCGGCTTTCCCGGCGTCGGCAAGCTGATGATCGATTCCATTCTTCAGCGTGATTTCAATGTCGTGCTGGCCGCCATTCTCGTGACGGCGCTGGCGATCTTCCTGATGAACCTTCTGATCGATATCGCCTATGCGCTGCTCGATCCGCGTATCCGGCACTGAGGAGATCATCAAGCCATGAGCCTTTTGAACGCCGATACCCAGATCATCGATGAGCCGTCCTTCGCAACGCGCATGCTGCGCATGTTGTGGGCCGATAAATTCGCGCTCTGTGCCGCGATCTTCCTCATCATCATCGTCATACTCGCTTTCGTCGGTCCGGCCTGGCTCGGCGATCTGGCGACCAAACAGAACCTGCGCGGGCGCAATCTCGCCCCGTTCGACTGGCAGCGCGAATGGTATTTCTGGCTGGGGGCGGATGCGCTCGGGCGCTCGCTTTTGGCGCGCATCGTCGCCGCCACGCAAAATACGCTGATGATCGCCGCCGGCGCCGTGCTTCTCTCCGCCGTCACCGGCACCGTGCTCGGCTTGATCGCCGGTTTTTCATCCAACCGTGTCGGCCAGATCATCATGCGGCTGGCGGACGTGATCATGTCGTTTCCGTCGCTGCTGATCGCGGTCATCGTGCTTTTTCTGCTCGGCTCCTCCATCCTAAACCTGATGCTGGTTCTGGCGATCACCCGAATCCCGGTTTACATCCGCACCACAAGGGCGGAAGTGCTGGAGGTGCGCGAACGCATGTTCGTGCAGGCGGCAAGGGTGATGGGCGCATCGGGCAAACGCATTCTCTTCCGCCACATTCTGCCCGTGGTGCTGCCGACGCTGACGACACTTGCGACGCTCGATTTCGCCTATGTGATGCTGGCGGAAAGCGCGTTGTCCTTCCTCGGCATCGGCATTCAGCCGCCGGAAATCACCTGGGGTCTGATGATTTCGCAGGGGCGGCAATATCTCACCAATGCCTGGTGGCTATCCTTCTGGCCGGGGCTTGCCATCATCCTCACCACCCTGTCGCTCAATCTGCTGTCCAACTGGCTGCGCATCGCGCTTGACCCGGTGCAGCGCTGGCGGCTGGAAATGAAAGGCCGCAAGCATGGCTGACCATCTTCTCGACGTGCGCAACCTTTCCGTGGAATTTCACACCGCAGGCGGTGTCGTCCATGCGGTGAAGGATGTTTCCTACCATATCGACCGTGGCGAAACGCTGGCGATCCTCGGCGAAAGCGGCTCTGGCAAGTCGGTATCGTCTTCCGCCATCGTGAACCTCATCGACATGCCGCCCGGATATATCAACAGTGGCCAGATATTGCTTGAGGGTAAAGACCTTCTGACGATGCCGGCAGAAGCCCGCCGCGAGGTCAACGGCCGGCGCATCGCCATGATCTTTCAGGATCCGCTCAGCCATCTTAACCCCGTCTATACCGTCGGCTGGCAGATCCGCGAGGCCATGACTACCCATGGCATGGCCAAGACGGAAGCCGAAACGGAGGCGAGGCGCCTTGTCGCCCGTGTCGGCATTCCCGATCCCGACAGTGCATTGAAGAAATATCCGCATGAATTTTCCGGCGGCCAGCGCCAGCGCGTCATGATCGCCATGGCGTTGGCGCTGCGGCCCGACCTTTTGATCGCTGACGAACCGACCACTGCGCTTGACGTGACGGTGCAGGCCGAAGTGCTCTCACTGCTCAAGGAATTGCAGCGGGAAACCGGCATGGCCGTGCTCATCATCACCCACGATCTCGGCGTCGTCGCCGAAATAGCCGACAGGGTGGTGGTGATGGAAAAGGGCGTGCTGGTAGAGGCCGGCACCGTTCGCGACGTTTACCGTAATCCGCAGCACCCCTATACCCGCAAGCTCATCAGCGCCGCACCTGGCAGGGGCGACATGCATGAGCCGAAAGCGGCGGGCGAACCGCTGCTCAGCGTGCGCGATGTGCGCAAGCGTTACGGCGCATTCGAGGCGTTGAAGGGTGTTTCCTTCGACCTCATGGAAGGCGAAACCATCGCCGTGGTCGGCGAAAGCGGCTCCGGCAAATCGACGCTCGCCCGCATTTTGCTGCGGCTCGACGAACCGGATGCGGGCAGTGCGTTATGGAAGGGACGGGACCTCTTCAAGCTCTCGCCTGCCGAACTCTTTGCGCTGCGGCGCGATCTGCAGATGGTGTTTCAGGATCCCACCCAGTCGCTCAATCCGCGCATGACGGTGTTCCAGTTGATCTCCGAAGCCTGGGTGATCCACCCGGATATATTGCCGAAAGCAAAATGGCGCGAACGGGTTGCGGAATTATTGCAGCAGGTCGGCCTCTCGCCGGATCATGTGCGCCGTTATCCGCACCAGTTTTCCGGCGGTCAGCGGCAGAGGATCGCGATTGCCCGCGCGCTGGCGCTGGAGCCGAAGCTCATCATCTGCGACGAGGCGGTCTCGGCGCTCGACGTGTCGGTGCAGGCGCAGGTCATTGCGCTGCTGGACAAGCTGCGCCGCGAAATGGGCCTTTCCTTCATCTTCATCGCGCATGACCTGCCGGTGGTTCGGGATTTTGCCGATCACGTCATGGTCATGCAGCGCGGAGAGGTGGTGGAATTCGGCACCGTGCGGCAGGTTTTCGAGGCACCGCGTGAGGAATATACCCGCGCGCTGCTCTCAGCCAGCCTCGATCCCGACCCCGATATGCATTCTGCGCGCAGCCCGGCGGGTGCCGACCATGCCATCGGAAATTCAAGTGGAGTTCTTTCATGACCAAACAAGCCTTCGTCGCGCTCGTCACCTGTTTCAACGAGGACGAAACCATCAATTACGAGGCGACCCGCGCGCAGGTGCGCCGCCAGGTGGCGGCCGGCAACAACATCATGTGCGCCGGCACCAACGGCGATTTCACCGCGCTGACCCATGAAGAAAAAATCCGCCTGACGGAAGAGGTGGTAAACGAGGTGGCTGGCCGCGCTAAAGTCATCGTCAATGCCGGCATGCCCGCCACATTCGAGACCATACAGCTTGCCAAGGCCTTCGACCGCATCGGCGTGGACGGCATCGCCGTCATCACGCCCTTCTTCATCGCCTGCACGCAGGAAGGCCTGATCCGCCATTTCTCGACGGTGGCCGACGCCGTTGAAACACCGGTCTATCTTTACGACATTCCCGCCCGCACCCAGAACCACATAGAACCCGAAACGGCGCGCAAACTTGCGACCCATGGCAATATCGCCGGTATCAAGGATTCCGGCGGCGCGCAGCAGACGCTGGAGGCCTATCTTCAGGTGGCGAAGGAAACGCCCGGTTTCGAGGTTTATTCCGGCCCTGACCACCTCGTCTTGTGGTCGTTGCAGAACGGTGCCGCAGGCTGCATTTCCGGCCTCGGCAACGCCATGCCGGATGTGCTCGCCGGCATTCTCAACGCGTTCAACTCCGGGGATATCGCTGAAGCCGAACGCCAGCAGGCGATCTACGCGGCCTTTCGCACCGATCTCTACGCCCTCGGTTTCGCGCCCGCCATGGTCAAACGCTCGCTCTACCTCCAGGACCCCTCCGTCGGCGCCAGCCGCCAGCCGGCCCTGCTGCCGGATCAGGAACAGGACGACCGGATTGTAGAAATCCTACGTCGTTATCAATTGCTCTAACACCATTGCCGCATGTGACACGCATCGACCTCCAGCCGTGCGCGTCACATGAAAAATGCCTGTAAAAACCGCCAAAAGCCGACGCATTTCTCCAGTCTCTTCCATGACGAACAATTTGTGACACAAACGCGAAATTTCCCTTGTCAGCCCGGCCATTGATGTTTATGAGGAGCGCGCAACGCAAGCGTTCGCGCATGCGGAGAGGTGGCAGAGTGGTCGAATGCACCGCACTCGAAATGCGGCATACCTGCAAGGGTATCGTGGGTTCGAATCCCACCCTCTCCGCCATAATACACTGAAATCATTATGAAATTTTAGGAATTTAGGGCGGCGCCCTAATGATTACCCTAACGCTTGTGCGCCGTCGCTCCAAGCAGACGGTTACAAAATGTGATCGCTTTACCATAGTGCAGCATCCAGTCTCATTTTGTCTCATGCTGTCAAAAGCTTGAGCTTGTTTGGCGTATTACATAACGTATTACATACGTAATACATTGATTTTACAATGATTTTTATGTTTGACGTTCAGTGGGGCAGCAATATCCTCCGCAGCATATTCGCTAGTGGAGATATCAATGGAAAGTTTTCCTGCTGCAATGTCCGTCGCTACCGCCGCAAAATACATCGGCGTGTCGAGATCACACTTGTATCGCTTGATAAGTGGCGGTGCCATCACCGTAGCCAGACTCGGACACCGGACCATAATCCGACGAGCCGATGCTGATCGCCTTCTAGAAAATGCGTTGAAGCCTACGCCGCTAAACCTCGCATTCGTTGGTTCAGGCGGTGTCAAGGACGGGTCTACCCCGAGGGGTAAGGGTGGTGGTGTATTCGGATGACTATCACTCCGCACCAACATAGCTTTTTGGCGATCGCTTGTTTGGCACAAGAGCATTTTGAGTTCATGGACCACCGCATGTCGGTCGATGGCTCGGTTTCTCTTCCTGACGAAGCGGCTGCAGCGCGCGTCCAACGCTACTACAACGACGCCGAGGCGGATTTACACGCTGGAGCAGTATGGCTCGTACAGAGCCAGCTTGGCACGTTCGTTTCGCAAGAGGCGTTATCTGTCCCAGCAGCTCAGTCGTTTATTGCTCAGTGTGCAGACGACGTAAAAAAAGTGAACCGATACCAGCGACACCTAAGAAGCTCTCGTAAGTTTCACGATAAGGCGCCGGCAATCTCAATCGATAACACGGACCCAGATCGCCCAAGGGCGGCTTTCCGGCCAATTCGGGAAACGCAGGTGAGCATCATAATCGGTGCATACTTGTCGCTACCTGATGGTTTCAGGACATGGGCTCGGACCGCTGATCTTCTTAACAGAGGAATACCAACAGGCGATCGCGGCGGGCTGAATGACGGACATGTTCGGAATGCGCTGTACAGTGGCGTAAGGCATGCGCGAAGGCTTTTCGCCACAAATTCGGAGGCTCTGGCGTGGTCAAGGGCGCTGCTTGATTGGGCAGTGCTAGAGCACGTTTGGGCGAGGGCGCGATCCCATCAACAGCCTCGAAAAATCGACGTTGCAGGTCTGGATGCGTTGCGCGCTACCGGATTGCTAGAGGAATGGCGAGGCGAAATTGAGCGAACGGTGCAGTTGCGTGTTCCATCGAATTCCGGAAGCCTCGCCATGCTACAGATGCACATCAAAGATCTCAAAAGCCTCCAGCGAAAACTGTTGCGGAGACGCGCCAATTGATCCGCGTTTGCTTGCCTGTGACAGGCGCTTTTTTCGCGGTTCTTCAAGACGCAACATGGCAATCTGACAATGCGGAAGTTTTACGGTCATGAAAACAATGCCAGAAAAACCGACATCGAACGCCTACCCAATTAAAGAAGCAGCGAAAATCGCCGGACGGTCCATAACCTGGCTACGTCAGCAACGGCGCTTCGGCTCGCTTGTTCCAACAGAGATCAACGGTCTGCAAGCCGTAACCGCCGAGAGCCTGCACGCCCTCATCACGCGGGATAGAGCTGCGCGTGAGCCGCTGATCAGGCTCGTTATCGATAACACCAAATAAACAAGCCGGCGCACTCGTCACAGTGCAGCCGGCTGGAGATTTTCTCAATGCTTGATCATGATATCAATCGCGGTCCTTTCAGGCAACCCGCCCGGAGCTTTGCCCAGTTGCGTGCGGCGGACATCGAGCGGCGAACAACCCAGGTTTCCGCGCGCCCCAATGAGGCGCCGGCTGAAAAGCCTTCTCATAATGCAATCGAGTTTCTGAAATCTCTCGATCCTGATGGCTGGCACAATCTCACCGCATTGGACCCGAAGCGAGAGGCACCGCCGGAAGCACGGACCTTTGCACCCAATGACTGGACCGCGATGGCGGGTTGGATCGACCAGCGCGAGGGCCGACTGAACCTGTATTTCAGTGTGAACGAACCGGCAGCTATAGCGCCCAACAAGAAGCTCTCCAAATCCGATATATCGGCTGTTCGCGCGTTGTGCATCGACATCGATATTGAGAAACCTCCGTCAGGCGCGGATCTCGCGACGCACTTCGAAAACGAGCGCTCTCGCCTTCGCGGGATCGTGCGTCAGCTGCGAGCCGAGGCGTGCCCACCCACAGCCGTCCTGGATAGCGGTGGCGGTATCCAGGCGTTCTGGATCCTATCTGAAAAACTCGATGCCAAAACGCACCAGGCGGCAGCAGAGGCGCAAGGCCGCGGCCTCGTTCACCGCTTCGGTGGAGACAGCGTCGAAAACGTCGATCGCATCATGCGCCTACCAGGAACAACGAATATCCCCACCGCTGAGAAGGTGGCTCGCGGTCAGCAAACACGCCGGGCATCCGTAATGTGGTGCGGCGCGCGGTACGCTTTTCAAGAGGTAGGCAACCAATACCCTCCTGCGTCAAAAGCCGACGCTGTCGATCGAAATCCGGAAATTGAGCAGCTGAAGCAGGCGATCGACATCCACAAGGTTTCGGCCGCCGTCGGCTTTGACGAATTGCCACACGACCTTCGACAGAAATTCGAGCTAGCATGTGCCGAGCGGCCAGCGCTGGCGAGGTTATGGGCATCCGGCCAGGCCAACGGCGCAGACAAGTCGGCATCTGCTGCACGCTTCAATCTCGCGCTTCGATTGAAGACAGCATCTTTCTCGATTGATGAATTCGGCGCGCTGCTGTTCGTCTGGGAGCACGCCACGAGCCCCCACAAGGCGCGTATAGAGGAATGGGACGATCAAGAGCTCCGAAGAGAGCTTGCACGCTGCTGGGCGAACACCCGCACCGAGCCGGATCCACTCGATTTTTTCGAAGAAATCCCCGACGACATTATGGAGAGCCCGCCGAAACAGCCCAAGCCGACGAAGCTGTTGGATCTCGTTTCGTTCAACGATGCGGCCGGCTCCGCTCTCGACCATTCGACGAAACCGCTCATCAAGGGCCTATTGGACGAGGGAGCGCTTTCAGTTCTCTATGGCGAAAGCAATGTGGGCAAAACCTTTGTTGCCATGGATCTCGCATTTCATGTCGCAACGGGTATGTCTTGGGCTGACCGAAAGACGGCGCAACGAGGCGTCGTTTACGTTGCCGCCGAGGGCGGGCAAGGTGCCCGGCGCCGTGCGAGGGCTTTGCAGCAGCGGTTTCAAGGGCAATACACCGGCGACCCACGTTTTCAATTCCATCTGTCAGGCGTCAATCTCCGCAGCGCCGACGCGGATCTCGTCCCGCTGATCGAAACTGTCCGCGCGTGCGAGGGCGTCGGCCTTATCGTGATCGACACGCTGTCTCGCGCGCTCGCCGGCGGCGACGAGAATGCGTCGACGGACATGGGAGCGCTCGTAAAGCACATCGATCATTTGCGGCTGCAGACGAAGGCCCATGTGATGCTCGTCCACCACTCGGGGAAAGAAAGAGCGCGGGGTGCGCGAGGCCACTCCCTCCTGCGTGCCGCTACTGACACGGAGATCGAGATCGCGGACAACGAGATTAACGTCACCAAACAGCGTGACCTCGATGGCAACTTCCGACGCGCTTTCGTTCTCGATCGTGTCGAGCTTGGCCGAGACAACGACGGCGACGCGATAACATCGTGTGTCGTCCGTCTTGTATCACATACAGAGAAACCGGCAGGCGAGCCGACGGATGCCGAATTGGAAATTCTGGCGATCCTGAACAGCCTTCAAGACAAAGAGGCTTCGGCCAATGGTTTCAAAGAAAGCGCGATCGTCGATGCGTACGCAGCGACCTACGCTCCGTTGAGCAAGGAAGCGTTGCGGTCACGACTTCGCACCATGCTTAAAAAGCGTCTCATTGCGAAGCCGAAAACCGGTCTTTGGTGCGTGCGGCGGGACAACCTGTCCGAAAAAGAGAAGGTTGAGGCCTGGTTCGAGCCAATTAATGAAGATGACTGATGCGGTGGGTAGCGGTGCAAATCTGGTGGAATACGAAACCCAGTATTTTCAATAGGATAGCTAAATCGGTGGTGTTCGGTGGGGAGCGGTGTTTTCGTTCCGGCCCAAAACGGTGGAGCGGTGGGGGTATATATATACCCACCACCCCACCGGTCCCCGAACCACCGGTGAACCGTAGAGGTTATTTTCGCCGCGGATGGCTGCGCAGTCTAAGCGATACCTTAAGGGCGTTGAAATTGAAGTTGGGGTTTTATCTATGAAATACCCTGGACATATCGAGCAGGCGCGCGCCGCTATCCTCCGCTGGCACCGGAACCTGCGGACGACCCGTAAGCAGTGCGGCGCAAAGCGGAAACATGATGGGAAACCCTGCCAGCAGATCGCCATGGCGAACGGGCGATGCTGCTACCACGGCGGACGGACGCCGAAGGGCGATGCCTGGCACAAGCCGCGGTGGCCTAACCGCGACGCGGCAGACGCCGAAAAGAAACTGGTAGGAAAGCTCCGGGATATGGAGAAAGCGCAGCGCGCGAGAGACAAGAGGCTCGCGAACATGACGCCCGCGCAGCGAACACGTTACGATCGGTGGCTAGCCGCGCACAAGGCAGTTTCCGCGACGGGTCGGGCAGAGGTACGCAAGCGGCGGAAACAAGCGAAAGAAGCCCGAGCCTTGATCGAGCTGCCACAGTCGGCGGCCAGTGAAGAGGTGGAGAGAATTCAAACGCTCATAGACGAATTGGAGCGACGCGCTAAGCCGCGTTTCGATGTATTTGATTAAGGAGAGCGCCATGGCCAAGCAGCCGAACGCAGACGATGTACAAAGAGATCTGCTTACCCGGATCCGCACAGAGGGCGTACGGGCCGCTTATGAAGCGAGCCTTGCAGTATGCAGCGATGTAAAAGCTCCTGCGCCGGCGCGCGCCACAGCTTCCGCGACGTTGTTCCGCGTCGCTGGCTACTTCGACAAGCAGGAGCGAGACAACGCAAAAGAGCCACATGAAATGACGAGCGAAGAACTGAACGCCGAGATCGCTCGTATCACCCGCCAATCGGGAACAGCAGCTGCCGACGATCCTGACGTGTTCGACTAGCGAGATCCCCGCCGAAGGAAGACGACGTTGTCACAGGGCTGACCTGCACACCTGTGTTCAGCTGGCTTTGGGGTGATACCTGGTCGCAACTCAGCGCTTAGAATTCTCGCGCTCTCACATATCAGTTCCGCAAGCTCTATGTTCCGGTCTGCCGCGCCGGGCGTCAGATCAGACGAGCGCAACTGATCCAACAAGGTCTCCGCAGCGACGGCGAGATAATGCGCCTGGCAGTCAGCAGGTAGCGGCATCGGTATTTCCTTGTCGGTTGGGTCGGGACCGCAGACTACGCTGCTGATCGGCCAGTGGCTAGGGTTTTACAGGAGCGCGCTTTCCTTTTCGCTTCAGCAGGACAGCCTGCATCGCCCACTTGCGAGCGTCTTCAGCGCTCAAGTTTATGTCTGACTTCTTTTCGCGCTTTCCCGTCGAGCTGGCGAGGCGCGAATTCTCCGCGATGAACGCATCGAGGTCCGTCTGCGCGATGAGAACCGGACGGCCAGGGAGATACGCCAGCCGCCCGGAAAGGCGCAAACGTTGCACCTTCTGCCGAGAGCATCGCAGTATTTCGGCCACTTCCGGCTCCGTGAGAAAACGATGGGTCATGCTGTGGCCTGCGCCTCTTCTTTGATACGCCGGGCAAGGCGGAAGAGCGTAGATCTGGAGCATCCGGTCGCGGTGACGATGTCATTCCAGCTCATTTTAGATTTCAGCATGCGTATAAGTGCCGCGTTGCGGTCCGTGTCCTCTGGGCGCCCCTTATATCGCCCCGAGCTCTTCGCCTTCTCGACACCCTGCGCCTGCCGCCGGCGACGGTCTTCGTAATCCTTGCGCGCGATTGCGGCCAGCATGTCGAGCATCATCGCGTTGACGGCCTTGAACATGCGGCCGGTAAACGGGTCTTCGGTGGCGGCCAACATCATGTGTGAAGTGGGAAGATCAAGCGCCACGACGCGCACCTGTCGCGCGTCTATCTCGCTCTTGAGCGCCTCCCAATCCGCTTCATTCAAACGCGACAGCCGGTCAACCTGCTCGGTCAGCAACACGTCGTTCGGGCTGCAGTCCGAGAGTAGCCGAAAAAGCTCCGGACGCTTCAGCGACGCGCCGCTTTCATTTTCGACATAGAACGCAGCGATCGAAAATCCCTTATCTTTGGCGAAGCTTTCCAGCTGTGTTTTTGCGCGGCCTGCATCCTGTTCCTGGGTGCTGGCACGCAGATAAGCGCGGACAAACATGTTTGAAACCTCCACGGTTCGATTTGACTAGTTCCTAAAGCAGTAGTCTGTTTTGAGTGGTTCGAATAATCGAGCCCTGTCGGTTCTTGAGGCTGTGAAAGCGGTTCGATTGAGGTACACCCAAAAAATGCGCCCTAACGCTCGCGACAACGTCACCCTACCGCCGCTTTAAGAGCTTCAAGAGCCCGGCACCGGATATCCGGGAACTCCGTATGGAGAACCATTACTTCCAAGTCGTCACGCGCTTCATAAATCTCGTCCGCGTCATTCAGTGCCTGTGCTCGCAATAGCGCTGCGCTCAATCTCAAGAGCATAGCCAACTCCGCCTCCCTGTCTGTTCGCCTCGGGGGTTCGAAGGCGACCACGTCAGCGGCGGCAATGATGTCCAAGGCCCGGCGCTCCTTTTTAGTATTGGCGTAATCTGCGAAATTCACGACGTTGTTCATAGCAGCACCCTTTGAAACTGGTTGTGCTGCTAGCTTCTTTTACATGGTTCGATATGTCAAGTGTATTTCTTTCATATTTCTGAACTTCCTTTTGGCCGATTAGTATATTCAACTATTGTAGGTCAATGTATTTTTCGTCTTGATACATTGAGACACGCTTTGCTTGCATGATTACCTCTTACCCCTGCAAAGTGCTGTATTTATTATATCAACTGTGTATGCCCGGCTGCGATACCGGACCCACCCTCCGGGTATAGTCCAAATAATATTTTCAAAGCGACGTACGACGCTCGCACAAAATCGCGCCGCGCTGGAACTTTTCGAACAGCGGAGCGCCTCCAACCGCGAAAGGGAGCATGTTTTGGGCCAGTAGTTTCGCGGTTGGCGTGAGCGTATTTTCGCACCATGGAAAACGCTCATGACGATCAATACGACGGTCTCCCGCCCCGCGGTTTCGAAGTCTCGCGCAGAGAGCCCGAGATCGAGCATGCGGTGGGTGTGCTTTCGGATTTTTTCGCCCGGATCGCAGCCGGGGAGGATCCCGCCTTCAATTTATCCGAAGCGTTGTGCTGCCTCCAATCAGAGACTTCCCGCCGCACCGCCCGCATTGACAGAGATCAGCGCGACAAGTTGTTGCGATCGATTACGATCGCCCATAGCAAAATACTCAATTTGTTCCCGTCCCTGCCAGAACAGACGCTTGCGGCGAAAGCGTTTTACGCAACGGTTGGCCTCATCTGCTGGTGGGCAGAAACCGATGAAGAGCGTGATGCGCGGCACCGGCATTTCTTGACTGATGTTCGCGCTTACGTGCGCTGGCTCCGAAATGCTTGTCACAATATGTGCCTGCTTCAAGAAATCGAAACTCGGGCGGACGCGAGACGGAACGAGACCGTGTCGGAAATTATGCGGAGCGCGGCCGCATGACAAACGAACCCGGCACACCAGCAGGCGCAAGTGGGTTCGATACGGGCACCGCAAAACAATGCCTCGCTCAGGCGCTGGCCGAGTTGCGGCAACTGTGCATCGACAGCGACCCGATCGCGCGGGCTATCTTCGCGCTTGATCAGATCCAGACAGCTGCCAGTCTCTCGGCGGAATTGCCGCGGGTCTTTCCGGCAGCATGTGACGAACTCACAAAAATCATACCGCATGCAGCAATAGCATTGGGGCCGGCGTTGGAGCGGTGGCGCCCTGCTGACTACGTGCATCTTCGAATGTCCGCTTTAAGCGGGGTTCTTTCAGAATGTGACGCCCCACTCCATTACGATCGTCGCCTCTACATATCGGCGTTTCTGAATGAGCTGCGCGCGATAGCGCTTAACCGCGCAATTGCCCAACGGGGAGACCCCTTGGTTCGTCATATCCTGATCAGGAGAGCCGCGGACACAGACCGCACCTCCTGCATCGTTCAATAGCCGCTGCTCCACGTTCCATTCGATCCTATTTTTGAGGGTGCTTAAAATGGCCGGTATTAAAAATAATCGCTATTTCAACGACCCGGCTCTCGGGCAAGCGTTTTCCAATTTGGCTTCGCTGTTCGCTCCGCCAGATAGCGCCGACCTGGTCAATTATGCGACGGCCAACGCCAAGAACCAGGACGCCGCGAGGCGAGCGAAGTCCTTCACGTATATCGACGATCCCAATTACTCCCGCGATTACGCGGATCGGATGAATTACGCGATTAACGGCAACGCGAACGATACCTTCTACAAGGTTGATCTCGGCGCAAAAACCGACCTCGAAAAGCAGCGTATCCAGGAAGCCGGAGCCCTGTCACGTCATTTCCTGACGCCTGTTCCAGTGAAGGAAGGCGAGACTGTCTACATGCCCGAACAGAACCAGGCGGCGACAGGTCTTCCTGCGGTGCTCGGCGGAAACATAAAGATCGGGCAAGGAGAACGCGTCTACCGGCCGGACGGCAGCGTGCTGGCGGGCGCTGACAAGCCGATGTCCGAAGAACAGTTGAAGGGCCTCATTCTGCAGGGTCTCCCCGAAGCGGATCAAAGGGCAGCAGTCGTCGGTAGCGTTCCGGTCGAAACGATCATTCAAGACGGCGCGCCTACCATCGTGCGTCGAAACGATGCGTATGGGAAGCAGCCGTACACCGAACCCACCACCGATGTCCGCAATTACGAAGACTATTCAGCACGCGAAATCGCTCAAGGGCGTCAGCCGCTCAACAGGCTCGACTACGAAAAAGAGCTCAAGAAGGCAGGATCGTCGCAAACGACCATCAACACCGGCTCAAATTCTTCGAAGTTTGTCGAGGAAAGCGACAAGGCAGCGGCT
Source organism: Agrobacterium sp. ICMP 6402 (assembly GCF_009498615.1). Taxonomy (NCBI): domain Bacteria; kingdom Pseudomonadati; phylum Pseudomonadota; class Alphaproteobacteria; order Hyphomicrobiales; family Rhizobiaceae; genus Agrobacterium; species Agrobacterium sp. ICMP 6402. The sequence continues at coordinate 144,954 of NZ_QSNV01000002.1, forward strand.
ACTCGGTTCAGCAACTATATCGATGCGGCTCACACCGCTACTCAGTTCACGGGGGATCTGAAAGCCCTCGCTGACATCGGCAGCAAGATCAGCACCGGCAAAGGCGCGCAATTGACTGCAGCGCTTGGCCCATACGCAAAGGCTCTCGGCGTCGACATAGACCAGTTGAGCGAGATCGAGGCTTATGACGCTATCGTTTCCAGGTTGGTTCCTGCGATGCGGCCGGCGGGATCCGGGGCAGCTTCGGATTTCGACGCCAAGCAATTTTTGGCGAGCTTGCCGAGTATAGGTCGGACCCCCGACGGAAACAGAATTGTTCTCGAAACCCTCGATGCTCTTCAGGCGCACCGTATGAAATCTGGCGAAATCGCATCACAGGCTATGCAACCGCATGAGGCAGGGGGTCTCTCCTGGCAAGACGCAGAACGCCAGATCCGGGAACTCGGCGACCCATACGAAACGTTCAACGCATATCGCCGCCGCGCGGGCGACGACCAGGCAGGACGCGGGCTCTCTGGCGTGACCTCTGGTCAGCAGGGAGCCGCACCGTTCGGGGCCAAGCGCACCGCCGGCGGCATCAGCTGGAGCATTGAACCCTGATGGCAACTATCAACATCAACGGCCGCCGCATCACGGTGGAAGACCGGTTTCTAGAGCTCTCACCAGATGAGCAAAATGCTGCTGTTGATGAGATCGCACATTCTATGTCGCAGGATCCGGGGCCCTCCGACGGTGCAGCTTCGACGGCATGGGACGCAGTAAAATCCGGTGCCGCCGGCGCGGCGCGAGGCGCGCTTGATCTGGTTGGCCTGCCGGGCACAATCGGCGACGCAATGCAGTCCGGCGGCGAATGGGCAATGCGCAAGGGATATGAGCTCGCAACCGGCGAACCTCCGTCAACCGACGGCGGTTTTGTTGAGCGCATCTTTGCCGGTCCTAGTGAAGACACGCGTAAGGTTATGCCGTTCGGCGGCCGCAGCCCCTTGAGCGGTGAAGTCTTGAAGGAGGGTGCGGCCTCGATAACTGACGGCGCTACCGATTATCAGCCAAAGACCACCGCCGGAGAATATGCCCGGACAATTGGCGAATTTGCCCCGTCGGCTGCAGCATTCGGCGGGCTTCGATCTGCCGGCACGCTCGCGGGCAATTTGATCGCCCCGGCTGTCGCCAGCGAGACAGCGGGACAGTTGACGCAGGACACCTGGGCCGAACCGATCGCGCGTGTTGGCGGCGCCTTGGTCGGTGGCGCTGCCGGATCTAAAATCGGTGCTCCGGCCGGTCAGCGCCTTCCCACGTCTGCAGAGATCAAAGCCGCTGCGGGTTTCGACGATCTGAAGCCAGCGATGCAAAACGCGACAATCGACAAAAACGCTTATCGCGCAGTTATCGATCAGCTCAAGACCGTTGCTGACGACTTCGGGATGGTTCCCGAGCAGCATGGCGCTTTCAATACGATCCTCGCACGCCACCTAAAGGCGTCAGCCAAGAATGGCGCAAGCTTGCAAGATTTGGAGATCCTGCGACGGTCTCTCCAAAACGCCGGCGCCAGTCCGACCAATCCTTCAGCTGGTGCGTTATCCCGCCGGCTTACGGACACCTTGGACGAAGCGCTCGGCGGCTTGGAAAACAGCATCGCCACGGCTGGCGGACAGAATGCGGGCGAAACCTTGGATGGATTGCGTCAGGCGCGGGAAGCGTGGCGCACCGGTTCGAAGGCGCAGATTGTCGAGACAGCGATCGAAAAGGCGCGGCTCGACGCAGGCGGTTTCGAAGCTGGGTTGCGAAATCGTTTTCGCACCATGTTGCAAAATCCGAAGATCGCTCGCCAGTTCAGCGATGCAGAGCGGGCAGCGATGGAGGACGTTGTCCTCGGGGGCTTCAAGGCTAACGCCGCCCGTTTCCTGGGCACATTCGGTGTTCCTGTCGACCAGGCCCGCAACTGGCTCGGCGCGTCAGCCGGTGCACATGCGGGCAGTTCGGTTGGCGGCGCACTCGGCGGACCGGCGGGCGCCTTTATCGGTGGTATCACTGTTCCAGTTGTCGGAACTGCCTTTAAAGCGATGTCTGCGCAAACCACCCGAAACGGCGCTGCGCTCGCGGAAGCTCTGGTGAAAGGTGGCCCTCGCGCTTCGCAGCAATATACCGACGCAATGAGGGCCGGTCAGGTCGCAGGGCGCCAGGCATGGCTCCGGACTGTTCAGCAAGCGCGGCAGGGCGGACAGAACGGCAATGAAGACGATATCGTGAACGCAATCATGAGGGCGAAGTGACGGACACTCCAAAAAATGGCGCGAAGCGCGACGCCGCCAGCGGTCTTGAACGCAGAAATGTTGTCATGACCGAATTCCCCTGGGCCGATCTTGAGCCGCGGGATTTTGGTGACGGCCTGCTTCAGCTTCTGCAAACTGCCTTGCAGGACGGCGCCGACGCCGGCGACGCGTTTGCGCGGGCTCTTGAAGGGCTGGAGATCATGGGCTTGCATGGGGTTTCTCTTGCTCCCGGCGTCACAGACGAAGCGACACAGCTGATTGGAGAGCTGCGTGAAGCCGTTTCGGCCGCCCACAAAGACCTGAACGGCGAGTGGCTACATTGGTGCTTGGGGGCTGCCGCTCTGATACTCAAGCGCGATGAGTTAAAACTGCGCGCTGACAGCGAGGAAGTTCTTTTTGTTCGGGCTGGACGGTACGCGTTCGAAGGGTTTTGCATTGGTCGCCGAATTCGCGAAGCCCGGATCGCCGACGGTAAGTCGGCAGTGCTCAACCCCAAAAAGCTCAATTGATTGACGGGAGGTGTACCATTTGTGACCCTTTGACCATTGCCGGCGTCGCCCTCACAGCCGGATCCACTGTCGCCAACAGCATGGCCGCGAGCAAAGTCGCCCGTGCCCGTGATGACGCAATGGCGGCCGAGCGTATCCGACAGAACGGCCTCGATCAGGAGGCGCAGGCGCTGAACACGCAGTCGCAGGATCGGTATCAGGACTTTTCCGGGCAGGAAGAGAAGGCCGCCACAAAGCTGGCCGACTATTTTACCGGTCAACAGGTAGCCGAACCGAGTGCGGAAGCCGCCCTGCCGACGTCGGCGAGCAACGTCGTTGTTGCCGAAGAGCAGAAGCAGCGCGCCAAGGCTCGCGACTTCACGGACAAGACAGGTACGGCGCTCGGCAAGCTCCGGGCCTTCGGCGACGTTCTTGGCGAGAACAGTCGCCTGCAGGCGCGCGACGCAGGCCAGATCGGCCAGATCGGCGGTTTCAAACGCGGCTCTTCGAACGTGATGGCTTACGAACTGGACGCGGCGAACCAGAAGGGTAACGGTCTGAAGCTGTTCGGCGATGTCCTGGGGATGGGTGGCGGACTTTTGACGAACGCTGGCTTGTCTCGCCCAAAATTTACTCAAACAACGTTGGGCGACTATCTCGGTTACAAGCCGGCGACATCCTATTTTCCGGATGCGCCGAAGCGTAAATTCAGCGTTTAGGGGCTCGTCCCAGGTGGCGGCGGCTGAACTCGTCGCTGAAGCAGTGGCCGGTTTCTCGGGTTTCACGGATGGCCAGTCTTACGATTTCGGGAGTGTCGCCACCGCGACCACGTATTTTAACCAGAATTGGGGCACGCTCTAATGACTACAGAAATTCGTTTCCGCCGCGGTACTACCGCACAACATGCGGCGTTCACTGGCGCGCTGGCTGAAATCACCGTCGACACTGATAAGAAAACTGCGGTCGTCCATGACGGCGCGACGGCTGGCGGGTTTCCGCTGGTTTCGTCCGCCGAAATTGACAACATGATGAACACGCAAGTTTACGATCCGCAAGGGATTGAGGACGACGCGTTCGATCGGGACAATCATACCGGGCAGCAGGCCATTTCAACGGTAGCGGGCTTGCAGGCACTGCTCGATATAATGGGTAAGGGCTATCTAAAGGGCCTGACGCTTTCCAACAATGTGGCCGACGCGACGAACGACATTGATTTCGCAGCGGGCGTATGCGCATCGGAAAGCGCTGTTGCCGGTATAATGCAGCACGCGGCAGGAACTGCACAGTTGGACGTCGCTTACGGCGCTGGAAACGGCGGACGTTTTGACGCGGCTATCTCCGACGGCACTTGGCATTGCTTTGTTATCAGCGATGGGAACACGATTTCACGGGGCTTTTCGAAGTCCCCGGACCCGACCACGCAGCCGAATTATCCGGCGGGCTTTACACGATACCGTCGCGTGTTCTCGATCGTCCGCGTAGCCGGGACTATCAAGGCTTTTGACCAGAATGGGGACGATGTTCTGTGGAAGGCGTCGGTCAACGATGTGACTGACACGTCGCCTGGAACGGTAGCCAAGACGAGAACTTTGACCGTGCCCGTCGGCTTCCCCGTGGATGTCAGGATCCGCGTGCTGGCAGTCGGTGTCAACGTGAACTTCCGATCGGTCATAAGCAGCCTTGCTCAGAATGATGAAGCTGTTAGCAACAATGCGAATGCCGGTGGCCTCATGTCTGGCATCCCGAACGGGCAGGTAGCGAACGCGCTTACCGTTCGGACCAATAGCGGCGGCCAGATACGGAGCCGGGGCGAAAGCGCGTCCGGCTGCGAGCTGTACATTACGACCGAAGGTTATACCGATGGGCGGGGGAAAATCTGATGCCTTATATTGAAAGGAAAGACGGAGAAATAACTGGTGCTTACGCAATGCCCTAGGTGGGCTATGCTGAAGAGTTTGTTTCGGACGATAACGCCGAGCTACTGACCTTTTTCAATCCCGTTCCAGAAATAAACGCTGCGAAGGCGTCGGCAACGCAGCAGATCGACGCCGACGTAGAAGCGGCCCGCTTGCGCTACATCACGGGCGGCAGCGGGCAGGCCATGACCTACCAGCAGAAAGCGGCAGAGGCCGATGCAGCGCTCGCAGCGACCGATCCGGATCCTGCAGATTATCCGTTGCTCGTCGCCGAGATCGGCATAACCGCGCCCACGCTGCTGGAAGTGGCAACTGTCATTAACGGCGCCTATCAGCAATGGCGCGTCGTCGGCGCGGCGATCGAGGCGCTTCGGCTCGGGGGCAAGGCCGCCGTGGCTGCGGCCATGACGGTCGAAGACGTGCAAGCCGCAGCCGATATCACCTGGCCTTAATCCTCCCTCTATCGCTTCCCGCGCCAGCCGCCTGCCGGCAACGGCAGGCCTTTCGCCCATGCCGGCGGTTCGCAAACCTGCCATGACTGACATCTAGTAACGAAACTAAAATGTCGGTCGATACTGAGGTGGTTTCCAAGGTGTACTCAAGCGCCAAGCGCGGTTTAGTTACCTTGAATGTCGGACTTCCACCGCTTGATCACATCAGGATCGTGTAACCAAGAATTGACTTCGGTTGCATTATCTTTCGCTGCGGCGGTGAAGACGTGGGCAATTGCGCCTATCGCTTCAAGCTTGCTGATCTCGTCGTTTTTATACAAATCCAAGACTTCGCCCAGAAATGCATCAAGCTTGTTATGATCTTTCTCTTTTAATGTGATTGCCATGCTATTCTCCTTCGTTGTCGACCTAGAACAATTGGTCGCCCGAAGGACGGTTATCAACTTCTTCTCGCAAAATATTTTTATATCCTTGCACCGCTCCCGCTTTGCTGTTTGGCGTGACGCTCATCTGCTCGTTGTATTTGGCTGGTGGGCGGATCTTTGGTCTATTCATCGGAGGTAATTTTATACTTTCTAATGAAAATTGTAGTTGAGGAGACTCGACTCCAATCTCTCCGCGTGTTTTGTATTAGCGGGGACTATATTGGGGGATTTCTTGACGATTGTTTATTTACGGGTGCTCGGCGCCCTGTTGATTTCGTGCGCCTTGAGCGCGTGCACCACCTCGCGCGAAGCGTTCAATGCTAACCCGAAGTCGATCGACAAACCAACGCTCTGCCGCACGTACTTGCAGAGCCAAGATCCAGCATTCCAGCAGGAGCTCGCGAAGGAACTCAGCCGGCGAGGCGTGCAATTCTATCAATGCCCGGAAATGGTGAGGAACCAAGACGCCGCGGCGGCGGCGCTGGTTGCCGTTGCGCTGGTCGGAACGGCGGTGGCTGTCTGCGCCAACAACAATTGCGGAGGCGGCTACCCAACAAGAAGCTACCCAGGGAACTGCTACTCCTACTACGACCGAGCGGCCGACGGCAGCCTCTGCGGCCATCGTAGCGCAATGTCGAGGCCTGGCGGGTGGTAATTTATACTAGGATCGTTTCCGCTGGAGCGAGCGCTAGGTCCCAATCCGGCAAGTACGCCGCCGATGTGCCAGTTTAAGCAGCCAGCGAGTCGTTTCACTTCTTGTATGGAGCATGCACAAATGAAATTTGTCTCTTCGACTATTTTTATCCTGATGTGGAGCGCCAGTCTCGCGAGCGCCAGCGAGTGCTCATACGCGGTCGATGCCTACAACAACGCAACGTCGGAAATATCTTCTAACCTCCGCCGCTACGTAAGCTGTCTAGATGGTAGCCAGGGGAACGACGATTGCTCGTCTGAATTCAGGCGACTTAAAAACGCTCAATCTGATTTTGAAACAGCGGTGTCTAACTATCGCAGCCACGACTGCCGATGAAAAAAAATGCCCACCATCTGATGTCTACTGAGCGGGTGCCTGCTTCCGCGATATTCGAACGAGCAAAAGTCACATTAGCGTTTGGGCAGGTCGCGCCACGGCGCACCGGATCGTAGCACCCAGAAGATTCCATTCAGCACGCGACGGTCATCTACGCGCGGCACCCCTCTTGGCTTGTTGGGTAAAAGTGGCTCAACCACTCGCCATTCAAAATCGGTCAGGTCATATCTGTTCATACTGGCGCTGAATCAGCTTTTGATCTGTAGTGAAAGCCGTCATCATTCAGGAAAGCGAAAGTGGAGGCCGCGTGCTGCAAAATCGAGAATGGCATAAAGTCGATGGAGCCTCCGCAGGCGCAATCGCTGCGCTCAAATCGCTGGCTCCGGTAGATCTTCCTGAGAGTTATTACGCATTGCTGACTTTCAGCAATGGCGGGGAAGGACCGCTGGCGGTTCAGCCGCTTTGGTTCCAACTCTATCCCGCCGAGGAAGCTGCTCAGATTGAACGGGACGGGACTTTTCGAGAGTTTTTGCGGGGGTTGTTCGTGATCGGCGGCAACGGTGGCGGCGAAGCCGTGGCATTCGACTTGCGGGAAAATGCGCCATATCCCCTCGTCGCCTTCGACATGACCAACGTCGACCTGGTAGAAAGCCTCAAACCGATAGCGCCATCCTTCGATATAGCGCTGGATTTGATCGGTCGAGACAATCAGTAATCCGGTACCCAGTTTATGGGTTCACGGTCTAGTAATTTAAAACAGAAAGGGCGCCGTTTGGCGCCCCCATTCTTTATCTCAGCCGGCCTTTAGAACCTTTTCAGCCGTCTCTGGTGCTTCTTCGATAATTCGAAGCAACATTCTGGCTGAGCCTTCTGGTTTCCTTCTTCCTTGCTCCCAATTTTGAACAGTAGAAAGTGGGAAGCCAAAAGCTGCTGCAAATTGCCTTTGGCTCATATTGAGATTGTCCCGGATAGCTTTCACGTCAACTTGGTCGGGGACTTTGACGACGCGAACCCTAGCTTTAGAACGATCTCCACCGGCGTACTCAAGTGCTTCATTCAGCCCTACAAGTATTTTACGACCGGACATAGCGTATTCCTCTCAAGCGAGTTGACCTTTGGTGAAAGTCTCCTCCCATTTCAGACGATACTGTTCAGTCAGTTCACGCACTAGCTTTGACATCAACTGCTCCTCCCGCTTGCTGAGTCTAAGCCGCTCTCCCTTGGAATAGACTGCCAAAATGAACAGCGGCATATTTAGATCATGATAGAAGTAACAGATCCGGATACCCTTACTCTGCCCTTTCCCCTGACCCTTCCATCGTAATTTCCTGATACCACCGGTTTCAGGTATTACGTCTCCACTTTCTGGGTTGACGGCCAAAAAGTCGAAAAGCTTGTTTGCTTCCTCTTCGCTCAAAATCCGCTGCAGATCTTTCTGCGCGCTTTTGAGTTCTGCGATTGTTATCGGATATGCTGAGCCGCCGCGCTCAAGTCTTATAACCTCAAACAATGGATGTCTCCCTCGCCTTCGGACGGTTGCGCTTCCCCGCTGGGCAAAGAGATACGCCAATGGCGTACACCAGTCAAGCCATCAGAACGTTAAAATATCGTGAAGGTTCCAATAGTGCCGTAGCAGGAGACTCGGATATGATGGCGGAAGCGACGACGGTGCGGCATAATTCTTATGCGAGGTGAAGTGTTTATGACAGTTTATGACAAGAGACAAAGCCAACTTTGGCAGCGCGGCTGTAACTGCGCGGAGCTTAGGCAAGACTGCGAATATCAACCTGATCCGCTTGAAGAACCGGACGATGCCAAGATTTGGCTTGCTGGATATAATGAAGGCTTAGCCCGCCGGCGCTTGCGGGAAGAGGGTCGTACTACGCGCTAAAGGTGAACGCTACGGAATGATGCGCTAAAACAATTCCGATGTAACGGCCTGTATTCGTCCGCGAAAAGCGAGTTGATCTTCCAACTTTATAAGCCAAACTGCGCTAATATCAGGTTCGTAGTTTGTTACATTGAATGTAGTAGCTCGCAGCTCAACAGATTTGTCGTATATTTTTATACCACTTTGTGATGTTTGGTTGATGTAAACTTTGAACACTCTATCCGGCGGCGAAAAGTCAGTTGGGAAGTTGAAGGTAAGACTTATTGTCGTAGCGACGAAACTTAGGTCGTTTAAATAAAGCGCTCTTGCAAGGAAAAGCGTGCCGCGGGCGCGTTCGACGAACCTCTTGTAGGGGCACTGGATACCCGCTTCCGATAGGAGGTACTCGAAGGTCCGCATATCCGACTGAGTGCGGAACACAATAGCCCTGAGGTGTGGACCCAAAGGCACTTTGTTTTCGACGCTGACTTCAGACATCCGCATGTTTGCGATGTAATCTCGATTGGTACTGTTGGTAGGCGCGTCGTGATAAACGGCATCGAAATCTATTGAGTCAAACGATGCATCGCCGTCCAAAAACGTTCTGGATCGCTGTATATTTCCGTTGCTGAATCGCGCGCCGTTCAATGTAATCACCGAAACAAAATCGAAGACAAACATTACCGGTATCGACATATGGTTTGGCAGGCGATACTGGTCGGCGATGCACTTAATCCCCTCCGTTCGAAAGTGAAATCCGTTCTTTGGCCGGAAATATAACCTTGCGCACGAGTGTGCGCCGTCAAATATGTTCAGTGCGCCTCCATTCGCCACGTCTAAAAAATCTTCGGCGTCGTTCCGGCACCTCAGTTCATTGTGGCGAATAATGTTGATCGCGGTCGTCACGTCACACGCGTGATAAAGATACTGCGGCCATACCGCCCGGTTTGCAGTCAGGCGATTAGCCTGCTCTTTTACATGACGCTCAGCTCGGGCTAGAGAGATAGGCACGCCTGCTCCCCAAAGCCGTTCGCCACTGCGTCGTGTTGCGGGCTGCTCCTTCGATCTTCACGGCTGATGTAGAGTGCGTGGCCTGGATTACCCTCAAGCCAGCCAGGCTTGCTTATCTCTGCCACTTTTACGTAGGAAAGGGACGCCAAAATCGGGAAAAGATAAGACTTGAGTTTTTTGGACGGCTCATCACCGAATTGCTCGCCCGTCAACATGCCATTTTGAAGTGACGACCAGGCAGCTTCAACCAGCTCATGATCTATCACCTCGGTTCTTCCCGTTGGCTTCTCGATCACGATATCCCCATCATCGACCCAACGAGCGATAAACTCCGATGTCCGTTTCAGGGTGGAGAAGTTCGAACTTCTTTCGATTTTTGACATAATGTCGTGCCGAAACTCGTTGAAGCTAATGGGAACCCTTTTCTCTTCCCAACGGTGGTGCTCTGCGACGAAGCTTTGAGGCACCTGGCGATCATGGATGTACACGGGGATGTCAATTTTTGAGAGATATCTTTCCATAACAGGACGCACGTCGCGCCAGTCAAGATTTCCGTTTCCGCAGCCGAGCGGAGGAAAGGACACGGACGCGATGCCCATTTGTTTGTAAGAACGAACAAATGCCTCCAATCCGGCTTCGATGTACTCAAGCTTTGATGGCTGGCGCCAAGTCGTCTTCGTAGGAAAATTTAGGATCCAATGTTCGGGCGCACGCCACAAATGGAGCTTACCAACGTCCAGGGAATGGCTGTCGCACAATTTCTTGTAAGCTTTAAACATATCAGGGTATCGCTGCTTAAATTCAAGCGCGATACCCTTTCCCATCACTCCGACAATATTTACGGTGTTCACGAGAGTTTGGGCGGGAGAGTCAAAGAGGCTGGTTCGGACATAAGTTAGCAAAGGATCACCCCAATGTTCTCTTTTCGTTCTGTCAATAGTAGCATGTTGGATATAGCGGGTCATTGTGTTTCTGTTAAGCCGGGATCACGTCTTGAGGTGAAGTTTAACACCCAAATCGACGTCACGGTCTATCCGCACTTTCTACCTTCTTAGCGGAACTGCTGCCGCAATAATTGGCCCATCCGGTCATGAGCTTCCTGCGCTTCTCAAGAGCGTCACCCCTGCGGTAAGCGCGTTCCGTTTTGTCGCCGACGACATGAGCCAGCGCAGCTTCCGCTACGTCGCGCGGGAAGTTTGATACTTCGCCACACCAATCTCGAAACGACGAACGAAAGCCATGTACGGTCACGTCCACTTCCATTCGGCGCAATACCATGTCCATTGCCATCACAGACAGCGGCTTCCCAGGCCTCTGCCCTGGGAAAACGAATGAGTTTTCATCAGCGCCAAATTCCGCAAGTTTCTTGAGGATAGTAATTGCGCGAGGAGACAGGGGCACACGATGCTCTCGACCCGCCTTCATCCGCTCGGCCGGTACCGTCCAGATTTTGTGTTCCCAATCTATTTCATGCCATTTCGCGCCCAGTGTTTCACCGGATCGGGCAGCGGTCAGGATTGTGAACTCCAAGGCGGTAGCCGCAACGGCCTCACGTTTGCGCAACTCGATAATGAACGCTGCGACGTCGGCATAGGGCATCGCTTTGTGATGCCCGCGCGCCAGCTTCCTGCGCTTGGGCAGCAGTTTGTCGAGATGACCGCGCCATAGGGCCGGGTTCTCGCCAGTCCGGAGCCCCTTTGCCTTTGCTGCGTCAAGCACGCGTTCTATTCTACCTCGAACGCGTGATGCTGTCTCCGATTTCGTGAGCCAAATCGGCTTCAATACCCCAAGGACATCTGCAGTCGTCACATCAGTGATCAGCTTCTGACGGAGGGGTGCGGCATACTCACGCAACGTCATTTCCCACTGCGCGATGTGCTTCGCATTTCTGAACTGGGGCTTCATGGCTGCGATAAAATCGTCTGCCTCATCGCCGAAGGTTGGAACGAGTGGCGCTGCGGTGTGTTTTGCTTGGATTGGATCGATGCCGGCTTGTAAGTTCGTCCGCGCTTCTTGGGCCAGTTCGCGTGCCTTTGCGAGTGTGACGGAATTTACTCCACCCAAACCCATTTCCCTGAGCCGGTCGCTACGACGGTAGAGGAATACCCATCTTTTCGCTCCGCTCTTGTCTACCACCAAATAAAGGCCGCCGCCGTCTCCGTGGCGGCCAGGCTTACTGATTGTTTCTACCGTCCGCGCAGAAAGCTTGTTCATGATAATAGCCATGGCACCCCAACATTTACCCTAACGAGAGGCCCGCATTGTATGAGACAAGATGCGACAAGCCAATAAGGGCGCCGACCTAAATACCTTTGAGATAAGGGCCATTGGGGACGGCATGAGACGGCATGACACAGGCGTATGGCGGACACCCTCTCCGCCATAACATGTCTTAGACAGGCAAGATTTCCCCGCAACTTTTGAACTTGTGTCGTTTGATGCTAGTGCCGAAAGTGGCTGTGGCGAGGCCCCCGGGCACTTCCATACACTGGCACTATATGAAGCCACTGATGGGACGATGCGTCATATCCCTTAGTGAAGATCGTCGCCGCGCCAAGGCGTTTGATGCAGATCTTCAGTATCATTTGGAGATCATGCGGCGTCGATCCGCAAGAATCCGGAATGCTGGTACGGGCAGGTTCATATCCGCCATTGCCTCTCGCGGTGGAGGCGCTATCATTATTGTGTTGTAAAGGACGGCGAGCTTTGGGAGGAGTGATACGTGAGACGGATGTGGCCAGACGAATTTGCCTTTCTGCTGGACGGCGCGGAAGAGGTTGACCTGCATATTCCACCGATGGAACAAAAGGATGGTTCTCCCGGAGAAGCGATATTCAGGAAGGCATTGAAAGCCCGTATCAGCCAGCAGGATTTTGAGAAGATTTGGCCCTTGGCAGAGGCTCGCTATCGGCTGAACGGCCGGCTTTCGGGCAAGGCGATTACGCTGATTGCCAACAACCCTCATTACCAGAAATGGCACCCTTCCGACGGTGGCAGCGTCGAGAGCGTGTCCGATAGCGGTCAGAAATACACGACACGTTATGTGATCGTGCATTTTCTTCTGGATGATGTTCACGAGCCTGTCGAAGCCTGACGTTCGCAGGGGTCGGTTCTTGCCAGTGATTGGTCGAGTGGCCTCGGAGTCATTTCAGTCTCCGAGGCCATTTTCAATCTTCCGGCATATTCCGGCCGTCAAAGGCACATGAGTCCCAAACGATCAGACTTTGGGTTGCTCGTGGGTGGCGCAATGGATGCCGCCGCCTACCTCACCTACCGGGTCGATATTTAACGTGATGATCTCACGGCCGGGATAAAGCTTGCCAAGAATGGCTGCGGCTCGTTCGTCGGCTTCCCGGTCGCCGAATTCGGCGGCGATGACCGCACCGTTGCAGACATAATAATTGACATAGGAAGAGACAAAATCGGCGCTGTCGGCACGAATGTCGTAGGGTTCCGGCAAAATGACCATGTCCAGCTTGCGACCCTCGGCATCGGTGGCGGCGGCCAGAATATCGTGGGTCTCGAAGGCGGCGATTGACCACGGGTCATCGTGGTCAATCTTGTCTCCCATCTGGATCAGCAATTGGCCTGGCTTGACGAAACGGGCGAGCGCATCGATGTGGTAATCGGTGATGTCGGCGCCGATGATTCCGGGCGCCCACACCATCTTGCGTGCGCCCATCGTGTCGAGCAGCAGTTGTTCGATTTCGGCCTTGTCGCCCCGGTTGCGATTGATATTGATGAAGCTGCTTTCATGGGCGATCAAGGTGCCGTGGCCGTCGGTTTCCACCCCTCCAGCCTCGCCCACCAGCCCTGCGTCAAAAATCGGAAGGCCCATACGTTCGGCTATCCGCGCGGCAATTTTTCCGTCGGCATTATGGGTTTGCTTGTTGCCCCAGCCGTTGAAGTTGAACTGTGTGATGGCGAGCCCACCCTTGCCATCCACAACAAAGGACGGCCCGGAATCACGACACCACAGATCATCGGTCGGAATGTCCCATAATTCGACGTTGCGCGACACCTGTTTGCGGATTGCGCCATGGTGCTGCGCAGCGGCCAGCATCACGACCGGTTCGAATTCCGCGATGGTGTTGGCGATTTTCGCGATGGTTTTCTGAAGATCATCGAGGAAATCGGGATCATCATGCACGGCGGGGTTCACCGGCCATTGCATGAAAGTGCGTTCATGCGGTTCGGTTTCCTCAGGATACCAAAAACCGGCGGCACGGGCCGATGGGCCAGCCGTCCGGCCCTGTTGGGACGATGTCGAAAGGCCGGCGGTGGCAGCAGCGGCAAAAAGCAGTGTCTGGCGGCGGGTCATCATCGTATCACCATGAAATACAAAGAAAAATATCTCTTTAGCTTATGGATGCGCACCTTGGGTTTGCCCATAGGTGCTGTCAACCAAGGCCAAATCGTCCTGCAACTTCAGCTCATATTCCAATGTGGCTTTTACATGGATGTGACGGATAAATGCATGTGTTTTTAGGCTGAAGGCGTTTATGTGTCGTGTGCCAGCGTCGCCTCGGGTTCAGGGGCGATTCTCAGCCCTCACTGCCATTGTGTCGGCTCGATTCTTCGGGAGGTACAGTGATTTTACCCCGTTTGGTTCAGAAACCGCTTTTTGCGAGAAACGCCCTGCTGGCTGCCAGATCGTTTAGAATACTGCCGGCGTTGCGCGGGTCGCGTTCCTGCTCGATGGTGATGTAGCCGCCGTAACCGAGTTCCGTTAGAAGGCTACGGATCGCTGGGTAATCGATAGAGCCGCGGCCGATCGGGCACATCACGCCCTTGGCGCAGGCCTCGAAGAAGCGGATGTGTTCGCCCATCACCTCTTCAAAAACTGCGGCGTCGATATCCTTGAAATGAATATAGTCGACGCGGTCCCAATAGCGGCGAAGCGTGGCGACCGGGTCCATGCCTGAATAGGCCATATGGCCGGTATCGAGGCAGAGGCCCGCGAGGTCGGCTGGAATATCCTCGATGATCTTTTTCAACTCGTCGGCAAATTCGATGTAGCCGCCGGCATGGGGATGAATGGTGGCGCGCACGCCGTATGTGTCACGGGCAAGCGTTGCAATGGCGCAGATGTTTTCGACCATCCCCCGCCATGCGGCTTCATCGAGGCGCGGCGCACGGTCGGAATGTCCGGCGGCATAATCGCGCTCGTCATGACCCCAGTCCATCACCGTCAGATAGGGGGCGGGAAAACGCTGGCCGGCATGGGTTTCCGGTTTTGGCAAGCGGGTGATCAGCGCGCAGATCTCGTCGGTCTGGCGCAGCAGATTGTCGCGGTTTTCCGGTGAGACCAGATCGTCAAAGATCGTGCCGGCAACGATCTTCAGGCCACGTTCGTTCAGCGCCTGCGAAACGCGCTTGAGATCAAGCGGCAGATAGCCGTAAGGACCGAGTTCCAGACCGCCGAAGCCGGCGGCCTTCGCCTCATCCAGCACCTTTTCCCAATGGGGCAGATGGGGATTTTTGACGTCATCGACGCCCCAGCAGCAGGGAGCGGTGGTGATGGTGATCTGGTTGGTCATGGTGTCCTCGTCGCGTAATCGGTGCCGGGCCATTGTGCGGCCCGGTTCGGGTCTCAGCGGCTGATGGTGGCTTGCAGGGCGTCGATGGAGGACTGGATGCCCGCCTCGGTGGACATGGTGAAATCCTCCATTTCCAGGCTCACCCAGCCATTATACCCAGCCATGCGCACCACGGAGAAAAACTCCTTCCACCATTGCAGGTCGCGGCCGGCGCCGACAGCCACATAGTTCCAGCTGCGGTTGGCAACATCCGTCACCTCCTTTAGTTCCAGCAGGCCGTTCACATCCGCCAACCCGCGCTCGATGCGGGTATCCTTGCCATGGCAATGGTGGATTGCGCTGCCCAGCGCGCGGGCAGAGGAGATGGGATCGGCCCCCATCCACATCAGGTGCGAGGGGTCGAGATTCATGCCGACCGTCGGGCCGACCTCGTTGCGCAGGCGAAACAGGGTTTCCGGGTTCCAGACGAGCATGGCCGAGAAATTCTCAAGCGCATATTTCTCGACGCCCGCGTCCTTGGCGAGTTTGACAAGCCCGTGCCAGAGCGGGAAGGCGCGGTCTTCCCATTGGTAACGGTCGCGTTCCGGCATCTCGTTCGGCCAGCTCTTGGTGTAGACAAGCCAGTTCGGCACCGTGTCGCCGGGCGCTGCCTCCGGCAGGCCGGACATGGTGACGATCTTCGTCACGCCGATTTCGCCCGCCAGCCGGACGGTGTCTTGCATTTCCTTAAGATGGCGTTTGCCCATATCGCCGGGATCGAGTGGATTGGCGGAGCAATTCAGCGCAGCGATTTCGAGGCCGCGGGCCTCGATTTCCTTCAGCTTGGATTTGAGCAGACCTCTATCCGCCAGAAGCTCGTCGGCCCGAAAATGCGGGCCGCTGGACCAGCCGCCGCCGGTCATCTCGATGCCCTCGACGCCGAGGGCGACGCATTTGTCGAGCATTTCGGTGAAGGGCAGGTTTGCCATGACGTCGGTACAAATTGCGAGTTTCATCGTGTCGTCTTTCTAAAAAGGCATGGGGACGCGCTTGAGGAGGAGGAGGACGGGAGAGTGGTCCGGCGCGCCCCCAAACGGGTTATGCGAAGTCAACCCAGGCGGCGCCGGCATCGGCCGAGCGGACGCAGTTTTCCAGCCAGCGAACGCCTTCGGTGCCGGCCGTGATGCCGGGATAATGGTGGGTCTCCAGGAAAGTCCTGTCACCGCGATTTGCCGCGTCGATCGCCTGGGCGATCCAGAGATAGATGTTCGACCAGCTGTCACCGAGGCCTTCGGTATGCAGCGCGCCCATGCGGTCGATGGCGAGGCTTTCCTGTTCCAGATAGGGCATGCCGTGGTGCAGGATACGGCCGGGTTCGCCCTGAACTTCGTAGATCAGCTGGTCGGGATGGGAATCGGACCATTCAAGCGAGGCCCTGGAGCCGACGAAACGGTAACGCTGCGATCCCATATTGCCGGCATTGACGGAGGAGACCCAGAGGCGACCGCGCGCGCCATTGTCGTAATGCATCAGAACGGTGGCGTGGTCTTCCAGCGGTGCGCGGGTGGGGATGAAGGCCTTGCGGTCGCAGAGCAGGCGTTCCACCTTCATATGCGGCAGCACGACTTCCGAGAGATAATAAAGATGTGTGCCGATATCGCCCAGCACGAAGGTCGGGCCGGCGGTGCGGGGATTGGTGCGCCATTTGACAGCCTCACCCGCGCCCACATCGTCACCGGAATTAAAGCCGTGGGTATATTGCAGGTCGACGATACGGATGTCGCCCAGCATTCCCTTATTGACCATGGCCGCCATCTGGTGGACGAGCGGGTGCCCGGTAAAGCCATAGGTAACACCGACGATCAGCCCTTTCTGTTCGGCAAGCCGCGCCACCTCGTCGCATTCCGCCACGGTGAAGAACAATGGCTTTTCGCAGATGACATGCAGCCCCGCCTCAAGGCAGGCCTTGGTGATTTCGTAATGGGTGAAATTGGGGGTGGCGATGGAGACGACGTCCACGCCGTCTTCGCGCGCCGTTTCGCCGGCAATCAGCGCCCTGTAATCCGCATAGCAGCGTTCCGCCGCCACGCCGAGATTGACGCCGAAGTCACGGCCTCTTTCGGCATCGAGGTCGAATGCGCCGGCGACGAGCTGGTAGTTGCCGTCGCGCAGGGCGCCGGTGCGGTGCTTGTAACCCACCTGTCCCGTGCGTCCGCCGCCCACCATGGCCCAGCGCAGCGGGCGTGAAATCAGTCGTTCTCCGTTGATCATGTCAATCATCTTTCCATTTGATGTTGCGAATGGCCGTAGCCGGAGGCAGCGTCTGCCTCGGCCTCAGCGCCGGTTTGCCGCGTTATTTCTTGAAATAGAGGTCGATATAGTCCTGCATCTTGGCGCGCATGAACCGGCTCGATTCATCCGCCCTGTCCTCCCAGGCAAAGACGCAGGAGGTCATGATGCCGTCGAAGCCGATTTCGGAAAGCGTGCCGAAGAAGTCGTCCCATGGCACTTCGCCCTGACCGATATTGAGATGCTGATGCACCCGCGCCTGCGTGCCCGGCGGGTTGAGGATATAACGCAGCCCGGAGCTGGCCTTGTGGTTGAAGGTATCGCCGACATGCACATGTGCCAGCACATCCTTGGCCTCGCGCAGCATCGCCTTGGTGTCGTCACCGAAATAGAAGGTGTGCGGCGCGCAATAGAGGAATTTGACGTTCTTCGAATTGACGGTGCGGATGATGTCGAGCGCCGGCTGCAGCGTTTCGCACCAGTCTTCCGGATGTGGCTCGACATGCAGGTTGATGTTTTCACGCTCGAAGATCGGCACCAGTTCTTCCATGGAGCGCCACCATGCATCCTCGCAGGCCTCGATCATCGAACCGGTGTGGCAGCAATAACATGACCCCTTGTCGGGATGCGGTCCGCGGCCAAATTCGGAGTTCATCGTGTCGACCTCCAGTTCGATGGCGATCTCGATGGCGCGTTTCCAGTGTTTCACCGCCGCCTGCCGTTCCGTCTCGTCATTGGAGGCCCAGCGATACATCGGCAGCAGCGAGGCGATGCCGACATCGGCGTGTTTCAACGCCTTCTTGAAGGACCTGATGCGCTCGGGAAACACGCGCGGCGCTTTGAACCATTCGAGGAAATCTGCGCGGGGGCTGAGTTCGATCCAGTCGAAGCCAAGCTCCTTCACCTTGGCGGGCAGTTCATCAAGGCTGGTGAAACGGTGCATGTGGGGGTCGATGGCGATTTTCATCTGTCTTGATCCTTCTTGACGTCTTAATTGGATGGAGGCTGCGGCGGGTGGCCGTCATGGCTGGCCATGTAATTTTCCACCTCTGCGCCGAGGTCGGCGAGCGCTTCGCCGCCGGCCATCAGATCGGTGATTTCCTCGCGGGATTTCTCGCCCTTGCGGAAGTTGGCGGCGACCGCACCGCGGATGAGCACGGCGAAATGGTCGCCGACGGCGATGGCGTGGGTGACCTGGTGGGTGATGAAGATCACCGCGATCCCCCGCTTGCGCGCTTCCAGCACGATGCGCAGGACGTGGGACGCCTGTTTCACGCCCAGCGCCGCCGTCGGCTCGTCGAGGATGAGAACGCGCGCGCCAAAATGAACCGCGCGGGCGATGGCGAGCGATTGCCGCTCGCCGCCGGAAAGCCCGCCGATCAGGCGGTCGCCGTCATCGATGCGGGTGATGCCGAATTCCTGCACTGCCTTGACGGCGATTTCATTGGCCTTCTTTCGGTCGTAGACCCGGAAAGGCCAGAAGCCTTTCGTGGGTTCTGCGCCGATGAAGAAGGAGCGGCCGATGCTCATCAGCGGAAAGGTTCCGCCAAACTGGTGCACGGTGGAAATGCCCATGCGCTGCGCATCGCGTGGTCCGTCGAAATTGACCGGCTGTCCGTCCATCAGCACTTCGCCAGAACTGGGCTGGTAGACACCGGCCAGTGTCTTGATCAGCGTGGATTTTCCAGCACCATTGTCTCCCAGCAGGCAGAGCACTTCGCCGGCGTGGACCTTCAGCGAGATATCATGCAGAACATCTATCGGGCCGAAGGATTTGTTGACGTTTCTAAGTTCGAGAATGGGTGTCGACATCGTCTTGCCTCACTTCTTCTTCGGCGAATAAGTGAGCGCCATGACGCGGAAGGTGTTGTTCATCAGCACCGCCAAGAGCAGCATGACGCCGATGATGAGGCTCGACCAGTTGCGGTCAAACGCGGTGAAATAAATGCCCTGGTTGACGATGGCGAAGGTGATGGTGCCGAGAAATATACCGATCACCGAACCGAAGCCGCCGGTCAGCAGCACCCCGCCGACGACGACCGCGATGATGGAGTTGAAGATGAAGGTCATGCCGGCCGAGACCTGGGCGACATTGAACAGGATCGCCTGACAGACGCCGACGAAAGAGGCGCTGACGGAGGAAAGGACGAAAAGTGTCACCGTCAGCTTGTCGGTGGGAATACCGGCGTTACGGGCGCTCACCCGGTCGCCTCCCATGGCGAAGATCCAGTTTCCGAAAGGCGAATAATGGACATAGAAGATATAGATGGCCGTCAGCAGCAGCCACCAGACGATGCTGACCTGAAAACTGCCGCCGATGAACTGTCCGAACAGGAATTTGGCGATGGGGCCGGATTGCGCCGGGCTCAGCGCCACGCTGGTTGTGCCGGTCAGCAGCACCGAAAAACCGAGGATCAGCCCCTGCACGGCAAAGAGCGTGCCGAGCGTAACGATCAGGGATGGCACCACGGTTCTTATGACCAGAAAGCCGTTGATCAGTCCGACAAGCACACCAAGGCTAAGCGCGCCGACGATGCCGAGCCAGATTGGCATGCCGTAATAACCGGTGATAATGGCGACCGTCAGCGCGCCGGCCGGGATCATCGCGCCGATGGAAATGTCCAGCTCACCGGAAATCATCAGCAGCCCGACGGGAATGGCGACGATGCCGAGATTGGCGGCGACATTCAACCAGCTTGCCGCGCCTGCGGGTTTGAGAAATTCGATGCTGCCGAAGACAACGAAGAAGGCAAGAACGAAAACAAGGCCAAGAAAGGCGCCTGATTCCGGGCGACGCAGAAGGTCGCTCAAAGAGAGATTTTTCACGTCGTTCACTCCACTATTGACCCTGGGTTTTGCGGCAATGTCCTCGCCTGCCGATCCCGAACGCCGGTATTGCCGGGTGCCGGGATCGGGCGTGGATCACCGCTCAGCGCGCACCCTTGGCAACGCCGGCAAGCGTGGCCTCGATGTTGGATTTGTCGACGATGCTTGGCCCCGTCAGCAGCGGCGCGGTCGGCAGATCGGTTCCGAAATCGATGGCCGAGGCGAGCAGCGTTACCGCCAGCAGCGACTGAAGATAGGGCTGCTGGTCGATTGCAAAACCTTGCGTTCCATCCTTGATGCGATCGAGGCCGGACTGGTTGAGGTCGAAGGTGCCAAGCAGTACCGTTTCGGTCTTGCCCGCCTGCATGACGCCAATGGCGGCTGAATCCGCATCGCCCGCAGCAATGGTGAGAACGCCATCGATCTTGCTATCCTGAAGCAGGGTGGCCTTGATGGCTTCGGCGACAGCTGTGGCATCGCCGAAACTGGTGGCGGGAAGCGGCAATTGCTTGCCGACGCCGCCGACCTTGGTGATGCCGTCGATGACGCCCTTGCATCGTGCTTCTAGATTGGCTGCACCCGGAACGGTATTGACGCAGATGACGTTCTTCTTACCCTGTTTGGCGAAATATTCGCCGCCGGCGACACCCGCCAGATATTCGTCGGAGCCGACATAATTGATCGCACCGAGTTCTTTCGCCTTTTCATGGCCCCCGGCATTCATGAGAATGACCTTGATACCGGCCTTGATGGCTTCGCGTATCGCCGGATCCTCGCCTTCCGGCACCCAGTTCGGGATCACGAGGCCGTCAACCTTCTGGCTGATGGCGGTCTGGATCAGCTGCACCACATCCGGCGCAAAATTGTCATAGGTCTGCAAACGAAGATAATTGACCTTGCCGCCATTTGCCTCGACCACGAGGCGTGCGTCATCCAGACCTTTTTTGATGAGGTTCCAGAACGCATCGTCATTCTTGCCGCCGATGACGGCAATATTGGCGGCAAACGCACTGGACGCCATTATGAGCGATGCGGCGCCCGCCATGAGAAATTTCGTGAAATATGCCATTGTTTCCTCCCTGCCCATTCTCCCGATGGGCCAAAATGACAAGATGATTTATATCTTTCATTTTTCTGAGAATGGAATTTATATTTCATTTGATGTTGCATTTCGTATCATCACAGGTCATTCATGAATGATACGATTGTGAGGCGCCATGAACCGACCGACCATTACCGATCTCGCCAAGGCAGCCGGTGTCAGCATCTCCACGGTCAACCGGCTGCTGCACGGTTCGACCGCCGTGCGTCAGGATACGATCGACCAGATTCTCAAGGCGGCGGAGGAGATCGGTTTTTATGGTCTCGGCACCATCAAGGACCGGCGTCGTGAGGCCATGCCCCATTACAGGCTCGGTTTTCTGCTGCAGCAATCCCATCGGCCGCTCTACCGGTTGTGGGCGGAGGGGATCGTCGCCGCTGCACGCCAAAGGCCGGACAGCATCATCGAGCCGGATGTCGTGTTCGAGGACGACCTCTCACCGGAGGCCGTTTCCGCCAATCTCCTGAAGATGGGGCAATCCTGCAGTGCGATCGCGGTGGTGACGGCCGATCATCCGCTCGTCAGCCAGGCGATCGACGAGCTGCGGGGCAGGGGTGTTCCCGTGGTCACCTACGTGTCCGATCTGTCGGCGGCGAGCCGCGCGGGGTTTGTCGGAACCGATAGCTGGAAACGCGGACGCACGGCGGCATGGTTCCTCAGCCAGACGGTGAAGGGTGAGGGCATGGTTGTGCCGCTGATCGGCAGCAACCGCTATCAGTGTCAGGATGTTTCGGATGCCAGTTTCCGCTCTTATATGCGGGAAAACACACCTGAACTGCAGGTGGCAGAAACGCTGCTGACACACGAAGAGCCGGAAAATGCCTATGTCATCATCCGTGACATGATTGCCTCCGAACCCGGCCTCAAGGGGATTTATGTCAATGGCGGCGGCATATCCGGCGTTCTGCGGGCACTAAGGGAGCTGCCCGCGGAGAAGCAGCGCGGCATAAAAATCATCTGTAACGATATCGGCCCGGAAACGCGCAAGGGTTTGAATGAAGGGCTGATCACCGCCTCGCTGCCGCTTCCCCTCGACAGGATGCCGCAGCAATTGATCGACGTGATGTTACGGCGCGTCGAGAATGGCGACACATCCTCCGTCGAACAGCGGATCGTTCCCTTTGAAATCCTGACGCCCGAAAGCATCTGGACCTAGGCCGATAGGATCACTGGAATTCAAGGCTCATCCGGGCAAGATCGTCCCACAGGCTTTCGGCAAAGCCGCGCAAAACGATGACTTCGAACACCTGCCCGTCAAGCCGGGTGAGATGCGCGGCGATATGGCCGATCAGCGTCGTGGCGGAGTGTCCCGTCGGAAAAGCGGCGATGGAAAGATCGGCCGCCGTTCCTTTTGCCAGCACCCGCTCGGCCATCCTGCCTTCGATACGAATACGCACGCGTCCCTGGCTCTGGTCTACACCCGTTGCCTGTGGCTCAAGCACCGCAAGAAACGCCTTCATCTCCGCGTGAGACAGCGGCTCTTCGCCGACGATGAACCATTGGCCGGGAGAGACCGCCCGCACATCGCCTTTTGCGAGGCTGCGCAGGCGAACTTCCATATCCGCTGCGCCGGGCGCGGCCAGCACATGAATGATCGCGCCTTCCGGCAGGGGAGAGAGCTTGATGGCGGTGGAAGCAATCGCTCCCTTTTTTCCCAGTACCGGGCGGAGGGCCGGCCGGAAACCAGATTTGAAATCAGGCTTGAAATCAGACATGGAGCTTCTCGTTCTCAGGGTCGAAGAAAACCGGATGGCACAGGCGGGCGGCGGTGAATTCATTGCGCAGGCCGTTCCACACAACGACTTCTTCGCCATGTCTGCCCGGGCCGTTCTTGACGAGCGCGAGACCGATGGTGGAGCCGAGATGGGGTGAAAACGCGCTTGAGGTCACATAACCCTGATCGTTCTCCAGCGTTGCCGGAGCGTCTTTAGCAAGAATATGCGAGCCGCTTCGGAAGGACTGGCTGGGATCAAGCGGCAAGACACCAACAAGACTTGGCCGGTCTGCTGCGGAAAGCCCCTCACGCTCCAGCATCCGCCGGCCGATGAAATCGGCCTTGGTGGCGGAGACCATTTTGCCAAAGCCGAGATCGGCGGGCACCACCGTGCCGTTAATCTCGTTATGTGTGACGTGGCCCTTTTCAATGCGAAGCACGCCGAGCGTCTCGACGCCGTAGGGCATGATGTTTTCGGGCTTGCCGGCCTCCATCAGGGCATCGGCAACACTTTCGCCATAACCGGCCGGAACGGCAAGTTCGTAAGCCAGTTCGCCGGAGAAGGAAATCCGGAACAGGCGTCCGTGCAGTTGCCCGCCGAAGAGCGAGACTTCTCTTGCCGCAAGGAAGGGAAAGGCGTCGTCGGAAATATCCTCATCGACGATTTTCTGGATAATGGTGCGTGCCTTTGGTCCGGCAATCGCCATCTGCGCCCATTGATCGGTGACCGAGGCAAGCCGCACGTCGAGATCGGGCCAGAGCGCCTGGGCGCAGAATTCCAGATGGTTCATGACACCTGCCGCATAGGCTGTGGTGGTTGTCATGAAGAAGCGGTTTTCCTCCAGCCGGCTGGTGGTGCCGTCGTCATAGATCATACCGTCTTCGCGCAGCATCAGGCCATATCGCGCCTTGCCGACCGGCAGCTTGAGAAAGGCATTGCAATAGACCCGGTTGAGGAATTCGGCAGCGTCGCGGCCGCAAATCTCGATCTTGCCGAGCATCGAAACATCGCAGAGGCCGGCATTTTTGCGAACGTTCAGAACCTCGCGGTCAACGCTTTCCCGCCAGCCGTTTTCGCCGCTGCGGGGAAACCAGGAGGAACGATACCAGAGACCGGTTTCAACGAAGATCGCCCCGTTTTTCTCGGCCCAACCATGCAGCGGCGATTTGCGCGCCGGCTGGAAATGATGGCCGTGATAAGCGCCGGTGAGCGCGCCAAAGGAGACGGGCGTGTAGAACGGCCGGAACGTGGTGGTGCCGACATCCGCTGGGGAAACGCCACGCGCCTCGGCCAGCAGCCCGATGGCGTTGACGTTGGAAAGCTTGCCCTGATCCGTCGCCATGCCGTTTGTTGTATAACGCTTGGCCAGTTCGACATGGCCGTAACCCTCGCTGACGGCAAGGCCAAGATCCTTGCGATGAACATCGTTCTGGTAATCGACAAAGGCTTTTGCCTTGATGCCGGGAATTGACCAGAGCGGTTTTGTCGGCGAGGCCACGATATCGTTTTCCACCACGCCGAATGTGGCTGGGGTCGCGGCAAAGCCGAGATCCTGTGCGAGTGTTACTCCCTTTCTCGCACCGTCCTCAAGGCAGGCGGCGATGCCGTTTACAGCGGAAACCGCGCCAGCAAGCTCGAGTCCCTTGAGATTGCCGGGTGCAAGGAAAGCGGCCTCGTCTTGCGACCAGACCGGTCTGCCGCCACGGTGGCAGGCGAGATGGATGATGGGGCTGAAGCCGCCCGACATGGCCAGCGCGTCGACATCAAGGCTTTCCGTTTGGCCATCGGCATAAATCTCGATGGCGGAAAGCGCCTTGCCGCCCTTCGCGTTCGAAACGACGGCTCCCCTGACGATGCGGGCTTTGCCGGTGTAGCTGAGATTACCCTGCTCACGGCTGTCGATAATGGTGGACAGAGTAACGCCCTGCGCCTCCAGATCGCGGGCGAGCGCGTAACCGCTGTCATTGGTGGTGAATATCGCCGTCGCCTTGCCGGGGCTTATGGCGTAGCGGTTGAGATAGCTGCGCATGGCGCTCGCCATCATCACACCGGGAATATCGTTGCCGCCGAAGACCAGCGGCCGCTCTTCCGCGCCCGTGGCAAGCAGCGCCCGCTTGGCAACGATGCGCCACAGACGCTCCACCGGTACATGGGCTTTCGGGTGGGCCAAGTGTTTCTGCACCCGTTCCACCGCGCCAAAGACATTGCCGTCATACCAGCCGAACGCCGTGGTGCGCGTCAGCACTGTCACATTCGGCAGGGCTTCAAGTTCGGCGATGCATTGCGCGGCGAAATCCGGAGCACTCTTGCCGTCGATGGTTGCGGTTTCGGACAAAAGCCCACCACCCGCGACGGAATGTTCATCGAGAATGATGACGCGCGCGCCGCCACGTCCTGCGGCAAGTGCTGCGGCGAGGCCTGCCGCTCCGGAACCGATCACCAGCAGATCGCAATGCGCCCAGCATTTGTCGTAGGCGTCCGGGTCTGCCTCGTAGCTTGCCTTGCCAAGGCCGGCCGCCTTGCGGATGAAGGGTTCGTAGATCTTTTCCCAGAAGGCGGCGGGCCACATGAAGGTCTTGTAGTAAAACCCTGCGCCAAGGAAGGGCGAGAGGAGACCTGTCAACGAGCCGATATCGAAATCGAGGGAGGGCCAGCGGTTCTGGCTTTTCGCTTCCAGCCCGGCATAAAGCTCCTGCATGGTGGCGCGCGTGTTCGGCTCCGTACGCCCGCCGCTGCCGATCGTCATCAGCGCGTTCGGCTCGGCGGCGCCCGCCGTCAATATGCCGCGCGGGCGGTGATACTTGAAACTGCGGCCGACGAGTTGCTGGCCGTTGGCGAGCAGGGCGGAGGCAAGGCTGTCGCCTTCGAAACCCTGCATCCCTTTGCCGTCGAAGGTGAAGGAAAGCGGTTGGGAGCGGTCGATCAGACCGCCGGTCTTCAGGCGGTGAGAGGTCATGCGCTTGTCACTTTCTTCTCGTCGGCGGCATCGCGGCAGACGGATATATCATGGGTGACGGTATCGCGTGTCACCACCAGCCAGCGCCGGCAGCCAGAGGTGTGGTGCCAATATTCATGGTAGGCTCCACGGGGATTGTCGCGCAGATAGACATAGTCGAACCATTCCTCAGCGCCGGCATCCGCCGCCGGCCGGGCAAGGGCAGCACCTTTGATGGTGAATTCTTCCTTGGGTCTTGGCCCGCAATGCGGGCAGGGCACGAGACTTGCCATTTCAGATGTCCTTGATCCACCAGATAGCGGGATGGCGAAAAGTGTGAGCGGTTTTCGCCTGAAATCCCGCTACAAATTTTAATGAAGGTTGGGCTGGGCGCCCTGGCCTTTTTCATCGATGAGGTAACCGCGCTGGAAGCGATCCAGCCGGAAGGCCGTTGCCGTTTCCTGCGGTGCGCCGCGCGCCAGAAGATGGGCGAAGCAGAAACCGGAAGCGGGCGTCGCCTTGAAGCCGCCGTAACACCAGCCGGCATTCAGGTAGAGATTGTCGATCGGCGTGCGGTCGATGATCGGTGAGCCGTCCATCGACATATCCATGATGCCGCCCCAAGAGCGCAGAACCCGGACGCGGGAGAGCGCCGGTATCATCGCCTTGCCGGCTTCGGCGACATGTTCGACCGTCGCCAGATTGCCGCGCTGGGCATAGGAATTGTAACCATCGATATCGCCGCCGAAGACGAGGCCGCCCTTGTCCGATTGCGAAACGTAAAAATGCCCCGCCCCGAAGGTGACGACGCCATCGATGAAGGGTTTCAACCCTTCTGACACAAAAGCCTGCAATACGTGGCTTTCGATCGGCAGTTTCAGCCCGGCCATGCCGGCCACCTGCGAGGAGTTACCCGCCGCCGCCAGTGCCAGCTTGCCGCAACCGATAAAGCCCTTGCTGGTCTCGACGCCCACGACCCTGCCGTTTTCCCGACGAATGCCGGTTACCTCGCAGCCCTGTATAATGTCGACGCCTCGGCTGTCCGCGCCGCGCGCATAACCCCAGGCCACTGCATCATGCCGCACGGTGCCGCCGCGCTTTTGCAGCAGGCCGCCGTGAATGGGAAAGCGGGCATTGTCGAAATCGAGAAACGGCAACATCGCCTTCACTGACGCCTTATCCAGCAATTCGGCATCGACGCCGTGCAGCCGCATGGCATTGCCGCGCCGCGTATAAGAGTCACGCTGCGCATCCGAATGGAAGAGGTTCAGCACGCCACGCTGCGAGACCATGGCGTTAAAGTTGAAATCCTGCTCCAACCCTTCCCACAGCTTCATAGAAAGCTCGTAGAAGGGGTTGTTGCCGGGCAGCAAATAGTTGGAGCGGATGATGGTGGTGTTGCGTCCGACATTGCCGGAGCCGACATAGTTCTTTTCCAGCACCGCGACATTGGTGATGCCGAATTCCTTGGCGAGATAATAGGCCGTCGCCAACCCGTGCCCGCCGCCGCCAACGATGATGACATCATAATGCGGTTTGGGCGCAACATCACGCCATGCGGGCTTCCACGCTTTGTTGCCGAGAAGGCCGTTCATGAAAATGGAAAAAGCGGAATAGCGCATCTGGCGTACCTCGAACGATATTTCACGAGTGTAGCCGGTGGGTCGAAAAGAGAATTGCAGATAAAGGACATTATAATCTAGAATAAAGACATGACGACAATTGAACAGAAGAACCTCCAGCGGATCGGTTTTGTCCTCGTTTCGAATTTCGCGCTGATGTCTTACGCGTCGGCGGCGGAGCCGCTGCGGGCCGCCAATCTGATTGCCGGAACCGATCTCTATGAGATCGTGCCTCTCTCCTTCGATGGTGAGGCTGTCAGAAGCTCGTCCGGCATCAATATCGATTGCGAAGCGCTCGCCGCCGCTGGCGAGCGATGCCACACCATTTTCGTCTGTGCTGGCGGCGGGCCGCAGGACTGGGCAATTGCGGAAAATTCGTTTGGCACATTGCGGCGGCTGGCGCGTCAGGGTGTCCGGATAGGCGGCATTTCCAGCGGTGCTTATGTGCTGGCAGCGGCGGGGCTGCTGGATAATCGCGATTTCACCATCCATTGGGAACATGCGCCGGTGCTGCGGGAGGCTTTCGGCCACCTCTCGCCCCGACAGGCGCGGTTTGTTTTCGATGGTGACCGCATCACCTGCGCGGGTGGTGTTGCGCCACTTGATATGATGCATGCGATGATTTCGCAGAGAATGGGTGCGCATTTCGCACGGCGTGTCAGCGACTGGTATCTGCACACGGCTGTGGCCGAACCCGGCGCGCCGCAACGCGGCTCCTCGGCGGAGCGCTACGGCACCAACCACCCGGCCTTGCTGACCGTGCTGGAAAAAATGGAAACGGCCATCGAAAGCCCGCTTGACCGGCGGAACATGGCGAAACTGGCGGGAACGAGCGCGCGGCACCTGGACCGGCTTTTCGCGACCCATCTTAAGACGAGTTTTCTCGATACCTATCGGGCGATCCGCCTTGATCATGCCCGGCGGCTTCTGGAACAAAGCCCGCTCTCCATCGCGGAAGTTGCCTTCGCCACCGGCTTCTCCAGTGCGGGTCATTTTTCGGGAAGCTTCAAGGCCCATTTTGGCCACACTCCGAATGCGCTAAGGACAAAGATTTCCTCCGAATTAAAATAGTTTTCCTGTAAAGAAGGAAAAACACGATATTGCCGGAGGATCCCATGGCAAAGGAAACCACCAAGGTCGAGCAAGCGCAGGTTCTGTCGCAAGACCCGCATGCCGTTCGCGAGCCGAGGGTCAACAATCTGGAAATGGCGATTGGCCACGAGGTACGGACCTATCGCAAGAAGCTCGGCATCACCGTCACTGATCTTGCATCGGCCACGGGCGTATCGGTGGGCATGCTTTCCAAGATCGAAAACGGCAATATTTCCCCGTCGCTCACCACGCTGCAGACGCTGTCAAAGGCGCTGGGTGTGCCGATCACGGCTTTTTTTCGTGGTTTCGAGGAGCCGCGCAGCGCCACCTTCGTCAAGGCTGGTCAAGGAGTGAATATCGATCGCCGAGGCACCCGCGCCGGCCATCAATACAGCCTGCTTGGCCATATCGACAACAATACCAGCGGTGTCACCGTCGAACCCTATCTCATCACGCTGACGACTGATTCTGATGTGTTTCCGACCTTCCAGCACGAGGGCATGGAGTTTTTGTACATGCTGGAAGGCGAGGTGGTTTACCGCCACGGCGAGCAGCTTTTCACCATGGAGACGGGGGACAGCCTGTTTTTCGACGCCGATGCGCCGCATGGGCCAGAGGAACTGATGAAGCTTCCCGCCCGCTATTTGTCGATCATTTCCTATCCGCAAAGGCGGGTGGCCAATGATTGAAAAGTTGCCTTAGAAGAAAAAAATATTCCTGGTAGTTGACTTGGTGGAATTCCATATGTTAGCCCTTCATTCAGAAACGAATGGAGGCGCCTGTCGATGTGCGGCATTGTTGGACTATTCCTGAAGGACAAAAGCCTTGAACCGCAGCTGGGTGAGCTGCTTTCGGACATGCTCATCACCATGACCGATCGCGGGCCGGATTCGGCCGGCATCGCGATCTACGGAAGTACTGCGGCAGGCCGTGCAAAAGTCACGATCCAGTCGCCTAATCCTGCCGCTGATTTTTCCGGCCTTGCCGAGGCGCTGAACGAAAACGGTGTCGAAGCCTTGGTCACGGTGAAAAGCACCCATGCGGTGCTGGATATCCCTGCCGATAAGCTCGATGGCATTCGTGCGGCTCTTGCCGCCATCCGCCCGGATGTCCGGGTCATGGGTTCCGGCGACAGCGTGGAAATCTACAAGGAAACCGGCCTGCCGAAGGATGTCGTCGCCCGTTTTAACGTGCGCTCCATGGCCGGCAGTCACGGCATCGGCCACACCCGCATGGCGACGGAATCAGCTGTGACGACGCTTGGCGCGCATCCATTCTCCACCGGTGCCGATCAGTGCCTGGTGCATAATGGTTCGCTCTCCAACCACAATAATCTGCGCCGCGAGCTGGTGCGCGAAGGCATGAGCTTCGAAACCCAGAACGACTCGGAAGTGGCCGCCGCCTATCTCACGGCGGAAATGGCCAAAGGCAAGGATCTCGGCGAGGCGTTGACCGGTGCACTTGACGACCTAGACGGCTTCTTCACCTTCGTCGTCGGCACCAAATCCGGTTTCGGCGTGGTGCGCGATCCCATCGCCTGCAAGCCGGCTGTGATGGCCGAGACCGATCAATATGTCGCTTTCGGCTCCGAATATCGCGCGCTGGTCAATCTGCCCGGCATCGAAAATGCCCGTGTCTGGGAGCCGGAACCGGCGACCGTCTATTTCTGGGACCATGAAAAGGCCGCCTGAGACCTGTCCATTGGCGCATATTGCGAAAGTCATAATCCATGCCAGTTTTCGATCTCTCCCACACACCGTTGCGTGAACTGAATAGCGCCCTCCACGGCCTTTCCTCCGGCGTCAACGATACCGAATTCGAAGTGGTCAATCCGCGCGGCCACCATGCCGTCGCCGTCGGCATCGACAGCCCCGTGACCGTCGATGTGCGCGGCTCGGTCGGTTATTATTGCGCCGGCATGAATGATGGCGGCACCGTCACCGTGCACGGTTCGGCCGGGCCGGGCGTTGCGGAAAACATGATGTCCGGCACTGTCGTTATAGAGGGCGACGCCTCGCAATATGCCGGGGCCACCGGTCGCGGCGGGCTGCTGATCATCAAAGGCAATGCCGCCTCCCGCTGCGGCATTTCCATGAAAGGCATCGATATCGTCGTGAAGGGCAATATCGGCCACATGTCCGCCTTCATGGGCCAGTCCGGCCACCTCGTCGTCTGCGGCGATGCGGGCGATGCGCTGGGCGATTCCCTTTATGAAGCGAAGCTTTTCGTGCGCGGTTCGGTCAAGAGCCTCGGTGCCGATTGCATCGAGAAGGAAATGCGGCCCGAACATCTGGAGAAGCTTGCCGAACTTCTCGACAAAGCGGGTGTCACCGATGTCAGCCCAAGCGAGTTCAAGCGCTACGGTTCGGCCCGCACGCTCTACAATTTCAACATCGACAACGCCGACGCGTATTGAGGCTAGGGATATTTAGATGAGCTATCACAACCCCTTCACCCCGCCGCGCAAATCCGCGACATTCGACGATCACACGCTGGCGGAAATCCGCCGGGCGGCTGCGACCGGTATTTACGACATTCGCGGCGCGGGCACCAAGCGCAAGGTTCCGCATTTCGATGACCTGTTGTTTCTCGGTGCGTCCATCTCGCGTTATCCGCTCGAGGGTTACCGCGAGAAATGCGATACGACAGTTACGCTCGGCACGCGTTTTGCCAAAAAGCCGATCACGTTGAAAACGCCTATCACCATTGCCGGCATGAGCTTCGGCGCTCTCTCCGGCAACGCCAAGGAAGCGCTCGGCCGTGGCGCGACGATTGCCGGCACCTCCACCACGACGGGTGATGGCGGCATGACGGATGAGGAGCGCGGCCACAGCCAGACGCTGGTTTATCAGTATCTGCCGTCGCGTTACGGCATGAACCCCAAAGATTTGCGCCGCGCGGATGCCATCGAGATCGTTGTCGGCCAGGGCGCGAAGCCGGGCGGCGGGGGCATGTTGCTCGGCCAGAAGATTTCCGATCGCGTCGCCAATATGCGCAATCTTCCCAAGGGCATCGACCAGCGTTCCGCCTGCCGTCATCCTGACTGGACCGGCCCTGACGATCTGGAAATCAAGATCCTCGAATTGCGCGAAATCACCGACTGGGAAAAACCGATCTACATCAAGGTCGGCGGCGCACGCCCCTATTACGACACGGCTTTGGCGGTGAAAGCCGGTGCCGATGTGGTGGTGCTTGACGGTATGCAGGGCGGCACGGCGGCAACGCAGGATGTCTTCATCGAGAATGTTGGCATGCCCACGCTTGCCTGCATTCGCCCCGCCGTGCAGGCGCTTCAGGATCTCGGCATGCATCGCAAGGTGCAACTAATCGTGTCTGGCGGCATTCGCTCAGGTGCCGACGTTGCCAAGGCGCTGGCGCTCGGTGCGGATGCGGTCGCCATCGGCACGGCTGCATTGGTGGCGCTGGGGGACAATGATCCGCACTGGGAAGAGGAATATCAGAAACTCGGCACCACCGCCGGCGCTTATGATGACTGGCACGAAGGCAAAGACCCGGCCGGCATCACCACGCAGGACCCGGAGCTTGCCGCACGCCTCGATCCGATCGCGGCCGGCCGTCGCCTTGCCAATTATCTGAAGGTCATGACGCTCGAAGCGCAGACCATCGCGCGCGCCTGCGGCAAGAACCATCTCCACAATCTGGAGCCGGAAGATCTGGTGGCGCTGACCATGGAGGCCGCCGCCATGGCGCAGGTTCCTCTGGCGGGAACCAACTGGTTTCCGGGGAAAGGCAGTTTTTAAACAACATAATGGACGGACGCATTTGGGAGGATGCGTCCGTCTTTTGTCAATGAAGTGTCTGATACCAAAAAAAGGGGAATGACGTGACACTGGACCTCTCCACATTTGCTGCCGAAAAGGGCATCAAATATTTCATGATCAGCTATACCGATCTCTTCGGCGGCCAGCGCGCCAAGCTGGTTCCCGCCGAAGCCATCGCCGATATGCAGAAGGGTGGCGCGGGTTTTGCCGGTTTCGCCACATGGTTCGATCTGACGCCGGCCCATCCCGATCTTTTCGCCGTGCCTGACGCTTCGTCGGTCATCCAGCTTCCGTGGAAAAAGGATGTCGCCTGGGTTGCGGCCGATTGTGTGATGGAAGACCAGCCGGTGGAACAGGCGCCGCGTGTGGTGTTGAAAAAACTCATCGCCGAAGCCGCCGAAAAAGGCTTGCGGGTCAAAACCGGCGTGGAGCCGGAGTTTTTTCTGATCTCGCCGGATGGCGCGAAAATTTCCGACGAATACGACACGGCGGAAAAGCCGTGTTACGACCAGCAGGCGGTGATGCGCCGTTACGATGTGATCGCTGAGATTTGCGATTACATGCTGGAGCTTGGCTGGAAGCCTTACCAGAACGACCATGAAGATGCGAACGGCCAGTTCGAGATGAACTGGGAATATGACGATGCGCTCCAGACCGCCGATAAACATTCCTTCTTCAAATTCATGGTCAAGTCCGTTGCCGAAAAGCATGGGTTGCGCGCCACCTTCATGCCGAAACCCTTTAAGGGGCTGACCGGTAACGGTTGCCATGCCCATATTTCGGTCTGGGACCTCGACGGCAAGGTCAACGCCTTCGCCGACAAGGCAATGCCTTTTGGGCTTTCCGCCCAGGGCAAGACCTTTCTCGGCGGCATCATGAAACATGCCTCCGCTCTTGCCGCTGTCACCAATCCGACGGTCAATTCCTACAAACGCATCAACGCGCCGCGCACTATTTCGGGCGCGACCTGGGCGCCGAACACCGTGACCTGGACCGGCAACAACCGCACCCATATGGTGCGTGTGCCGGGGCCGGGGCGGTTTGAACTGCGCCTGCCGGATGGTGCCGTGAACCCCTATCTGCTGCAGGCCATCATCATCGCCGCCGGTCTCTCCGGTGTCCGTTCAAAGGCCGATCCCGGTCCGCACTACGATATCGACATGTATCGTGAGGGCCACACGGTTACGGATGCGCCGAAGCTGCCGCTCAATCTTCTCGATGCGTTGCGCGAATACGAGAAGGATGCGGAGTTGCAGCAGGCGTTGGGGATCGAATTCTCAAAGGCATATCTGAAGCTCAAGCAGGGCGAGTGGAACAGCTATTGCGCGCAGTTCACCGCCTGGGAGCATCAGACCACGCTCGACGTTTGACCTCGGTTTTCCCCGCCGCCCTTGCGGCTTTTCCCGCGCGCATCAAACCGCGCGGTTTTTTCCCATATCGATGACAGAAAGAGCGCCAGATGACGAACTTCGTCCTGACCGTCACATGCAAATCCACCCGCGGCATCGTCGCCGCCCTTTCTGGCTTCCTGGCTGATAAGGGCTGCAACATCGTCGATAGTTCGCAGTTCGACGATCTTGGTACGGGCCGCTTCTTCATGCGGGTGGGGTTCATTTCCGAGGAGGGCACCAGGCGAGAGGACCTTGTGGCCGGGCTTGCGCCGATCTCGGAAAAGTTCGGCATGGAGGTGGCTTTGCATGACCAGTCCGAAAGGATGAAGGTCATGCTGATGGTCTCGCGTTTCGGCCATTGCCTGAACGACTTGCTGTACCGATGGCGCATCGGCGCCCTGCCGATCGATATCGTCGGCGTCGTCTCCAATCACTTCGACTACCAGAAGGTCGTCGTCAATCACGATATTCCCTTCCACCACATTCCGGTGACGAAGGAAAACAAGCCGCAGGCCGAAGCCCGGATCATGGATATCGCTCAAAGCACCGGAACGGAGCTGATCGTGCTGGCCCGCTACATGCAGGTGCTTTCCGACAGAATGTGCGAGACGATGTCGGGTAAGATCATCAACATCCACCATTCCTTCCTGCCGTCGTTCAAAGGCGCCAACCCTTACAAGCAGGCCTATCAGCGCGGCGTGAAGCTGATCGGCGCG
Source organism: Agrobacterium sp. ICMP 6402 (assembly GCF_009498615.1). Taxonomy (NCBI): domain Bacteria; kingdom Pseudomonadati; phylum Pseudomonadota; class Alphaproteobacteria; order Hyphomicrobiales; family Rhizobiaceae; genus Agrobacterium; species Agrobacterium sp. ICMP 6402. Next base: position 179,405 of record NZ_QSNV01000002.1, read on the forward strand.
ACGGCGCATTATGTGACAGCCGATCTGGATGAAGGCCCGATCATCGAGCAGGATATCGTGCGTATCACCCATGCACAGAGCGCTGAGGATTATGTGTCGCTCGGCCGCGATGTGGAGGCGCAGGTACTGGCCCGCGCCATCCACGCTCACATCCACCACCGCACCTTCATCAACGGTAACCGCACAGTTGTCTTCCCACCCGGTCCCGGCTCCTACGCCTCGGAAAGAATGGGATAAGGTTTCCGTCTGCTGTGACCATCCGTCCTGCCGCAGCTCTGCTGTTGCCATAAAGATGATGCGCGGCTAAATAAGTTGGTACGCCATAATATCAAGAGCCAGAACCCGATTCTGCTTGCGGCGAGCCGAAGCGGGATGTGCCAAACGAGGTGATACCATGACCGGTGCTTTGCAGGGAACTGCCATTCGCGTTGAGCGTCCAACGAAGACGTTGAGGGAACTTGCGCTCGACAAGGTGCGGGATGCCATCGTGAACGGTTACTTCCGCCCCGGCGACCGTCTGGTCGAGCGCGATCTCTGCGCCCAGCTCGGCGTGTCCCGCACCATCGTGCGCGAGGTTTTGCGGCATCTGGAATCCGAAGGGCTGGTCGCGAATTTGCCGAACAAGGGTCCGATGGTTGCGCTGCTCGATCTCAATGAAGCCAAGCAGATTTACGAAATTCGCGGTGCACTGGAGGGAATGGCGGCCCGGCTCTGTGCCGAACGCCGCGATCCCGCCATCGTCGAGGCGCTTGAGGTTTCGCTGAAACATATTCGAGAGAGCTATGTTGCCAAGGATATGCCGGGCGTGTTGGCGCATACCTCGTCCTTTTACCATACGCTGTTCAGCAAGATCGACCGGCAGGTCGCCTGGGGTGTCGTCAATCTGTTGACGGTGCGGATCAACCATCTGCGCTCCATGACGATCAAGACAAAAAGCCGCGATACCGAAGGCCCGGCGCAGATGGAAAAGATTGTCGAGGCGATCCGCCAGGGAGATGGTGACGCCGCCTACAAAGCCGCACTCGACCATGTGACGAGCGCTTGCGCCATCGCTGAAGCCGTCCTCACGGCGCAAAAAACCGCCGACTGAAAGTCTTCGGCGCTCTCGTTGCCCCGCCCTTGCGGCTTCCCTGCCGGGAGCCGCAAGGTTGCGTTATTTTTATTTTACCATTGTTTTTCAATAATTTAGAAAAATACTTGTCCGCTTCTTGACAGGGTAAACTGTTTGGTGTGATGGTATGCCATAATCAATAATATAAAGAGCGGAGCTAAATATGAACTGGAATCCGATTTCCCGGAAACGCACAGCCGTGCGCGCCAAAACCTTTCTGGCGGGCGTTGCCATCACTCTTTTTGCCGGTGCCGCCGTTGCACAGGACTGCACGCCGAAAATATCCGACAATCATCTCATCAAGCCCGGCCATCTGGTCATGGCCACCAGCCCGACCCTGCCGCCCATGGCCTATGCCGATCAGCAAGGTGTCCTGAAAGGCCTGCGCATCGAGCTGGGTTATGAGATCGCCAAGCGTCTCTGCCTGAAGCCTGAATATATCAGCACCGAATATGCGACGATGGTGCCGGGCCTGCAGGGCGGCCGCTGGGACCTGATCAATGCCGGTCTGTTCGTGACGGCAGAGCGTCGCAAGATCCTGTTCATGATCCCCTATGAAAACCTTGCCATCAGCATTTCCACGGCGGTCGGCGCGTCCGATCCCATTACCAAGGTTGATGATCTGGCCGGCAAGGCCGTCAGCACCGATATTGGCGGTTATGCAGAGCGCAAGATCAAGGAACTGAACGAGGACTTCAAGAAACGCGGTCTCGCGCCAATGACCATCAACCTGTTCGACAATTATGCGACGGTCTATCAGGCATTGCGCGCAGGCCAGGTGCAGGCGGCTGTATCCATCGATCCGGTTGCCAAGCAGTATCAGGACCGTGGCGAATTCACCCATGCGCTTTCCGGCATGTATCCCACCCCCGGCTCGCTGTCCTTCGGCAACAAGGACGTCGCTGATGCCGTCTCCCTCGCTCTGAAGGAGATGAAAGCCGATGGCTCGCTTGAGAAGCTGATGAGTGGTTATGGCGTCAGCATTGCCCCCGGCGATCTCGCCGTTCTCGGCCCGGAAGGTTGAATTCCAGCCATCTGAACTGTCATCGCGGCGGGAAAGCTCTCGCCGCGACTGTTCCCGCATGAATTGGAGCCCGCATGAACTGGAGAGAGACGTGAAGGGTTGGAACTGGGAAGGTTTCTTCGAATACCTGACGAATTATTATCTGTTCGAGGGCGCGCTGGTGACGCTCGGCCTCACGGTTTTCGCCATGACGGCGGGTCTGGCGCTCGGCTTCGTCATTGCTGTGATGCGCATGTCGAAATACCGGTTCCTGTCCGGGCCGGCCTATTTCTACACCTGGATCTTTCGCGGCACGCCGCTTCTGGTGCAGCTCATCATCATTTACACCGGCCTGCCGCAGATGGGCATCAAACTGACGGTTCTGCAATCCACCCTGATCGGCCTGTCGCTCTGCGAAGCGGCCTATCTGTCGGAAATCGTCCGGGCCGGCATCGCCGCCGTTCCGAAGGGCCAGATCAACGCGGCGCGGGCCATCGGCATGACGGAGGCGCAGGTGATGCGTTACATCGTTGCACCGCAGGCCTTCCGCATCATCATTCCGCCACTTGGCAACTCAGTCAATGGCGTTCTGAAGACGACGTCGATTGCCTCGATCATCTCCATGGAGGAGCTTCTGCGCCGCACGCAGGTGCTCATCCAGGAAAAGTTCCTCGTGCTGGAGCTTTTCACGGTTGCGGCCCTTTATTACCTCGCCATGACGACCGCCTGGGAACTCATCCAGCGCCGGATCGAGAAACGCTTCGGCAAGGCCTATGGGCCCATGTCGACTGACATACATTGAGGAGCGGTCCGATGTCGCAAACAACCAGCATGATCGAACTCCAATCCATCAATAAATGGTACGGTCCGCATTTTCAGGTTCTGACCAATTGCAGCCTGAATGTCGCCAAGGGCGAAGTCGTCGTCATCTGCGGCCCATCCGGCTCCGGCAAATCGACGCTGATCAAATGTGTGAACGCGCTTGAGACGATCGGCAACGGCGTCATCACCGTCAACGGGGTGGAAGTGACCAACCCGAAGACCGACATGCCGAAGCTGCGCTCCAAAGTGGGCATGGTGTTCCAGCATTTTGAGCTTTTTCCGCATATGACGATCCTCGAAAACCTCAGCATCGGGCAGGAGAAGGTTCTCGGCCGCTCACCGGCGGAAGCGCTTGCCAAGGCCAACGCCCTGCTTGAGCGGGTGGGGCTAACGGCGCATGCGAAGAAATATCCCGGCCAATTGTCGGGCGGCCAGCAGCAACGTGTCGCCATTGCCCGCGCGCTGGCGATGGACCCGGTTGCCATGCTTTTCGACGAGCCGACATCGGCGCTCGATCCGGAAATGATCAACGAGGTCCTCGATGTCATGGTCTCGCTGGCGCAGGAGGGCATGACGATGATGGTGGTAACCCATGAGATGGGTTTTGCCCGCAAGGTGGCGGACCGCATCGTCTTCATGGATGGCGGCGAAATCGTTGAGATCGGCGAGGGCGACAGCTTCTTCACCCATCCGAAGACGGAGCGCGCCCGCTCGTTCCTCTCGAAAATCCTGGCGCATTAGGCTCATCTCGGCCTGAGCGGGATAACGATATTCCGCTTCAGGTCATAGGGCCTTTAGCCGTTCCGAACAACGCAGAATGAGAGTGGCGGAGAACCGCAATGATAAACCGTGTCCTGATGCCCCGTGAAATGCTGATCGGCGGCGGCAGCCGTTTCCAATTGCCGGCTGTGCTGAAATCACTGGGGGTTTCTCGCCCCTTGCTGGTCTGCGACCCGGTCATGCAAAAGCTCGGCCATGCCGATACACTTTTGCAGGCGCTTGGCGGCGAAGGCATCGAAGCCGCCATTTTCGCCGATGTCGTGGAAGACCCGACGGACATTTCGATCGCCGCTTTGGTGAAACGCATTTCCGATGGCGGCCATGATGGTCTCGTGGCACTCGGCGGCGGCAGCGCCATCGATACCGCAAAAGCGGCTGCCATCGTCGCGACCAGCGGCGAAGAGCTGCGTGCCCTGAAGGTGCCACGGATCGTGGATTTCGCCGTCATGCCGGTGATTGCCATCCCCACGACCGCCGGAACCGGATCGGAAGTGACCCGCGCCGCCGTTGTGACGGATACGGTGGCAAGCGAAAAAATGCTGATCCTTGGCACCGCCGCTTTGCCTGTCGCCGCCATCATCGATTACGAGCTGACGCTGACCTGCCCTTACCGCGTCACCGTCGATACGGGTATCGATGCGCTGACCCACGCGCTGGAAGCGCTCGTCAACCGCAACGGCAACGCCCATTCCGAGGCACTGGCGCTTTCCGCGCTAAAACTGATCGGGGCAAATCTCGAAAAAGTGGCTGATAACCCTGATGACCGGGATGCGCGCGAAGCGATGATGCTGGGCGCAACCCATGCCGGTCTTGCGGTCTCGAATACATCGACAGCGCTGATCCATGGCCTTAGCCGGCCGGTCGGGGCTTTTTTCCACGTGCCGCACGGCATGTCGAATGCGATGGTGTTGCCGCTGGTCACGCAGTTTTCGCTGAATTCCGCTTTGCCGCAGTATGCCGCCGCCGCCCGTGCGCTGGGCTGTGCTGCCTCCACGGACAGCGACCGGGTCGCCGGCACCAAGCTGGTGGAGGCCTTCATCGGCCTGAACAAACGGCTGAAGGTGCCGACCCCGCAGGAGTTCGGCATCGATAAGAGCCGTTATCTCGAACTTGTACCGGAAATGGTGCGTCAGGGTCTTGCTTCCGGCACGCCCGCCAACAACCCGCGCGTCCCAACGCCACCCGAAATGACACGTCTCTATGAACTGGCCTATGACGGCAGCATCGACGATTTCTAAAGCGTAAGCCACTGTAAAAGCTGCCTAATGTGCCATTTTCTAATGGCGCGTATCCGGTACTTGACAGTTATGTATTATGGCATACCATAAGATATCATATTTACGGAGAAAGCACCCATGTCCATCCAGATCCGCAAGACCCTGCTACAGGTCGAAACGACGTTGATTGAGGGAGGCAAGGCTGCCGCGACGCCTTTGAAGTTGTTCACCGCCATTGCGGTCGTGAAAAATCCATGGGCAGGCAAAGGCTTCGTGGAAAATCTGAAGCCGGAAATCCATGCGGGCGCGCCGGTGCTGGGTGAATTGCTGACAAAGATGATCCTCGATGCCGTCGGTTCCGGAGAGGCGGTGGAGGCCTATGGCAAGGCGGCGGTTGTCGGGCTGGATGGTGAGATCGAACACGCTTCCGCGCTCATCCACACGCTGCGTTTCGGCAATCATTATCGTCACGCGGTTGGCGCCAAGTCCTATCTCGCCTTCTGCAACACCCGTGGTCCGGGCAACGCGCCGATCATGATCCCGTTGATGGACAAGAACGATGAAGGCCGTCGTTCGCATTATCTGACCATCCAGACCTCCGTTCCGGACGCTCCGGCTGCGGACGAGATCGTGGTTGCACTCGGCGCTTCCGTCGGCGGCCGGCCCCACCACCGCATCGGCGACCGGTATCAGGATCTGAAGGATCTTGGTCAGGATGTCACCAATCCGGCCGGCGTTTGAGGGCTATGCAAATGCAGGAGGGGGCAACCACATCATCGGTCAATGTTGCAAAGGCAGGTGCTGCCGCGCTCCCCCGCAAGACGACCGAGCGCGGGGCGGCCTATTTCGAGGCCGGTGCCGGTGAGGATCTGATCCTCATCCACGGTGTGGGAATGCGGCTCGAAGCGTGGGAACCGCAGATCGAGGTGTTTTCCAGAACGCACCGCGTCATCGCCGTCGATATGCCGGGGCATGGCGGAAGCGAGCGTCTGCCCGCCGGTAGCACGCTTACGGATTTCGTCGGCTGGTTCGGCCGGTTTCTTGACGATATGCGGATTACGCGTGCCAATGTTGCCGGGCATTCCATGGGTGCGCTGATTTCCGGCGGGGCCGCTGCGACCTTCGGCGATCGCATTGCACGCGTCGGTTATCTGAACGGTGTTTATCGCCGTGATCCGGTGGCGAAGGCTGCGGTTCTTGCACGCGCGGCATCGATCCGCACCACCGGCGTGGATAAGGAAGGCCCGTTGCTGCGCTGGTTCGGCGACGATCCCAAAAGCCTGCACGCGCGGGAATTGACGCGGGGCTGGCTGGATATGGTCGATCCGGAAGGTTATGCGGTCGCCTATACGGCCTTTGCGGGTGGGGACGAAACCTATGCGGATCGCTGGCCGTCTGTGACCTGCCCGGCGCTTTTTCTGACCGGCTCGGATGACCCTAACTCGACGCCTTTGATGGCTGAGCAGATGGCGGCGATCACGCCGCGCGGATACGCTCGCATCGTCGATGCCCACCGGCATATGGTCAATCTGACCGCACCTGAAACTGTCAATGCACTGATGGCCGAATGGCTGGCTGAAGAGGAGGAGCCGCAATGACTGTTGCAACACTTGACCCGCGCTCTTTGCGCGACGCGTTCGGCGCTTTCGTGACGGGCGTCACGATCGTGACCACGCGGGATGATGCGGGAAAGCCCGTCGGCTTCACCGCCAATTCCTTCACCTCCGTGTCGCTCGACCCGCCGCTGCTGTTGATCTGCCTTGCCCGTACCTCGCGCAATTTCGCGACGATGACCGGCGCGAAAAACTTTGCCGTCAATATTTTGTCCGAAAGCCAGAAAGACCTGTCCAACACCTTCGCCCGGCCGGTGGAAGACCGCTTTGCCGCCGCTGTGTGGTCGGATGCGCCGCAGGGTTCGCCGGTCTTTGCCGATGTCGCGGCCTGGTTTGAATGCACGATGCAGGAGGTTATCCAGGCGGGTGACCATGTCATCCTGCTCGGCCGTATCGGCGCCTTCGAGAATAGCGGCCTGAACGGCCTCGGTTATGCGCGGGGCGGTTATTTCACACAGATGCTGGCCGCCAAGGCGGTGTCGGCAGCGGCTGAGGGTGAAATCGCTGTTGGCGCGGTTCTTGAAAGGCGCGGTGAAATCTACCTCGTTGGGGATGATGTGCTGTCGCTGCCCGGCTGCCTCGTTGCAGGCGGCGATCCGGTCGCAGCGCTGACATCGCGGCTGGAAGAATTGACCGGGCTCTCCGTCAAAACGGGCTTTCTCTATTCGGTTTATGAAAACAAGGCGGATGGACGTCAGCACATTGTCTATCACGCGCTGGCCGATGGTGATGATGCGCCGCGTCAGGGGCGGTTCCTGTCGCCCGGTGCGCTCGGCTCCGCAAAATTCGATTCCGCCGCCACGGCGGATATCGTCAATCGTTTCGTGCTGGAAAGTTCGATCGGCAATTTCGGCGTTTATGTCGGCAACGAGACCGTCGGCAAGGTCCATCCCATCTCCATGAAGGCGGCAAACCCATGAAATTTTCCCTCTTCGTTCATATGGAACGGTTGGACGCCTCGCAGGACCACAAGACGCTCTACGAGGAGTTCGTGACGCTCTGCGAAATCGCTGACCGTGGCGGCATGCATGCCATCTGGACCGGTGAACATCACGGCATGGATTTCACCATTGCTCCCAATCCCTTTGTGACCATCGCCGATCTGGCGCGACGCACGAAAACGGCGCGTCTTGGTACCGGTACGGTGATCGCGCCTTTCTGGCATCCGATCAAACTTGCCGGCGAAGCGGCGATGACGGACCTCATTTGCGATGGCCGTCTCGATATCGGCATCGCACGCGGCGCTTATTCATTCGAGTACGAGCGGCTGCTTCCCGGCCTCGATGCCTGGGGTGCGGGCCAGCGGATGCGTGAATTGATCCCTGCCGTCAAAGGTGTCTGGGCGGGCGACTATGCCCATGATGGCGAGTTCTTCAAATTTCCGGCCACGACCTCCGCCCCTAAACCGTTGCAGCAGCCCTTCCCGCCGATCTGGGTGGCGGCGCGTGATCCGAATTCGCACGAATTCGCGGTCGCCAATGATTGCAATGTGCAGGTGACGCCGCTCTGGCAGGGCGACGACGAGGTGGAAACCCTGATGGGTCGCTTCAATGATGCCTGCGCCAAAAACCCGGAAAAACAGCGGCCGAAAATCATGCTGCTGCGCCACACCTATGTCGGTTCCGATGAAGCCGATATCGCTCAGGCGGCCCATGAGATGAGCGTCTATTACAATTATTTCTTCGCGTGGTTCAAAAACGAAAAGCCGGTTCATCAGGGTCTGATCGAGCGCATTGCACCGGAGGATATTGCCGGGAACGCCATGCTGTCCGGTAATGTCATGCGCAAGAACAATGTCGTCGGTGGTGCCGATGAGGTCATTACCCGGCTCAAAGCCTATGAGGCCATGGGTTATGACGAATATTCTTTCTGGATCGATACCGGCATGAGCTTCGAGCGGAAGAAGGCCTCGCTGGAGCGCTTTCTTTCCGATGTCATGCCGGCTTTCAAGGAGTAAACGATGCGCCGTTTTCAATGCTATATCGACGGACGTTTCGAGAATGGTGAGGCGAGCTTTTCCAGCCTCGACCCGGCAACCGGCGCGCCCTGGGCCGAAATGCCTGAAAGCCGCGAGGCGGATGTCAGCTGCGCGGTCGAGGCCGCGCATCGGGCGCTCTACGAGGATGCCGCCTGGTCGAAACTGACGGCGACCCAGCGCGGCAAGCTGCTTTACCGGCTGGCTGATCTGGTTGCCGAAAATGCCAAGACGCTTGCCGAACTTGAAACCCGCGATACCGGCAAGATCATTCGCGAGACGTCGGCACAGATCGCCTATGTCGCGGACTACTACCGTTATTATGCCGGGCTGGCAGACAAGATCGAGGGCGCTTATCTGCCCATCGACAAGCCGGATATGGATGTCTGGCTGCGGCGTGAACCCGTTGGCGTGGTGGCGGCCATCGTGCCGTGGAACAGTCAGTTGTTTCTCGCCGCCGTCAAGATCGGCCCGGCGCTGGCCGCCGGCTGCACCCTCGTCGTCAAGGCTTCGGAAGATGGGCCGGCACCGCTGCTGGAATTTGCGCGTCTTGTGCACGAGGCCGGTTTTCCTGCCGGCGTCGTCAATATCGTCACCGGTTTTGGCGCGTCCTGCGGTAATGCGCTCACCACCCATCCGAAGGTGGCCCATATCGCCTTTACCGGCGGCCCGGAAACGGCGCGTCACATCGTTCGCAATTCGGCTGAAAACCTTGCCTCCACCTCGCTGGAACTCGGCGGCAAGTCGCCGATCCTCGTTTTCGCCGATGCTGATCTCGAAAGCGCCGCCAATGCGCAGGTGGCGGGCATTTTTGCCGCGACCGGCCAGAGCTGCGTTGCCGGATCGCGCCTGATTATCGAAAAAAGCGTCAAGGACCGTTTCCTCGAGATTTTGGCGGCGAAGGCTGAGGCAATCCGCATTGGCTCGCCGCTGGATATGGCGACGGAAGTGGGGCCGTTGGCGACGGAGCGCCAGCGCCAGCACATCGTCTCGCTGGTTTCCGCCTCCGTGGATGCCGGTGCGAAAGTGGTGACGGGCGGCGCGTCTGTCGATGGCGACGGCTATTTCTATCGGCCGACCATTCTCGATTGCGACGGCATCCGTTCACCCTCCATGGAAAAGGAATTTTTCGGTCCCGTTCTTTCGGTTGTTTCGTTTGAAACCGAGGCGGAAGCCATCGCGCTCGCCAATGACACGGTTTATGGCCTCGCCTCCGGCGTCTTCACGCAGAACCTGACGCGTGCCCACCGGCTGATGAAGGCGATCCGCGCCGGCATCGTCTGGGTAAACACCTATCGCGCCGTCTCGCCGATCGCGCCTTTCGGCGGCTTTGGCCTCTCAGGTGATGGACGCGAAGGCGGGATTGCGGCGGCGCTCGATTATACGCGTACCAAGACCATATGGCTGCGCACCTCCGACGACCCGATCCCCGATCCTTTCGTGATGCGGTGAGCCGATGTTTTACGAGATACGCACCTACAGGCTGAAGAACGGCGCCATCCCGGCCTATCTCAAGGTCGTGGAAGAAGAGGGTATCGAAATCCAGAAAAGCCATCTCGGCGAATTGGTGGGTTACTTCTTTTCCGAGATCGGCCCGATCAACGAAATTGTTCATATCTGGGCTTTTGCGAGCCTTGATGACCGCGAGGAGCGACGCGCGAAGCTGATGGCTGATCCGCGCTGGTTGTCGTTTCTGCCGAAAATCCGCGACCTCATCGAAGTCGCCGAAAACAAGATCATGAAGCCGGCGCGTTTTTCACCGCTCAACTGAAAGCCGCCGGTCGCGACGTGCATGCCAACGACAAGCTCTAAAACGGAGTAAGGGAACATGAGATCGAAACTGGTATTGACGACATGCGCAGCACTTTTCGCCCTCGGTGCAGCTGCACAGGCGAATGATCTGGTTTTTTCCAGCTGGGGAGGAACCACGCAGGACGCCCAGAAGGCGGCCTGGGCCGAAAAATTCATGGTGTCGAGCGGCATCAACGTGCTTCAGGACGGCCCGACCGACTATGGCAAGCTGAAGGCCATGGTCGAGGCAAACGGCGTGACATGGGATGTGGTCGATGTCGAAGGCGACTATGCCGCGCAGGCCGGGCCGACGGGCCTGCTGGAGAAGCTCGATTTCGCCGTCATCGACAAGACGAAGCTCGATCCGCGTTTCGTGACGGATTATTCCGTCGGCAGCTTCTATTATTCCTTCGTCATCGGCTGCAATGTCGACGCCGTGGCCGCCTGCCCGAAAAGCTGGGCTGATCTGTTCGATACGGCTAAATTTCCCGGCAAGCGCACCTTCTACAAGTGGTCCGCACCGGGCGTGATAGAAGCTGCGCTTCTGGCCGACGGTGTGGCCGCCGAAAAGCTTTATCCGCTTGATCTCGACCGCGCTTTCAAGAAGCTGGATACCATCAAATTCGATATCATCTGGTGGTCTGGTGGGGCGCAGTCGCAGCAGCTGATCGCATCGGCGGAAGCGCCCTTCGGCAGCGTCTGGAACGGCCGCATGACGGCGCTCGAGAAGAGCGGCGTGAAGGTGGAGACCTCCTGGGAACAGAACATCACCGCAGCGGATTCCCTCGTCGTGCCCAAGGGAACGAAGAACAAGGATGCGGCGATGAAGTTCATCGCACTCGCCACCTCCGCGCAGGCGCAGGCGGATATGGCGACCGCGACGGGCTACGCTCCTGTTAACATCGAATCCGCCAAGCTGATGGATCCGGAAACGGCGAAAACCCTGCCGGACCAGCAGACCGCAAGCCAGGTCGATGCCGATATGGGCTACTGGGCGCAGCACCGCGATGAAATCGGCGAGCGTTGGTACGCCTGGCAGGCGAAATAAGATAACGGCGCGGGCAGCGAAACGCCCGCGCGATTTTCCACGTCCGGGGAGGTTTGGACATGGTCTCGCTAACCGATGAAACAGTCAGCACGAAGGCGACGGCGCGAATGCCCGTCCGGCCCGGCAATTTTGCCGCCACCCTGCCGGCGCTGGTTCTGCTTGTCCTGTTCTTTGTCGTTCCGGTTCTGATCCTGCTGTCGCGCAGCGTCACCGAACCCGTCTTCGGCTTTGGCAACTATGCGGCACTGCTGGGCAGCTCCACCTATCTGAAGATTTTCTTCAACACTTTCGCTGTATCGGCGCTGGTAACAGTGGTGTCGCTGGTGATCGGCTTTCCCGTCGCCTGGGCGCTTGCCATCATGCCGGCGCGGCTTGCCTCCATTGTTTTCGCTATTCTGTTGCTGTCGATGTGGACCAACCTGCTGGCGCGCACCTATGCCTGGATGGTGCTGTTGCAGCGTACCGGCGTGGTCAACAAGACACTGATGGGCCTCGGCATCATCGATCAGCCGCTGGCGCTGGTCAACAATCTCACCGGGGTTACCATCGGCATGACCTATATCATGCTGCCCTTCATCATCATTCCGCTCTACGGCGTCATCCGCAAGATCGACCCGGCCATTCTGCAGGCGGCGTCGCTCTGCGGGGCGACGCGCTTTCAGGCGCTGACCCGGGTTCTCATCCCGCTTGCCGCACCTGGTATGATCTCCGGCGCGCTGATGGTCTTCGTCATGTCGCTCGGTTATTTCGTCACCCCGGCGCTGCTCGGCGGCACGGCGAACATGATGCTGGCCGAACTCATTGCGCAATTCGTGCAGTCGCTCGTCAACTGGGGCATGGGCGGGGCAGCGGCGCTGGTGCTGCTGGTGGTGACACTTACTCTCTACGCCGTGCAGCTGAAATTCTTCGGCGCGGCCGGGGCAGGGGGGCGCTGACATGCTTTTGAACTATAACAGCCTCGGCCTCTGGAAATGGCTGCTCCTGCTCATCACCGTGCTGACCTCGGCATTTCTGATCCTCCCGATCGTCTTCATCGCTGCGCTGTCCTTCGGCTCGTCGCAATGGCTGATTTTTCCACCGCCCGGCTGGACACTGAAATGGTACGCCGATTTCTTCGCTGACCCGAGATGGTTGGATGCCGCCTGGACGAGCCTGCGCATCGCTCTCATGGTCACGGTGCTATCGGTGCTGATCGGTCTCGTCGCTTCCTTCGGGCTGGTGCGTGGTCGTTTCATCGGGCGCGGCACGCTGCGAGCGCTGTTCATGACACCGATGATCCTACCGGTCGTCGTGCTTGCCGTGGCGCTCTACGCCTTTTTCCTGAAACTCGGCCTTGCGGGCACCACCACCGGCTTCGTCATCGCCCATCTCGTCGTGGCGCTGCCCTTTTCCATTCTGGCGCTGACCGGTGCGCTCGAAGGTTTCGACAAGTCGATAGAGGATGCGGCAGTGCTGTGCGGTGCAAGCCCGTTACAGGCGAAAATCCGCATCACGTTGCCCGCCATCAGCCACGGCCTGTTTTCGGCGGCGATCTTCTCCTTCCTCACCTCCTGGGATGAGGTGGTGCTGGCGATCTTCATGGCAAGCCCGACATTGCAGACGCTGCCGGTGAAAATCTGGGCGACGCTGCGTCAGGATCTGACGCCTGTCATCGCTGCCGCCTCAACGCTTCTCATCGCGGTGACCATCATTCTCATGCTGCTTGTCGCGGCTGTGCGAAAAGGACTGAAAACATGACCAAACCGCTCCTGCAAATTCGCGGTATCGCTAAGCAATACGGACCGGTCGTCGCCGTTCAGGACGTCAATCTCGACGTGCAGCCGGGCGAGTTCATGACGTTTCTCGGGCCGTCCGGCTCGGGAAAGAGCACGACGCTTTATATTCTGGCCGGCTTCGAGCAGCCGACGGCGGGCGATATATTGCTGAACGGCGAGAGCCTGCTCTCCACGCCGTCGCACAAGCGCAATATCGGCATGGTCTTCCAGCGTTACACCCTGTTTCCGCATCTTTCGGTCGGCGAGAACATCGCCTTTCCGCTGAAGGTCCGCCGCAAGAGCAAGGCGGAGATCGATGCCAAGGTGAAGGAGATGCTGCGGCTCGTTCGTCTCGAAGGTTTCGAGGACCGGAAGCCCGCGCAGATGTCCGGTGGTCAGCAGCAGCGCGTGGCGCTGGCGCGCGCCCTTGCCTATGATCCGCCGGTTCTTCTGATGGATGAGCCGCTCTCGGCGCTCGACAAGAAGCTGCGCGAGGAAATCCAGTTCGAAATCCGCCGCATCCACCAGCAGACGGAGGTGACGATCCTTTACGTCACCCACGATCAGGAAGAGGCGTTGCGCCTTTCCGACCGGATCGCCGTGTTTTCGAAAGGTGTGATCGACCAGATCGGTACGGGGCCGGAGCTTTATGCCCACCCCACCACCCGTTTCGTGGCCGAATTCATCGGCGACAGCGATTTTATCGCCTGCGATCTGCTCTCGGCATCGGGTGGAAAGGCGACGGTTTCGCTCGGCCGGGATATCGTCTTCGATCATATTCCGGTGCATGGCGAAGCCGCGCTCGGAACGAAGGCGGCGCTGATGCTGCGTCCGGAACGTCTGCAGCTCAGCCGGAGCAAGCTGGCTTCCGCCGCCGGTTTTCAGGCCACGGTCAGCGACATCACCTTCCTTGGCAACAACGTCCATGTTGTTGCCTATACCGGTTCAGGTGAACCACTTGCCGTGCGGCTGCCCTTCGGCCACGACGCGATTTCCGGACTGAGCCGTGGCGATCTCGTGCATCTTGCCTTCGACCCGGCGTCGGCGCAGGTTTTCTGTTGAGGGATTTGCCCATGCATCTGAGTGATCCAACACTCCTCAATGAAAAAGTCCCCGTGGCAGGCCGATGGATCGGCTGCGATGGTCGTGAAACGGCGAGGATCCGCAACCCCGCAACAGGGGAGAGCGTCGGACAGGTTCCCGAACTCGGCGCAGCGGAAACGCAGGAAGCAATCGCTGCCGCCGTGATTGCTCAGAAGGCATGGGCGCGCCGCACTGCCGGTGAGCGTGCGGCTATCCTGAAGGCGTGGCACCGGCTCGTCATGGAAAACCGCGACGATCTCGGTATGATCCTGACGCTGGAACAGGGAAAGCCGCTCGCGGAAGCAAAGGGTGAGATCGCCTATGGTGCAAGCTTCATCGAGTGGTTTGCCGAAGAGGCGCGCCGTATCAACGGCGAGACGGTGCCCGGCCACCAGGCTGACAAGCGCATTCTGATTCTTCGCCAACCGGTCGGCGTCGTTGCGGCCATCACGCCGTGGAATTTCCCCAATGCCATGATCACCCGCAAAGTCGGTCCAGCGCTTGCGGCGGGTTGCGCCGTGGTGCTGAAACCCGCGCCGCAGACGCCATTTTCGGCCATAGCACTTGCCATTCTCGCCGAGCGCGCGGGCCTGCCGCTTGAACTTTTCAGCATCATCACTGGCCCTGCCGCAGAAATCGGCGGCGTGCTGACGGCGAGCCCCGATATCCGTCTTCTGACCTTCACCGGCTCGACCCGCACGGGCGAACATCTCTATCGGCAATGTGCGCCGACCATCAAGAAACTGGGGCTGGAGCTTGGCGGCAATGCTCCCTTCATCGTTTTCGACGATGCCGATCTCGATGCCGCCGTGGAAGGGGCGCTGATCGCCAAGTTCCGCAACAATGGCCAGACCTGCGTCTGCGCCAACCGTCTTTATGTGCAGAGCAGCGTCTATGACGCCTTCGCTGAAAAATTCGCACTCGCCGTCTCACAGTTGAAAGTCGGAAACGGGCTGGAGGAGGCAAGTATTCTCGGTCCTCTCATCGATGGTAACGCCGTCGCCAAGGTGGAAGCGCATATATCCGATGCGCTTTCGAAAGGCGCCGAGATTGCCACAGGCGGCAGAAGACACGCCCTTGGCGGTAATTTTTTCGAGCCGACGATCCTTCGCAATGTCGATGCCGGCATGCAGGTGGTGCGCGAGGAAACCTTCGGGCCGCTCGCCCCGCTTTTCCGTTTCGAGGATGAAGCGGATGTGATCGCGCAGGCCAACAATACCGATTTCGGCCTTGCATCCTATTTTTATGCCCGTGATCTTTCCCGCGTGTTCCGGGTTGCCGAGGCGCTTGAATATGGCATGGTCGGCGTCAATACGGGGGCGATTTCCACTGCTGAAGCGCCGTTCGGCGGGGTCAAGATGTCGGGCCTCGGGCGGGAGGGGTCACGCCATGGGATCGAGGAATATACTGAACTCAAATATGTCTGCATTGGCGGCGTCGGTTGAGAGAGGGGCTTTGAAAATGCTCATGGAGTCAGCAATCCGCGCATGATGAGGTCGAGATGGACCTTCAGCACGGCCTGCTTGTCCAGGATGCGTCTGTCGTCGAAAATCAGCCGGAAAACCAATGTCCCGACCATGGGTGACATCACCACCTTGGCAAGTTCGGGAGGATTGGCCCTGAACCTTTTTTTCGCCACGCCCTCCTCGAGGATCGCATCGATGCGTGCGAAGACGGGGACCATCATCGTGTCATGGTGCTGGTCGATGAGTTCGGGGAATTTTGCGCCTTCGGCGACGATCAGACGAAACAGTTCCCGCATTTTTCGGTTGTCGACGAGTGCGTCGAACAGGAATTCGAGCAGCAGGCGAAGCTCCTCGACGGGATCGTCCGACTTGTGCGTATAGGCGCCGAACGTCTCCCGGAACGGCATGGAGGCATGCTTCACCATAGCCTCGAAAAGCGCCTCCTTGGTTTCGAAATAGACATAGACCGTCCCTTTCGTCACCCCCACCCGGTCGGCAATGTCTTCGACCCGCGTTGCCGTAAATCCCCTTTTGGTGAATTCCTCAAATGCGGCATCGAGAATTTGCAACGGACGTTGTATCTTCTGTTCTGCACGTGTCAGTTTTGTTTTCGTCATGACCCCGGCTCCTCAGGTATTTTCGGCGCGTGCCCTTCTATCCGTCGTGAGCGGCGGACGTCATTGATGGCCTGCCTATCGCACCGGCACAAAAACCGGAATCGATTTTTGCAGGTGGTGCGTGGTTCATTCTTCAGCCTATTCCCGGTGTCTCCCAAGAACGCCCGGCGGCACATCTTCGATAATCATCCGGGAGCTCGGCGTTAAGCCCGAACGGTTCCCGGATCGGCGGCATAAGAATTTCATTGACTATTCAGTCAGTCAAATATTATAGGATGGGGCGAAGATCAAGAGGTCACCATGAAAACCATTCTTATCGCGCTGGCGGTCGGCGGTGTTTTTGCCCTGTCGTCCTGCAGCAATGAAGGGCCGCCGGCCGAAAAGCCGCTGCGGACCGTCGATGTGGTCACGGCGGTGAAAAAGCCGGTCGATCGCGGCAGCGTCATCACCGGCGAAGTGAGGGCAAGGGTTCAGACGGACCTGTCCTTCCGGGTCAGTGGCAAGATTACCGAGCGGCTGGTGGATGTGGGTGCGCGGGTGACGAAGGGGCAACTGCTCGCCCGCATCGATCCCGAAGAGCAGAAGGCCGACATCGATGTCGCGCTCGCCAACCTGCAATCGGCCGAAGCGCAGCAAACGCAGGCGCAACTGACGTTCGACCGCCAGCAGAGCCTGTTCAAGACACAGGTGACCTCGCGCTCGGCGCTCGACAAGGCCCAGGAAACCCTGCTCACCACGCAGGGCGCGGTGAGATCGGCGCAGGCGCAGCTCGATACGGCCCGCGATGCGCTTTCCTATACCGAACTCAGGGCCGATGCGGATGGTGTGATCACGGCGCGTAATGTCGAGGTCGGCCAGGTGGCGCAGGCTGCGCAGCTTGTTTTCACGCTGGCGCATGACGGGCCGCGCGATGCGGTTTTCGATGTCTACGAATCGCTGTTCCTCGAGCGTGATATCGACAATCTCGTCAATGTCAGCCTCCTGTCGGATCCGTCCCGTACGGTTGCGGCGCCGGTGCGGGAGATTTCCCCGACGATCGATCCGGACAATGGGACGATCAGGGTCAAGGTTGGCCTCAACGGCGATTTGACCATGCCGCTCGGCGCGCCCGTATCCGGCCATTTCCGCTTCAAACAGGTCGATGCCATCGAGCTTCCATGGTCGGCGATGACATCGCAGAACGGTCTTCCTGCCGTCTGGATTGTCGATCCGCAATCTTCGGAAATCGCCATGCGCCAGATCGAGGTCGCCGACTACGAGACCGGCCAATTTGTCGTCGCGGACGGGCTCAACCCCGGCGATATCGTCGTCACCGTCGGGACAAAATTTCTGCGGGCCGGTGAAAAGGTCGCCTATGAAAAGGGGCAGGCACAATAATGTTCAGGATAAACAGAAGCTTGTTTTTGCTCGTTGCGGCAATCGCCGTCTCGTCCTGCCAGGAAAAGCAGGAAGCCGCCGCGGAGGCACCGCGTCCGGTACTCTCCGTTGTGGTGGAAGAGAAATCGCCCGATGCGCTGCGGCTCACCGGCACGGTGGAATCGCGCATCCAGACCGATCTCGGTTTTCGCGTTCTCGGCCGGATCATCGCCCGCAATGTCGATGTGGCCGATCTGGTCAAGAAAGGTGATGTGGTTGCTTCGATCGATCCGCTGGCACTCGAACTGTCGGTGAAGAGCGCGCAGTCCGATCTTTCCAATGCGGAAGCGCAACTCGCCAATGCGGTGACGACCGAACAACGCCAGCGCGTGCTGGCCGAGGCCCGCAGCGGCACTGAAGCCGCGCTGGAAGAGGCCGAACAGGCCACGCGCACCGCCAATGCCGCCGTTGCCAAGGCGCGGGCAAATCTGGACAAGGCCGAAGAGCAGCTTGGCTATGCGCAATTGCGTGCAGAATTTGACGGCGTGGTAACCGCCACATCGGGCGAAATCGGCCAGGTCGTTTCGGCCGGTCAGACGGTCGTGACCATCGCCCGCCCGGAAGTGCGCGATGTGGTGGTGGATGTTCCGCAATTTGCGGCGCAGCGGCTGGAGATCGGTTCGACCTTCGAGATCGCCCTGCAGCTCGATCCGAAAATCCGCACCACCGGCGTGGTGCGCGAAATCGCCCCTGAGGCCGAAACAGCGACGCGCACGCGTCGCACGAAGATCAGCCTGCAGGATGCGCCCGCGGCCTTCCGGCTGGGCTCCGTCGTCACGGCCTCGGTGCTTGCCGCATCCGAACCGCAGATTGCGCTTCCCGCATCAGCCTTGCTGAAAACCGATAATGGATGGGGCGTCTGGATCGTCAACGCCGATACGGCAACGGTGGCGCTGCGTCCGGTTACGATAGCGGGCGAGCCGGTTGACGGCGGCAGCGTGCGCATTACCGGCGGCGTCAAACCCGGCGAGCGGGTTGCCAGTGCCGGCGTTCACAAGCTTAAGGATGGGCAAGCCATCAGGATCGATCAGGAGGTCCGTCAGTGAAGAAATTCAATCTTTCCGACTGGGCGCTCGAACACCGTTCGCTCGTCTGGTACTTCATGCTGGTGTTCGTTCTTGCCGGCGTTTTCTCCTATCTCAATCTCGGCCGTGAGGAAGATCCGAACTTCACCATCAAGACGATGGTAATCAGTGCGCAATGGCCCGGCGCTTCGGCCGAGGACGTGGCCCGGCAGGTGACCGACAGGATCGAGAAGAAACTCGAGGAACTCGATAATCTCGACCATCTGCGCAGCCAGACGGTGGCCGGCCGCACGACGATCTTCGTGGAGCTGGTGCCGGAAACCAAGGCCAGGAACGTTGAACCGACATGGGTGCGGGTGCGCAACATGATCGGTGATATCAAGGGCGAGTTCCCCTCGGGCGTCGTCGGTCCGTTCTTCAACGACCGCTTCGGCGATGTCTATGGCAATATCTACGCCTTCACCAGCGATGGCCTCAGCCAGCGGCAATTGCGCGATCTGGTGGAAGATGCCCGCGCAAAAGTTCTTACCGTCGACAATATCGGCAAGGTGGATGTTATCGGCGCGCAGGACGAGGCGATCTATCTGGAATTTTCCACGCGGCAGATCGCGGCGCTCGGCATCGATCAGCAGTCGATCATCAAGACGCTGCAATCCCAGAACGCCGTTACCCAGTCCGGTTTCGTCAATGCCGGCCCTGAGCGTGTGGCGCTGCGCGTCAGCGGTCAGTTCACCTCGGAAGACAGCCTGCGGTCCATCAACCTGCGCGTCAACAACCGGTTCTTTCCGCTGACGGAAGTGGCGACGATCCGGCGCGGTTATGTCGATCCGCCATCGTCGCTGTTCCGCTTTAACGGCCAACCGGCCATCGGTCTTGCCATAGGCATGAAAACCGGTGCGAACCTCGTGCATTTCGGCGAGGCGCTGGATGCGCAGATGAAGCGCATCGTCGCGGACCTGCCAATCGGCGTCGATCTGCACCGGGTATCCGATCAGCCCGCCGTGGTTGATGAGGCGGTATCGGGCTTTACTTCGGCGCTCTTCGAAGCGATCGCCATCGTTCTCGTCATCAGCTTCATCAGCCTTGGCCTCAGGGCCGGCATGGTGGTTGCCGTCTCCATCCCGCTCGTGCTGGCGATCACCTTTGTTTATATGGAATATACCGGCATTTCGCTGCAGCGCATCTCTCTCGGAGCCCTCATCATTGCGCTCGGGCTTCTCGTCGATGATGCGATGATTGCCGTCGAGATGATGGTCGCGCGTCTTGAACTCGGAGACGATCTCAGAAAGGCGGCGACCTATGTTTATACCTCGACCGCCTTCCCGATGCTGACGGGCACGCTGGTCACCGTCGCCGGCTTCATTCCCGTCGGCCTCAACAACAGCGCGGCGGGTGAATTCACATTTACCCTCTTCGTGGTGATCGCCGTCTCATTGGTCGTGTCGTGGATCGTTGCAGTCCTGTTCACGCCGCTGCTCGGCGTGACGATATTGCCGAAGACGATGAAATCGCACCACGAGAAGAAGGGGCGTTTTGCCTCCGCCTTCTCGTGGCTTCTCGGCCGGGCTTTGCGCTGGCGCTGGGTCACGATCATCCTCACCATCGCGCTGTTCGGTCTTTCCGTTGGCGGCATGAGCCTCGTGCAGCAGCAGTTCTTCCCGTCATCCGACCGCGTGGAGCTTATCGTTGACTGGAACCTGCCGCAGAACAGCTCGATTGCCGAAACCAACCGGCAGATGGCGCAGTTCGAGCAGGAGGCGCTGGCGAAGAACCCGGACATCGACCACTGGACAACCTATGTCGGTGAAGGCGCACCGCGTTTCATCCTGTCCTTCGACGTGCAGACGCCTGACGTCACCTTCGGCCAGACGGTGATCGTGACCAAAGGGCTGGATGTGCGCGACAAGGTGCGCGCCGAGTTGCAGGATTACCTGAACCGGACCTTCACCGGCACCGACGCCTTCGTGAAATTGCTCGATATTGGCCCGCCGGTCGGGAAACCGGTGCAATATCGCCTGAGCGGTCCTGATATCCAGAAGGTTCGTGAGCTTGGACAACAATTGTCGGGCATCGTCGGCGAACACCAGCTGCTGTCCAACATGGTCATGGACTGGAACGAGCCGACGCGTGTGGTCAAGGTTGACGTTTTGCAGGACAAGGCCCGCCAGCTTGGTGTTTCGTCCGAAGACATTGCCAATGCCATGAACAGCATTGTCGAAGGTTCCACAGTTACCCAGGTCAGGGACGACATCTATCTCGTCAATGTGGTAGCGCGGGCGCAGATGTCGGAGCGCGGCTCCATCGAAACATTGCAGAACCTGCAATTGCCGGCGACCAACGGCAAGGCCGTGCCGCTGTCGGCGATCGCCAACTTCCGCTACGAACTGGAACAGCCGACCATCTGGCGTCGTGACAGGATCCCGACGATCACGGTCAAGGCCGCCATTATCGGACCAACACAGCCCGCCACAATCGTGGAGCAGCTGAAGCCGAAGATCGAGGCGTTCCAGAAAACGCTTCCCGTCGGCTACAAGCTGGAAACGGGTGGTTCGGTGGAATCCAGCGCGGATTCGCAAGCGCCGATCGTTGCCGTGGTGCCGCTGATGCTGTTTGCGATGGCGACCATCCTGATGCTGCAGCTGCAAAGCTTCAGCAGGCTGTTCCTGGTCTTCGCAGTGGCGCCGACCGCATTGATCGGCGTGGTGGTGGCGCTGCTTCTCTCCAATGCGCCGATGGGCTTCGTCGCCATTCTTGGCGTGCTGGCGCTGATCGGCATCCTGATCCGCAATTCGGTCATTCTTGTCGTGCAGATCGAGCATCTGAGAAGCGAGGGCGTCTCGGCCTGGCACGCGGTGGTCGAGGCGACAGAACACCGCATGCGGCCGATCATGCTGACGGCGGCAGCGGCCACACTTGCCCTCATCCCCATTTCGCGGGAGATTTTCTGGGGGCCGATGGCCTATGCGATGATGGGCGGTATCGTGGTCGGCACGGCACTGACGCTGCTTTTCCTGCCGGCGCTTTATGTCGCGTGGTTCCGCATTCCGCGTGAGGATGACGAGCCGGAGGGACAGGAAGTGAAGGCGTGATATTGGAAGGAAGCGGTCGCCGCTTCCTTCCTCCGATAAAAATATACGCCGTCGTTGTTCCATCTGGCCGGATAGTGTTAGGAAGGTCGGCTTAGCCGCGTGAGCGGCGGCCATCCCTTCATTGCTGGATGGCAGGCATATTGAGGGTGCGGAGGGTTTAAAGATGGGCGGGTTGTCGGATTGGCTTGCGGATGCACAGCCGATCAATCGCAAGAACGCCGCGGAAGCGGTGTTTGAAGATATCCGCTCAGCGATTACCTCGGGGCAGATTGCGGTCGGTACACGGCTCCCTTCCGAGGCGCATCTGGCGCAAAGATATGGCGTCAGCCGACCGATCATTCGCGAGGCTTTGCGATCTCTCCAGACTTTAGGGCTGACGCAGACCCGCACCGGAAGCGGCACCTATGTGATGACGCCGACGCCGCCTTCCGAGTTGAATTACGGCGCTTATTCCGCCCGCGATCTGATCGAGGCGCGTCCCTTCATCGAGGTGCCGGCGGCCGGATGGGCGGCGCTCCGGCGCACCGATGCCCAGTTGGAGATATTACTGCACCTCTGCGACAGGATGGAAGTCGAAGAGAGGCCGCACCCCTGGGTGCTGCTGGATGGGCAATTCCACTGCGCCATCGCGGAAGCCTCGGCCAATGGCCTGTTCGCCAAAGTGGTGGCCGATGCCCGCGAAGCTGTGTCCCAGCAATCCGAGATGGTCAATCTGATGGCGGGCCGCCGCGTTGCGTCGAATTACGAGCACCGCCGGATCGTCGAAGCGATCCGGCGGGGTTCAGCACCCGAGGCGCGCGAGGCGATGGAGCTTCACCTTGGGCAGGTGAAGCAGGTGGTGACCACGATCATTGGAGAAGATCGGGCTCGTCAACCGTGAGCGCCGGCAGGTTGGCGAGGTGCCGCGGGCTCAGCGCCTGCTGCAATTGCGCTTCCGTCAGATATCCACGTTCCAGAACCACCTGCGGCACGGTGCGGCCGCTGGCCAGCGCCTCTTTCGCGACCTCCGTTGCCGCATAATAACCGATCAGCGGATTGAGCGCGGTGGCAAGACCGATCGATTCCTCCACACGTTGCGCCATGATGGTGGGGTTGGCGACGATGCCGTCAACGCAGCGTTCCGCCAGTGTCCGGCAGGCGGCACTGAGCTGGCTGATGCTCTGGGACAGCGCGCGCACCATGATCGGCTCGAAGGCGTTCAGCTGCAGCTGCCCGGCTTCGGCGGCCATGGTGATGGTGATATCGTTGCCGATGACGGCATAGGCGACCTGATTGACGACTTCGGGAATGACGGGATTGATCTTGCCGGGCATGATGCTGGAACCCGCCTGAACCGACGGCAGGGTGATTTCACCGATGCCGGCGCGCGGGCCGGAGGAGAGCAGGCGAAGATCGTTGCAGGTTTTCGACAGCTTGACGGCCACCCGCTTCAGCACGCCGGACAGATGCACGAATGCGCCGGGATCCTGCGTCGCTTCAATGAGGTCTACTGCCGTTACCAGCGGTCGGCCGGTTAGCGCTGCCAGATGCTGGCAGGCAAGCGCCGCATAACCGCGCGGCGCATTAAGGCCGGTACCGATGGCGGTGGCGCCAAGATTGATCTCGTGCAGCAGGGCGGCGGATTCGATCAGGCGGGCCTGATCTTCACCCAGCATCACCACAAACGTGCGGAGTTCCTGGCCGAGCGTCATCGGCACGGCGTCCTGCAATTGCGTGCGCCCGATCTTGATGAAGCCGGCAAATTCCTGTGCCTTGCGGTCGAAAGCATCTTTCAGCACGCCCATGGAGGCCGCCAGATCGTCGATTGATTCGATCAGGCCGACATTGACCGCCGTCGGATAGGCGTCATTGGTCGACTGGCTGAGATTGACATGGTCGTTGGGGTGAAGGCGGGCATAGTCGCCTTTTTCGTGGCCAAGCAGTTCAAGCGCACGGTTGGCGATGACCTCATTGGCATTCATGTTGGTGGAGGTGCCGGCTCCGCCCTGGATTTCATCCACCACGAATTGCTCATGCAGCGCGCCTGCGCGAATTTCGCGGCAGGCCGCAGCGATCGCTTCCATTCGTTCCGTGTCGAGCAGGCCGAGTTCGTGATTTGCGCGTGCGGCCGCCTCCTTCACATAGGCTAATCCCCGGACGAGATAAGGGTTGTGGCCGATGGTCACCCCGGTGATCTGAAAGTTTTCTACCGCGCGTGCGGTGTGCACACCCCAATAGACATCCGCCGGAATTTCCTTCGTTCCGAGCAAATCATGCTCCCTGCGCGTCACACTCACTTTTTCCTCCACTGGCTTTTAAGTGTTGCTATATCTGTAAGGCTGTCTTACAGATTTTTCGACCTTAATCTGGGCTGAGGAGAAGGTCAATCATGTCGAATACCCTTGACGAACGGCATTATCTGCCATTATGAGGGGCGAAAATCTGTCATGCAGCTTTACAGCACACCTGTGCATGCTGGCCATATTTCCAGCCTTGGGGACTGCGCCAGTTCCACTTTGATTTCCGGCTTATTGCCGATTAAAAGCGTTTTATCGGGAGGATAAATCCATGCATTCTGGGAAAACGGCATCTGCCGAGCGTGAGGTCTTCGTCGAAGAAGAACTCGGTTACCACAAGGCCCTGAAGCCGCGGCAGATCCAGATGATCGCCATCGGCGGCGCGATCGGCACGGGCTTGTTTCTCGGCGCTGGCGGCCGGCTGGCGCAGGCGGGTCCGGCACTGGTGTTTGTGTACGCGCTTTGCGGCTTCTTCGCGTTTCTGGTGCTGCGCGCGCTTGGCGAGCTGATCATGCACCGCCCAAGCTCCGGCTCCTTCGTCTCCTATGCCCGTGAGTTCTACGGCGAGAAAATGGCCTTTGCCGCCGGCTGGATGTATTGGCTGAACTGGGCGATGACTTCGGTGGCGGATGTGACCGCCGTTGCCCTCTACATGAATTTCTTCAAGCAATATGTTCCGTGGCTCGCGGGCATCGACCAGTGGGTCTTCGCGATGACGGCGCTTCTGGTCGTGCTGGCGATGAACATGCTGTCGGTGAAGGTCTTTGGCGAACTGGAATTCTGGTTCAGCCTGATCAAGGTGGTGGCACTCGCCATTTTCCTCGTCGTCGGCGTTTATTTCGTCATCTTCGGCACGCCCATCGAGGGCCATGTCACCGGTTTCAGCCTCATTACCGATAATGGCGGCTTTTTCCCCAACGGCATTCTTCCGGCCTTCGTCATCATTCAGGGCGTCGTCTTCGCTTATGCCTCGATCGAGCTGATCGGTACGGCGGCGGGAGAAACCGAAGACCCGCGCAAGGTCATGCCCCGCGCCATCCGCGCCGTCGTTCTGCGCCTCGTCGTGTTTTATGTCGGTTCGGTGCTGCTGTTCACGCTGCTCCTGCCCTATACCGCCTACAAGGCGGGCGAGAGCCCGTTCGTCACCTTCTTCGGCTCCATCGGCGTAGAGGGCGCTGACGTGATCATGAACCTCGTGGTTCTGACTGCCGTGCTCTCCTCGCTCAACGCCGGTCTTTATTCCACCGGGCGCATTCTGCATTCCATGGCGGTTTCCGGCTCGGCTCCGGCCGCACTTGCGAAGATGAACAAGGCCGGCGTGCCCTATGGCGGCATTGCGGTTACCGCCGTCGTTACCGTTCTCGGCGTCGCCTTGAACGCAGTCGTTCCCGCTTCGGCCTTTGAAATCGCCCTTAACCTCTCGGCGCTTGGCATCATCTGCGCATGGGCCGTCATCGTACTCTGCCAGTTGAAGCTCTGGCAGCTTTCGCAGCGCGGCGAAATCGCGCGTCCGGATTTCCGCATGTTCGGCGCGCCTTATACCGGCATTCTCACGCTGATTTTCCTGTTCGGCGTGCTGGTGCTGATGGCGTTCGATTATCCCGTCGGCTCCTGGACCATCGCTTCGCTGCTGGTCATCATCCCGGCGCTGGTCATCGGCTGGTATCTGCTGCGCGATCGTATCCACCGTCTGGCGGCTGAACGTGCGGCCGGCGCGGGGCCGTCGCATTGAGCGGGCAGGGTGAAACTCCACTGGTGGCGGTCATCGCCACCGGTGGCACAATCGCCAGCCGGCGTGGTGCCGATGGCGCCAGTACGCCCAGCCTTTCCGGCGAAGACCTGCTGGCGCTGGTGCCGCAGATCAGCGCCCGGCTGAAGCCGATCGATCTGATGGCGAAGGATTCCTCCAGCCTGACATTGGCAGACATGCAGCGCATCAGCGATGCGGTAGGCGTGGAACTCAATGACCCCGCGGTGGCGGGCGTCGTTGTTCTCCATGGTACCGACGCGATGGAAGAATCGTCGCTGGTCGTCAATCTGCAGCACGTTCTCACCAAGCCGGTGGTTTTCACCGGTGCGCAGTTTACGGCAGACCACCCGGATGCAGACGGCCCCGCCAATCTGGCGCAGGCCATAAAAACCGCGCTCGATCCGCAGAATGCCGCAAAGGGCGTACTTCTCTCCTTTGGCGGTCGCTGTCTGCCTGCCTGGGGGCTTTACAAGCTGAGTGCGGATGCGGCGGACGCCTTCCGCTCGGCGCGACCACTGGTTCAGGCCGCAGCGCCGAACCTTGCTGCTCCCGTCACCGATATCAGGGTTGATATCGTCGCCATCCATCCCGGCTGTGACGCCGCCCATATCGACGCGAGCCTGCAGGCGGGCGCTAGAGGTATCGTGCTCGCCGCGCTCGGTTCGGGTAACGCCAATCCTGATATTGCCGAGGCGGTAAAACGCTGCGCGGAACGCGGCGTCCCTGTCGTCGTTTCCAGTCGTGTGCCGGAAGGCCGTCTCGTCGCAAGTTATGGCGGCGGCGGTGGCGGACATGACCTTGTCGCGGCCGGTGCCGTGCATTCTTCCACGCTTCGCCCGGGACAGGCCCGCATTCTGCTGGCGGCGCTGCTGGCCGGCAACAGCCCGGTGGGAACCATTGTTTCCGCTTTCGGCGAGCCGCTCTCGCACTAAGAGACGGCAGCGGTGCCCGTGTTGGCGGGCATCGAAATTCCTATAGGATTCCTATTTTATTCCCTCTGAGGCCGTCTCGAACCTTTATGCGGTTCGGGTGCATTCTTCTGCTCGGGAAGGGATGGTGTTCCCTTCCTGAGCCAGAAAGAATGAAAAGCGACGTCCCACATGACGGCGCTTTTCTTCCTGTCCGGCTCCTTGTGGAAAAAAGGAGTCCCATCATGATGGACCTTGTTCTGATCGGCGCAGCGACGGTGTTCTTCGCCCTCTGCTTTGCCTATACGCGCGCCTGCGGCCGGCTTTAGACGGAGGCTGCGATGATATTCGACTATGTCCTGAGCGGTGCCGTCACCGTCTTTATCGCCGCCTATCTCACCTATGCTCTCATTCGCCCCGAACGCTTCTGATCGGGAGGCGGCGGCTATTGAAAGTTAAAATACCATGACCCTCATTGGATGGTTTCAGATTCTGCTTTTCTGCGGGATCGTCGTCGCGCTGGTGAAGCCGCTCGGCTTCTATATGGCGCGTGTCTTTAGTGGCGAACGCACCCTGCTTTCGCCGGTTCTCGCACCCGTCGAGCGCGGCCTCTATGCCCTTGCCGGAACAAGCGAGCGCGAGGAGCAGCACTGGACGACCTATGCGTTTTCCATGCTGCTCTTCAATCTCCTCGGTTTTGCTCTGCTTTATACGCTGATGCGTTTTCAGGCCGTGCTGCCCTATAATCCGCAGGCAATGCCGGCCGTCGGGCCGGAGCTGTCCTTCAACACGGCAATCAGCTTCGTCACCAACACCAACTGGCAGAACTATGGTGGCGAAAGCACCATGTCCTATCTGACCCAGATGACCGGCCTTACTGTGCAGAACTTCGTTTCTGCCGCGACGGGCATGGCAATCGCCATCGGTCTCATCCGCGCCTTTTCGCGCGCTTCGGGCAAGGCCATCGGCAATTTCTGGGTGGATATGATCCGCGCGACGCTCTACGTGCTTTTGCCCCTCTGCATCGTGCTGACCCTTGTTTATGTGTGGCTCGGCGTGCCGCAGACACTCGGCGCCTATGTCATGGCACAAACGCTCGAGGGTGCGCAGCAGACGATTGCGGTCGGCCCGGTGGCATCACAGCTGGCGATCAAGATGCTTGGCACCAATGGCGGCGGCTTTTTCAACGCCAATTCCGCGCATCCGTTTGAAAACCCTGATGCCTTTTCCAACATGATCCAGATGGTGTCGATCTTTACGATCGGCGCGGCCTTCACCAATGTCTTCGGGCGCATGGTGGGCAACCAGCGCCAGGGCTGGGCGATCCTTGCCGCCATGGGCGTGCTGTTCATCGCCGGCGTTGCGGTCACCTATTGGGCGGAAGCGGCCGGAAATCCGCTGATGCACAGCTTTGGCCTTGCCGGCGGCAACATGGAAGGCAAGGAGGTTCGCTTCGGCGTGGCGCTTTCGTCGCTGTTTGCGGTCATCACGACAGCCGCATCCTGCGGTGCAGTCAATGCCATGCATGGCAGTTTCACAGCGCTTGGCGGTCTCGTCCCGCTCATCAACATGCAATTGGGCGAAGTGATCGTCGGCGGTGTCGGCGCGGGTTTTTACGGCATATTGCTGTTCATCATCATCGCCATCTTCGTGGCGGGTCTGATGGTTGGGCGCACGCCGGAATATCTCGGCAAGAAGATCGAGGCCAAGGAAATGAAGATGGCGGTTCTGGCCATTCTCTGCCTGCCACTCGCCATGCTGGCTTTCACCGCCACGGCGACGGTCCTGCCCTCGGCGGTAGCGTCGATCGGCACGGCCGGGCCGCACGGTTTTTCCGAAATCCTCTATGCCTATACCTCGGCAGCCGCCAATAACGGCTCGGCCTTCGGCGGCCTGACCGGCAATACCACCTGGTACAACATCACCCTTGGTTTCGGCATGCTGATGGGGCGTTTTCTGGTGATCATTCCAGCACTCGCCATTGCCGGCTCGCTGGTTACCAAAAAGACCGTTCCGGCCTCGGCCGGCACCTTCCCCACGGATGGGCCGCTGTTCGTTGGCCTGCTCGTCGGCACGATCCTGATTGTTGGCGGCCTGACCTTCCTGCCAGCCTTGGCGCTGGGTCCGGTTGCGGAACATCTGGTGATGGCTGCGGGCCAGGTCTTTTGAGGTGGCGCCATGACCAATGACACACCCCGACACCGACGTAACCTTCCTGTCCGCACTGGTGCTCCCGTCAAAAGGAGCGCCGGTCCCGGCGGCTGGTGCGCCTCCAATCTCATTCTTGCGATGATGGCGGCTCTGTTCGCCGCCGTCGTCGCTCTCGAAGTTCTTAACGGCTGATCGACCGGTATCGGTCGCCCTGTTTCAAACGCTGGAGCCTCTTCATGAGCCAGTCCAAACAAGCGAGCATCCTCGATTCTCGCATCCTCATCCCGGCCATTGCCGGCGCTTTCAAAAAGCTCAATCCGCGCACGCTGGCGCGCAACCCGGTCATGTTCGTCGTGGCGACAGTATCGGTGCTGACAACGGTGCTGTTCATCCGTGATCTCATCATCGGCAGCGAAAATCTCGGCTTTTCCTTCCAGATCAACCTCTGGCTCTGGTTCACTGTGTTGTTTGCCAACTTCGCCGAAGCCGTTGCCGAAGGGCGCGGCAAGGCGCAGGCGGATTCGCTGCGCCGGACCCGCACCGAAACCCAGGCGAAACTGCTGACCGGCGATGACCGCAGCCAGTATAAGATGGTGGCGGGCACCAGTCTGAAGGTCAACGATGTCGTGCTCGTCGAAGCCGGCGATATCATCCCCTCCGATGGCGAAGTCGTCGAAGGTGTGGCTTCCGTCAACGAGGCAGCGATAACAGGCGAATCCGCCCCTGTTATCCGCGAATCCGGCGGCGACCGTTCGGCCGTCACCGGCGGCACGCAGGTTCTGTCGGACTGGATCCGCGTTCGCATCACCGCTGCTGCCGGCTCCACCTTCCTCGACCGGATGATTTCACTGGTCGAAGGTGCAGAGCGGCAGAAGACACCGAACGAGATCGCGCTCAACATCCTGCTTGCCGGCATGACGCTGATATTCGTTCTCGCCACCGCGACCATTCCAAGCTTTGCGACCTATGCCGGTGGTTCGATCCCCATCATCGTGCTGGTGGCGCTGTTCGTGACGCTTATCCCAACGACGATCGGCGCGCTTCTGTCGGCCATCGGTATCGCCGGCATGGATCGGCTGGTGCGTTTCAACGTGCTCGCCATGTCCGGCCGCGCCGTCGAGGCTGCCGGTGACGTCGACACGCTGCTGCTTGACAAGACCGGCACGATTACGCTGGGCAACCGTCAGGCGACCGAATTCCGCCCCGTCACCGGTGTTTCCGAACAGGATCTGGCCGATGCCGCACAACTTGCCTCGCTTGCCGACGAAACGCCGGAGGGCCGCTCCATCGTCGTTCTCGCCAAGGAAAAATACGGCATCCGCGCCCGTGACATGCAGAAGCTGCACGCCACCTTCGTGCCCTTCACCGCCCAGACCCGCATGAGCGGGGTGGATTTCGAAGGCTCCACCATTCGCAAGGGTGCGGTCGATGCTGTTCTGGCTTATGTCGATGGCGGCGTTTTGCAACACGGTAATGCGGCGCTTGCGCTGAAGACCGAAACGGACGCCACACGTGATATCCGCACCATTGCGGAAGACATCGCCAAGACCGGTGGCACGCCGCTCGCCGTCGTGCGGGATGGAAAGCTGCTCGGCGTCGTGCAGCTGAAGGATATCGTCAAGGGCGGCATTCGCGAGCGTTTCGCCGAGCTTCGCCGCATGGGCATCCGCACGGTAATGATCACCGGCGACAATCCGATGACCGCTGCCGCGATTGCGGCCGAGGCCGGGGTGGATGATTTCCTCGCCCAGGCGACGCCGGAAAACAAGCTTGAGCTGATCCGCGAGGAACAGGCCAAGGGCAAGCTCGTCGCCATGTGCGGCGATGGCACCAATGATGCGCCGGCGCTGGCGCAGGCCGATGTCGGCGTCGCCATGAATACCGGCACGGTGGCAGCGCGCGAGGCGGGCAATATGGTCGATCTCGACAGCGACCCGACCAAGCTCATCGAGATCGTCGAAATCGGCAAGCAATTGCTGATGACGCGCGGCGCGTTGACAACATTCTCCATCGCCAACGATATCGCCAAATATTTCGCCATCATCCCGGCGATGTTCCTGGTGCTCTATCCGCAGCTTGGCGTTCTCAACGTCATGGGGCTTTCGACGCCGCAGAGCGCAATCCTGTCGGCCATCATCTTCAATGCGCTGATCATCATCGCGCTGATCCCGCTGTCGCTCAAGGGCGTGAAATACCGCCCGATCGGCGCCGGCGCGCTGCTGTCGCGCAATCTGGTCATTTATGGCCTCGGCGGCATCATCGTTCCCTTCATCGGCATCAAGACCATCGACCTCGCCATCACGGCGCTTGGTCTGGTTTGAGGAGTAAAGACAATGTTTAGACAGCTTCGTCCCGCACTGGTGCTGATCCTTGCCACCACCGCCATCACCGGCCTTGCCTATCCGCTGGGCATGACGGGTCTGGCGCAGGCGCTCTTTCCCTTTCAGGCGAATGGCAGCCTGATCGAGAAAAACGGCAACGTGGTGGGTTCGCAATTGATCGGACAGGCCTTCACCGGCGAGAAATATTTCCACGGCCGACCCTCCGCCGCCGGTGACGGATATAATGCCGCCTCATCTTCCGGCTCCAATCTCGGCCCGACCAGCGCCAAGCTCATCGACCGGGTGAAACAGGATTACGAGACGGCAAAAGCCGAAAATCCGGCAGCCGAGGTGCCGGCCGATCTGGTGACGGCATCGGGCAGCGGTCTCGACCCGCATGTTTCGCCGGAGGCAGCCTATTTTCAGGTTGCGCGCGTGGCCAAGGCAAGGGGCATGGATGAAGCTTCGTTGCGCGCCATCGTCGGGCGTCATGTCGAAGGGCCGGAACTGGGCTTCATGGGCGAGCCCGTCGTAAATGTGCTGGCGCTCAACATGGCTCTTGACGCGGCCGGCTCATGAACTGAAAAGGCTATGGCTTCTTCGGAAGCCATAGCCTCTACCACTGGTGGGTTAAATGCCTGACGATATCAGCAATATGCCGAGCCGACCGTCGCCCGATGCGCTGCTGGAAAACGCCCGGCGCGAGGCGCGGGGCCGGCTGAAGATTTTTCTCGGCGCAGCCCCCGGCGTCGGCAAGACCTATGAAATGCTGATGTCCGGCCGGGCGAAGCTTGCGGATGGTATCGACACCATCATCGGCGTTGTGGAAACCCATGGCCGCCGCGAAACCGAGGCGCTGGTCGAAGGGCTGGACGTGATCCCCCGCAAGCGCATCGATTATCGCGGTCAGATGCTGGAGGAGATGGATCTCGATACGATAGTCGCCCGCCGCCCCGCTCTGGTTCTGGTCGATGAGCTGGCCCACACCAATGCTGCCGGCAGCCGCCATCCCAAGCGCTATATGGATGTTCAGGAAATCCTCGCGCAGGGCATCGATGTCTATACGACGCTGAACATCCAGCATGTCGAAAGCCTGAATGATGTGGTGGCGCAGATCACCCGCATCCGCGTGCGCGAAACGGTGCCGGACAGCATCATCGACCGCGCCGACGATGTCGAAATCATCGATATCACTCCCGACGATCTGATAAAGCGTCTGGAAGACGGCAAGGTCTATATGCCCCGCACCGCGCGGCGTGCCATCGAGAATTATTTTTCGCGCGGCAACCTGACGGCCTTGCGTGAACTGGCGCTAAGGCGCACGGCGCAGCGGGTGGATGAGCAATTGCTCAACCACATGCAGTCACACGCCATTTCCGGCCCCTGGGCGGCGGGAGACCGGGTTCTGGTCTGTCTCGACCATGGCGGCAACGGCTCCGGTCTGGTGCGTTATGCCCGAAGGCAGGCAGACCGGCTGCGCGCGCCATGGACGGCGCTGCATCTTGATACGCCGCGTTCACAGCAATTGTCGGAGGCGGAGAAGGACCGGCTGGCCGGCACGATGCGGCTCGCTCAGCAGCTCGGCGGCGAGACGGTGACCTTGCCGGCGCTCGATCTCACGCGGGAGATCATTTCCTACGCGAACGCCAATAATTTCACCCATATCATCATCGGCCGGCCCAGAAAGTCCTGGTGGCAGAGAATCCTCCAACGCTCGCTGACGCATGATCTGATCGACCATGCCGGCGATATCAGCGTACATGTCATTTCCGGCGACAAGAGCGAGGAAAAGCCGGCGCAGAGTACGAAGCTTGCGTCGCCGCCATCGCGCCGGTCGCTGCGGGCCTATTTCAACAGCACCCTGTTTGTCGGACTGGCGATCGTGGTCGGCGTCGTGCTCGACCAGACGCTCGACGTGCAAAATCTGGCGCTCGTCTTCCTGATGGCGGTTCTGGCAGCCGCCGTGCGCGGCGGCCTCGGACCCGCGCTTTATGCCTCGGTGCTCGGTGCTGTTGCGTTCAACTTCTTCTTTCTGGAACCGCGTTATACGCTGACGGTGAGTGCACCGGACAGCGTCGTCGCCCTGTTGTTTTATTTCGGCGTGGCGCTGGTGGCGTCCAACCTGACGGTCGCCGTGCAACGGCAGGCGGCTTCGGCACGGGCGAGGGCGCGAACCACCGAGGACCTGTATCTGTTTTCCAAAAAACTGGCAGGCACCGGCACGCTGGACGACGTTTTGTGGGCAACCGCTTTCCAGATGGCGTCCATGCTGAATGTCCGGGTCGTCCTGCTGCTGCCGGAAAACAATACGATTGCCGTCAAGGCGGGGTATCCTCCTGACGATACGTTGATGGATGCGGATATTGCCGCCGCCCAATGGGCGTGGGAGCACAACAAGGCCGCCGGCCGAGGTGCCGACACGCTGCCCGGCGCCAAACGGCTTTATCTGCCATTGCGCACCGGCAGCGGCGCAGTCGGCGTGGTGGGGCTGGACGACGACCGGCTCGGTCCGTTGTTGACGCCCGAGCAGCAACGGATGTTCGACGCGCTTTCCGATCAGGCCGCACTCGCCATCGAGCGCATCCAGCTGGTGTCGGATGTGGACCGGGCGAGGCTTGCGGCGGAAACCGACCGGCTGCGCACGGCGCTTCTGACCTCCATTTCCCATGATCTGAAGACGCCGCTCGCCGCTATTCTGGGGTCTGCCGGAACCCTGAAAGATTTCGCCGAGGACATCCCGCCGGATGCGCGTGCCGAGCTGCTTTCGACGATCGTTGAGGAGTCCGAACGGCTGAACCGTTTCATCTCCAATCTGCTCGACATGACGCGGATCGGCTCAGGCGCGATGGAGCCGAATTACGGGCTGCATTTCCTTGGCGATATGGTCGGCACGGCACTTTCGCGTGCGGCGAAAATTGTCGTCAGGCACGAGATCGTTCTCGATATTCCCTCCGATCTGCCGATGCTGAAGGTCGATCCCGTGCTTTTCGAACAGGTTCTGTTCAATCTCATCGACAACGCAGCCAAATACGCGCCCGAACAAACAACAATCGAGATTCGCGGGCGGCGGCAGGGCAGGCATGTCTTCCTGTCCGTTGCCGATGAAGGTCCGGGTATTCCCCCCGATGACACGGAGCGGGTGTTCGACAGTT
Source organism: Agrobacterium sp. ICMP 6402 (assembly GCF_009498615.1). Lineage (NCBI taxonomy): Bacteria > Pseudomonadati > Pseudomonadota > Alphaproteobacteria > Hyphomicrobiales > Rhizobiaceae > Agrobacterium > Agrobacterium sp. ICMP 6402. Next base: position 213,773 of record NZ_QSNV01000002.1, read on the forward strand.
TCTACCGGGTGCGCAAAGCGGACCATGTGCAGGCCGGAACAGGCCTTGGACTGTCCATATGCAAGGGGTTCATCGAGGCCATGGGCGGGTCGATCCGCGCGGAAAACCGGTTGGGTCGTTCAGGCGCGCAATTCACGATAAGCCTGCCGGTTCCCGCTGAAGCGCCTGTGCTAGATCATGATTAGGGCGCGATTTCAGGGGAGAATCATTAAAGTGCTTCGCCATACCCCCAAAGGAGATCGGGAGTGACCAATTCCGCCGTCCGCATTCTCATCGTCGATGATGAACCGCCGATCCGTAAGCTTTTGCGGGTGGGGCTGTCGTCTCAAGACTACGCGGTCAGCGAAGCGATGAATGCCCGCGTTGCGATGGAACTGGTGAATGAGGACAAGCCAGATCTCGTGGTGCTCGATCTCGGCCTGCCGGATATGTCCGGGCATGATCTTCTGGCGAAATGGCGTGGTGACGGGCTGGCGCTGCCCGTCATCATCCTTTCAAGTCGCACGGATGAGGCGGGTATCGTCAAGGCGCTGGAACTCGGGGCTGACGACTATATCACCAAGCCCTTCGGCATGAACGAACTTGTCGCCCGCATCCGCGTCGCGCTGCGCCATCGTTTGCAGAGCCAGGGGGAGAGGCCGGTGTTTCAGACCGGCGACCTGTCGGTCGATCTCGTCCGGCGCATCGTCAAGGTGGAGGACCGGGAGGTGAAACTCTCGCCCAAGGAATATGATATTCTGCGGGTTCTGGTGCAGCATGCGGGCAAGGTGCTGACGCATCGTTTCCTGCTGGAACATGCGTGGGACGAACTGACCGACGTGCAATATTTGCGGGTTTACGTGCGCCAGCTTCGCCAGAAGATCGAAAAAATCCCGGACCAGCCACGCTATATCCTGACGGAAACCGGTGTCGGTTACCGGCTTCAGGAGGTTTGAGGGCGCCGTTATGGGACGCCCTCAAATGTTGTGTCAGACAGAGGCGCAGATCGACAGGAATTCGTCCACGTCGGCCTCGGTGGTCGCAAAGCTGGTGACCATGCGGATCAGCACTTCGTCCTTGCCGACCTTTTCCGGCATGTCGCGCGGTTCCAGCCAATCATAGAATTTAGCACCCTTGGCTGTTGCGGCTTCGGCGGCGGCCTTCGGTAGAATGGCGAAAACTTCGTTGGCCTGTGTCGGCCAGGCGAGGCGGGCGCTGTTGAGCGAGCCAAAGCCGGCGCGCAGCCGATTTGCCATGGCATTGGCGTGGCCGGCGAGGCCCAGCCAGAGATCGTCCTGCAGATAGGCTTCGAATTGCGCGGCAATGAAGCGTGACTTCGAAAAAAGCTGGGCGGTGCGCTTGCGCAGGAAGGCGAAATCCTTTGCGAGTGCGGGATCGAAAAACACGATCGCTTCCGCGCACCAGCAACCGTTTTTGGTGCCGCCGAAAGACAGGACGTCGACGCCACGTTTCCAGGTCATTTCGGCAGGCGTGGTGCCGAGTGCGGCAAGCGCATTGGCAAAACGCGCGCCGTCCATATGCAGCGGCAGGCCGTTGTCTTTGGCGATTTTGGCGATGGCGTCGATTTCATCGAGCGTATAGACGGTGCCGGCCTCGGTTGCCTGCGTCATGGTGACGGCGGCGGCGCGGCCATGGTGAACGGCGTCCTGCGGATAACGCGCAATGCGTTCGATCAGGTTTTCCGGCAACATCTTGCCATCTGGCCCTTCGACGGCGACCATGCGCATGCCGCTGAAGAAATCAGGTGCGCCGCATTCGTCCTCGATCACATGCGCTTCCGAATGACAGAATGTCAGGCCGCCCGGGCGGGCGATGCTGGCCAGCGAAAGCGAATTGGCCGCCGTGCCGGTCGCGACGAAAAACACCGCGACGTCGCGCTCGAATATCTCGTTGAAGCGTTTTTCAATGGAGAGATCGAGTTCGCTGGTGCCGTAAGCGGCGGCAAACCGGGTGGATTCCCGCGAAAGCCGTTCGTTGACGGCCGGATGGGCGCCAGCCCAATTGTCTGAAGCAAAAAACATCTCTTAAGGCTTTCCGATAGCTGAGGTTCTGTTTTGGGGCTGCGTGAGGCGATGATTGCAAAACTTCTAGGACCTAACATCGCGATTGGCAAATCCGGTAATGAAAGCAATAGCTCGGCCTGTTTTATGACAATAAAGTTTCGCGCAATAGGTCAGTATCGAAACTTCGCGGCAAATGGCGGTTCGACTAATTGGATTCGAACCCTTGCTAAATTCGCCCGTTTCTGCCAAAATCCTCATGAATTGAGACAGCTTTGCTGTCCTAAATTTGATCGAGCCGGGTTGAATGCGATTTTTGCGGGAAGCGAGAATTCGTGGTCGAGCCGGATCTTCGCATGAAACCATGCAAGTAATTTTGCAGGAGGGACACAAATGACGCACAAGCCGCAGGCAGAGATCGCCGCCGCAACCCTGACCACAGACTGTCCCACCGCGGCTGCGGCCGCACCCGTTTCTGCGAAAGGGCGTTTCGCGGGCGGCTTGCCGGAAAAGCAGGGTCTTTACGATCCGCGCAACGAGCACGACGCCTGCGGCGTCGGCTTCGTTGCGCATATGAAGGGCCAGAAGTCGCACCAGATCGTCAAGGATGGTCTGTTCATCCTCGAAAACCTGACGCATCGTGGTGCTGTCGGTGCAGACCCACTGATGGGCGATGGTGCTGGCATTCTCGTACAGATTCCCGACCGTTTCTTCCGTGAAGAAATGGCGGGCCAAGGCGTGACGCTGCCGAAGGCCGGTGAATATGCAGTCGGCCATATCTTCATGCCGCGTGATCCGTCGCGCATCGAGCACTACAAGAAGGTCATCGTCGATGTGATCGGCGAGGAGGGGCAGCAGTTCCTCGGCTTCCGTGACGTGCCTGTTGATAATGACTCGCTCTCCAAGGCGCCGGATATTGCCGGAACCGAGCCGCACCACGTTCAGGTCTTCATCGGCGCGGGGCGCGATGCCGCGACCAATGCCGATTTCGAGCGCAAGCTGTTCCTGATCCGCAAGGTGCTGTCCAACCGCATCTATGATGAGGGCGGTGGCAAGGAGACGCAGGATTTCTATCCCGTGTCGCTCTCCTCCTCCACCATCGTCTACAAGGGCATGTTCCTCGCCTATCAGGTGGGTGCCTACTACAAGGATCTGGCTGACCCGCGTTTCGAATCCGCCGTTGCGCTGGTGCACCAGCGTTTCTCCACCAACACCTTCCCGTCCTGGAAGCTGGCGCATCCCTACCGCATGGTTGCCCATAACGGCGAAATCAACACGCTGCGCGGCAACGTCAACTGGATGGCGGCGCGGCAGGCGTCGGTGTCGTCGGCGCTGTTCGGCGACGATATTTCCAAGCTCTGGCCGATTTCCTATGAAGGCCAGTCGGACACTGCCTGTTTCGACAACGCGCTCGAATTCCTCGTGCGCGGCGGTTATTCCATGGCCCATGCCGTGATGATGCTGATCCCGGAAGCCTGGTCGGGCAACCTGTCGATGTCGGCTGAGCGCAAGGCATTCTACGAATATCACGCAGCGCTGATGGAGCCGTGGGACGGCCCTGCCGCCGTTGCCTTCACCGATGGCAAGCAGATCGGCGCAACGCTCGACCGTAACGGCCTGCGCCCCGCACGTTATCTCGTCACCGACGATGACCGTGTCATCATGGCGTCGGAAGCCGGCACCCTGCCGGTGCCGGAAGAACGTATCATCAAGAAGTGGCGTTTGCAGCCGGGCAAGATGCTGCTGATCGACATGGAAAAGGGCGCGATCATTTCCGACGAGGATGTGAAGCACGAGCTTGCAGCCAAGCACCCTTACCGCACCTGGCTCGATCGCACCCAGCTTATTCTTGAGGATCTGAAGCCCGTTGAGCCGCGTGCTCTGCGCCGCGACGTGTCGCTGCTCGACCGCCAGCAGGCATTTGGCTACACCAGTGAAGATACCAAGCTTCTGATGTCGCCGATGGCGACGACCGGTCAGGAAGCCATCGGCTCGATGGGCACCGATACGCCGATTTCGGCCATGTCGGACAAGTCGAAGCTGCTTTACACCTATTTCAAGCAGAATTTCGCGCAGGTCACCAACCCGCCGATCGACCCGATCCGCGAAGAGCTTGTCATGAGCCTCGTGTCCTTCATCGGCCCGCGCCCGAACCTTCTCGATCACGAGGGGGCGGCCCGCGCCAAGCGCCTCGAAGTGCGCCAGCCGATCCTGACCAATGGCGATCTGGAAAAGATCCGCTCCATCGGCCACACGGAAGACCGGTTCGACACCAAGACGCTCGACTTCACCTATGATGTGGAGCGTGGCGCGGAAGGCATGCCTGACATGCTGGAGCGCCTGTGCGAGCGGGCGGAATCCGCCGTTCGCGGCGGCTACAACATCATCGTTCTGTCCGACCGCCAGCTCGGCCCGGATCGCATCGCGATCCCGGCTCTTCTCGCGACAGCGGCTGTGCATCACCACCTGATCCGCAAAGGCCTGCGCACCTCGGTCGGTCTCGTCGTGGAAACCGGCGAACCGCGCGAAATCCACCACTTCTGTCTGCTCGCCGGTTATGGCGCAGAGGCGATCAACCCCTATCTCGCCTTCGACACGCTGCTCGATATGCACAAGCATGGCGCTTTCCCGAAGGAAGTGTCCGACGACGAAGTCGTGTATCGCTACATCAAGGCTGTCGGCAAGGGCATCCTCAAGGTCATGTCCAAGATGGGCATTTCCACCTACCAGTCCTATTGCGGCGCGCAGATTTTCGACGCCATCGGCCTGTCTTCGCAATTCGTCGAGCAATATTTCTTTGGCACCGCCACCTCCATCGAAGGCGTCGGCCTCACCGAAATCGCCGAGGAAACCGTAACGCGCCACACTGCGGCCTTCGGCAAAGATCCGATTCTTGCCAACACGCTCGATATCGGCGGCGAATATGCCTATCGCATGCGCGGCGAAAGCCACGCCTGGACACCGGATGCCGTCGCCTCGCTGCAACATGCGGTGCGTGGCAACAGCCAAGATCGCTACCGTGAATTCGCCGGCATGGTGAATGAGACGGCGCTGCGGATGAACACCATTCGCGGCCTGTTCAACATCAAGTCTGCGGAAAAGCTCGGCCGCAAGCCGGTCTCCATCGATGAGGTGGAGTCGGCAGCCGATATCGTCAAGCGCTTCTCGACCGGCGCCATGTCCTTCGGCTCGATCAGCCGTGAGGCGCATACGACGCTCGCCATCGCCATGAACCAGATCGGCGGCAAGTCCAACACCGGCGAGGGCGGCGAAGAATCCGACCGTTACCTGCCGCTGCTGAATGGCAAGCCGAACCCGGAACGCTCGGCCATCAAGCAGATCGCGTCCGGTCGCTTCGGCGTGACGACGGAATATCTCGTCAATGCCGACATGTTGCAGATCAAGGTGGCGCAGGGTGCCAAGCCCGGCGAGGGCGGACAATTGCCCGGCCACAAGGTGGATGCGACGGTTGCCAAGACCCGTCACTCCACGCCGGGCGTCGGCCTCATCTCGCCGCCGCCGCATCATGATATTTATTCCATCGAAGATCTGGCGCAGCTGATCTACGATCTGAAGAACGTCAATCCGGAAGCCGATGTTTCGGTGAAGCTGGTGTCTGAAGTCGGCGTCGGAACGGTTGCGGCGGGTGTCGCCAAGGCGCGCGCCGACCATATCACCGTTTCCGGCTTCGATGGCGGCACGGGCGCTTCGCCGCTCACCTCGCTGAAGCATGCGGGCAGCCCCTGGGAAATCGGCCTTGCCGAAACCCAGCAGACGCTGGTGCTGAACGGCCTTCGTTCACGCGTTGCACTGCAGGTGGATGGCGGTTTGAAGACCGGCCGAGACGTCATCATCGGCGCGCTTCTGGGCGCGGATGAATTCGGCTTTGCGACTGCGCCGCTGATTGCGGCGGGCTGCATCATGATGCGCAAGTGCCACCTCAACACCTGCCCTGTGGGTGTGGCGACGCAGGATCCGGTTCTGCGCAAGCGCTTCAAGGGTACGCCGGAACACGTCATCAACTATTTCTTCTTCGTTGCCGAAGAAGTGCGCGAAATCCTTGCCTCGCTGGGCGTTACCCGGCTGGACGAGATCATCGGCGCTTCCGAACTGCTCGAAAAGGATGAGATGCTGGCCCACTGGAAGGCCAAGGGGCTGGATTTCAGCCGCATCTTCCACAAGGTCGAAGCACCCAAGGAAGCAACGTTCTGGACCGAGCGCCAGAAGCACCCGATCGACGATATTCTCGACCGCAAGCTGATCGAGAAGTCGCTGCCGTCGCTGGAAAACCGCGAGCCCGTGGTTTTCGAGGTGCCGATCAAGAACGTCGACCGTTCCGCCGGCGCCATGCTGTCAGGCGCCCTCGCCAAGCGTTGGGGCCATAAGGGCCTGAAGGACGATACGATCCACGTCACCCTCAAGGGAACGGCCGGTCAGTCCTTCGGTGCGTTCCTGGCGCGCGGCATCACCTTCGATCTGGTGGGTGACGGTAACGACTATGTCGGCAAGGGTCTGTCAGGTGGCCGCATCATCGTGCGCCCGCCGGAAAACGCCCGCATCATTGCGGAAAACTCGATTATCGTCGGCAATACCGTTCTCTACGGTGCGATCACCGGCGAGTGCTATTTCCGCGGTGTCGCGGGCGAGCGCTTCGGGGTGCGTAACTCCGGTGCTGTCGCGGTTGTCGAGGGCGTGGGCGACCACGGTTGCGAATATATGACCGGCGGCATCGTGGTGGTTCTCGGTGAAACCGGCCGCAACTTCGCAGCCGGCATGTCCGGCGGCGTGGCTTATGTTCTTGACGAGAAGGGTGATTTCGCCACCCGCTGCAACATGGCGATGGTCGAGCTGGAGCCAGTTCCGGAAGAAGACGACATGCTGGAAAAGCTGCACCATCACGGCGGCGACCTCATGCACAAGGGACGTGTGGACGTTTCCGAGGACATGACACGTCACGACGAGGAGCGCCTTTACCAGCTGATCTCCAACCACTTCCACTACACGAACTCGGCGCGCGCCAAGGACATACTCGACCGCTGGAGCGAGTTCCGTCCGAAATTCCGCAAGGTTATGCCGGTGGAATACCGTCGTGCGCTGGAGGATATGGAGCGGATGAAAATGGGCGTTGCGGCGGAATAATCAGCCGCGTGAGGACACTACACCAACTGGTCTCGCTGATGATCGCGGTCGCCGTTCCCACGGCGATCTATTGGACAAGCGGCGAGACCGGATTTGAATTCATCGTGCTGGGGGCGGCTTTCGGTTTCGCTTACTGGTACTGGGGCCCGACAGGCGCTCCGCTTTGATGTGAGGACATAAACGTGGGCAAGGTAACAGGTTTTCTGGAAATCGACCGGCAGGTGGGCAAGTATCAGCCCGCATCGGATCGTATCCGCCATTTCCGCGAATTCACCATTCCGATGTCGGATGCCGAAGTGCAGAAGCAGTCGGCACGCTGCATGGATTGCGGCATTCCCTATTGTCACGGCCCGACCGGCTGTCCCGTACACAACCAGATCCCCGACTGGAACGATCTGGTCTATAACAACAATTGGGAAGAGGCGATCCGCAACCTGCACTCGACCAACAACTTCCCGGAGTTCACCGGCCGCGTCTGTCCCGCCCCTTGCGAGGAGGCGTGCACGCTGAACCTCGAGGACGCGCCGGTCGCCATCAAGACCGTCGAGCAGGCAATTGCCGACAAGGCCTATGAACTGGGCTTCATCGTGCCGAAGCCGGCGACGATCCACACCGGCAAAAAAGTCGCCATCATTGGCTCCGGCCCATCTGGCATGGCGGCCGCGCAGCAGCTTGGCCGCGCCGGCCACGAGGTTCACGTCTATGAGCGTGAATCGAAGGCTGGCGGCCTGCTGCGTTACGGCATTCCTGACTTCAAGATGGAGAAGAACTTCATCGATCGCCGTGTCGAACAGATCAAGGGCGAAGGCGTCACCTTCCATTGCGGCGTTAATGTCGGCGTCGATGTAACGGTCGAAGCGCTTCTGGCCGACCACGATGCTGTTCTTTATTGCGGTGGTTCGGAAACCCCGCGCCCGGCCGGCATAGGCGGCGCGGACCTGCAGGGTGTGCATGATGCCATGCCTTATCTCGTACAGCAGAACCGTCGCGTTGGCCGTGAAAACATCGATAGCATTGGCTGGCCGGCCGATCCGATCCTCGCAGGCGGCAAGCATATCGTGGTCGTCGGCGGTGGTGATACCGCGTCAGACTGCGTCGGCACGGCGTTCCGCCAGGGTGCGGTGAAAGTCACCCAACTCGACATCCGCCCGATGCCGCCCGAAAAGGAAGACAAGCTTGCTGTCTGGCCCTTCTGGGCAACCAAGATGCGCACCTCTTCCTCTCAGGCGGAAGGCGCTATCCGCGAGTTCCAGGTCGCCACACTCGAATTCGTAGGTGAAGACGGCGTCTTGACCGGTGTGAAATGCTGTCAGGTTGATGATCGGCGCAAGCCGATTGCCGGTACGGAATTCATCATCAAGGCTGATCTCGCTTTCATCGCCATCGGCTTCTCCGGTCCTTTCACCGATAGCGTGCTGAAGGAAATGAACGGCAAGCTGGCGCTCAACACCGACCGTCGCGGTTCCACAAATGTGATCGCCGACGAGACGGACTACCGGACCTCGGTCGACAAGCTGTGGGCGGCGGGCGACGTTCGCCGCGGCCAGTCGCTGGTGGTCTGGGCGATCCGCGAAGGCCGTCAGGCAGCGCGTGCGATCGACGAAGCTTTGATGGGCGCAACCCTGTTGCCACGCTGAGCGGATTGATGCGGCGCAAGCCGCACGAAGCAAAACAAAAGGCCTGTTGTGAGAGACACAACAGGCCTTTCGTTTGACTGGACGACCAAAAATGCGATTGGGGGCGTCGCATTCATGGGGACAGGCAAAATATCGCGCCTGTGAATTGCACCGGCATTACGAGTTTCCCGAAAAGCAGTTTTTTCGCAAAAAATGGCATGTGTCAGCAATAGGGCAGGCTGATACGGAAGCAGGCCCCCCCGGTAGATGAATCACTGATGTTGATCTCCCCGCCATGGTAGCGGATGATTTCCTGAACGAGGTTGAGACCGAGCCCGGTGCCACGATCTTGCGGCCTCAGGCGATGGAACGCATCGAACACCAGTTCCCTGTCCTCTTCGGGAATCCCACTGCCTTCGTCGCATATGTCGATAACGCGGTTGGCGGCGACCTTAATGGTGATCGTTCCGCGATTGCCGCCATGTTCGATGGCATTTTGCACGATATTCATAAGCGCGCGTTGAAGTGAGGCGTCATCGGCCAAAGCGAGGATCGGTTCTTCTTCCGGTTCGAAGGAAAGCTCATAGCCTTGCGAGATGGCAAGCGGCGCCATATCCGCCACAACCGATCTGCACAGGCTGACGAGATCAAGCGGAATAAGCGGCGCTTTCTGTCCGCCGAGACGCTGCAGATCGAGCAATTGTTCGGCCAGCACGGCGATGCGGCTGGCATCGGCCAATATCCTGTTTCGAGATGGGCCATCCAGCAGCGTTTCGACGCGAGTCTGGAGAATGGCGACGGGGGTGCGCAATTCATGGGCGGCGTCGAGAATGAAGCGCTTGTGTCGCTCGTTACCATCGTCCAGCCGTTTCAGCGCACCGTTGACGGCGTGCACCAGAGGCTGCACCTCTCGTGGAATATCGCCATCCGGCAATCGATATCCGCGTTTGTCGATGTCGATGGTCTCCGCTGCCCGCGCAATGGAGGAAAGGGCGAGAAATTCCCTGCGGATGATCCAGGGAATGGTCACGATCGTCACGAGGGACATGATGAAGAGGATCGGCATGATCAATATGTTGGAGAACAGCAGCACGGGGAATGTCATGCTGAATGGCCCACCTTTGCCGATCATGGCGAATTCGCCCAACGGCCCGGAAACGCGGCGGACGACGGCGATACGCACGACAGCGAGATAGGAATAGGATAGCGCCGCCTCGCGTATATCGGAGAGCTTGATATCGCTGAGTTGCTGATCCATGTTGCTGAATGCTTCGGGCACCTGCCCGCCCTGCACAATCTCCCCTGTTTCACTGACGGCTACGAACCAGAAATCGGGTGTGTTGCTGCGTAACTCGACAAACTCACTCGTCTCTTTCAGGGCCAACCGGCCGTTCTTGTCCCGCACCAGCGCATTGGCGGTAATCTGGGCTGCCTGCGGGCTGAGCAATGCGCTGCCTCCACCGCCGGTCGACAGATAGGCGACGAAGCCGGCGCTGACGATGAAAAGGCTGCCGATCTGGAACAGCAGCAATTGAATCGTCAGGCGGCGCTTGAGCGATTTCCTTTTGGCCGGCTTCATGATGTCGCCCTCAGAAGATAGCCGACGCCGCGAATACCATGGACCTCGACGCCGGCATCGGTGGCCAGCAATTTGCGGCGCAAACGGGAAATATGGGAATCGAGGGCGTTGGACTGGATTTCATCGTCGAAATTATAGACGGCTTCCTCCAGCAGCGAACGCAGCACCGTTCGGCCCTGTCGCCGCAACAGGGCCTCGAGGATGAGCAGTTCCCGTCTGGTCAGGGCAAGAAATTCGCCCGCAATGCGTACTTCACGGGTCTCGAAGCAAAATTCCAGCTTGCCCAGCTTCGCCGTCATCGTCACTGCGCTGGCGGGTCGTCGCATCAGGGCGCGGATGCGGGCGAGAAGCTCTTCGACGGCGAAGGGCTTTGCAAGATAATCATCGGCACCGAGGTTCAGGCCCTTAACCCGATCTGCAAGTGTGCCTTGCGCCGTCAATACGATCACCGGCGGGGTAACGGGCAAGAGGCGCAGATCCTCTATAAGCTGGATGCCGTCGCCATCGGGCAATTGCCGGTCAAGCACGACAAGGTCATGGACACCATCCATGATGGCATGTCGGGCAAGATCGAGCGTGCCGACATTATCCACGATGATATCAAACCGGTGGAGCGCGGCGGACAGGGCTGCTGCCATTTCGCGTTCGTCTTCAACAAGCAGCAGGCGCATGAATTGGTCTCGGCAAAATCCTGGCGCGGCTCCCGTGGGCCGTGCATGACTGGTAACGAAGAAATATCGCCATACAAAAATGCGGTTACAGGCCGCATCCGTGCAGAACTTCAGTTATCTTGCCATTTTCGCATTGCCTAAACATTACGCCCGTCCGCGTATGCCGGTGCAGAAGCGCCTATTGCCGGGCTTGTACGGTATCCGGGACGACGCGATAGTCATCGATGCGGCCCGCCGGCGCATCGGCCATTTCGCCACGCTTGGTCAGCCGTTCACGTGGGGACTCCACCACCGATGCGCGTGTCGGCCCGGCTGTCAAAGGGGTATCGCCCAGCAGCTTGTCGCCGCCATCGAGATTGGGATCGGTGAGGCTGATCGGCTGCGTGCGGACCTGCCCCGCATCAATGCCGAGCGCCGGCAGCGAGGTGAGTGCAGGCAGATTGCTGCCGTCCAGTTTCACGAGATCGGGACCGGCACTGTCGAGGTGCCTGCGTACGAATTTTTCGACGTAAAAGGCGAGCTTGCGTTTGCCGGCCTGCGTCATGCCGACACCATCGGCCTCGCGAAGGCGGGCCTGCTGGCCGTTCATGTCGTAACCGGTGATAACGAATTTTCCGCCTTCATCGACGAAACCGTCCCACACGTCGACGAATTCGCCGCCATATTTTTCGACGTGGCTGCGATAAAGCCGGTTGAAACCGACGAGATCGGCCGTGAGCGATGGTGACTGGAACGCGGGCAAACCGACCCAGAGCAGCGGCACTTTCGGGCGGCCAGCAAGGGTCAGAAGCTCATCGATCCGTCGTTCATATTCCTTGAACCAGACATCGGTGCCGAATTTTTCCCTGATATCGCCGATCTGCATTTGCTGGCGATCGTTCGAGCCCATCATGATGACGATGGTGGCCGGATTGGTCTCGCTTATGAATTGCGGTAGATTGGAAAACCAGTCGTAATAATCGGTTCGGACAAGACCGGAAGAACCGTTTGCCCGCACATCGACGGCGATCGCCGGTGAACTAGCGAAGGCATTGACCAGCTCTTCCCCCATGCCGCCGGCCAGAAAATCGCCGATGACCAGAACGCGCCTTGCATTTTCAAGCTTGGCGGCCGGCTCCGGTTTTGCGGTTCGCATCTGAACCACCGAAGGTGCTTTTCGGGCGGGTTGCGGACGTGTAATTGATCTTTCGCGTGGGGCGGAGGGGAAATCCCGCCGGTTGCGGGGCTGATAATCACGCCCGGATCCGCCATCGCGGCCAACCGGTCTGCCGAACAGCATTTCGAACAGGGTGCGCCGCTGTTCCTGGGCAAAGGTCTGGGATGGAACGAGTGGCACGCAAAGGGCGGCAGCAAGAATGACGGCGCAGATGCGCCATCCGGTCTTTCCGCTATTCACCGCTGGTTTCCTGTTCATAACATCGACCTTTCCGGATGCTTCGGCGGTGGTGACCCCCCCCGCCGAATTCGCCGGCATATTATCAATTGCGCAGGGCTCTCAGCAACCTCTGCGACGGCTGGCCGTCATTTTCCATGCCCATGCGCGACTGGATGGCGCTAATGGCGGCTTTCGAACCGGAGCCGAAATTGCCATCGACCTCGCCATCGTAGTAGCCTAGTTCTTTCATGCGGGTCTGGAGTTCGAATTTTTCACGAATATCCAGCGTACCGTCCGGACGCGGCCATTTCTGCTGCATGCCGCCATAACCGGCGATTTCATCCGCAAGCAGGCCGACGGCCAGCGCATAGCTGTCCGATGCGTTGTATTTCTTGATGGTGAAGAAGTTTTTCATCATCAGGAAACCGGGTCCGTTCGCGCCACCCTGCAGTTTCAGCATGGCGCGATCGGAACCGCGGGTGAAATTTTTGCCGTTCGGGCGGGCAAAGCCGAGCTTTGTCCATTCCGAAATCGTTTTCGTCTGGCCTTCGTAACGCGCGCCGCCACGCGGAACGGCGGTTTCGTAACCCCAGGTCCGGCCGGGCTCCCAGCCGTTTTTGGCAAGAAGATTGGCGGCCGTTGCCAGCGCGTCGGGAACCGAGTGCCAGATATCGCGCTTGCCATTGCCATCGGCATCCACTGCATAAGCCAGGTAGCTCGTCGGAATGAACTGGGTGTGACCCATCGCGCCGGCCCATGAACCCGTCAACTGCTTCGGCGTCACATCGCCCGACTGAAGAATTTTCAGCGCGGCGATCAACTGCGTGCGCGCGAATTTACCGCGCTTGGGATCGGAATAGGCCAGCGTCGCAAGAGCCTGCGGAATATTGTGCAGCCGCTCCGGCTTTTCAAGAACCGCGCCGTAATTCGATTCCATCGACCAGATGGCGAGAATGATGTGTTTGTCGACGTTGAAGTTGCGCTCGATCCAGTTCAGGGTCGTCGCGTGCTTCATCTTCATCTCGCGGCCGATCCGCACCGTATACGGGTTAACGCGGGAATCGAGATAATCCCATACCTGGGTGGTGAATTCCGGCTGAAAGGTTGCCTTGCGCAGCGCATCCGGGTCCGGTTCGCTAACGCCGGCGAAGGCTTTCTGATAGGTCGCCTTGCTGATGCCTTCTTTCGCGGCTGTTGCGTAGAACTGGTTGATCCACTGTCTGAACCCGGCATCGGCATGAGCCGAGACCGGTGCTAGCGAAATCACCAGGCCTGCAACCATCATGCAGCCGAATTTGCGGACATCTGAAAGGATCATCTTTGTCATCATCAGTCTTTCGTTCTCTCGAATGTCATTTCGATTGCGAAAACGCATCGGGCGTCGTCATGGATAACAAAAGAACGTCAACAAATTCTTTACCATTAATAGATGGTAGCGTCACCCTTTACAAAACGTTGTTATTTTTGAAATAACAACAGCGTGCGGGGATTGTGATCAAGTTTTATCTCTCAGGAGGGATATGTGGTAGAACAGAAAAAAATTCGGAAGGCCGTATTTCCGGTCGCAGGTCTCGGTACCCGTTTCCTGCCCGCAACCAAGGCGGTTCCGAAAGAAATGCTCACTGTCGTTGACAAGCCAGTCATTCAATATGTCGTCGATGAGGCGGCAGAAGCGGGCATCGAGCATTTTGTATTTGTCACCGGCCGCGGCAAGGCGGTGATCGAAGACTATTTTGATATTCAATTTGAACTCGAACAGATGCTGCGTGAGCGCAACAAGAATGCCGAGCTGACATTGCTGGCCGGCCTTCTGCCCAAAGCCGGCACGGCAAGTTTCACGCGCCAGCAGGTGCCGCTCGGTCTTGGCCACGCGGTCTGGTGCGCCCGTGACATCGTCGGCGACGAGCCTTTCGCCGTGCTGTTGCCCGACATGATCATGCATTCGCAGAAAAGCTGCCTGAAAGGTATGGTCGAACTTTATGACCAGACTGCCGGCAACGTGATCGCGGTGCAGGAATGCGCTCCCGACCAGACCCACAAATACGGCATTGTCGGCGTGGGCGATGCCGTGGGCGAGGGCTTCAAGATCACGGAAATGGTCGAAAAGCCTGCCAAGGGTACGGCGCCGTCGAATTTCTACATCAACGGCCGTTACATCCTGCAGCCGGAGATTTTCGATATCCTCGAAAATCAGGAGCGTGGTGCCGGCAATGAAATCCAGCTGACGGACGGCATGCTGACGCTTGCCCAGTCGCAAGAATTCGCCGGCTATCATTTCCGTGGCCAGACCTTCGATTGCGGCGCCAAGGATGGTTTCATTCTGGCCAACGTCGCCTTCGCTCTTGAACGCGCCGATATTCGTCCGGCGATCGAAGAGCCGATCAAGGCCCTGATCGACGGGCTGAAGTAATCGACCAGAACACACTGAAATCCCGGCCTTTGCGCCGGGATTTTTGTTTGATAATTATCGTTTCAGGACAAGGCCCGCGCCGACGCGCAATTCGCTGCTGTCATAAACCGGTGTCCACTGGTAGCTGACGTCCGCGGTCAGGTCGAGATAGCGGTTCAGCCCCCACGTCAGGCCGGCACCTGCCGTATATTCCACGGCATTCTCGATGTCGGAGGCGGGGAATGTGCGGTGCACGATCTGCCCCGTCAAACGCGCGACCAGATTGTTGCGCAATTCATGGGTAAGCCCGGCATCCAGCCGATAGGAAATCCAGCCGCCCTGCGGACCGCCGGCAAAATCCTCAATCGTCGTGCGCAGACCGAGATTGACATTGGTGCCGCGCTGCGGCGACCAGTTGAGTTCGCCGTCCAGCGTCAAAGCGCCGATGGCGGCGAGACGGTCGTCATCATATTGTTTGCGCAGATAACCGATGGCGGCCTCGCCACGGGTCTTTTCGCCGAGATCGACCTCGGTTCCGATCTTCGCGCCATAGGAATTGGAGGAGCGGGCGTAACCGGAATTGTCCAGCCGACTGTCATATTTGGTCTTTCCCGCGTTCAGTTCCAGGAACGGGATCAGCGCCGGCGACAATTCGTAACCAATGCGCCCGCGCAGGTTCGCGCTGTTCTGGTCGCGGTCGCTGAGGCTGATCGGCCTGCCATCGAGACCTTTCGCATCCGTATAGACCGTGCGGGAGAGATCGAGCGCCGCAAGCCCACGCAGCTTGCCGAAGTCCCGCTCTATCGAAGCGCCGGTCGTGAAACGGTGTTCACCGCCCTGCACGGCAGCGCCGGTCAGAGCATTGGGGTCTGTCGTGTCTTCGCGGCTGAACTCGTAACCGGCCTTGAGATTGGCCTTCGTCTCTTCGCCGAGATCGAGGCGCAGATCGGCCTCTATCCGCGCCCGGGGCTCTTCGCCATCCTTGTCGCCACCAAAATTTCTCTCCCAGGCGCCGTCGCCCGTCACGGTCAGCGCGTGGCGGGACCAGTCGCTGGTAAGCGTGCCGCGTATGCCTGTTGTCAGATAGTTGCGTCTGGAGGGACCGCCGGTGTTCGTCTGTTTTTCCGTGTTGATGGTCTGGTTGATCGAAGGACGCAGCAGGAATGTGCCGAGCCGGATGCCGGGGGTCTGGCCTGGCTCAGTCGCTATCTGCGGATTTTCACCGCCATCCACCGTCGGCTCATAGGGGTTTTCAGCCTCGGCATAGGGTTGGCCGGCGTCGTCCTGCTGTTCGTAAATCGGGTCGCCGGGATTGTTCGAGGGGCGCCAGAGCTGTTGTGGCGCAGGCGTGGCCGCAGGTGCGGCCTGTCCCGCATCGGTCTCTGCTCCAACGCCCGTCGCCGCGGTGGCCGAAGTTGTTCCGTCACCGGCGGGAGCGGTGCCGGGCAATAAGGGTGTGGCTGTGACGGCAGTCTGGGCGAAAAGGCTTGCCGTGGTGGAGCAGAGAAGCGTGCAGGCAAGCAACAGGGTTGCTGCTTTCCGCGACGTCTGCAGACGTGTGGCGGCGCCCTTCACATTCATTCCTCTTCACCCGGCGAAATTGGCCGATGCCGGATCGAAAATTTGCCAGAACACTTCCCCGGGCCAAATAGATGAGAGGCCGATGAAATGACGTGGACAAACCAGGGACCAGACAGGCGACGCAAGTTTTAACATCGCTTTAACAATAGGTTTTTTATGGTTAACAGTTGATAAAGATCGCTGGGATTTGAGTGTTTTGGCAAGCGCGTGAAAATCGGCGAGCCTCTCACTCACTGCTTGTATTCAGAATTCTGCCAGCCAGAGAACTGGGAGAGACATGCCGCAATGCAAAATATTTCTAATATGATAAGATTTAAACGTTTCAATTTGGCACGGAATCGCCCTATGATTTAGGGGTATTGGTCTTTCTATTGCCTGGTAAATTATATTGATTTTTATTTTATGTGACAGCGTCGTTTCATGAATCCCGTTTTGAACATCAAGCAGGTCGGTTTCTATTGCTGGGATATTACCAACGACCGATTCTATCTCGATGAAGTCTGTGCGGAACTCTTTGGAATTCCGCTGAGACAGGCGATGCAGGGCATCAGCATTTTTCAGATGCTCGAAAAAGTGCATCTGGATCATCGAAACCGTGTGATCGAGACCGCGCTGATCACCCTGAAGGCGGCAAGCTTTTACAATCAGGAATATGCCGTGCGCCGGGATGACGGTTCGGTCTCATGGGTAAGGACAGTCGGCCGATATCTGGTCGACGAGGAAAACATCCCTTTCAAGCGGCTGGGAACGATCGAGGAAATCTCTCCGCCGGACCTGCGGCACTAAAAAGCAGCACTGGCCGGCTGAAGAGTGGACTTATTCCGGGTGAAAGAGTAACAGTCGGCCATGATTACGCGCGCCGTCAAACTGGTCGAAGACAATGCCATCTCATCCGCCGTGCGGACGATTTCGATGGAGCGGGCTGGCCTTGCCGCCCTTGAGGACGCTCTCACGAACGGTCTTGCCGAGCCTTTCTGCAAGGCGATCGAGACCATCGGCCAGTCGAATGGCCGTCTCATCATCACCGGGGTCGGCAAAAGCGGTCATATCGGCGCAAAGCTCGCGGCCACATTCGCCTCTACTGGCACACCGGCGTTTTTTGTGCATGCCGCCGAGGCCAATCACGGCGATCTGGGGATGATCGGCGGCGACGATGTGGTGCTGGCGATCTCCAAAGGCGGCGAAAGCGCAGAACTGCGCAGCATCATCAACTATTCGCGCCGTTTCTCCATTCCGCTGATCTCACTCACCTGTTCCGAGGCTTCATCGCTGGCCAAGGCCTCCGATATCGTGCTGCTGGTTCCCAATGAACAGGAAGCCTGTCCGCTTGGCCTTGCGCCCACCACCTCCACCTTGATGCAACTGGCGCTGGGTGACGCCCTTGCCGTAGCACTTCTGGAAGCGCGCAATTTTACTGCCGGTGATTTCCGGGTGTTTCACCCCGGTGGCAAACTGGGCGCCAGCCTCACGCTGGTCAGCGATATCATGCATACCGGCGACCGCGTGCCGCTGGTGGCCAAGGGAACGGCGATGCCGGAAGCGGTCGGCGTTCTTTCCCGCAAGCATTTCGGCTGTGTCGGTATTCTGGACGAGGATGGCCGTCTGTGCGGCATCGTCACCGAGGGTGATCTGGCCCGCAACCTGTCTCGCAACCTCGCCGAACTGACGGTCGACGATATCATGACCCGCAATCCGAAAACGGTCAAAAAATCGGTGCTGGCGACCAGCGCGCTGGCGACACTGGAAAAATTCCACATTGGCGCGCTGATCGTGGTGGATGATGACAACCGGCCGATCGGCCTGGTGCATTTCCACGATCTATTGAGAATCGGCGTGGCCTGAGGCCCACTTGTCTCTCTTATCGGTCTATTGGTTCGATCGTCAGCGTGCGGCCGCGTGCTGACGCGATCCTCACGCGGGTTCCGGCCGGAAGGTCTTCACCATTTACCGGCCACCATGTGTCGTCCAGTCTTATCCGGCCACGTCCTTCGACAATCGGCTCGTGCAGCGTCGCGGTGCGGCCGACAAGGCTTGCCTCGCGCTGGTTGAGGAACGGTTCATCGGTGGCCTCTCGGTTCCTGCCGAAATATTTGCGGCCAAGCAGGGCAAAGACGATGGAGAGTGCGGCAAACAGCACCAGTTGCAATTGCCAGGCCCAATATGCCGCATCCCATAAAAGCAACGAGAGCGCGCCGATGACCAGCGCGGCAAGGCCAATCCAGATCAGGAAAACGCCCGGAGCGATGAGCTCGGCGGCCAGCAGCACAAAGCCGACGATCCACCAGCTCCATGGTCCCAGCTCAGTGGCAAGCCGTTGCAGCATCGTTATTTCTCCGATGAAGAACCGAAGGGGGAAGACCGCGTCGGCGGCACCGAGCGGGGAGATGTGGAGGCAGGGGGGGCAGTTGGTGCGTCGCCCCTGTCACCGAAAACTTCTCTCGCAATTGTGCCAATACCGCCGAGAGAGCCGATCAGCGCCGAGGCCTCCATCGGCATCAGAACGATTTTGGAATTCTTGGCCGTACCGATCTCGGCCAGCGCCTCGGTATATTTCTGGGCGACGAAATAGTTGATGGCATGGACATTACCGGCGGCGATAGCTTCCGACACCATTCGGGTCGCATTGGCTTCGGCTTCCGCCAGACGTTCACGGGCTTCGGCATCCCGGAATGCCGCCTCGCGCTGGCCTTCCGCTTCCAGAATGGCGGATTGTTTTGCACCTTCCGCCCGCAAAATCTGGGCGTTACGGGAGCCTTCAGCCTCCAGCACCTGCGCGCGTTTTTCGCGCTCGGCCTTCATCTGTCGCGCCATGGAGTCAACCAGATCCTTCGGCGGCGCGATGTCCTTGATCTCGATGCGGGTGACCTTGATGCCCCATGGTCCCACCGCCTCGTCCACCACGCGCAATAGGCGGTCGTTGATAGCATCGCGGTTCGACAGCAACTCGTCGAGGTCCATCGAGCCCATCACCGAGCGGATGTTGGTCATGGTGAGGTTTTCGATCGCCATTTGTAGATTGGAAATCTGATAAGCGGCCTGTGCGGCATTGAGCACCTGATAGAAGGTGACGGCATCGGCGGAGACGCTGGCGTTGTCTCGGGTGATGACTTCCTGCGTCGGAATATGCAGCACCTGCTCCATCACGTTCATTTTTGAACCGATGCTTTCGAAGAACGGCACGATGAGGTTCAGGCCGGGTTCGAGTGTGCGGGTGTAACGCCCGAACCGTTCAACCGTGTAACGATGCCCCTGCGGCACGGTCTTGATGCCGGCAAACAGCACCAGAATAACCAGAACAACCGCCGCTATGACGACGATGTCGAAACCGCCCAATGCAATCATCACTTTTCCTCCAAAATCCGAACTATAAGGGTTTTACCCCATCATCGTTATGGCAAAATTACACCCAGCCTTGCAACTCCTGTCTTACAACCTTTTCGAGAACGGTCATGCCCTCGGTGCTGTCGTTCAGGCAGGGAATATGGGTGAATTTCTCACCGCCATTATGGAGGAAAATTTCTCCAGCTTCACCGGCAATTTCCTCCAGCGTCTCAAGACAATCCGATACGAAGCCGGGGTTCATGACGGCGATGCGCTTCATGCCCTCGGATGCCAGTTTTTCCACAGTCTTGTCGGTATAGGGCTGCAACCACTCTTCCGGTCCGAAACGCGACTGGAAGGTGATCATGAAATTCTTGTCGGTCCGGCCAAG
Organism: Agrobacterium sp. ICMP 6402; assembly: GCF_009498615.1. Classification (NCBI taxonomy): domain Bacteria; kingdom Pseudomonadati; phylum Pseudomonadota; class Alphaproteobacteria; order Hyphomicrobiales; family Rhizobiaceae; genus Agrobacterium; species Agrobacterium sp. ICMP 6402. The sequence goes on from NZ_QSNV01000002.1 coordinate 233,835, forward strand.
AGCCTCCCGCAGCAGGCGTGCGGTTTTCTGGCAATGACAATAATAGGGATCGCCCTTTTTGAAGTATGATTGCGGAATGCCATGGAAGGAGGTGATCAGCATCTCCGGCTCCCAATCCAGCGTTGCCAGATGGTTTTTGACGGAGGCGGCAAGCGCCTCGATATAGGCCGGATCGTCGTGATAGGGCGGTACGGTGCGAATGGCGGGCTGCCAGCGCAGCTTCATCAGATGTTCGAATGCCTTGTCGTTCACCGTTGCCGTGGTCGATGCGGCATATTGCGGGTAAAGCGGAAAAAGCAGGATTTTTTCACAACCCTGTTCCTTCAGCGCGTCGATTTTCGAGGCGATGGAAGGCTGGCCGTACCGCATCGCCCAATCCACGACGACATTGGGCAGATCCTTCAACGCCTGCGCCATCAGTTCGCCCTGGCTGCGGGTGAAGGTGCGCAGGTAGCTTTCGTTGCGCTCGCGATTCCAGATCGCCTCATAGGCCTTGCCGACCTTCTGCGGGCGCTTGTTGAGGACGATGCCGTAAAGGATCGGATACCAGTAAAGGCGCGACCATTCGATGACGCGCTTGTCGCTCAAAAATTCCGCCAGATAACGGCGCATCGGCCAGTAGTCCGTACCATCTGGCGTGCCGAGATTGACGAGCAGGACGCCAACCTTGCCGAACGCGATGCGTGGATGGTCTGCGGGGAGTGCGGATAGTTCTGTCGCCATGAATGACACCTGAAACTCGGACTGGTTGCGTGAGAGCTTTTCCGTTTGAGATAGGGGCGGAAAGGCTCCATCTTTTATTTTATACACACCGGCGAGAACCGTGACGGGGTTTGCCGGAAATGCACGAGCTATACGCCCGTGACGTCAATTTGTTCACGTGTTCTAGACGAATTTTCTCAGGATTGAACCACCGGCAGACGTGATTTCCGGGGTTGAGCGGCAGGCAGGATACTTTTTGACAACTAACGGCCTGTAATTGCCTGTTTTTTATGGAAAAATAAGAAGCCGGCCCCCTTTGCTGAGGGCCGGCTTCCGGTCTGCGGCAAATTGCCCTGTCTCTCGGCTTGCGGCTTATTGAGCCGGAAGTTCAAGTTCGTCGCCGATCTCGATATGGTTCGGCCGTTTCAGAGTGTTCGCCTTGGCAATTCTTGTCCAAAGCGCGCCGTCGCCATATTTTTCCGCCGCGATCTTCCAGAGCGAGTCGCCCTTTTCGACGACATACTTGACGGCAGCAGCCGCCGCTGCGGGTGCTGCGGATGCCGGTGCAGTGGCCGCAGGTGCCGGGGCCGGTGTGGCCGCAGGGGCAGGTGTGCTTGCCGCCGGCGCCGGTGCGGTTGCGGCGGTTGCAGGTGCTGCAGGTTTTGCCGGCGCAACGTAACCCGCCGGCGTCACTTCATTGATGCGGCCGTCCGTATAGGGCTTATAGGGGCTGTTGGCGGTGATAAACGCGGCGACAGCCTCTTCAAGGTTGGGGCCGAAATCATAGGCGTTGATCGCTTTTTCCGCAAAGACCTTGAAGCCGTCACCACCGGTGCGCACGTAGTTATTGGCCGCGACGATATAGGTCTTGGCCGGGTCGAGCGGCACGAAGGCCTCGCCTTCCTTGACGTCAACCGAAACGACGCGGTTGCCAGCCGGCTTCGACCGATCGAAGGAATATTTCATGCCGGAAACCTGCATGAAGCGACCAGCACCGTCGTCGATCTGGCTGACGCCGTTTTCGAGGGCGGCGCGAATATCCTCGCCCTTCAGCTGGAAGGTGGCAACGGTGTTCTGGAACGGCAGGACCGTCAGAACTTCGCCCATGGAAACATCGCCGGCATCGATGGAGGAGCGCAGCCCGCCACTATTGGCGAAAGCGATGGTGACACCCTGATCCTTGACGCGCGCAAGCGTTGCATCCGCTACCAGATTGCCCATGGAGCATTCCTTGACGCGGCAAACCTTGCGGTCTCCCTCGATCGGGCCTTCCGAGGAACCGACGACCTTGGTTTTCAGTGCCTCGATCGGCGCCTTCAGCTCATCGATGCGCTTCAGTGTAGCTTCGTCGGGCTTGAAGGAGGAATCGATCAGGATGGGATCGCCCTTGCTTTCCTTGACCACGCCGCTGTCATCGAAGACGACTTTCAGGTCGCCGAGATATTTGCTGTATTGCCCGGCCTGAACGACCGGAACCTTGTAACCACCGGGATTGTCGACGAGGGTCGGATAAGGGCCTTCGGCCTTCCGGTCGGTGTTTGAAAGCAGCGTATGCGAGTGGCCGCCGACCACAACGTCCACATCCGGGATCTTCGCGATGAATTCGAGGTCACGCGGATATCCGACATGGGTAAGGGCGATGATCTTGTCGACACCTTCCTGCTTCAGCTTCTGCACCTGTTCGCTGATTTTTGCGACATCTTCGGCAATGGTGATATTGGGGCCGGGGGTGGCCAGTTCGGCCGTGTCATTGGCGACGGCGCCAACGATGCCGATTTTCTGGCCGCCGACCTCAAGCACGATGGACGGCTTGACGCGATCGCCGATTTTCGAGGCGGCGGTGGCTACCACATTGGCAGTCACAACCGGAAACTGGACCTTGTCGAGGAAGCCGGCAAGCCCGTCTTCGCTATCGTCGAATTCATGATTGCCGACGGTCATGGCGTCGAACTTCATGGCGTTCAGCATTTCGGCTTCAACGGTGCCCTTGTAGGTAGTGTAGAAAAGCGACCCCTGGAAATTATCGCCGGCATTGAGCAGGAGAACATTCTTGCCTTCAGCCTTCAGCGCATCACGGGTCTGGTTGATTGCGGTCAGAAGGCGTGCGGCACCGCCGAAGCACTCGTTTTTGCCTTCTTCTGCCGCCGAGCAGGTCGAATCGGATTTGTTGATCGATTCGATACGGGAGTGAAAATCGTTGATGTGGAGAATGTTGAGTTCGTAGTCGGCCAGTGCCGCTCCAGCCGAAAGCGTGATCGCCGAAACGCTCAGCATGCCAAGTCCCAAAATTTTCTTCATGGTCCCTCTCTCCTGTTCAAGGCGGAAGCCCGGGCCGGCCGATCATCATCCGACCGTGCTTCCATCATTTTTTAAGCTGAAAGTATGTCAGTCTTTCAAAACCGGATGTTTCCATTTAGCGGCAATTGCCGCAAGCGAAATTATGACAGGTGTGCGACAAACAAAAACGCACGCTGGAAGCGTGCGTTTCAGAAGATCATCCCATTGAAAAGTCGACGATATCAGCCCTGGCGGTTCAGCGAAAACTGGCTGTTGCTGTCTGTCGTGCAGTTCAATTGTGACGGCGAGACGAGGGCGCAGTTGACGCGCGACTGTGTGTTGCGCACCAGCGATGTCATGTTGATTTCGTAGAGCGTCGGCGAAATCGTCACATAGGTGCCCGAGGCCAGAAGCGTGTTGGTGTCGGTCGAACGGGTGGAGAAGGCGCCGTTCTGAAACGTCGATATGATGCCGTTGCGATCGATCCACCGGCCATCCACGGCTGGGCCGCGGGAAAGCGAAGGCGCCATCGAGGTCTGCTGCGAGGGACCTGGCGCGACGCATGAAGACACCGCGATGGCGGCTGAAAGCAAAGCAGCGCTTGTCTTGAAGTTCATGAGCCTGTTCTCCTGCGATTCGATGAAACTTTCCGTGTTTCGACCATGCCGTGAAGCGTTCCTTATTTCAAGGCAACGTTGTTTGCTCTTGCCGGTTCCTCACATCCCACATGAAAGCGGTGACGTGACAAATATGAGACGCCGCTTTCCTCACCGCACCAGAATATTGCGGAACTGCCATGGATCAGATGTGTCGATATTGTCGGGAAACAGGCCGGGGCGGCCGTCGAGCGGCGTCCAGTCCGTGTAGTGTCCTTCGACCGGGCCTAGATAGGGGCGCTGCACCTCCAGGCATCGGCGGTAATCTACTTCATCCGCTTCGACGATGCCGGCTTGCGGATTTTCAATGGCCCAGACCATTCCGGCCAGCACTGCGGAACTGACCTGCAGCCCGGTCGCATTCTGGCTGGGGGCAAGTGAACGCGCCTCCTGCAGGCTCAGCCGCGAGCCGTACCAATAGGCGTTTTTGTTGTGACCATAAAGCAGAACGCCCAGCTCGTCGGCGCCGTCGACCAGCTCATCTTCGCCCAGCACATGTTGTACCGGCTGGGGGATGCCGCCATTGCCGAAAAGTTCATGCAGGGAAAGAATGGCGTCGTTGCAGGGGTGATAGGCGTAATGGCAGGTCGGCCGATAGGTCACCTCGCCATCGTCATTGCGGACGGTGAAATAGTCGGAAATCGAGATCGCCTCATTGTGGGTGACCAGAAAGCCATATTGCGGTCCCTGTCCCGGACACCATGTCCGCACCCGCGTATTGGCCCCGGGTTGATCGAGATAGATCGCCGCCTTGCTGCCTTTCTTCTGTTTTTTTGCGTTTTTCGGCATCCAGTTTTCATGGGTGCCCCAGCCGAGTTCGGCGGGCTGGAACCCCTCGGCGATGAAACCTTCGACCGACCAGGTATTCCAGAAAGCGCCGAAGGGCTTGGGATCTTTCGCCCGCTGCGTATCGCGCTCGGCCACATGCACGCCCTTGACGCCGAGCTGTTTCATGAGCTTTGCCCATGCCTCCCGGTCATGCGGTTGCGGTTCTTCGATCTCGAGACCGGTATCCTTGGCGAGATTGATCAACGCCTGTTTCACGAACCAGGACACCATGCCGGGATTTGCCCCGCAGGTGGAAACGGCCGTCGTGCCGCCCGGCCTGCGCGCCTTTTCTTTCAGCATGGTTTCGCGAAGTGAATAATTGGTTCTGGAGGCATTGTCGGCATCGGCATCGAAATAAAAGCCCGGCCATGGCTCAACTACGGTGTCGATGTAGAGCATGCCGTGTTTGCGACAAAGCCGCATCAGATCGACGGAGGCGGCATCGACCGAAAGATTGACGCAGAAGCCCTGACCCTGAACGCCCTTGAGCAGCGGCTTCAGAACCTCCTTGTAATTCTCCTTGGTCAGATGCGTGCGGATATGCTGAATGTTCCTCTCGGCCAGAAATGCGGCGATATCCTCGCGCGGATCGATAACGACGAGCCGGGTCTTGTCAAAATTGAAATGACGTTCGATCAACGGAAGAGTACCGCGCCCAATGGAGCCGAAGCCGATCATGATGATGGGGCCGTCAATATCGCCGTAAATCGGATGGTTTGCGTCCGTCATTCGTCAATTTTCCTTTTTCAGCCAATAAGTAAGCTAGATCATAAAAGCGTGCCACAATAAAGGGCAGGTGGATGACGGACATATGACGGTCAGGGTGAAAGCAGGCAGACGGACGCATTCTGCCCCTTCGCATTTTAGAGACTGCGTTTATAATCGAATTCTTCTTTTCGTGCGTAAGGTCATGTGCTGGGGGCTTTGGCCGGATGACGACGAGAGTTTTTGCCATCACAGGAGAATTGCCTGTTGAACAGTTTCATCGAGCGTGTCGCAGCGCTTCAAAGTGCCACCCCCGTTCTGATTGCCCTTTACGATTCCGAAGACCGGCTGCGGCATGCCAACCCGTCGTTTCTGGAGAGCTTTCAAATTACCCCGGAAGAATTTCCGACCTGGGCGGATATCATGCGGCTGAACCATCGCCTGCAAACCGGTGTCGTCGTTCGACACAGGGATTTCGAGGGCTGGCTTCTGTCGGCGCAGTCCCGGCGCGGCAAGCTGCCATATCGCGCCTTTGAGATGGACATGTATGACGGCCGCTGGTTCTGGATGACGGAGACGGTGCAGCAGGATGGCTGGATGCTGTGCGTCGCAAGCGATGTCACCGAATTGCGTCAGGGTTACCGAACGCTGCGACAGGACCGGGATCTGGCCGTGCGCGCCTCGCAGACGGATGAACTGACGGGAACGGCGAACCGCCGTTTCGTTTTCGCCAAGCTGGCTTTGCAGGTGGAACGGGTCGGCAAGGGGCTTGAAGCACCGTTTTGTCTTTGCACGCTGGATATCGATTTTTTCAAGTAGATCAATGATCGTTTCGGCCATAAATGTGGAGATGCGGTGCTGCGCGATTTTGTCGGCATCGCCCATTCCGTCATTCGCCGGGTGGATTGTTTCGGCAGGATCGGCGGTGAGGAATTCATGCTCGTCCTGCCGCGCAGTTCGGTCACCGAAGGCCGGGAGATCGTCGAGCGCCTGCTGCAAAGGGTGCGGCTTTCAAGGCCTCTGGCCGAATTTCCGGATTTCTCTTACAGCTGCTCGGCCGGCATGACGGCCTATCGGATGGCGGAAAGCGCCGACGATGTCTTCATGCGTGCCGATCAAGCTCTTTATACAGCCAAGGAAAAAGGCCGCGACCGGCTTCTGGCGGTGACTGTTTAAATCAACTCAGCCGCAATAAGCCCATGTAGCGAATTACCGACGAACAGCCGCCGCCCGGCGATATCATCCGGTTTCAGCGCCTGCCCGCGCGCCTTGCGTTCACGGATCAGGTCGGCGCGCAACACACCCGGCAGAACGCCGCTGTCGAGCGGTGGCGTCAGTAACTGCCCGTCCGGCATTTCGACGAAAATGCTGGTCGATGATCCCTCGCACAACTCGCCGCGTTCATTGAGCAGGAGAACTTCATCCGCCTCTTCGGCTGAAAACTCGGCGCGGGCGGCATCATAAGGTTCGCGACGCGACGACTTGTGACGATAGAAGGTATCCGTGGAATCGAGCGTGGTTTTTGTCGCGATACGAACGCGCCAGATCGCATTTGTTAGTATGGGACTAAAATCGGCCGACTCGATATCGAGTTCGCCCTTGTAGTTCATCACCAGCCTGACGCAGAGCGGGTTTTCGCCGCCCACCGTCTTTTCCAGCGCCTCAACCGCATTGGCCGGCGCCCGAAAACCGAGCGCATCGGCCGAACGCAGCAGCCGGCGCATATGCTGGTCGATGCGCTGAAAGCCCGATTGCGGCTCCCAGCGCAGGGTTTCTCTCAAGGTCAGATCGGCGGGTTTGCGTTTCATTGCCTGTGCTCGTCGCCTGTCATCATGGTCGGTTTCTGCGCCGGCACTATCAACCGGCAAAGCTTATCCGAAATAGGATAGCCTTGCCGGCTGGCGAGGTTAAGCCTGTTTATTGTCCAGCGCTTCCAGCTCATCGATCAGCCCTTCGATCATCGAAAGCCCCTTGTCCCAGAAGGAGGGATCGGTGGCATCAAGGCCGAAGGGCTTCAGAAGCTCCGAATGGTGTTTGGTGCCGCCGGCTTTCAGAAGCTCGAAATATTTCTCCTGAAAGCCCGTCTCGGCCTTCTGGTAAACCGCATAAAGCGAGTTCACCAGGCAATCGCCGAAGGCATAGGCATAGACGTAGAAGGGCGAATGGATGAAATGGGGGATATAGGTCCACCATGTCTCGTAGCCCTCGGAAATGCGGATCGCCGGTCCGAGGCTTTCGGCCTGAATGGACAGCCACAATTCGCCGATCTGGTCGGAAGTCAGTTCACCGTCCTTGCGGGCGGTGTGCAGCTTGCGCTCGAATTCGTAGAAAGCGATTTGGCGCACGACCGTGTTGATCATGTCCTCGACCTTGCGGGCAAGCATGGCCTTGCGTTCGCGGATGTCTTTCGTGTCGTCGAGCAATTTGCGGAAGGTCAGCATTTCACCGAAAACGGAGGCGGTTTCGGCAAGCGTCAGCGGTGTTGCGCACATCAAGGCGCCCTGCTGACCGGCCAGTACCTGATGCACGCCATGGCCAAGCTCATGGGCAAGCGTCATCACGTCGCGCGGTTTGCCGAGATAGTTGACGAGCACGTAAGGATGGGCCGAGGGCACGGTCGGATGCGCGAATGCGCCCGGCGCTTTGCCGGGGCGGGCGGGTGCGTCGATCCACTCTTCGTCGAAGAAGCGGCGGGCGATATCGGCCATCTCAGGCGCGAAATTGCCATAGGCGGACAGCACCGTGTCCTTCGCCTCATCCCATGGAATGATCGTGTTCGATGTATCGGGAAGCGGCGCGTTGCGATCCCAGTAATTCATCTGCTCCATGCCGAGCCACTTTGCCTTCATGGCGTAATAGCGATGCGAAAGGCGCGGGTAAGCCTTCTTTACGGCGGCGGCCAATGCATCGACCACTTCACGCTCGACGCGGTTGGCCAGATGACGGCTATCGGCAATGTCCTCGAACTTGCGCCAGCGGTCGGAAATGTCCTTGTCCTTGGCAAGCGTGTTGGTGATGAGGGTGAAGACCCGCAGATTATCCTTGAAGGTGGCGCTCAATGCTTCCGCCGCCTTTTTCCGGGTTTCTGGCTCCGGCTCCTGCAGCATGTTGAGCGTCACTTCCAGCGGAAGGCTCGCGCCGTCAATGTCGAAACGCAGATCGGCCATCGTTTCGTCGAACAGGCGGTTGAAGGCTGAGGCACTTGTCATCGATTTTTCGAGGAACAGCTGCTCCAGCTGGTCGTCAAGCTGATGCGGCTTGTCTTTGCGCAAATCCACCAGCCAAGGCCGGTAGTGTCCCGCTGCGGCGTCGTTCACCATGCAGGCGTCCATCGTCGCATCGTCGATGCGGTTGAGTTCAAGCGTGAAGAACAGGAGATGTGCGGAAATATCCGTCAACTTCGCCTGTGCATCTCCGTATAATTTGCCGTTCGCCGGGTTCGAGGTGTCAGAAAAATAGGTCAGCCCGGCAAAGGAGCCGATGCGGCCGATAAGATCGTCCAGCGCCTCATATTCCTTCAGCGCTGCGCCAATGCCCTTGTCGCCCGTGGCCTTTGCAGCTGCCTCAAGCTTGCCCTTCCACTTGCCTTCAAAAGCGGTCGCCATTGCCGCCGCCTTTTCGATGTCGCCCTTATATTCCGGTGAATCACCTGATGGGTAGAGATCCGCGAGCTTCCAGCCGGGCAGGTCGCCCAGCACGGGACCGGAGGTCTCGGCAAGGGAAAATACGGGCGGCGGGGTGAGGCGATTGAGGGTCATCGAACGCGTCCTTCTGATTATGCTTGCGAAGCATATGGGGCCTTTGTTTCCCGCAGCAATGGATAAAATGCAAGCAAATCTCAAAACTGGATGTTCAAGTCTCCCGTGCCAGAGTGCGCCACAAGGGACCGCATGACGCAGGTCCATAAACCGGAAACCGGAGCCAAAAATGACCGCGCATGTTCTCGTGATAGACGATGATCCCGTCCAGCGCCGCCTGCTCAAAAATGCGGTGGAACGTTATGGGCATCTGGCCTTGCTTGCCGAAAACGGCAGGGCGGGGCTGGAGTTGCTCAAGCAATATAGCGGCGAGATCAATGTCATCGTCCTCGACCTCATGATGCCGGAAATGGACGGTCTTTCTTTTCTGAGAGCCGTTGGTGAACTCGGCACCGATGTTCCCGTCATCGTTCAGACCGGCCAGGGCGGCATCGATACCGTCGTGCAGGCCATGCGCGCCGGCGCTTTCGATTTCGTCGTCAAGCCGGTTTCGCCGGAAAGGATCGGCGCGGCCATCTCCAATGCCCTCAAGCTGGACAGGAGAGAGGCAAAGGCCCGCACGGGCAGGCGTGGACGGAGCAATGCAGTGAATTTTACCGATATCGTTTCCGCCAGCCCGGCAATGCTGAGGGTCATAGAGCTGGCGCAGCGCGCCGCCCAGTCCAGCATTCCCGTGGTGCTGGAAGGCGAATCCGGTGTCGGCAAGGAAATGGTTGCTCGCGCTATCCAGTCGGCCGGCGACAGGGCGAACAAGCCGTTCATCACCGTCAATTGCGGCGCCATCCCGCATAATCTGGTGGAAAGCATCCTCTTCGGCCACGAGAAGGGCGCTTTTACCGGTGCTACGGAAAAACACATCGGTAAATTCATGGAAGCGGATGGCGGCACGCTGTTCCTCGATGAAATCGGCGACCTGCCGCTGGACGTGCAGGTCAAGCTGTTGCGCGCGGTTCAGCAGGGCGAAATCGAAACCGTCGGCTCCGCACGGGTGCAGAAGGTTAATGTCCGGCTGATTTCCGCCACCAACAAGAACCTGATCGAAGAGGTGAAGGAAGGCCGTTTCCGCGAAGACCTTTATTACCGCCTCAACGTTTTCCCGATCACCATCCCGGCGCTGCGTCGCCGTAAAGAAGACATCCCGCATCTGGCGCGGGTTTTTGCCGAGCGTTTTTCGGCCGAACAGAAATTGCCCAATCCCGTCGGCCTTGATGCCAGCGCGCTTGCGCTTCTGACGGCCTATGACTGGCCGGGCAATATTCGTCAGCTTGAAAACGCGGTCTTCCGCGCCGTTGTGCTGTCGCAGGGAGAGGACCTGGCGGATACCGATTTTCCGCAGATCGCGTTGCAGCTGCCGGAATTCGCAGCGATGGACGATGCGGGCGATTCCATCCGCTCGCCGTCCGGATCGTCGCTGACGCTGGCTGCCTATTCGCCGCCGCCGCTCGCCGAAAGCCACGCTGTTGTGGAAGAAGCATCGGATGTTTCCACCACCATTTACCGGGGCGGAAATCTGATCTCGAGCATGGATGAGGCGGGCAATATTCGAAAGCTGGCCGAGATCGAAGAGGAGCTTATCCGCTTCGCGCTGCGTTTCTATCGCGGGCAGATGAGCCAGGTTGCCAGGAAACTCGGCATTGGCCGTTCGACGCTTTATCGAAAACTGAAGGATTACGGCATCGATCCCGACGATCCGCTTCGAGATGCCGCATGAAGCCGCAAATGGCGCATCGCCCGGCAGATCGTGAAATTCGTTAACTTCTGAGCAAGGATATCCGCTTACCGTCTATAAACCTCTTGTTAGTGGCTGATTCACTATATAGAGGAAGGTTGCATCTGTGTGGCAATTTTGCCATCGTGTCACCGTATTTGACGTTCATTTGAGGCAATGTGACAGAAATTGTCTTCCAGGCGGGGATCGAATTGCCATATCTGCATCGGAATAACGCGCTTTCGACAAAGATTGCGCGCGGCTTGATCAAGGATATATGCACGAAGCTGTCGGCACGCGCTGTCACCTTTGCCTGCCTGATGCTCGCCGCCATGCCTTTCTTAGGTGTTTCGGCGACGGAAGCCGCCGCCGAAACGCGCAGCCTCAAACTGTATTATATCCATACACGCGAGAAGGCGGTCATCACCTTCAAGCGCAATGGAAAATACGACCAGAAGGGCCTGCAGGAGCTGAACCGCTTCCTGCGTGACTGGCGTCGCAACCAGCCCACACGGATGGACCCGCGCCTTTTCGATCTTGTCTGGGAAGTTTATCGCCGCAGCGGCGCGACCGATTATATCAATGTCGTCTCGGCCTTCCGTTCGCCGGAGACCAACGGCCTCTTGCGTTCGCGCACCAAGGGTGTAGCGGAAAAAAGCCAGCACATGCTCGGCAAGGCCATGGATTTTTACATTCCCGGTGTGAAGCTTGCCACCCTGCGTGAAGTAGGCATGCAGATGCAGATCGGCGGCGTCGGCTTTTATCCGAGTTCCGGTTCTCCCTTCGTGCACATGGATGTCGGCGGCGTTCGCGCCTGGCCACGCATGAGCCGCCAGGAACTCGTGCGTATTTTCCCGAAAGGCAATACGCTGCACGTTCCGTCCGATGGCAAGCCGCTTCCCGGTTATGAGCAGGCGCTGGCGGATTACAAGAAGCGCGTCAGCTCCTCCTCCGTTCAGGTTGCGTCCAGCGCCGGTTCCGGTCCCGCTTCCTCTGGTGGCGGTGGCAAGCGCAAGACGCTGTTGCAGGCGCTCTTTGGCGGTGGTGGTGATGAGGATGAAGATCCCGATAGCATCGCAGCGCCGGAGCCCGCAGAACGCCCGGCGGTCGCACGCCCGGCTGCTCCGCAGCAGCAAGCAGCGCCTGAGCCAGAACCAACGATTGCGGTGGCTTCCGCCCAAGCTCTTCCGGGCGTGAACGATGCGCCGCTGCCGACGGCTCGTCCAGCTTTCGGCAACCAGCCGCCGGCTAATACCGGCTTGGCGACGGCACTTTATTCTCCAGCCCGTAATGCCGCACAGGACGCCTTGCAGGCTGCAACGACGCCGACCCCGGCATCTGCTCCGGCCGAACGCCAGCAATTTGCCGATCTGGCTGAAGTCTCCGTGCCAGTACCTACACTTCTCGGGCCGCGTGGCATGAGAGGCGATGCGGAAGGATCAGTTCTGACGGCTTCCGCCGATGGTGCGACCCCTGCGGCGACCGGTGAGCTTGCCTCCATTCCGGTTCCCGCCAATCGCCCGGCCGTGGCTGAAGCCCTTCTTGCTGCCGCCAATGCTGATCAGGAAGGCGAAGACGATCTCGCCGAGGCGCAGCAGGATACGCTTTCGCCGACGGTGGTTGCGGCGCTTGAACAGAGTGGCCAGGCCGCCCGTTCACAGGTTCAGTCCGCTGCCATGCCGACGGCCGCGCAATTCCCGGCCGCCGTCAACCACAAGGTTACGGTCGCGCCTGCTGAAACCGCAAAGGCCGCTCCACAGGAAGGTTTCGGTGACGCCTTTGATCTGAAGCCCGCCGTCAATGGTGGCCTTACTGCTGGTTTGCCAACCAAAGGCTCGCGTCCGAGCAGGCAGGATGCGGCCGTTTCCCATCAGGCCATGGTCGGTGGTGGTCGCCTGACGCAGGATTCGATCTCTGACTGGGCGCTCAACCAGAACAAGGGTACGACCGGACGCTCGGTAAAGGCGCCGCGTGTTGTCGCCAACCGCATGCTCAGCCACGACATGTCGGCTTCGGCCACCTCGGCAAGCTTCAAGCCGGGCGCGGCGGCAATCGAGTCCAGCCGCTTCAGCACACCGGTGAAGATGCACTGAGCCTCGCTTTTGTAATCGGCCACAAGGCCAACAAAAAACCCGCCGTTGCCGGCGGGTTTTTTAATGCCTGTATATTCCGCGATCAGACGCCGCTCTGGCCGTCCGAGCCGATATAGGCGATGCGCACCATATTGGTCGCACCGGGGGTGCCGAGCGGCACGCCGGCGGAGATGATGATGCGGTCGCCCGGCTTGCCGAAACCTTCGGAAACGACGATGCGACAAGCGCGGTTCACCATGTCGTCCAGATCGCTGGCATCGCCGGTGACGACGCAGTGCAGACCCCAGACGACAGACAGGCGGCGTGCGGTCTGGATGATCGGCGAAAGAGCAATGATCGGAACCTGCGGCCGTTCGCGCGCCGCACGCAGACCCGTCGTGCCGGACGAGGTGTAGGTGACGATCGCCGACAGTTTCAGCGTTTCGGCGATCTGGCGGGCGGCGAGCGAAATGGCGTCGGCGCCTGTGGCTTCCGGCTGCGGGCGCTGCGCGTAGATGATGTTGGAGTAATAGGGATCCTGTTCCACGGTGCTGGCGATGGACGCCATGGTGGAGACGGCTTCGATCGGATAGTCGCCGGAGGCCGATTCAGCCGAAAGCATGATGGCATCAGCGCCTTCGAACACGGCGGTGGCGACGTCGGACACTTCAGCGCGCGTCGGGACGGGCGCGGTGATCATCGATTCCAGCATCTGCGTGGCAACAACGACCGGCTTGCCGGCGCGGCGGCAGGCGCGCGTCAGCTGCTTCTGGATGCCCGGAACCGCTTCCAGCGGCATTTCGACACCCAGATCGCCGCGCGCGACCATCAAGGCGTCGGAAAGCTCGATGATTTCCTCGATACGCTCGACAGCCTGCGGCTTTTCGATCTTGGACATCAGGCCAACGCGGCCGCGCGCGATCTTGCGCACTTCGGCCAGGTCTTCCGGACGCTGGACGAAGGAGAGGGCGACCCAGTCCACTTCGTTGGTGGCGAGAACGGCATCAAGGTCGACACGGTCCTTGTCGGTCAAAACGCCGACGCCGAGCAGGGTGTCGGGCAGGCTTATGCCCTTGCGATCGGAAATCTTGGTGCCGGAAACGACGGTGGTGACGATGCTCTTGCCGTCGCTCTTTTCAGCGCGCAGATGCAGCTTGCCGTCATCGATCAGCAGGCGATGGCCGGGCTTGACCGCTTCGAGGATTTCAGGATGCGGCAGGAAAACGCGGGTGTTGTCGCCGGGTGTGTCGTTGTTGTCCAGCGTGAAGGTCTGGCCCGGAACCAGATCGACCTTGGTTTCGGCAAACTTTCCGACGCGCAGCTTGGGACCCTGCAGGTCGGCCAGAATGCCGATGGGACGGCCGTTGCGGCTCTCGACCGAGCGGATACGCTCAATCAGCGTGCGCATCACGTCGTGGCTCGCGTGGCTCATGTTGATCCGGAAAAGATCGGCGCCAGCCAGATGCAGCTTTTCGATCATCGCCTCATCCGAGGAGGCGGGGCCGAGAGTTGCAAGAATTTTGACTTTGCGGTTACGCTTCATCAGTTTTGATTTCCCTGTGTGCCTGGCGTATCGGAAAGCTGGACCATCCAGCTGCCCTGTCTGCCCGTGTCATATTCCTTGAAACCCATTCTCTGGAAGCTGCGGGCATAACAATCGTCTACGCCGCCGATCTTGAACTCGTTTTCCGCCACGCACATGTTGACGTCACCGGTCCAGCGGCCGCCATGGGCGGCGTCTTCGGCATAAAGATAATAATAACGCGACTGCAGCTCACCCTCGATCAGCGTTGCGCAGGTGGAGGAGGGGACCTGCCACCAGCCTTCACTGACCCAGCCCTCCTGTCCACGATAGCCGATTGCGACCCCCACGAGATTTTGCGTGCTGTTGCAGACGCGAAAATCCGCATGTGCGGTTTCCACGAACACAAACGGGGTCATAAACAATGCCGCTGCGGAAAAAAGACGGGCAAGATGCCGAAAGTGGCGAGGACGAGCGAGAGATGACTGAGTCACGGCTTCCATCCGGATTCCATGGTTATAATGAACACACTTCTTGGCGTGGCCGCCCAAGAAAGTCAACGCGAGTTTAATCGATTATATTGTTCGTGGGATCGTGAGTGCGGTAAGGTAGATGGCTGTTCCTGCGCCGAAACTTGCGCCCGGCCTCAAGCCATGCCATCAAGCTTTTCTCCTCAATCCTGCCCCAGAAAATCATCGATGAACGACTTCATACCTTATGAAATCATAGAAGGCGAATATGACAAAGGCATGGTCCTTCTGGCAGACCACGCGATGAACCTTCTGCCGGCACACTACGGCAAACTTGGCCTTCCGCAAACCGCTTTTCATCGCCATATCGCATTTGATATCGGCATAGAAGCGTTGACACGGTCGCTGGCCGCCCGTCTTGGCGTGCCGGCAGTGCTCGGACGGTTTTCGCGGCTGCTGATCGATCCGAATCGCGGCGAGGATGATCCCACTCTCATCATGAAGATTTCGGACGGGGCGATCATTCCCGGCAATCACCCGATTTCGGATGAGGAATGGCAAAGGCGCATCGAGGTTTTTCATCGGCCTTATCACGATGCCGTGGACCGTGTGCTGAAAGGCGTAGCGGAAGTATCGGAAGAAGCCCCCCTCGTCTTGTCGCTGCATTCTTACACTCCGTTCTGGAAGGAAACGCCGCGGCCCTGGCATGCGGCGGTGCTCTGGGATACGGATAATCGCGCAGTCGATCCGCTTCTGGCGCATCTGCGCGCGACCGGCGACATTCTCGTCGGCGATAACGAACCCTATGACGGGGCGCTGAAGGGCGATACCATGTTCCGCCACTGCATGATGAAGGGCATACCGCATGCGCTTCTGGAGGTTCGGCAGGATCTGATCGCGGATGAAGAGGGGATTGCGGCCTGGTCGAACCGTCTCGCTCCCATTTTCGCCGCAATGAACGACGATCCGGTTTTGCATGAATATCAGCTGTTCGCCTCTCGCACCGGCCCCTATTGAGCCTGGAGTTGCCCCATGACGAAAGAGAACGACAAACACCAGATCGAGTTCGAGGCGGCCGCCTTTCGCCGTCTGGTGCAGCATCTTCGCGAGCGCCACGATGTGCAGAACATCGATATGATGAATCTGGCGGGCTTCTGTCGCAATTGCCTTTCCAACTGGTACCGCGAAGCGGCAGAGGAAGCGGGTGTCGCGCTCAGCAAGGAGCAATCCCGCGAAATCGTCTATGGCATGCCCTATGACGACTGGAAGGAAAAATATCAGGCGGAGGCGAGCGACGCCCAGAAAGCCGCCTTTGAGCAGAGCAGACCGAAGGAATAACCCCCGATCGACGGAAACGACTTGACGTGAGGCCCGGCAATGGGCAGTTCACAGGCCTGAATTTCTGCCGTCCGGCTGGCGGCGACCGGCGAAAGTTTTAGCCCGGATACAATGAACAGGGCTCACGCAAAAAGAGCCGCCACTACGAAGGATGATATGATGGACGAAACCAGCACCACCGAAACCGTCGCCGCCGCCGAACTGCGTCAGTTCATCGAGCGCGTCGAGCGTCTCGAAGAAGAAAAAGCCGCCATTCAGGGTGATATCAAGGATGTCATGGGCGAGGCGAAGGGTCGTGGCTACGATACCAAGGCGATCCGCACCATTATCCGCCTTCGCAAGAAGGACGCCAACGAGCGTATCGAGGAAGAAACCATCCTGCAGACCTATATGGCGGCGCTTGGTATGGAATGATCGGTTACCGATCGCTCAATAAAAAATCGCCGCTTTTGCGGCGATTTTTGTTTGGTCCCGCAGATTTACCCGCGTGTGCCAGCCAGCTTCTCCGAAAGATCGATAGCCTGTTTGCGGGCATCCTTGTCTGCCGGATAGACCGCCAGATAGCGCTCCCATGCCTTTAGCGCGAGTTCCTCGCGACCGGAGGCTTCGAGGATATTGGCGAGGCTTGCCAGCGCTGGAAAATAGCGCGGCTCCTTTTCCAGCGTCAGATTGATATCCGCCATCGCCTTGCGGGTGTCGCCATCGGCAAAGTGTACCATGGCGCGGCGATAGGGCGCCTGCACATAGTCCGGATCGAGCAGAATGATCTGGTCGAGAAAATCATAAGCGGCGGCGTTGCGCTTTTCGTCGGAGGCTTCGCCTGCCCATTGCATCAGGAGATTGATTGTCGCGCTGCCGGAATCGTTCCATTCGGACGCAATCTGGTTGGCGATGCTGCGCGCCTTGACCGCATTTCGCTCTTTTTTCAGCGATGCAAAAAGCGTGTCGATGGTTCCGGCCGGTGAAGGCGCAGCTTCCGCCACCGCAGGGGTTTGCCCATCCGCCGCATGAGCAACGGAAGCCATTCCTGATAACAGGAGACCCTGAGCGACTATGATGGACATGCAAAAACGATTTGGGCGCATGGGCTAAAGATTAACCCGCCTGCGCCCAATATCAAATGCAAAGTTTTGCTCTGTCAACAAAGTGATCCGCGACATTGATCGCGAACCGCAGTCGCAGTCAATCAGCCCTGACGAGCCTTGAAGCGCGGGTTCTGCTTGTTGATGATGTAGACGCGGCCCTTGCGGCGAACCAGGCGGTTATCGCGATGACGGGCCTTAAGCGCTTTAAGCGAATTCTTGATTTTCATTTTACTGGTCCGCAGTTTTGCACGGCATTTACCGTGCTTATTCAAACAATCAAAAGCGCGCAACGGGGCGCGCTCTTTTCGGTTGGCAGGCAGATACCCGTTTGAGCCCTGCCTGTCAACACTTGCCGGTGTCTTTGCCCTAAAAGACTGAGGCTTTTCCCGTGTGTAAAAGCTCGGTCACATGGCCCATCTTGCGGCCGGGCCGTGCTTCCGTCTTGCCGTAGAGGTGCACGAGACAGTCTTTTTTCGACAGCCATGCCGGAACATCATCGATGTCGTCACCGATGAGATTGGTCATGACGCAATCCGAATGGCGCTCCGTGTTGCCGGGAGCGAGGCCGGACACGGCGCGTATATGCTGTTCGAATTGCGAGATCACGCAGGCGGCTTCCGTCCAGTGCCCGGTATTGTGCACGCGTGGCGCCATTTCATTGGCGACCAGCGAGCCATCGGAGAGCACGAAGAACTCGATGCCGATGACGCCGACATAATCGAGCGCCGCGAGAAGCTTCTCGGCCGATTGCACCGCAACTGTCGCAGCCGCTTCGGAGAGTGCTGCCGGCACGGTTGATGTATGCAGAATGCCGTTCAAATGAATATTTTCAGCCGGATCGTAGCAGACGACGGTGCCGTCCCTGAAGCGGGCGGCGATGATCGATATTTCCCGCTCGAAGGCGACGAAACTTTCGAGGATCAGGGGTACACCGCCGAGCGCCTCGAAAGCACCCGTGCTGTCCTCGTCGCCGCGGAAAAGGCGCTGGCCTTTGCCGTCATAGCCCATGCGGCGGGTTTTCAGCACGCCCTTGCCGCCGAAAGCTACCAGGGCGGCCTCCAGTTCTTCCTGGCTATCCACGGCGCGAAAATCGGCCGTCGGAATGCCGCAACCATTGAGGAAGCGTTTTTCGGTCAGCCGGTCCTGCGAGGCGTTGAGCGCCTGCGGTGGCGGATAGACGGGAACGGAGGCGGCGAGCGTTTCGGCTGCCGCGACAGGCACGTTCTCGAATTCATAAGTTACGACATCGCAGCGACGGGCGAGTTCCGCAAGGGCGCGTTCATCGTCATAATCTGCAACGATCTGATCGTTGCAAACCTGCGCGGCCGGACAATCAGCCTGCGGCTCCAGCACGATGGTACGGTGGTTGAGGCGCGCCGCCGCCATCGCCAGCATGCGGCCAAGCTGCCCGCCGCCGATGATGCCGATGGTCAGATCATTCATCTTCGCCATCACTGGGCGCTGTCCATGGGATATTCGGCGACGGCTGCCGACTGGCGCGCGCGCCATGCATCCAGCCGGTCGGCCAGATCGTCGTCACCAAGCGCCAGAACCGCCGCCGCCAGAAGTGCGGCATTGATGGCGCCGGCCTTGCCGATGGCAAGCGTGCCGACGGGAATACCGGCCGGCATCTGCACGATGGAGTAGAGGCTGTCCTGTCCGGACATGGTCTTGGACTGGACCGGAACGCCGAAGACGGGCAGAGGTGTCATCGCGGCCGTCATGCCCGGTAGATGGGCGGCACCGCCGGCACCTGCGATGATGACCTTGAAACCTTCGTCTTTGGCTCCATTGGCGAAATCATAAAGCCTGTCCGGCGTGCGGTGGGCGGAAATGATGCGCGCTTCATATTCCACATCCAGCGCATCGAGCGTATCGGCGGCGTTCTTCATGGTCTCCCAGTCCGACTGGCTGCCCATGATGATGGCGACGGGGGGTGTTTCTGCTGTCACGTAATGTCTCCGGCTCAGGCGATGATATCGGGAATGACCTGATCTTCGATCTGGGTCATCTTGTCCTTGACGGCCAGCTTCTTCTTTTTCATGCGCTGTATCCGCAGCGCATCGCAACTGGTCTGGATCATCGCGTTGATCGCCGCGTCGTAGTCCTCATGCTCCTGGCGCAGCCGCGCCAGCGTGAGCCTGATGTCCGCCTGGTCCTGATCGGGCATCTTGTCATCCCCATTTTATGCCAGCCGGATAGCCTCCGGCGCGTATGTCATCGTTCACGAGCCTCTATCATCAAATCGCGGTAACGGGAAGTTATCCCTTGCGACCAAATTGCCCACTTATTGCCTTCATTTCGCCTTCGACAATACAGTTAATCCATGTCACATTGTCGTCGCAAACCTGAAACTCCAGCGATGGAGAGCTGGAGGTAGGTTTAAAAAAGGAAGGACGTGCCGCATGACCATTCAGGCTCATATTGCATCGCTCGAAAAGAAACACGGCGCTCTGGAGGAGCAGCTCGAAAGTATTCTTTCTTCCCCGTCTTCGGACGATACGGAGATTGCCGACCTCAAACGTCGAAAACTGCGCCTGAAGGATGAATTGCAGAGGCTCAGAGCCTCCACCAGGCATTAAATTGAATAATGCCGAACCGCAGCCTTGGATGAAATAAAGGACTGACGGTTTGATCTCTTTCGGCCCCGGCAGCACCTGTGGTGCAGCCGGGGCTTTTTATTGGCTGCCGAAGGCTAAAGCGGTAACCCGTCCCATAGCAGCTTTGATGCGGCGACAAGCGCCATGGCATACATGAGCGGATAAAACACGGCGGGTTTCATGTATTTCACCACTTTGGCGCCGGCGAGTGTCGCCAGCATCGCCACAGGTAGCAGGCTTGCCGATGTCTTGAGGTTGGTGGCGTCCAGCGCCCCCAGCGCGAAATAGGGGATGAGCTTGATCGCATTCATGATGGCGAAGAAACGCACGCTCATACCGGTATAGGTTTTGGGGTCGAGCTTCAGCGGCAGGACGTAAATCTGGAAGGGCGGGCCGCCCGCATGGGCCACGAAGCTCGCATAACCCGACAGGCTGGACCAGAGCGTTGCCGCCGCCGGTCGTTGCGTTTTGGCCGGGATTGCCTGTCCCCTTCGGCTTTTGAAGCTCTCGTAAAAATAACGCAAGACGAAGAGGATGGTCACCGAGGCGACGACAAGGCGCATGGCGTCCGCTGATATGAAGCTCGAGGTGGCCCAACCGAGAGTGATGCCTGCGATTGCGCCCGGCAGCATGATGAGGAGCGTTTGACGATGATTATGGTGCCGCCACGCCCAAAGAGCCACGAGATCCATGACGATCAGGATCGGCAGGAAGATCGCCGCCGCCTGCACGGGCGGGATCGCAAGCGCCATCAGTGGCACACCCATCAGTGCCAGCGCACCGCCCAATCCGCCCTTGGAAAGGCCGACAAGCACGACTGCGGGAATGGCGACGAGAAAAAAATGAAAATCGGTCAGCATGGATGGATGGTTGATCCTTTCGCCGGTCCGGTTTATCGGATTTATCATATCAAAACGAGTGCAGATCGCTCCAGAAGTGTCTTCTGCCTGAAATGGACGAACCGATGACCATAGTTGAAGACCGTTGCCGCCTTGTTCTGATCCTTCCGCAATCGGACGATGCGCGAAAGCAGGCGACAGAAGTGGAAGGCGCGCTAAAGGGCGGCGATGTGGCTTCCGTCATCATTCCGCAATACGGTCTGGATGACGCGTCTTTCCAGAAATGGGCCGAACTGATCGTGCCGATCGTTCAGGCGGCCGGTGCGGCCGCCCTTGTCGCCGGCGACAGCCGCGTCGCCAGCCGGGTGAAGGCGGATGGCCTGCATGTTGCTGGTAATGCCGAGGCGCTTGCAGAGGCTGTGGAAAACTTTACGCCGAAACTGATCGTCGGCGGCGGCAATGCCGATGACCGCCACAAGGCGCTGGAGATGGGTGAGTCCAATCCGGACTACGTCTTCTTTGGCAAACTCGAAGGCGACATCAAGCCGGAGGCGCATCCCAAAAATCTGGCGCTCGGCGAGTGGTGGGCGTCGATGATCGAAATCCCGGCCATCGTCATGGGCGGCACGGATCCGTCTTCGGTGGTCGCCGTTTCCGAAACCGGCGTGGAATTTGTGGCGATGCGCAGCGGCGTTTTCGACAATCCCGCTGGCGCCGCTCAGGCCGTTTCTGAAATCAACGCTTTGCTTGACGAAAAAGCGCCACGGTTTGGCGGTTGATACAGGCGATGTTCATGCGCTCGGTTCCTTTCTGCCTTTCCGTTTCGCTGCTGGCGCTTGCTTTCGGCGCGCCAGCAGGCGTCGCCTTTGCCCAGTCCGGACCGCAGAGCGAAAGCAATGCGCTCTCCCGCCAGCTGGAAGATGAGGCCCAGCCTTCCCGTCAGGGCAGGGTGCAATCCGAGGAACAGAAGGATTTGCAGCCGTCGCAGGGCGTCAATGTCTATCAGCGCATGGGCGCGGACCTGCCGGCCCTGCCGCCGGAGAAGGAATTCAAGGGCAGGGTGGATGAGGCCTACGGGCATTTCCAGCGCGGCGAATATGTGCAGGCGCTCGACAAGGCGCTGAACCGCGCGCAGAACGGCGATGCGTCGGCCCAGACGCTGGTGGCCGAAATGATGTCGCGCGGCCTCGGTATCGCCCGCGATGAAAAGACCTCGGCCTTCTGGTATCAGCAGGCGGCGCAGGGTGGCGATCCCGTCGCCATGTTTAAATTCGCCCTGATCCTGATGGAAGGCAAATTCGTCACCCGCGACAAGGCGAAGGCCGACGATTTCATGCGGCGCGCAGCGGAAGCCGGCAATGCGTCCGCCCAGTTCAACTGGGGACAGATACTGGTTTCGGAAAATCCCGGTGCCAAGGGCCTGCTGATGGCGATGCCATTCTACGAAAAATCCGCCGAGCAGGGCATTGCCGACGCGCAATATGCGGTGTCGCAGATCTACTGGTCGGTCAAGGATGTGCCGGCCGAGAAGAAGGCGAAGGCGCGGGACTGGCTGATGCGGGCCGCAAAGGCGGGCTACGATACCGCGCAGGTCGATCTGGGCATCTGGCTGGTGAATGGCTTTGGCGGTGAACGTAATCTGGATGAAGGCTTCCGCTGGCTTTATGGCGCGGCGCAGCGCGGCAATGTCATTGCGCAGAACAAGGTCGCACATCTTTACATTCAGGCGCTCGGCACCCGGCCCGATCCGGTGGAAGCTGCCAAATGGTATGTGCTTTCCCGCCGCGCCGGGTTGAAGGATCCAAGGCTGGAGGATTTCTATCTCGGCATTACCGACGAGCAGCAGAAAAAGGCGATTGATGCTGCAAATCGTTTCCGTCCGACGTGATGCAGACCCGGTCTTGCAGAGCTGGCTGGCACTGCCGGGCTTTTTGCCTTGAATTTCCGCGCGTTTTGTGGTCTTGAACCGCAAACTTTCAACTCAAGAAAATAATGACGTGCCTGCCCGATGCGCTTTCGGGCGGTTCGCAAGCTTTCCAGGAAACAAATTCGATGGCCCGTTCAGCCCTTCTCAATGTCATGGTTCAGGCCGCCATCAAGGCGGGTAAGTCTTTGTCGCGTGACTTCGGTGAAGTGCAGAACCTTCAGGTTTCGGTCAAGGGACCGAGCGATTTCGTCTCGCAGGCGGATCTGAAAGCCGAAAAGATCGTGCGCGACGAACTGATGAAAGCCCGCCCGACCTACGATTTTCTGGGCGAAGAAGGCGGCGAGGAAAAGGGCACGGATGGCGCGCATCGCTGGATCGTCGATCCGCTTGATGGCACGACCAATTTCCTGCACGGCATTCCCCATTTCGCCGTTTCCATAGCGCTGGAGCGCAATGGTGAAGTCGTCGCCGGCGTAATCTTCAATCCGGCCACCGACGAGCTCTACACAGCCGAGCGTGGCGGCGGCGCGTTCCTCAATGATCGCCGCATTCGTGTTGCTGCGCGCAAAGCACTGACTGACTGCGTCATCGGTTGCGGCGTTCCGCATCTCGGCCGCGGCAATCACGGCAAGTTCCTGGTCGAGCTTCGCCACGTCATGGGCGAGGCTGCCGGCATCCGCCGCATGGGCGCTGCAGCGCTTGACCTTGCCTATGTTGCCGCAGGTCGTCTCGACGGTTTCTGGGAAGCGGAACTTTCTCCGTGGGACGTGGCGGCCGGTCTGGTGCTGATTCGCGAAGCTGGCGGCTTCACGTCCGACGTCAAGGGTGGTGCGGACATCTTTGGCACCGGCAGTGTCGCTGCCGGAAACGAATATATCCACAAGGCGCTCGTGGAAGTCGCCAATCGCCCGATCCCGGGCCGCTGAACGATTTCGGCAGAAAACCTGCCGTTTAATGCAAGTTTCAGGCGCCCGGCAAACCCTTGCCGGGCGTTTTTGTTTTTCTGCGCATGGTTCCCTCCCGGTTTTGTAAAATGCCTGTGACGAAAGACCGGCTTTTCGCTTCAAATCGTCGCAATTTTCAAATAGCTTCCGCTAGATACATGACCGAAGGGAATGCGAACGTTATGGCGGATTCGGAGTTACTTGATCTCGGCGTCGAGAAACCGGTGACCACGCGGCAATTCAGCTACAAGCTGTCCAGCCCCACACCGTTTCTGTGGACGATGGTTCTGTTCCTGATCCTCGTCGGTTTTCTGGCGGCCATTCTTTACCGGCAGGCGCATACCGCCTTCATGACCAATCCCGGTCTCAACGGTTTCATTCTCGGCGTTTTGGCCATCGGCATCATTCTGGTGTTTACCCAGACCATGAGCCTGCGTTCAGAAGTGCGCTGGTTTAATGCCTTCCGCGCCGCCGGCAGCGTTGAAAAGGCTGGCCGTGCGCCAAAACTGCTTGCCCCCATGAGCACGCTGATCGGCAAAGGCGGCGAAGTCCGGCTTTCCGGCGTCACGCAGCGGACCATCCTCGATTCCATAGGGACACGTCTCGACGAGTCACGTGACACATCGCGTTATCTCGTCGGCCTTCTGGTGTTTCTCGGTCTGCTAGGCACCTTCTGGGGCCTGATCGGTACCATCGGCGCCATCAGCAATGTCATCCAGTCGCTCGACCCGAGCGCCGGCGACAGCAACGATATTCTAGGTTCGCTCAAGGCCGGCCTCACTGCGCCGCTGGCGGGCATGGGAACGGCGTTTTCCTCGTCGCTTCTTGGTCTTTCAGGCTCGCTGATCCTCGGCTTTCTCGATCTTCAGGCCGGCCGCGCTCAGAACCGCTTTTACACGCAGCTTGAAAACTGGCTGTCTTCCGTCACGGATACGACGGTCGATGGGCCGAGGGAATTCAAGGCGGAGCCCGGCGCCATGGTCAGCACCGAACGCTCGCTTGCGGCCATGACCAGCCTTGCCGAAGGTATTCAGGGTCTTGTCAAAAATATGCGCAGCGAACAGCAGATGCTGCGCGACTGGATCGAGGCGCAACAGGAAGAATCGAAATCACTCCGTCGCACGCTCGACCGGCTGTCGACGCGGATCGACAGCGAGACAAAATCCTCCGGACGCACCCGGCACGATAACGGGAGCGAGTAGCCATGGCGCTTGCGCGCAATCGCCGCCGCGACAGGGGTGTGGACTATTGGCCGGGTTTCGTCGATGCGCTGTCGACGCTGCTCATGGCCATCATGTTTCTGTTGACGGTCTTCGTGCTGGCGCAATTCGTCCTGTCGCGGGAAATTACCGGCAAGGACGAGGTGCTGACGCGCCTCAACAGCCAGATTGCCGAATTGACCGAACTTCTGGCCATGGAAAAGGGCAACAAGCAGGATATTGAGGATGCGCTGGCAAGCCTGCAATCGACGCTCGCATCATCGGAAAACGAACGGTCTCGCCTGCAGGCGCTTCTCGATGCGGGATCGGGCAACAACGCCAACGCCAATGCCCGGATCGGCAGCCTGACCGGCGAACTGGATGACCAGAAGCAGGCGAATTCGCGGGCGTCCGCGCAAATCGAATTGCTCAACCAGCAGATCGCGGCGCTGCGGGCGCAGATCGCCTCGGTGGAGGCCGCTCTGCAGGCATCGGAAGCCAAGGACACTTCCTCTCAGGTCAAGATCGCCGATCTCGGCCGTCGCCTCAATGTCGCGCTGGCGCAGCGGGTGCAGGAACTGAACCGCTATCGTTCGGATTTCTTCGGTCGGCTACGTGAAATTCTCTCAGACCGCGAAAACATCCGCATCGTTGGTGACCGTTTCGTTTTCCAGTCCGAAGTGCTGTTTCCTTCCGGCGGCAATGACCTCAATCCGGCCGGGCAGGCGGAAATGGAGAAACTGGCGGCGGCGTTGATCGATCTCGCCAAGGAAATCCCGGCGGAAATCAACTGGGTCCTGCGTGTGGATGGCCATACGGACAATGTTCAGCTTTCCGGTTCCGGCCGTTTCCGCGACAACTGGGAGTTATCCTCGGCCCGCGCGACCTCGGTGGTGAAATTCCTGATCTCCAGGGGCGTGCCGGCAAACCGGCTGGTTGCTGCGGGGTTTGGCGAGTTTCAGCCGATTGCCGAGGGCGATACGCCGGAAGCACGCCAGCAGAACCGCCGTATTGAACTCAAGCTGACCGAACGCTGACGTCGCCGCCGCATCATCGTGGTTGCCTTCCGGTGGAAGTGAATTTACGTTCGCGTAAAGGTAATTCCGTCATATCTGGGAGGGGTTGATGGAGCGATATGATGTGATCGTTGTTGGTGCGGGGCTTGCCGGAGTGGTGGCGGCGACCGAAGCGGCCGAACGAGGACTGACCGTCTGTGTCGTGGATCAGGAGGGCGAGCAGAACCTTGGCGGGCAAGCCTTCTGGTCGCTGGGTGGACTGTTTTTTGTCGATAGTCCTGAGCAGCGCCGGATGCGGGTGCGCGACAATCTCGATCTTGCAAGGCAGGACTGGTTAGGTTCGGCCGGTTTCGACCGTTCCGAGGACTATTGGCCACGCCGCTGGGCGGAAGCCTATCTGAATTTTGCTGCCGGAGAGAAACGTGAATGGCTGCATCGCCTCGGCATGCGCTGGTTTCCCGTGGTCGGCTGGGCCGAACGCGGCGGAGCGCTGGCTGATGGGCACGGCAATTCCGTTCCGCGGTTTCATGTCACTTGGGGAACCGGCCCCGGCGTGCTGGCGCCTTTCATCGAAAAGGCAAACGCCATGGCGGCAAGCGGTCGGCTCACCTTTCGCTTCCGCCATCGCGTTGATCATCTGGATATCACCGATGGTCGGGTGACTGGCGTTTCCGGTGCGGTCCTTGCAACGGACCCGGTGGCGCGTGGGCAACAGAGCAGTCGTGAGGTTGAGGGTGATTTCACAATTTCAGCCGCGGCGACCATCGTCAGTTCCGGTGGCATTGGCGGCAATCAGGAGCTGGTGCGCCGCAACTGGCCGGTGGAGAGGCTGGGCAAACCTCCGGCAGATATGGTCTGCGGCGTGCCCGCACATGTAGACGGCCGCATGGTCGCCATTACCGAGGCAGCGGGCGGAGCTGTCATCAACCCTGATCGCATGTGGCATTACACGGAAGGCGTGAAGAACCACGATCCGATCTGGCCGGGCCATGGTATCCGCATCCTGCCCGGCCCCTCTTCCTTCTGGTGCGATGCGGATGGAAACCGTCTTGCCGCCCCCGCCATGCCGGGCTTCGATACGCTCGGCACGCTTAAAATGCTGGGCGAGCGTGGCAGCGGTCATAGCTGGTTCATTCTGACCAAGGCGATCATCAAGAAGGAATTCGCTCTTTCCGGCTCCGAGCAAAATCCGGATCTGACGGGCAAGAATGTGCGGCTGCTGCTCAAAAGGCTGGGCAAGGAACCACCCGGGCCGGTACGGGCCTTCATGGAACACGGTGAGGATTTCGCTGTCCGCGACACGCTGGAGGAGCTTGTGGCGGCGATGAACGCCATCAGCGGCGACGAGCGGCTGGATATCGATCACATCCGCCGGCAGATTGAAGCGCGTGACAGGGAAATCGTCAATGGTTTCAGCAAGGATGCGCAGATAACCGCGATCCATGGCGCGCGCCGTTATCTCGGCGACAAGCTGATGCGGACAGCAAAACCACACCGCTTGCTCGATCCGGCAATGGGGCCGTTGATCGCGGTGCGCCTGCATGTGCTGACACGCAAGACGCTCGGCGGCCTGCATACCGACCTTGAGGCGCGGGTGCTGGATGCTGCCGGTGAGCCGGTGCCGGGCCTTTATGCCGCTGGCGAAGTGGCTGGCTTTGGCGGCGGCGGCATGCATGGTTATAATGCGCTCGAAGGCACATTTCTTGGTGGCTGCCTGTTTTCAGGCCGTGTTGCGGGGTGCAGCGTGCTGGCTTAAACGACTCACGCCTGGGCACGCAGCTCGTCCGGTCCGGTCTGAAATTGCAGCCGGGCGAGCCTTGCGTAAAGGCCGTTCTGGCGAATGAGGCTCTGGTGCGTGCCTTCTTCGATGATGCGGCCGTCATCCATCACCAGAATGCGGTCTGCCTTCAGAACCGTGGCGAGGCGGTGGGCGATGACGATGGTGGTGCGGGTGTTCATCAGCTCGTCGAGCGCCTTTTGCACCAGCGTTTCGCTTTCCGCATCCAGTGCCGAGGTCGCTTCGTCGAGAAGCAGGATCGGCGCGTCGCGCAGAATGGCGCGGGCAATGGCGATGCGCTGGCGCTGTCCGCCGGACAACGTTACACCGCGCTCGCCCACCTGCGTATCGTAACCATCGGTGAGACGCTCGATGAAGCCGTCTGCCTGGGCAGCGATTGCGGCGGTGCGGACCTCTTCGCGGGTCGCCTCCGGCCGGCCGAAGGCGATATTATCGTGAATGGAGGAGGCAAAGATCGCCACATCCTGCGGAACGATGGACAGGTGTGCGCGCAGATCGGTGAGGCTGACATCGCGAATATCAGCACCATCGACCGTGATGCGGCCCTGTTGCGGATCGTAAAACCGCATCAACAGCGAAAACACCGTGCTCTTGCCCGCGCCTGACGGGCCGACAATGGCGACCGTTTCGCCAGCGCCAACCTTGAAGGAAAGGCCGGAGAGGGTTGGGCGTCCCGCCGCTAGCGGATAGACAAAATCGACATTTTCGAATTCCGCCTCGCCACGCGGCGGCTCGATCATGGCAACAGGTGCCGTGGGTTCGATCACGGGCGAGCGCTCATTTAGCAGCTCGGAAAGCCGTTCGGCAGCGCCACCCGCCTGCGCCAATTCACCCCAGACTTCCGAAAGCTGGCCAAGGCCACTGGCGGCGATGACCGAATAAAGCACGAACTGGCCGAGCGTTCCCGCCGTCATGCCGCCGGAGAGGACACTTTGCGCGCCATACCAGAGAATGCCGACGACGCTGCCGAAGACCAGCGCAATGGCGACGGCGGTGAGAATGGAGCGGGCGCCGATCGCCGCACGCGCACCCTGATAGGCGGCTTCCACGGAGGCGCCGTAACGGGCATTTGCAAGCGCTTCGGCATTGAAGGACTGCACGGTGCGGCTTGCGGCGATCGTCTCGGAGGCATAGGCGGCGGAATTGGCGAGCGTATCCTGCGTCGTGCGGGAGCGGGCGCGAACAGACCGTCCGAAAGCGATCAGCGGAAAAACGATGAAGGGAATGGCAAGCAGCGCAAGGCCGGAAAGGCCGGGGCTGGTATAGATCATCATGGCGACTGCGCCACAACACATGATGATGTTACGCAGCGCCACGGAGGCGGATGAACCGAAAGCCGAGCGAATCTGCACCGTATCGGCGGTCAGCCGCGAGGTCAGCTCGCCGGAGCGATTGCTATCGAAAAACTGCTGCGACAATGTTGTGAGGTGGGCAAAGACATCGTGGCGCAGATCGGCGACGACCCTTTCACCGATGGTCATGACATAATAATAACGCATGGCGCTGGCGAGCGCGAGCAGGACGGCGATCGCCAGAAGCACGGCGAAATAGCTGTTGATCATGCCGCCATCCGGCGTCTGGAAACCATGATCGATGATGCGGCGAACGGCGAGTGGCAAGGCCAGTGTGGTGGCGGAAGAAAGAACGAGCGCAAAAAGGGCGGCCGCCATCAGGCCGCGATAACGCCTGAGATAGGGAAACAGGCTGAGAAGCGGTTTAAGGCTTCGCTGTTTCGCCGCTTTCTGCTCTTCTATGTCTGCCACGTGCCTGATGCTCCTCGTTCCATGCCATTTTCGGCTTTTTAGGGAGAAGATTTCCGGCGTGCGGTAAAATTTCTGCCCCTGCGGCCATCTCCTTTCACAAGGGTATGGCAGGCTCTTGTTATCTCGGCGACCTTCATGTATAGGCTCCGCATCGAATTGGGAAGCCATAGCCCATCTGGTCTATGGCTTCATTTATTGAAATGGCTCAATTGACGCAATTGCGGCAATGGACCGCACGTCACTTAACCAGGAAGATTGTCATGAAGGCTGATATCCATCCCGCTTACCACACGATCAAGGTGGTCATGACCGATGGCACCGAATACGAAACCCGCTCCACCTGGGGTTCGGAAGGCGCTGTCATGAACCTTGAAATCGACCCCAAGTCCCATCCGGCATGGACGGGCGGCAACCAGCAGCTTATGGACCGCGGCGGCCGCGTTTCCAAGTTCAACAAGCGTTTCGGCGGCCTCGGCCTCTGATCCACTTGCGGACGGATCATTTAAAAAAGCCCGGTTTTACCGGGCTTTTTTGTTGCCCTGTTTCGGTGGCAGCGTTCACTCGACATAATACCAAAAACAAAAAAGCAGGCCGATGGCCTGCTTTTCAAATTGTCCGGATAAGGTCGTCTTTTTTCAGTTGATAGAAAAGGCCGTGCGCAGGAGATTAAGCTGCGCCTGCACGCTATTTTCATTGTCCGGCACCTTGGTGGCTTCGGACGGGCGATAGATTTCGCGGTCGAGAAGGGCGATGCGGTTCTGGAGGCGCAGCGACCGTTCGATGAGGTCACGGAAAGATTCCGGCAGATCGTTCCAGCCTGGCGCATTGCGGTCGACATTGAAGCTGTCGAGACGCACCTTGCTCTTTTCGTTCAGAACCTGATCCCGCGTCATTTCGCCGTTGTTGACGGCGCGTTGCAGAAGCAGCCAGGAGGCCATCTGCATCAGGCGAGTGGTGAGGCGCATCGATTCCGCTGCGTAAAGGACCGAGGCCATGCGCGGCAGAACCTTCGAGGCAACGCGGCCGGCGCCATCGAGATAGCTTGCCGTTTCCTCAACCAAAGTCATGCCCTCAGTATAGAGGGTTTTGAACTGGTTGGAAGCAGCAGCGCGCCCCGCAAAGCTTATGGTATTTAAAACCTGTTCCGACATTTCTTTAAATCCCTGCTCACGCACCACACTGTCAGGCAACGAAGACTCGGATGTTTTGTTCCGGCCTTTTAGTGTTTTCAGGATGGTATCTTTACCCGAAATGCGCAAGGCAATTATTAAAGAAGGGTTAATACCCACAGTTTTACCGAATCCGTTGAGCGGTAAAAAAAGAGCCGCGAAAGCGGCTCTCAAGGTAAAACAGGGAGAAAAATCAGACCAATTCGCCGAATGGAGAAGATGCCTGAGGTCCAGAAGAACTGGACATGTATAGTAATCTCTCAGAAAGCTTAATTTTTGGTTAATGGTAAACGAAAGACTGCGCCAGAATATTTATTCCCGTTTACCATCAGCGTTGCAGCTTGCTGCTGAAGGGCATTGCCTTCGGCCTTTTCTTGAAGTTCCGTCAGGAACGGAAGAGGTTCTCCGCCGCGAGGCGCCCGGCGGATTTTCGGGTTCTCTCCTCCTCCAGCCGGGTGATTTCGGCCTGCAGAAGGTCGATACGGCTGCTCAACTCATCGACTGAAAGAAGGCTGAGATCGCTGCCTATCTCGTGCGCCACGGGTTTTTGTGGGCGGTCATCGTCAAAGAGGCTCATATGCCTGCTCCTTTTTCCACATAGTCGCCATCGTCTTCGGAATATTGCGGCGCGCGCGGGTCAAGCGCAATACTTTCCGGTGTAACGAGCGGTGAAGGTGTGGTTGGCATCATCGTCGAGAAATTGTCCTTCTCGCCGGTTGAAAGGGCGGCGCGCTGACGGCTTCTGATGATGGCATAGGCGGTGATCAGCACGTGGGCCACGGCTGTCACAAAAAACAGGGCATAAGGGCCGGAATAGGTCATGACCGCGCCGCCGAGTGTCGGGCCGATAATGGTGCCGATGCCGTAGAGCAGCAGCAGACCACCCGAGACCTTGACGAAGTCTTCCGCGGCGGCATAGTCGTTGGCATGCGCCACGGCGATGGGATAAAGCGCGTTGGCCGCGGCGCCGTAAATGGCGACCATGGAAATCAGCACATAGACATCACGCGGCTGCACTACGGCAACGGCAAGGCCTGCGACGGCGCCAAGCCCGGCCAATCCGGCCAGCACGTAACGGCGGTCTATCCGGTCTGAAAGACGGCCTGCCGGAAATTGCGCCAGCGCGCCGAAGAAAATCGTGACGGACACCATGATGGCGATCATGGTCGGGTCAAGACCGGCCCGCGCGCCGAAAACGGCTCCGAGCGTACCATAAGCGCCGTTGGCGATGCCGATCATCAGAATACCGATGAAGGACACCGGTGAGTTGCGGTAGAGCGCCGGTAGATCCAGACTGACCTTCTGCAACGGTTGTGGACTGGCCGCCTTGGAAAGCGTGGCCGGCAGAATGGCGATGCAATAGATGATGCCGCAGATCATGAACAGCGAGGTATTGCTGATATCGCCCATCGGCACGATCATCTGCCCCGCCACGACGCCGAGCAGCGTGATGGCGATATAGAGCGAAAAGATCATGCCGCGGCTCTCATTGGTGGCGCGCTCGTTCAGCCAGCTCTCAATGATCATCGAGGTGCCGGCCGTGCAGAAGCCGGTAAGTGCGCGCAGGGCAATCCACCAGACATCATCGACAATGAGTCCAGTCATCAGCACCGTCAGGCAGATCAGCGCGACGAAGGAGCCAAAAGCCCGCACATGCCCCGCCCGGCGAACAATGGCGGGCGCCACGAAGCAGCCGATGACGAAGCCGGCGGCCCAGGAGGTGCCGAGAAAGCCCAGGATTTCATTGGAGTAACCTTCGGCCGAACCGCGAACCGGCAGCACGAGGCCCTGAAGGCCGTTGCCGAGAAAAAGAAACAGAGTGCTGGATAAAAGAGCGAATACGGGTAGAAGATTTCTGCTCATGAAAACACTCTCATGCGTTCGGACGGACGGTCGGACAGGCCATAAAACGGGATTACCCGAATGAGTTGCACTCTTCTGGTGAACGGTAAAAATGTCCAGCCTGTGACGATGCAGAAATAAAGAAAAGGCTCAATAAATGACGAAGGCGATCGGGCTTTTTTTGCTGCTGGCCATGGTGGTCCAGATCATCCGGCCTTTGGGTCTGCCGGGCCTTAAGAAAAGAGGCGATTGCTGGAAGATAGCGGTGGCCGCCTTTGTCATCTGGTCGGCGACGCTTCTCCTGCGCCCGTAAAGAAAAAGCCGCCCATCGGGGCGGCTTTGATTGTTTTACATGCCTGTCGAAGGGCCTTATGCGGCCTTTTCGAGTTCCAGCTTCCAGTTGCCCTTGGCGGCAAGGCTGTTCATGGCGGCGCGGTGCGTGAAGGCGCGCTGGCCGGCAGCGACATTTTCCTGTTTGCCGCCCCATGTCTTGAGTGCGGTGTCCTGGAGCGCGCGGCCATACGAATAGGTCAGCGACCAGGGCAGGTCGTAACCGGAATTCATGGCGGAGAGATGCGCGGTCGCTTCTTCGGAGGACTGGCCGCCGGAAAGGAAGGCGATGCCCGGAACGGCGGAAGGCACGGTGGCCTTCAGAACCTTGACGGTCTTTTCCGCCACTTCCTCGACTGAAGCCTTGCGAGCCTTCTTGCCGTCGATGATCATGTTCGGCTTGAGGATCATGCCTTCAAGGTTGACGCGGGCGTCGAACAGATCCGCAAAGACGGTCTGGAGCACCCATTGCGTGACTTCCGCACAGCGATCGATGTCGTGCGTGCCGGGTTCGCCATCCATCAGCACTTCAGGCTCCACGATCGGCACGATATCCGCCTGCTGGCAGAGAGCGGCGTAACGGGCGAGCGACTGGGAGTTGGCCTTGATGGAGCCCCAGCTCGGGCGCTGCTCACCGATGGTGATGACGCCACGCCACTTGGCGAAACGCGCGCCAGCCTCGTGATATTTGCGCAGACGCTCATAAAGACCGTCGAGGCCTTCGGTGATGAATTCATGCGGGTGGTAAGCCATCGGCTTTGCACCGATATCCACCTTGATGCCCGGCAGGCTGCCGGCGGTCTTGATGATGTCAACGAAAGGCGTGCCGTCGGCAGCCTTCTGGAACAGGGTTTCTTCGTAAAGGATGACGCCGGAGATGTATTTCTTCATGGCGTCGTCGGAGCGGAACAGCATCTCGCGATAGTCGCGACGGGCGGTCTCGGTGGACTCCAGGTTGATGCTGTCGAAACGCTTTTTGATCGTTCCTGTGGATTCGTCGGCTGCGAGCAGGCCCTTGCCGTCGGCGACCATTTTGATTGCGATGTCTTCGAGACGTTCGGTCATTTGCTATTCTCCCAAGGCACAATAAATTCCCGATAACAGAAGTTCCAGGGCAGGGAAATGGCACGCTAACTCATTGAAACGATTGAAATGATTTCAATCGTTTGAAACTTTTCCTCCCACGTGCACTTACCAAAAAACAAGGCCGGACAAGCAGGGCTTGTCCGGCCTTGTGTCAGGCAAGTGAAATGAGTTTACTTGGCGGCGATCAGGATGGCAACGCCCGGCAATTCCTTGCCTTCCATCCACTCAAGGAAGGCGCCGCCCGCCGTCGAGATATAGGTGAAATCGTCGGAAACACCGGCATGGTTGAGTGCCGCGACCGTGTCGCCGCCACCGGCGACGGAGAGGAGTTTTCCTGATTTTGTGCATTCGGCGGCGTGCTTTGCCGCTGCCACGGTCGCCGCATCGAAGGGCTCGATTTCGAAGGCGCCGAGAGGGCCGTTCCAGACCAGCGTTTCTGCGCGGGAAATCCAGGCCTTGATGCTTTCAACCGATTTTGGGCCGACATCGAGAACCATGGCGTCAGCCGGAATGGCGTTGATATCGACGATTTCGTTTGCAGCACCTGCCTTGAATTCACGGGCCACAACGCCGTCTTCCGGCAGCACGATCGCGCAGCCGGATGTCGCCGCCTCGATCATGATCTGTTTTGCGGTCTCGGCCAGATCGTGTTCGCACAGCGATTTGCCGACCTGCGCACCGCGGGCGGCGAGGAAGGTGTTGGCCATGCCACCGCCGATAACGAGGGCATCGACCTTCTTGACGAGGTTCATCAGGAGATCGATCTTGCTCGAAACCTTGGCGCCGCCGACGATGGCGACCACCGGACGGACCGGCTGGCCAAGGCCCTTTTCCAGCGCTTCGAGTTCGGCCTGCATGGTGCGGCCGGCATAGGCGGGCAGGTGGCGCGCCAAACCCTCGGTGGAGGCGTGGGCGCGGTGGGCGGCGGAGAAGGCGTCGTTCACATAAATATCGCCATTGGCGGCCAGTGCCTCGACGAATGCCGGGTCGTTCTTTTCTTCACCCTTGTGGAAGCGGGTATTTTCCAGAAGCAGGATATCGCCATCATTCATCTTCGCGACCGCGTCCGCTGCCGGCGCGCCAATGCAATCGGTCGCGAAGGAAACGGCGTGATCCAACACTTCCTCGACGGTGGGGACGATCTGCGAAAGTGACATGTCGGCCACCGGTTCGCCCTTCGGCCGGCCGAAATGGGCAAGCAGAATGACTTTCGCGCCCTTGCCGGACAGTTCCAGGATGGTCGGCGCAACCCGCTCGATGCGGGTCGCGTCCGTTACTTTGCCATCCGCAACCGGCACGTTGAGATCAACGCGGACGAGAACGCGCTTTCCGGCAATGTCGTTAAGGTCGTCGATGGTCTTGAAGGCGGGCATGGGGCGATCCTGATTTGGTTGCGAGTTCGGGACGGACCATACTATGCCTGATTGCCGACGCAAGCCGGTCAGCCCTCATTTTCTCTCACCGCGTTCGAAGGCGCGGCGGTGTCCTCGATGGCGTTGCCGGAGCGCGATTGACGCCGTTGCGCCAGATGCTCGCGCACCCGGCGGATGATCTCGCCGAAGCTGATGAAGATCGGCAGGCTGGTGGCGGGCTCAACCGGTTCCAGTGAGATACCGATGCCGGTAATGGCCTCATGTTCGTCCAGCGTCCGAACGATGAGGACAATGGAGCCGAGGCGGACGCGGTCGGCATAATCGGCCTTTCCGGCAAGACGCGCCTCGATCAATTCGGCAATGCTCATCGCCTGTTCGGTCTGAGAAATCAGGCCGGGACCATAGGCCGCATCCAGCTCTTTGGCCGGGCGGGCTGGAGAGATAACGAAGGTGCCGAAGAAATCGGCATCGTCATCGGCAACCGGCAGGGCGCTGGCGAACAGCCGGTCGATCAGCCGCGAATAACCCGGTGCAATGAAAAGATAGACGAGGTCGTTTTCCCGCAACCGGCCGGCATATTGGTAACGGATCGACTTGCCGTCGCGCACCACCAGCGAAGGCATCGCCCAGCGTGGAATGCGCTCGCCCTGCATGATGGCGCTGCCCTTGGCGACGCGGTAGGAGATCAGTTCGTGATTGGCGGTGCCGGGAAGGTCCACTTCCAGCTTGTCGACGTCGCCCATGCGCGGCGGCACGATCAGCCCTAGCCTTGTCGCCACCGGTTTGATGGTCCAGCCCTGCACCAAGAGCGATACCAGAACGATGATGAAGGCGGCGTTGAAATAGATCTGTGCATCGTCCAGCCCGCCGAGGATGGGCATGATGGCGAGCAGAATGGAAACCGCGCCGCGCAGGCCGACCCATGCCACGAAGGATGTTTCCTGCTGGGTATAGCTGAAGGGCATGAGGCTGAGCCAGACCGCTAGCGGGCGAGCGACGAAGATCAGGAAAAGCGCCAGCAGCACGGCCGGGATGGCGATTGCCGGAAATTGCGACGGCGTGGCCAGAAGGCCGAGCATCAGGAACATGATGATCTGGGCAAGCCATGTCAGCCCCTCATGGAAACGGCGGATGGTTTCCTTGGCGAAAATCCTGCGGTTGCCGGCGACGATGCCTGCCACATAGACCGCCAGAAAACCGCTGCCGCCAATTGCGCCTGTAAAGGAGAAGACCAGCAATGCCAGCGCCAGAACGAAGATCGGCGCAAGCCCGCGATCTGCTGCGAAACGATTGACCACGGTGGCGATCATGATGCCGCCGAGCAGGCCGAAAATCACCCCGAGGCCCATTTGTTCGATGAACAGCAGCAGGAAACCGCTGTCGATACCGGAAAGCCCCTGACCCTTGGCGATGATCTCCACCAGCGCGACGGTGAGGAAAATCGCCATCGGGTCGTTGGTACCGGATTCCACCTCCAGCGTCGAGCGCACCTGATCGCGGATGTGAATGCCGCCGATGCGCAGCAGGAAGAATACGGCTGCCGCATCCGTGGAGGCGACGATGGCGCCAAGCAGCAGGCCCTCCAGCCAGGAAAGGCCGAGCAACAGGGCGGCCGCTCCGGCAAAAAAGACGGATGTGAGGATGACGCCGACTGTGGCGAGTGCGACGGCGGGTGCTGCCGAAAGCCGGAAGGACTGTATCGACGTACCAAAACCGGAATCGAAAAGGATGACCGCAAGCACAAGCGAGCCGAGCATATAGGCGAGCGGATTGTTGGTGAATTCGATGCCGAGGCCATCCACGCCCGCGGCAAGGCCGATCATCAGAAAGAGCAGCAGCAGCGGCGCGCCGAACCGGAAGGCGATGAGGCTGGAGAAGGCTGCGACGAGAACCAGAACAGTTGCCACCAGCAACAGAAGATAAAATGATTCCACGTCCACCGCCTCATTCAAACCGCGCTGGCCGCTGCAATGAATGCTCTGCGCGTCTGCAACCAATGCGCCACGGGTTGCGGTCTGTCAGCGCTTGAGTTGGTTGGCGTTGAAAGGCGACGCAAGGCGGGGTGTATCGAATGATACGGCAGGGCCGTAGTGCATTGCGCACGACCGTTGTCCCTGTGCTTCTTGTCGGTCTCAAAATGGACCAGACAAAGGCAGGAAATGGGAATTTTTTCGGCGAGCGGGCGAAGGTGCGTCGCTTGAAGCAACACCTGTTCCGCGCCTCGATCTTTTGCCTGAAAGGGATGAGCAGATTACCGAAATAGATTAGTCAGCCGTGTTTTCACGTAACATAGCGATAATCCAGCTGCGCTAGTTGTCACCTCCGAATTGCTTTTCATCATTACCGGAGCGATCGGATGAAACGAATATCCATCATTATATTACTGGCGGCGGGCTCGATTGTTTCGGGTTGCTCCAGCACGGAGCAGACAGCTGAAAACATGGCCGCGCAACGCGAACGCTGCCGGGTATTCGGTTACCCCGAAGGTTCGCGTGATTTTGCAGACTGCATGATGAAGCTTTCCATGCAGCAAAGCGACCTGCGACAGCAGACTTTTGATACGATCTGGAGCAATGCCGGCGACCGGGGACCGGTCATCATCAACAATAAAAGATGACGAATGTGCGTGCCTCATCCGTCGCGTTGAGGAGCGGCCAGTTCTTTGGCCGGCGACCGTTTTCGATCCGAAGCGTCCCCGCCTTGCTTCTGGATCGACGCCGGCGGGATCCCTCAGTCCCGCCGGCTTTTTTTTCGGCAAACAAAAACCGGCAGGATTGCTCCTGCCGGTTTTTTGATGGAGCGATTTATGCTCAGATGGTCTTTGCGAAGGCGACGGCCGTGTCCGACATGCGGTTGGAGAAGCCCCACTCATTGTCGTACCAGGAGAGAACGCGCACGAACTTGCCTTCCATGACCTTGGTCTGGTCGATCGCGAAAATCGACGAATGGCTGTCATGGTTGAAGTCGCGGGAAACCAGCGGCTCTTCGGTATAGCCGAGAATGCCCTTCAGCTTGCCGTTGGAAGCGGACTTGATCGCTTCGTTGATTTCCTCAACGCTCGTGTCGCGCTTGGCGATGAACTTGAAGTCGACAACCGAAACGTTCGGGGTCGGAACGCGGATAGACGTGCCGTCCAGCTTGCCCTTGAGGTGCGGCAGAACGAGGCCAACGGCCTTGGCTGCACCCGTCGAGGTCGGGATCATGGAAAGGGCTGCGGCGCGGGCGCGGTACAGATCCTTGTGCATGGTGTCCAGCGTCGGCTGGTCGCCCGTGTAGGAGTGGATCGTGGTCATGAAGCCATGATCGATACCAACGACGTCATCGAGAACCTTCACAACCGGCACCAGGCAGTTGGTGGTACAGGACGCGTTGGAAATGACCAGATGGTCCTTGGTCAGCTGGTCGTCATTGACGCCGAAAACGACGGTGAGATCAGCGCCGTCCGCCGGAGCAGACACGATAACGCGCTTTGCGCCGGCCGTCAGGTGAGCGGCGGCCTTGTCGCGGGCGGTGAAGATGCCCGTGCATTCGAGCGCGATGTCGACACCCAGTTCCTTGTGCGGTAGCGTTGCCGGATCACGAACAGCCGTTACCTTGATCGGCTTGCCACCACCAACGGTGATCGTGTCGCCTTCGACCTTCACGTCGGCCGGGAACTTGCCGTGGATCGAATCGTAGCGCAGCAGGTGGGCGTTGGTTTCAACCGGGCCGAGGTCGTTGATGGCAACGACTTCGATATCGGTGCGGCCGGACTCGACGATGGCGCGCAGAACATTGCGGCCGATGCGGCCGAAGCCGTTAATGGCAACTTTTACAGTCATTTACAGTCTCCCGAACAAGATATGTGCGTGGTCTTTGCTGAAATTAGTGAGGGCTGGGAAGCCCTCATGCAAGTTTTGCCTCGACTGCGGCGACAACGGCTTCCGCCGTGATGCCGAAGTGCTTGAAGAGATCCTTCGCCGGCGCGGATGCACCGAAGGAATGCATGCCGACGAAAGCACCGTCGGAGCCGATGAAATAATCCCAGCCCTGGCGGATGGCGGCTTCCACCGCGATCTTGACAGGAGCCTTGCCGATGATGGCGTTGCGATAGGTTTCCGGCTGTTCCTTGAAGAGTTCGAAGCAGGGAACGGAGACGACGCGGGCCGAAATGCCGTTGTCCTTCAGCGTTGCGGCGGCTTTCAGCGCCACTTCGACTTCCGAACCGGAAGCGAAGATCGAAACCTTCGCGTCGCTTGCGGACACAAGTTCGTAAGCGCCGTAAGCGGAAAGGTTCTTCTCTTCATATTCCTTGCGCGAAGGCGTCAGATTCTGGCGGGTAAGCGCCAGCGCGGACGGGCGATGCTTCTGCTCGAGAGCCAGCTGCCAGCATTCCGCCGTCTCGGTTTCATCCGCCGGGCGGAAGAGGAGAAGGTTCGGAATAGCACGGAGTGCCGCGATCTGCTCCACCGGCTGGTGGGTCGGGCCGTCTTCGCCGACGCCGATGGAATCATGCGTCAGAACGTGGACGACGCGGATGCCCATGAGGGCAGCCAGGCGGATCGACGGACGGCAATAGTCCGAGAAGATCAGGAAGCCGCCGGCATAGGGGATGAGACCGCCATGCAGCGCGATGCCGTTCATTGCCGCCGCCATGCCGTGTTCGCGGATGCCGTAATGCAGGTAACGGCCGGAGAAGTCGCTCGGCGTGATGGACTTCATCTGGCTGGTCTTGGTGTTGTTGGACGGCGTCAGGTCAGCCGAACCACCGACCATTTCCGGCAAAATGCCGTTGATGATTTCGAGCGCGTCTTCGGAGGCCTTGCGTGTGGCAACCGTCGGGTTGTTGTCGATGATCTTCTTCTTGAAGGCATCGATGGAGCTGTCGAAGTTTCCGGGCAGGTCGCCGGCGAAGCGGCGCTTGAACTCGGCCTTCTTGCCGGCTTCAGTAGCTTCGAGGCGGGCTTCCCAGTCCTGGCGGGTCTTGGTGGAGCGCAGACCGGCGAGACGCCATGCATCGAGCACGTCTTCCGGAATGACGAAAGCTTCGGCTTCCCAGTT
The DNA here is from genome assembly GCF_009498615.1 of Agrobacterium sp. ICMP 6402. Taxonomy (NCBI): domain Bacteria; kingdom Pseudomonadati; phylum Pseudomonadota; class Alphaproteobacteria; order Hyphomicrobiales; family Rhizobiaceae; genus Agrobacterium; species Agrobacterium sp. ICMP 6402. The sequence goes on from NZ_QSNV01000002.1 coordinate 273,882, forward strand.
GAGGCTCTTGCGGGCAGCGGCAATTTCTTCTGCGCCGAGCGGGTTGCCGTGAACCTTGTGGGTGCCCTGCTTGTTGGGCGCGCCGAAGCCGATAACAGTCTTGCAGGCGATGAAGGTCGGGCGGTCGGATTTCTGCGCAGCTTCGATGGCGGCGGCAATCGCGTCCGGATCATGGCCATCGACGCGGATGGTGTTCCAGTGAACCGCGTTGAAGCGGGCGATCTGGTCGGTGCTGTCGGAAAGGCCAACTTCGCCGTCGATGGTGATGTTGTTGTCATCCCAGAACAGAACGAGCTTGTTGAGCTTCAGGTGGCCGGCAAGCGCGATGGCTTCGTGGCTGATGCCTTCCATGAGGCAGCCGTCGCCGCACAGCACATAGGTGAAGTGGCTCTGCAGGTCGGAGCCGAATTCTTCTTCCAGCTTGCGCTCGGCGATTGCCATGCCGACGGCGTTGGCGATGCCCTGGCCGAGCGGGCCGGTGGTAGTTTCGATGCCTGTCGCATGGCCATATTCGGGATGGCCGGCGGTCTTGGAGCCGAACTGACGGAAACGCTTGATCTCGTCGATCGTCATGTCCTCGTAGCCCGTCAAATAGAGCAGCGAGTAAAGAAGCATCGAACCATGGCCCGCAGACAGCACGAAGCGGTCACGATCCGGCCACAGCGATGCTTTGGGATCGAATTTCAGATAGCGGGTGAAAAGAACGGTGGCGACATCGGCGGCGCCCATCGGCAGACCGGGGTGGCCTGAATTGGCCTTCTCCACTGCATCCATGGCAAGAAAGCGGATCGCATTTGCCATCCGGTTGTGTTTGTCGCGAGAAATCATGGCTTTTCCGTCTGTTCCGGGTGAAAGGAGATAGTTTTACGCAACTATCCAAAAAGCGGGTTGATCCATAGCAGGTGAGGCAGGCAAGTCAATAAATCCACGGGCGTTTGCGGTTCGCTGCGGGAGAAAAAATCGTTTAGAAAATCGGGTGTCCCAATAAAATTCGTGCGATATGGGCCGGCGCTTCTTCGTTCATCCACAGAGCAAAACGCCTCAATGCACTGGTTTGATTGACGGGATGATAAATCGGGTAATAACCTCTTGAATGTGGAAAAGGCCTGAAACCGGACGATTCGGCCGGTTGCGTGCGAGTTGGAAAAAACGATGTCGGCTGAGAAGACCGTACAATCTGCGCTGACGGAGCTGAATGCTGCCATCACAAATCTCGAAAATGCCATCGATATGCGTATCGAGCGGCAAAGGGAGACGGGCGAGATCGATAATGAGGTCAAACGGGTCCATGTCGACCGCGCCAGGCTGGCGCAGGAACTGGATCAGGCCGAGTTTCGCGCCAACCGTCTTGAAGAAGTCAATCGCGAGGTTTCCCGCCGTCTGGTGACGGCGATGGAGACAATCCGCGCGGTGCTGGATCGATAGGAGCGGTTTCATGGCGCAAGTCACTGTTATGATCGACGGCAAGGCCTATCGCATGGCGTGCGAGGCGGGGCAGGAAGATCACCTGACCGACCTTGCGACGCGTTTCGACCGTTATGTCGGGCACCTCAAGAGCCAGTTCGGTGAAATCGGTGATCTCAGGCTCACCGTCATGGCCGGCATCATGGTGATGGATGAGCTTTCCGAAATCAACCGCAAGCTCGAGAAGCTGGAAGGCGAAGTTGCCTCCCTTTCCCGCAACCGCGATGGCATGGCCGAGCACAAGGCGAAATCGGACGAGATGGTGGCGCTTGCCATCGGCGATCTGGCTGAGCGCCTGAACGGGATAACCGACAAATTGCTGGCCCGGCCGAAGCCCGCAGCGCATTGACTGGCTGAAGAGTTCTGAGGCGGCAAAATTTCGCACCGCGCCCTCTGGCGGTTTTCCCCGATCCGTCCTATATCTTGAAGGCGTTCTGCGCTTCCCGACAGGAACCACAATCCCTGGGGCCATACTCGATCCAAAGGGAGCTGTCCCTGGCCAGTCCCGTGGGGCTGGACACACGGTGCCCACCTACATTTGTAGGCACCCAGGATCGTAAATCTCCATCGGTCGCCGTGGATCGCACTTGAAGTTTTGGGTTAACCCCGGTTCTTCACCTGATTATTTTATCGTCGACAGTTATTTTTCACTGCTGCCGGATGCGGCTTTTTTACATTGCCGTCATTGCAATAGCGGAACAATTCCCTATTATCCGGATTGGTATGTCTGTCATGTCCTTTTATATAAAGGGCGCTGCGGCCAAAACCGCGACGTGCCGTTCAACAGCCCAAAGAGCTAAACTTGTTTACTGAAATTATGATCGTGGTCCTGCTCACCGTATTGAACGGTGTGCTTGCCATGTCCGAGCTTGCCGTTGTCTCCTCCAGACCGGCGAGGCTCAAGGTGCTTGCCGCGCAAGGCAGCAGGGGCGCCACCATGGCGCTCGGCCTTTCCGACAATCCCGGACGTTTTCTTTCCACGGTGCAGATCGGCATCACGCTGGTTGGCGTTCTCTCCGGCGCATTTTCCGGCGCCACACTTGGCGCCCGTTTCACCTCATGGCTTCTGGAGCAGGGCGTTCCTGATCGTGCTGCCGATGCAATCGGTGTCGGCTCAGTCGTCATCGCCATCACATATCTGTCGCTGATTGTCGGCGAGCTGGTGCCCAAGCAGATCGCCTTGCGCGATCCTGAAAAGATTGCCGCTCGTGTCGCGCCCACCATGGTGATGCTTTCGCGGGTTGGCGCGCCGCTGGTGTGGTTGCTCGACAGATCCGGCAAGGCTGTTCTGGCCCTTCTCGGCCATAGTGGTGAGTCAAACGCCTCGGTGACCGACGACGAAATCCGCACCGTTCTGGCCGAGGCGCACAGCGCCGGCGTGATCGAAACCGAGGAATCGGCGATGATCACCAGCGTCATGCGCTTGGCGGACCGCAATGCACGCGGCTTGATGACGCCGCGCCGCGATGTGGAAGTGGTCGATATCGAAGACAGCGCGGAGGAAATCCGTGAGCAGCTTCGCCAGACGCAGCGTTCGCGCCTGCCGGTACGCAACGGCGCTTCCGATGAAATTCTCGGCGTGCTTTTCGCCAAGGACGCCTTTGATGCGCTTGCCTCCGGCAAGGAGCTGGATGTCCGCGAGCTTCTGCGCGAAGTTCCCGTTGTCTCGGACCTGACGAGTGCTGTGGATGTAATCCAGTCTCTGCGCCGTTCCACGGTGCATATGGTGCTGGTATACGACGAATACGGCCATTTCGAAGGCATCGTCAGCTCCGGCGACGTTCTGGAGGCCATCACCGGTGCCTTCCAGGAAGATAACGACGAGGAGCCGGCCATGGTCGAGCGCGAGGACGGTTCGTTCCTTGTCGCCGGCTGGATGCCGGCCGACGAGTTCGCTTACCGCATGGGCTTCCAGATTGACGAGGATGCCGAGTTCGAGACCGTTGCCGGTCTGGTGCTGGATGAGTTCCGTCGTCTGCCGGAACTGGGCGAGCATATCACTCGCAACGGCTGGCGTTTCGAAGTCATCGACCTCGACGGCCATCGTATCGACAAGGTGCTCGTGAGCCGGGCCGCCTGATGTCTGGCGACATTGCCGAAAAAGCGAGACTGCGCGGCGAAAGGCTTGCCGCGCGCGATGCTCTGACGTTAGCCGAGCGGCAGGAAAAGAGCCGGGCGATCACCGCCAATGGCGCATCCGCCATCCCCTTTGCGCCGGGCGCGATCATTTCCGGTTTCATGCCGATCCGTTCCGAGGCCGATGTCCGGCCGCTGATGGAGGCGCTGCGGACGAGGGGAGGGCGTCTTGTGCTTCCCGTTGTCCTGGACCGCGAAACCATCGTTTTCCGCGCCTTTGACGCGGATACCACACTGGTGAAGACCGGCTTCGGCACGACCGGGCCGGGGGCGGATGCGGATGTTCTCGATCCGGATATTCTGCTCGTGCCGCTGTCTGTTTTCGACGGTCAGGGTCAGCGTATCGGTTATGGTGCGGGCCACTATGACCGCGCCATTGCGCGATTGCATGGCAAGGGTCGGAGCCCCGTTCTCATCGGTGTCGCCTTTGATTGTCAGGAAGTACTGTCGGTGCCGGCGGAGCCACATGACGTGCCGCTTGATGCAATTCTGACGGAGAGCGGCCTGCGGTGGTTTTCCGCACGGCGGTCGATGCTCGATCAAGGGCAAAAGGCGCTTTAACACTTTTTAAAACACGGATTACCCGCTAGAGGGACGCAATCCAAAGAACATACGCAAAACGAGGCGGTGAATGAGACTTCTTTTTCTCGGAGATATGGTGGGCAAGACCGGACGCACGGCGGTCTGGGACAGGTTGCCGGGGCTGATTTCCGATCTGAAGCTCGATTTCGTCATCGTCAACGGTGAAAACGCCGCCGGCGGTTTCGGCATTACCGAGGATATTTATCTCGAGACCATTAATGCCGGCGCCGATGTGGTGACGACGGGCAACCATGTCTGGGACCAGAAAGAAGCGGTTTCCTTCTGCGAGCGCCATGACCAGTTCCTGCGGCCCGCCAATTATCCTGACGGTACGCCGGGCAAGGGCTCTGGCATTTTTTACGCCCGCAACGGCGCACGTATCCTCGTCGCTAACATCATGGGGCGGGTGTTCATGCATCCCGAGCTTGATGATCCCTTCAAGTCGGCCGAGACTATTCTTGCCGCCTGCCCGCTGAAAGAGCAGGCCGACGCCATCATTTTCGACTTCCATGCTGAGGCGACCAGCGAAAAGCAGTGTTTCGGCCATTTCGTCGATGGCCGTGCGAGCTTCGTCGTCGGCACCCATACGCATGTTCCGACGGCGGATGCGCAAATCCTCAATGGCGGCACCGCCTATATGTCGGATGCCGGCATGTGCGGTGATTATGACAGCTCACTCGGCATGGAGAAAGAAGAGCCGATCAACCGCTTCATCTCCAAGATGCCGAAGGGGCGTTTTGAGGCGGCAAGCGGGCCTGCGACGATCTGCGGCGTCGGCGTCGAGATTTCCGACCGTACTGGCCTCGCTGAAAAGATTGCGCCGCTGCGCATCGGACCGCGGCTTGCCGAAACCCTACCGTCTTTCTGGGCCTGACCTTCCTTTAGCGATGCTCACAATGACGAGATTGTGAGCGTTCCCGCCACTCTTGCAACTGGACGCCCGGCAAAACCTGTCCCATCCTCCGAGCCTTCGCAAGTTCAGGAGAGTGGCATGATGCTGCGCGTGCTAATGCTTGCAATAACGGGATTGCTCACCTGCGCGGGAGCGGCCTTCGCCCAGACGGAAAGCCGCCCGCCCGTCAGCCAGTGCCAGGCGATTGCCCGCAATATTCCCGGTGTGATGTTCGCCAGTTTCAATCCACCTGGCGTTCAGCTTGCTCAGGCAACGGCTAGGGAAGAGGTGAAGATCAGCTTCATCGGCCATTCCACCTATCTCATCGAAAGCCCCGGCGGTGTGACGATTGCCACCGACTATAACGGCGTCTACCGCCCGCCCGTCACGCCGACGGTGGTGACGATGAACCGGGCGCATTCGACCCATTTCACCCTGAATCCGGATCCGGCCATTCAACACGTGCTGCATGGCTGGAGTGATACGCCGGGAGAAAAGGCCGAGCACAAGGTTCTGGTGGGAGATGTCTATATCCGCAACGTCGCGACCGATATCCGCAACCGCTGGGGTGACTACGAATCCTTCCAGGAAAACGGCAATTCCATCTTCATCTTCGAAGTTGCAGGACTTTGTATCGGCCATCTCGGCCACCTGCATCATGAATTGACGGATACGCATTACGCTGAGATTGGACGTCTGGATGTGCTGATGGTGCCGGTGGATGGCGGTCTGACCATGGGAGCCGACAGCATGAGCCGGGTCGTGAAGCGTCTGCGCTCAGCGCTCATCCTGCCGATGCACCGTACCGGGGCGCCGCTCGAGCAATTTCTGACCATGTTCGGCGAAAGTTTCCAGATTGCCTATGCCACCGATCCGGTAATCCGGGTTTCGATGAGAAACCTTCCCCGCCAACCGCAGATATTGGTGCCCAAGGGCATGTAGTCTGGCGACGGGCGAGGAAGGCCGGGGGGGAGCCGATAAATCGGGGGCGGAACTAGGCGAAGGAAAGATGTTGGCGGACGCCGACATCCGGTGTCTTGTCATCCGACATGTTGGCCTTGGCGATTTCCCAGCCGAATTTCAGCGTGCTGTCGGTCGAGGCCCAGATATCAGCATCATCGACATGAAGCGCCAGCATCGTCAGCTGCGGATCGGTCTTGCCATGCTCGAACCAGGCGGCGGTGACAGAGTTCCAGTACTCGTCGATCTTCGACCTGTCGTCACGCGTCTCCAGAACTCCGGAAAGGCAGGCGTGATAATCATGATCCTTGCCGATGACGCAGAAATGCGCGCGTGAGCCGGACTTCAGCGATTTCACAAGATCGGTGTCTTTTTTGGAGAAAAACCAGATGGTGTTGGTCTTTGGGTCAGCATGAGGCGCCATGGGCTGCATGTGGTTGTGCAGGCCCTCGAGACCGAGCATGCCGGCATGGACGGAATTGATTTCGTCCCAGAGCTGACGGGCCGGGGCTTCTCGTGCTTCAGTCAGGCTGACCATATGTTTTCTCCTTCCGGTCTGATGCTGCGACGGGGAGAAAACCATCTCCTCATCTGCTGCGTTCATGATCAAAACGAGGAGCGGATAAATCAGTTCCTTCTATTGTTCACGGAAGAGAAAGTGCCTGCGGGGTTGAACGACAGGCGTATCGCACTTATAAGGCCCGCAATCTCCAAATTTAGGCAATCAGGTTTTCCATGGCTGGTCATTCACAGTTCAAGAACATCATGCACCGCAAGGGCAAACAGGACTCCGTTCGGTCCAAAATGTTTTCCAAGCTTGCGCGTGAAATCACCGTTGCGGCAAAAACGGGCATGCCCGACCCGAACATGAACGCACGCCTGCGTCTGGCAATCCAGAACGCCAAGGCCCAGTCCATGCCGAAGGACAATATCGAGCGCGCCATCAAGAAGGCTTCCGGTGCAGACAGCGAAAACTACGATGAAGTCCGTTACGAGGGTTACGGCCCGGGTGGCGTTGCCGTCGTTGTTGAGGCCCTGACCGACAACCGCAACCGCACCGCCTCCAACGTACGCTCCATCTTCACCAAGGCTGGCGGCGCACTCGGCGAAACCGGCTCGGTGTCCTTCTCCTTCGACCGCGTTGGCGAAATCACCTACAAGGCGGAAGTTGGGGATGCCGACAAGGTTATGGAAGCGGCCATCGAAGCGGGTGCTGACGATGTCGAATCTTCCGAAGACGGCCACACCATCATCTGCGGTTTCGAAGCGATGAACGAGGTTTCCAAAGCGCTGGAAGGCGTGCTTGGCGAAGCCGAAAGCGTCAAGGCCATCTGGAAGCCGCAGAACACGGTGCCAGTGGATGAGGAAAAAGCGCAGTCGCTGATGAAGCTCATCGACAATCTCGAAGATGATGACGACGTGCAGAGCGTCTATTCCAACTTCGAGGTTTCCGAAGAAATTCTCGCCAAGCTTTCCGCCTGACGTTTCAGATTTAAAAAAAAGCCCCGGCAGCGTTTTCGCTCCGGGGCTTTTTGTTTAGGCGGCCTTCCTGATGGAACTTCGCACATCGGCGAAAATTTCCACGGAACGCAGCCGTTTTTCGATGTCATGGATCGGCATCGATACGATCAGTTCGTCTGCCTGCGTTTCGGCAAGGAAACCACCGAGATGGCGCTCGATCGTTTCCGGCGAGCCAACTGCGGCGAAACGCAAAGTGTGCTCCACCGAGAAACGCTCCATTTCATTCCAGTAATCATCCATGCTGTGCACCGGCTTCGGGAAAGGGGTGCGCACGTTGCGGCGCAGATTGACGAATTGCTGTTGCGACGAGGTGAAGAGATGTTGCGCTTCCTCGTCCGTCTCAGCGCCGACACCCATCACACCCACCATCACATAGGGCTTGTCCAGCACCTCTGAAGGCTGGAAGCGCTCGCGATAGATATGGATCGCTTCCATCAGCATGTCAGGGGCAAAATGTGAGGCGAAGGAATAGGGCAGGCCAAGTGCCGCGGCGAGATGCGCGCTGTAGGTGCTGGAGCCAAGCAGCCACAGTGGCACGTTGGAATTCATGCCCGGCACGGCGAGGATCGCCTGATCCTGCTGCGGCGGGCCGAGGTAACGCTGCAGTTCGATGATGTCCTGCGGGAAGTTTTCCGCACCGGCATCGAGGTTGCGACGCAACGCGCGTGCCGTGCGCATATCGGTTCCGGGTGCACGGCCGAGACCAAGATCGACCCGGCCGGGCAGCAGCGCCGCTAGCGTGCCGAACTGCTCGGCAATGACGAGAGGTGAGTGGTTGGGCAGCATGATGCCGCCGGAGCCGACACGGATATGTTTCGTGGCTGCCCCCACATGGGCGATGACGAGCGATGTCGCAGCACTGGCAATACCCGGCATGCCGTGATGTTCCGCCAGCCAGACGCGGTTATAGCCGTGGTCTTCGGCCTTGATTGCCATGCGGCGGGAATTTTCAAGCGCCTCACTGACGCTCTCGCCTTCGCCGATGGGCGAAAGGTCGAGAATGGAAAAGGGGATCATCCGACGCTCCTGCGTAAATTCAAATCTTTGCTGCGGATGTAAGGCGCGTGTCCCGATTTACCATAGAAGTCGCATAGAATTGATGGATGGTTCAAAAAAATTGGGGCCTCCGAAGAGGCCCCTTACTCAGCCGGCCCGCCGGAATTGACGGGTTTTGCCGTGTCCCGCCGCCTGCCCGTCAGTGGCCAGCACGAATTGTCCGAGCCTGCCGTCCATCTCGCCCGCTTCGGAAGCGAGGTTATGAATGGCGGCCGTCGTTTCCTCCACCATGGCGGCATTTTGCTGGGTCATGGTGTCGAGGCTGGTGACGGTGCCATTGATTTCCGCAAGCGTTTGCGCTTCCTCGCGGGTCGATTCCATTATCTCCTCGATGCGGGAACTGATGGTCTGTACATGCTTGCCGATGCCGGTGAGTGACGCGCCCGCCTTTTCGACTAACACAACACCTGCGGAAACCTCGTCGGTGGAGCGTTTCAGCAGGCTGGAGATTTCCTTGGCGGCGGCGGCTGAACGCTGTGCCAGTTCGCGGACTTCCTGCGCCACGACGGCAAAACCCCTGCCGGCGTCGCCAGCGCGGGCGGCTTCCACACCCGCATTCAATGCGAGAAGGTTGGTCTGGAAGGCAATTTCATCGATGACGCCGATGATCTGGTTGATCTGGCGCGATGAGGTCTGGATCGCCTCCATGGCGGCGATGGTCTGCTCCATCACGCGGCTGGATGCCGTCGCTTCCGTGCTGGCGTCATGGGCGATCCGCGTTGCCTGTTCGGCACGTTCGATCTGGTCGCGGACGGCCTCTGTGATGGCCTTGATGGCGCTTGCCGTCTCGGTAATGGAGGCTGCCTGCCGCTCGGTGCGCTCCGCCAGCTGGTCGGCGCCCACTCGCATTTCTTCGGAGCCGCCACGAACGGCTGTGGAATTGCCGCCGATGGCCTGCATGGTTTCGCTCAGCCGGGCAAGCGCCGTATTGAAGTTGTGGCGCAGGCTTTCGAGATCCTCGGGGAATACGGTGTCGATACGATAGGCAAGATTGCCATTGGCCAGCCGGTCCAGACCTTCGTCCAGAGACTGCACGACCATCTGCAGTGCACCGGCCTCGGCCTCGCGCTGCTCAAGATGTGCACGGCGGGCTGCTTCGGCTTCCTCCTGCGTGCGCGCTGCGGTCTCTTCCATCTCCCGCTGCAGAATTAGCTTTTCACGGAAACTGCCGAGCGCCCGCGCCATGCGGCCGATCTCATCCTTCCGGTCCTGATTGCCAATTTCCGCATCAAGACGACCTGCCGCCACCTCGCCGGTCAGCCCGGCGAGCTTTTCCAGCGGGGCGAACAGGCGGCGCGCAAAAAAGGCCGTCGCCGCGCACATGGCGGCCAGAACGCAAAGGCCGATCACGGCAAGTGTGCCGGCAATCGAGATGGAACCCGCGTTCAACTCGCTGCGCAACATGCTTTCGACGGCGAGATATTTTTCACCTGCAAAGGAGAAGGGACGGGCATAGGCATTGGCCTCACCATCCGGGCGGTCGATTTTGGCAATCGTCATGCCGGTGGCGTTCAGCGCCTGTCCATGGAAACCGTAGATTGCCGGGTCGAGACCGATGAGCTTTTCGCCCTGCTCGCCCAAAACCTTGCCATCGGCCGAGATGATTGCCGATTGTTCGGAGCTGCCGGCCGCGATGCCCTTTGCGAGTATCTGGCTGAACACGTCTTCCTTGACGCGGAAGAGGACGATGCCCTTGAAGGCACCGAACTTGACGACCGGAACGCCGAAATAAATACCGGCCTCTTTTGTTGCTGTGTCGATCCGCAAGCCGGAGAAACTGGTTTGTGCCATGTCGTTGACGGCTTTTTCGGCATTCGCGGTGCCGCGTGCAAATGCCGCGCCGAGGCCGCTTTCCGCCCAGACGCCGCCGGTCACGGTTTCCGCAAAGGCCGCTCCCTTCAGATAAGAGTAATAGACCGTGCCGGCTGGATCGATGAAGAGGATGTCGCTGAACGGCGTTCCCTGCAGATATCCGCCGATATCCGTCTGGGTCTTTTCATGGGTCGAATAATAAAAGCCGCTTGGGCTTTCCGGCTTGATCAGCTTTTCCTTTTCACCAAAGGGATTTTCCCTGACGAAAACACGCTGCAGTTCCGCTTTTGCGTCACCGGAATTCTTCTGTACGGTCGCCCAGCCGCTGCGCATGGAAACAACAGCCATTTGCAGTGCTTCGATCTTGGCGATGGAGTCCGCCTGCGTCTTCAGCTGTTCAAGGCGTTCCTGAAGCATGTCGCCACGGAAGACGAGAATGCTCTCCATGGATCTCGACGCCTGTTCTGCGAGAACGCCACTGCTGCTTTGATAACCGAGCAGCGTCAGAGCCCCGGTGGAGATCGCCATCAGCGCCAGGAAAATCACCAGCACTTTGGTGGATATGGAATGAAAACGATTCAGCATGGCCGAAGCAGCCCCCAATGCCGGATCAGTTCCCACGCCATGCATGAATGGCGCCATCGGACGGCTGATATGGCGAACATATTGTGCTGCGGATCATCATGTCCGCAGCTCCCCTTTTGTTGGTTTTGTGGGGGAACAATGCGGTACGTGGTTTAAGCAGAGGTAAATGCTGCATTGCAAATTTGATCAATGTTGTCGTTTTGTTCACTTATCGCTGGCAGGGTCACCACCGGAAAGATAAGGTAACTCATGCAAAAGACGATTCGAATCATCGGCATCGATCCCGGACTGCGGCGCACCGGCTGGGGTGTGATCGACACCCTCGGCAACAGCCTGCGGTTCGTCGCTTCCGGCACGGTAACCTCGGATGGCGATATGGATCTCGCCTCCCGCCTCTGCCAGCTGCATGACGGGCTGGCGGATATCGTGCACAGTCACCAGCCCGATGAGGCCGCGGTGGAGCAGACTTTCGTGAACAAGGATGCCGTGGCTACGCTAAAACTTGGCCAGGCGCGTGGCATTGCCATGCTGGTGCCGGCACGGGCGGGATTGCCGGTCTTCGAATATGCGCCGAATGCGGTCAAGAAAGCCGTCATTGGCGTCGGGCATGGTGAAAAGCAGCAAATTCACATGATGCTGAAAATCCTGATGCCGAAGGCCGAATTCAAGGGTAACGATGCGGCGGACGCGCTCGCCATCGCCATCTGCCACGCCCATAATCGCGGCGGTGACAGGATGCGGCGGCTTCTGGCGGCCGGTTGAATATAAGGTCTCATTGAGCGGGCGGCATCATGATCGGAAAACTGAAGGGCAGCATTGAGGAAATCGGCGCGGATTATGTGCTGGTGGACGTGCACGGCGTCTGTTACGTCGCCTATTGTTCGGCGCGCACACTGTCGAAAATCGGTTCCGCCGGAGAGGCGGTGGTGCTGTTCATCGAAACCTACGTGCGCGAGGACCAGTTGAAGCTGTTCGGCTTTCTCTCCGCACTGGAGCGGGAGTGGTTCAACCTGCTGCAGAGCGTGCAGGGGGTTGGCTCGAAAGTGGCGCTGGCCGTCTTGTCCACCCTGTCGCCCTCCGAACTCGCCAATGCGATCGCGCTTCAGGACAAGGTGATGATTTCGCGTGCGCCCGGCGTGGGGCCGAAAGTGGCGGTTCGTCTCGTGACGGAACTTCGCAACAAGGCGCCCGCTTTCGCCGGGGATGCTGCGGCGTCCATCGGGCTCAAGCAGGAACTTGGGGAAGGCGTCGCCTCCGCGCCGGTTGCCGATGCGGTCTCCGCGCTCACCAATCTCGGCTATTCGCGTGACCAGGCCGCCAATGCGGTTGCCGCCGCGCTGAAGAATGGCGGGGAGGGCGGCGATAGCGCCAAGCTGATCCGGCTGGGGCTGAAGGAACTTTCGCGGTAAGAATGGCTTGGCAGGCGGGCGTGGAGCGCAGGCCTATCCTGAATTTCGTGAAGCGCCTTGTTGCGATACTCATGATATAGCGGCGACGGTTACCTAATGAATTCGGCTATAACAATGGAATGCCCTGAATGAGCGATGCGGAGAGACTGATTACCCCGGAAAAGCGCGGTGAGGATATCGACACCACGCTACGCCCGCAGTCGCTGGACGATTTTACCGGCCAGGCAGAGGCCCGCGCCAATCTCAAGGTGTTTATCGAGGCCGCCAAGAACCGGGGCGAGGCGCTGGATCACGTGCTGTTCGTCGGCCCTCCCGGTCTCGGCAAGACGACGCTGGCGCAGATCATGGCCAAGGAGCTCGGCGTCAACTTCAAATCCACGTCAGGGCCGGTCATTGCCAAGGCGGGTGATCTTGCCGCACTTCTCACCAATCTCGAGGAGCGCGATGTCCTCTTCATCGACGAAATTCACCGCCTCAACCCAGCGGTGGAAGAAATCCTCTACCCCGCCATGGAGGATTTCCAGCTCGACCTCATCATCGGCGAGGGGCCGGCGGCGCGCTCGGTGAAGATCGACCTTTCCAAATTCACCCTTGTTGCCGCCACTACCCGCCTTGGCCTGCTGACGACACCGCTGCGCGACCGTTTCGGCATTCCTGTCCGGTTGGCCTTCTACACGGTCGATGAGCTGGAACTGATCGTCCGGCGTGGTGCGCGGCTGATGGGGCTGAATATGACCGATGGCGGTGCGCGGGAGATCGCAAGGCGCGCGCGGGGTACGCCGCGCATTGCCGGTCGGCTTTTGCGCCGCGTGCGCGATTTCGCCGAGGTGGCGCGGGCAGAAGCTGTTACACGCGAGATTGCCGACGAGGCTTTGACGCGGTTGCTGGTCGACAATATGGGCCTCGACCAACTGGACATGCGGTATCTGACCATGATCGCCGTCAATTTCGGCGGCGGCCCGGTCGGCATCGAAACTATCGCAGCTGGCCTTTCTGAGCCGCGCGATGCCATCGAGGACATCATCGAGCCCTATATGATCCAGCAGGGTTTCATCCAGCGCACACCGCGCGGGCGCATTCTGACTGCAACCGCCTGGAAACATCTCGGCATGCAGCCGCCGAAGGATATCGAGGCCGCGCAGTTCCGGCTGACGCTGGAAGACGATTGAGGGAACAAGCCCGGCATGCCGGCATTTGATCGTCTTTGGTAAGGAGATGATTATGTCGGCATTTCGCATAGGAACGACAGTTCGCTGGAACTGGGGCCGTGGGACAGGCGAAGGTAAGATTGTCGAGACCTTCACTGATGACATCGAGCGCGTAATCGCCGGCTCCAGGATCAAGCGGAAGGCCAGCAAGGACGAGCCCGCTTTTTTGATCGAGCAGGAAGACGGCGCAAAGGTTCTGAAAAGCCGATCGGAGCTTGAGCGGGCCGATTGAAGGACGCCGTCAATCGGCGACAAGGGAGGGACGCTGATGGCTTACGATCCGCTGCGGGTTTTCTGCAAACTCGCACGTAACAACCGGCTGGCCAATTTCCGGCTTCATCAGGCTTGCTTCGGACTTTCGCAGGAAGCGTTGATCGCACACCGTGTCAGTTTCTTCCCGACGCTGAGGGCAACGCTGAACCACATCTACATCGTAGACCGCTTTTATATCGATGCCCTGCAAGGCGGGACGCTCGGTCCGGCCGCCTTTGCGCAAGTGGAGCCCTTCGCCACGGTGGCGGAACTGCGCATTGCCCAGGCGGAGCTTGATGAAACGCTGATCGCATTTGTCGATGGTTTAGATGAAGACGGCCTCGCCACCTCCGTTAATATCCATCGTGGCGCACGCATCCAGCAGGATCGGTGCGATGATGTCCTCTCTCATCTTTTTCAGCACCAGACGCATCATCGTGGACAGGCGCATGCGATGTTGTCCGGCACCGGGATCAAACCGCCTCAGCTCGACGAATTCATTGTGGGAGACGATGCGAAGGCAAGAAAAGACGAAATGGATGCGTTAGGATGGACGGAAACCGATTTGATGTTTCCAGCCGGCAGGTCCAGATAATGACGCATGACAGCAAAAGCCAAGACACCCGCATCCGCATGAAGTTCAAACCGAAGCGCATCTTCCAGATGCGCGTTGCGGGACTTGCGTTTCGCGATGGCCATGTGCTGGTGCATCGCGCATCGCACGAAAAATTCTGGACCTTTCCGGGTGGTCGTGCCGAGATGGGCGAGCGTTCTGACGAAACGCTTGCGCGCGAAATGGTTGAAGAGCTAGGCGTCGAGGCCAAGGTCGGGCGGCTTCTCTGGGCGGTTGAGAATTTCTTCCATTATGAAGGCAGGGACTGGCACGAACTCGGTTTTTATTACCTGATGGACCTGCCGGAGACACTGGCCTTTCATCCGACCGACATTATTCACCGCGTTCAGGATGGCGACAATGAACTGGAATTCCGCTGGGTCGCGGCAACCCGTGAGGCATTGACGGAACTCGACATTCCGCCCTATTTCATCGCCGACGAAATCGAGCACCTGCCGCAGACCACGAGACATCTCGTCTGGCATGACGGCGATCTGGATGACAAATGACTTCTGCCTCTGAACGCCACATGATCCGGCTAGACCGGAAGCCGCAGCTTTTCAGCATGCGCGTGGCGGCACTGATTTTCCAGAATGATCATGTTCTCGTTCAGCGCGGTGCTGGCGACAGCTATTGGGCCTTGCCGGGCGGACGGGCGGAAATCGGCGAAAGCTCCCAAGAAACCATCATCCGCGAAATCGGCGAGGAACTTGAGCGGGACTGTTCAGTCGAGCGTCTTTTGTGGTCCGTCGAAAATTTTTTCACCTATGGTGATTACGCAGCGCATGAGCTGGGATTTTATTATCTGATTTCGCTTCCTCAGCCTTTGCCGTTCCACGGGAGCGACATCGTGCATCGGGTGCTGGATGGCGTCGAAGTGGAGTTCCGCTGGCTTGCCGCCAAGCCCGCCGCCTTGCTGCAAAATGATCTCCGACCCCGGTTTATCGCAGAACGGATCGAGGCGCTGCCTCCGTTGCACGAGCATCTTATCATCCGCGAAGGTCGGGCTCGTGCAGCCGAAATTCTCAAGGAGACATTATGAGCGAGCTTGTGGTTTCGCTTTCCGGCGAACTCATCGAACATGGGCACCGCCTGACGCAGCGGGTCTATTATGAGGACACGGATTTCTCCGGTCTCGTTTATCACGCGCGTTATCTGCATTTCCTCGAGCGCGGACGCACCGATTATCTGCGTTGTCTCGGCTGCGAGCAGAGCGCTCTTTTGACCGCTGACGAAGAGGGCCTTGTCTTCGTCGTTCACCGCATGGAAATCGATTTCAAGACCCCGGCGCGTATGGATGATGTGCTGACGATCACCACCGTGACTGAAAAGGCCGGTGGCGCGAAAATGGTGCTCAATCAGGAAATCCGGCGTGGCGAAACATTGCTTGTTGCGGCCAAGGTCATCATCGCCGTCATCAATGCCAATGGCCGGCCAAGGCGTCTTCCGGAGACGGTGGCGGAAAAATTCCTGAAGTAATTGAGGGGCCGGTCCAGTAAATCCATGCAGCGTGGCGCGGTTGTAACACTCCTTTAACCATAATGGTGTCTTACTTTAGCAACTGGCATTTGTGCGGCGCACGCCTTCCTTTCACCAAATTTATTGGCAAGTAAGGCTTACTGGCAAGTATCGGGGTATGGCAAAGGGGTTGACGGCTGCGGCCGCATGACTTCGAGCGTTAACACGCGTTTGAATCGCCCGGTCCCGTACCGGGCGTTTGGATTCGGGGATTGGATATTTATGGAACAGGCAGGTTTGGCAGCGGCGACGCACGATGTAAGTCTCTGGGCACTGTTTATGCAGGCGGGCCTCATCGTGAAGCTCGTGATGATCGGACTGATCGCCGCCTCGGTCTGGACGTGGGCGATCGTCTTCGACAAATATGTGAGCTTCGGCAAGGCAAAGCGCCAGTTCGACCAGTTCGAACAGGTGTTCTGGTCGGGCCAGTCGCTTGAGGAGCTTTATCGCACACTGGCGGAACGCCAGAATGGCGGTCTTGCGGCAATTTTCGTTTCCGCCATGCGGGAATGGAAAAAATCATTCGAACGCGGCGCGCGTTCGCCCATCGGTCTGCAGATGCGCATCGACCGGGCAATGGATGTGACGATTGCGCGTGAAGGCGAACAATACGAGGCCCGGCTCGGTTCGCTGGCCACCATCGGTTCGGCAGGCCCCTTCATCGGCCTCTTCGGTACGGTTGTGGGTATCATGACCTCGTTCCAGGCGATTGCCGGTTCGAAGTCGACCAACCTTGCGGTCGTGGCGCCCGGTATCGCCGAAGCGCTTCTGGCAACGGCCATCGGCCTTGTCGCGGCTATTCCCGCGGTTATCGCCTATAATAAGTTCACGGCCGATGCGCATAAGCTTTCCGCCCGCATGGAAGGTTTCGCCGACGAGTTCTCCGCGATCCTGTCGCGCCAGATCGATGAAAAACTTCAGACACGGCAGGCCGCCCAGTAAGCGGCCGCGCAACTTGCATGCCGTGCAGTAATTTGCCGCAAGGCAAAATGGAGTAAATAGTATGGGTATGTCAGCAGGTGGCAGCGGCGGCGGTTCCGGTGGACGCCGGGGTGGGCGCGGCGGACGGCGCAAAGGCGGCGCGATCAGCGAGATCAACGTGACGCCGCTGGTCGACGTCATGCTCGTGCTGCTCATCATCTTCATGGTGGCGGCACCGATGATGACGGTCGGCGTGCCGATCGATCTGCCGCAGACATCCGCCAATGCGCTGAATTCGGACACGCAGCCGATCACGATTTCCGTCAATGCCAATGGCCAGATCCATTTGCAGGAGACCGAAATTCAGGCGGCCGAGGTGGCCGACAAGCTGCAGGCAATCGCCACGACAGGGTATAACGAACGTATCTTCGTGCGCGCGGATTCCGTAGCTGCATACGGCGTCGTCGCCGATGTGATGGCGCGTATCCAGGCGGCGGGCTTTAAGAATATCGGCCTTGTGACCCAGCAGAAACAGGACAATTGACGTAAAACGATGAAGGGCAGCATCACCACATCCGCGATCGTGCATGCGTCGCTTCTGGCTTTCGCCCTGGTTTCCCTGGGTTCGCCGGAGCCCCTTGACGTGTCGCAGGCCGAGGCCTTGCCGGTGGAACTGGTGCCCATCGAGGAATTGACGCAGATCCAGCAGGGCGACAAGAACGCGCCGAAAGCTGAAAAATCGGCTCCTGTTCCGACTACACGTCCTGACATCATCGAAAACGCCCAGAATATCGGCAATAACACGGCCGATATCGAAGCGCCGCCGACGCCGACGACCAAGCCGAATGACAATATGGCCGCCGCTGCTCCGCCCAAGCAGGAAAAGCCGCAGCCGGTCGTCGATACCAAGGCGAATGAAGTAAAGGAAATCGTCAAGGAAGAAACCTCGGCTCCGAAGCCGCAGGAAATGGCCGCCTTGCCGCAGACCAAGCCGGAAATTACGCCGCAGCCGAAGACGGAACCGCCGCCGCAGGAAACCAAGGCGGAAGAACCGCCGCCGGCCACTCAGGAGCCGGCCGAGATTCCCGTGCCGCAGAACGTGCCGCGCCCGAATTCCCGCCCCGAACCGCCAAAGCCGGAAGAGCCGAAGCAGGCAGAAACCAAGCCTGCCGAGCAGAAACCGGCTGAAAAGCCGGCCGAGACCAAGCCCGATCAGGCAAAGTCCACCGACAAGCCTTCCGACAAGAAGCCGGGCGAGAAGAAGCAGGAAACTGCGAAATCCGCCTCGTCCAAGGAAAGTGATTTCAACGCCGACGACGTTGCCGCCCTGTTGAACAAGCAGGCGCCTTCCGGTGGCGGAGCGAAGCGGTCGACACAGACGGCGTCGCTTGGCGGGAAAAAGACGACGGGCGGTTCGACGCTCAGCCAGACGGAAATGGATGCGCTGCGTGGTGCGATCCAGAAGAACTGGCAGATCATTCCCGGCATGGCGGATGCCTCGGACGTTCGCGTTCGGGTCACCATGAAGCTCGATCGTGATGGAACCATCATCGGTCGGCCCGAGATTGAGGCGACGGGTGGTTCCGAAGGAACGCGCCGTGCTCTTTCCGGCGGAGCTTATCGCGCCATCATGCGTTCTGCTCCGTTCACGAACCTTCCTGCCGACAAATATGACGCATGGAACGAAGTCGTTGTGAACTTCGATCCCAGTGAATTGCTATGAATGCTGAAAGGCCTGGCAACATGAAGATATTTTCGCCGATCCGGCTGGTGCTCGCTGTTGCGGCCCTCATGTCGGTTTTCTCCGCACCGGCTTTTGCGCGGGTGGAAATCAACATCAACAAGGGTAACGTCGAGCCCTTGCCCATCGCCATTACCGATTTCATATCCGGAGATGGCATCGGTGCGCAGGTTTCCGCGGTGATCGCGGCCGACTTGCAGCGCTCGGGCCTGTTCACACCGGTCAACAAGAGCGCCTTTATCGAAAAGATCACCAATCCGGATCAGCAGCCGCGTTTCGAGGACTGGAAGGTCATCAATGCACAGGCGCTTGTGACTGGCCGCGTAACGCGTGAAAGCGATGGTCGTCTGCGTGCCGAATTCCGTCTCTGGGATTCGTTCGAGGGCAAGCAGATCGCGGGCCAGCAATTCTTCACCCAGCCGGAAAACTGGCGGCGTGTCGCGCATATCATCGCGGATGCGATCTATGAGAGCATTACCGGCGAAAAGGGTTACTTCGACACCCGCGTCGTTTTCGTCTCCGAAAGCGGCCCGAAGACGGCCCGTAAGCGCCAGCTGTCGATCATGGATCAGGACGGTTTCAACGTCCGCAACCTCACCAATTCGAACGACATCGTTCTGACGCCGCGTTTTTCGCCGAACCGCCAGGAAGTGACCTACATGTCCTTCGAAGGCCAGCAGCCGCGGGTTTACCTGCTGCAGCTGGAAACCGGACAGCGCGAAGTGGTCGGCAATTTCCCGGGCATGACGTTCTCGCCGCGCTTCTCCCCCGATGGCCAAAAGGTCATCATGAGCCTGCAGCAGGATGGCAACGCCAATATCTACACCATGGATCTGCGCTCGCGCACCACGACCCGCCTGACGAACACGTCGGCGATCGATACGGCTCCGTCATTCTCGCCAGACGGCCAGCGCGTCGCCTTTGAAAGCGACCGTGGCGGTCGTCAGCAGATTTACGTGATGAATGCGGATGGTTCCGGCCAGCAGCGCCTTTCTTTCGGCGACGGTTCTTATTCCACCCCGGTATGGTCGCCGCGCGGCGATCTGATCGCCTTCACCAAGCAGTCGGGCGGCAAGTTCTCGATCGGTGTGATGAAGACCGACGGTTCGGGTGAGCGCATTCTGACCAGCGGTTTCCACAATGAAGGCCCCACCTGGGCGCCGAACGGCCGCGTGCTGATGTTCTTCCGCCAGAATGCCGGTGCCGGCGGCCCGCAGCTCTATTCGATCGATCTGACGGGCTACAATGAACAGCTCATCAAGACGCCGACCTTTGCTTCAGACCCGGCATGGTCGCCGCTTCTGGACTGATATTGACTGCCATGACGGCGCCGGCAACTCCGGCGCCGTCATGTTTTACGCATGCCACACGGGAAAATGCCTCGTTCTTGCCGCAAAGTGTTGTGAGGGAGCAAAAAAGTGGGACGTTTCCTTTCTGTTAACCATAAGTGTTTGCCGGCTATTAACCGCGATCAGTTAGTGTCTGGCAACGTTATTGAAATTTCCAAGGAGAGACCGGCGATGAGCCGTACAAACATTTCGGCACTCAGCCCGATGCAGAAACTGGCCCGTAACCCGGCTGTTATCGCCATGACTCTCGCGCTTGCTCTCGCAGGCTGCGCGAAGAAGAACATGCCGAACAACGCCGGTGAACTCGGTCTCGGTGGCGCGGGTTCCGCAACGCCGGGCTCCCAGCAGGACTTCACGGTCAATGTCGGCGACCGCATCTTCTTTGACACGGACTCGACCTCGATCCGCGCCGACGCGCAGCAGACCCTGCAGCGCCAGGCACAGTGGCTTGCCCGTTACCCCAACTACGCGATCACGGTCGAAGGCCACGCCGACGAACGCGGTACGCGCGAATACAACCTGGCGCTCGGCGCCCGTCGTGCCGCTTCGACCCGTGACTTCCTGGCTTCCCAGGGCGTTCCGGCTAACCGCATGAAGACGATCTCCTACGGCAAGGAAAAGCCGGTCGCAGTTTGCGACGACATTTCCTGCTGGTCGCAGAACCGCCGCGCCGTGACGGTTCTCGGTGGCGCGGGCATGTGATTGCCTGACGTTATTGTGATCTCGAATGGAAGGCGGTCTTCGGGCCGCCTTTCGTTTTTTTCATAGTTTGGCCGAAGTTAAGTTGCTTTTTTGGTTGATATGGAAAAAATCCGGCTTGCATCATTCCGGTGCAAATCAGTTAAGGCAGGACGAATGAGATGAAGAAACTTGTCGTGGCGGGAATGCTGGGGCTTGCAGCCTGCACCGGTCTGAGCGGCATCGCCGTTTCGGGTCCGCTGTTCGGTGCGGGGGGTAGCTTCGGCACGATCAACTCTCAGCAAGCTCCGATTGTGCGGGTTCAGGCCAATGAAGCCTATAAGGTTCAACAGCTTGAAGAACAGATCCGGCAGCTCAACGGCCGTATCGAAGAAATGAGCTTCCAGCTTCTGCAGATGCAGGAAACGATCCGCAAGGCGCAGGAAGACAACGAATTCCGCTTCCAGGAACTGGAAAGCGGGAATGCCGGCGGCAAAAGCGCGAGCCCGACGGCGCCGAAAAAGAAGGCGGAGGCCAGTCCGGTAAGTCCGGCCACGCCGCCGACCGACGACGTTGCAACGATCATCGAAACGCCACCCCAGGGTGGCGCTTCCGTTTCTCCGTCTGCCCCGACAAATGCACCGGGGGAGACCACGCTCGGTTCCATTGAGCTTGACTCCAAGGGAATGCCTGTCGGTGGTACGCTCAATCAGGGTGCCAACAATTCTTCCGGCAACCTTCCCGGTGTGACGACCGGCAATACGCCGCGCAAGACGACCGATCCGGTCAATACGGCAGCGCTGACCAGCGAAAGCGATATCTATCAGGCCGCTTATGGCCATGTTCTTTCCGGCGATTACAGGCTGGCGGAGCAGGGTTTCCAGCAGTACCTGCAGGGTTACCCCAAAGGCACCAAGGCCGCGGATGCGAGCTTCTGGCTGGGCGAGGCGCAATATTCACAGGGCAAGTTCAACGAGGCGGCGAAAACCTTCCTCAACGGCCATCAGACCTATGGCAAATCTCCGAAAGCCCCGGAAATGCTGATGAAGCTCGGCATGTCGCTTGCAGCTCTCGACAATACCGAAACCGCCTGCGCCACGTTGCGTGAGGTGCCTAAGCGTTACCCCAGTGCGTCGAAGACCGTGCTGAACAAGGTTGCGAGCGAACAGAAGCGACTGAGCTGCTGATTTTTCTCCTGCCATGATGGCGGTCTTTCCATGCCGATTGATGCCCGCATTCTGAGCGAAAAGGCAGTTCCGCCGCTTGCGGCGGCAAGGTTGTTCGTCGAAAATCTGCGCAAACCCGCCCATATCCTCGTCGCAATCTCTGGCGGCAGCGATTCCACCGGCCTGTTGCTGGCATTGCATGAAGCAACAATGGAGGTGGGTCGTGAGGGATTGCGACTTTCCGCCGTCACGGTCGACCATGCGTTGAGAGCGGAGTCCGCCGACGAAGCCCGCAAGGTTGCCGCGCTTTGCGCCGAGCTGGGCATCCCTCATGCCACACGCCGATGGGATGGCAACAAGCCGGCCTCCGGTATCTCCGAAGCATCCCGCCTTGCCCGCTATCGCCTGATTGCCGAGGTCGCCCAGGAGGGCGGCGTCGATCTCGTCGTGACGGGGCATACGATTGGCGACCAGCGGGAAACCGTGGCGATGCGAGCCGCCCGAAGCGGCGGTGCAGACAATCTCGGCCTTTCGGGCATGGCAGATGCTGTTTTATACGATGGGTGTCACTGGATCATGCGGCCATTTCTCTCGTGTGAGAGACAGGCGATCCGCGATTTCGTATCATCCCGCTCGCGGGGCTGGTTTGATGATCCGAGCAACGAGAATACAAAATATGAGCGCGTGCGCGTTCGGCAAGCGCTTCCTGATTCTCAGGTGCCGCCTGATGTGGAGGCCGCCGCCAAAAGGCAGGCGCTTTCTGAAAAAAGCGCCGATTTCCTGCGTGGGCACGCGCAAGTCTTTCGTGCCGCGGTCGCCAGATTGCCGATGGACAACAAACTGGCCGATCATCCTGAATTCCGGCACGGGCTGGCGGCGCTCATCGCCACGCTTGGCGGGAGGGCCTATTTTCCGGCCGGGAGCAGCATGGGGCGGGTTCTACAATTTCTCAAAACCGGTGAAAACGGTCGGATGACGGTCGGCCGCGTCCTGCTCGATCGTCGGCGGGATGGGCTTTATATTTTCCGCGAGCAGCGAAACTTGCCGGAGCTTTGTCTCGAGGTTTCCGAGCAGGGGCTGTGGGATGATCGTTTTTTTGTGAAGAACGGATCTACATTTCCAATCTGCGTTGCGGCAGGCAGAGTGGGTGATGCTGCGGAAGCGGCCACCCCTTTTTCCTCGGTGCCGCCCGGGGTGGCAAAATCGGCGATGGCGGGCCTGCCGCAAATCGCCGCAGCCGTTGCCGGGGCGACCTCCCTTGCGGGGGGCGTCGAGATTACGCCAAGGCTTGCACCGTTTGATCTTTTCCTGCCGCGTTTCGACCTTGAGTTGGCGAATGCAATCGCTGTTTTATTCGGTCGCGCCGCATATCCACAGCCCCCGGTTTAAATCCCGCCTCTTTTTCGTGAATTGCCATGGAATACTTTTTACACCAAAACGCATCAGATAACGCCGTTCGCCTTGGCAACGGCAAATGTCGTCCTTATGTTAGGGGCACATAATAGCGGGCAGCAGACATGTCCGTGTGAGTTCGGGGAGTTCGATGAACCCAAATTTCAGAAATTTCGCCTTGTGGGCCGTGATCGCCCTCCTGCTGATCGCGTTGTTCAGCATGTTCCAGACGTCGCCGACGCAAACGGGTTCGCGGGAAATTCCGTATTCCCAGTTTATTCGCGATGTGGATTCCGGGCGAGTTCGCGACGTGACCGTCACCGGTAACCGGGTTCTTGGAACCTATACCGAAAACGGCACGGCCTTTCAGACCTATTCCCCCGTGATCGATGACAGTCTGATGGAGCGCTTGCAGAGCAAGAACGTCACCATTGTGGCTCGTCCCGAAAGCGACGGTTCCTCCGGCTTCCTGAGCTATCTCGGCACGCTTTTGCCGATGTTCCTCATTCTCGGCGTCTGGCTGTTCTTCATGCGGCAGATGCAGGGCGGCTCGCGTGGGGCTATGGGCTTTGGCAAGTCCAAGGCCAAGCTCCTGACAGAAGCCCATGGCCGCGTAACGTTTGACGATGTCGCCGGTGTGGACGAAGCCAAGCAGGACCTTGAGGAAATCGTCGAATTCCTGCGCGATCCGCAGAAGTTCCAGCGCCTCGGCGGTAAGATTCCGCGAGGCGTGCTGCTTGTCGGTCCGCCCGGTACGGGTAAGACGCTTCTGGCGCGTTCGGTTGCCGGTGAGGCCAATGTGCCGTTCTTCACGATTTCCGGTTCGGACTTCGTGGAAATGTTCGTCGGCGTCGGCGCAAGCCGCGTCCGTGACATGTTCGAACAGGCCAAGAAGAACGCACCCTGCATCATCTTCATCGACGAAATCGACGCTGTCGGCCGCCATCGTGGCGCCGGTCTCGGCGGCGGTAACGATGAACGCGAACAGACGCTGAACCAGCTGCTGGTCGAGATGGACGGTTTTGAGGCGAATGAAGGCATCATCCTCATCGCCGCCACCAACCGTCCTGATGTTCTTGACCCCGCACTTCTGCGTCCCGGCCGTTTCGACCGTCAGGTCGTTGTGCCGAACCCGGATATTGTCGGCCGCGAACGCATCCTCAAGGTGCATGTCCGCAACGTGCCGCTGGCTCCGAATGTCGATCTCAAAGTTCTGGCCCGTGGTACGCCAGGTTTCTCAGGCGCTGACCTGATGAACCTCGTCAACGAAGCCGCCCTCATGGCCGCCCGCCGCAACAAGCGTGTGGTTACCATGCAGGAGTTCGAAGACGCCAAGGACAAGATCATGATGGGTGCGGAACGCCGCTCCTCCGCCATGACCGAGGCCGAAAAGAAGCTGACCGCCTATCATGAGGCAGGCCATGCGATTACTGCGCTGAAGGTTGCCGTGGCCGATCCGTTGCACAAGGCAACGATCATCCCCCGTGGTCGTGCGCTCGGCATGGTCATGCAGTTGCCGGAAGGCGACCGCTATTCCATGAGCTACAAGTGGATGGTGTCGCGCCTCGTCATCATGATGGGTGGCCGTGTTGCCGAGGAACTGACCTTCGGCAAGGAAAACATCACGTCGGGCGCGTCTTCGGATATCGAGCAGGCCACCAAGCTTGCCCGCGCCATGGTGACGCAATGGGGCTTCTCGGATGCTCTCGGGCAGGTGGCCTATGGTGAAAACCAGCAGGAAGTGTTCCTCGGCCATTCCGTTTCGCAGTCGAAGAACGTCTCCGAGGCGACGGCCCAGACGATCGACACCGAAGTTCGCCGTCTGATCGAAGAGGCTTACACCGAGGCAAGGCGCATTCTTACGGACAATCACGACGGCTTCGTTGCGATTGCCGAGGGTCTTCTCGAATATGAGACCCTGACGGGTGAGGAGATCAAGGCATTGCTGAGGGGCGAAAAGCCCGCCCGGGATCTGGGTGACGATTCTCCTGGCAGCCGTGGTTCGGCGGTGCCGAAAGCCGGCGCCAAGAAAGACGGTCCCAGTGAAGTGAAGGGTGATGGCGAAGCCAAGGGCGACGGCGAGGCCGAAGGCGGCATGGAGCCGCAGCCACATTGATCGCTTGTGCAAGTTGACCTGTTGTAAAAGGCCATCCGGTTTTCCGGGTGGCCTTTTCAGTTTGGTAACAAGATATAAGCCATTTTTGCGGTAATTTACGTGCTGTTTATCGTGGTTTGTGGCATCTAGCCAAAAACGCTTCCGGTTGTTTTCAGCATTGCCGGAATGCTCGAAAGATTTGGAGTTCAAATGGCACGCCGTTATTTCGGAACCGATGGTATCCGCGGACAATCGAACGTCTTCCCCATGACACCGGATCTGGCGATGCGTGTGGGCATTGCGGTCGGCACGATCTTCCGCCGTGGCCATCATCGCCATCGCGTCGTCATCGGCAAGGATACGCGCCTTTCGGGCTATATGCTGGAAAACGCGCTGGTTGCCGGTTTCACCGCAGCCGGCCTCGATGTTTTCCTGCTCGGACCTATTCCGACGCCCGCCGTCGCCATGCTCACCCGGTCGCTGCGCGCCGATATCGGCGTGATGATCTCGGCGTCGCATAATCCCTTCTCTGACAATGGCATCAAGCTGTTCGGACCGGACGGATACAAGCTTTCCGACGAGCTGGAGCTGGAGATCGAAGATCTTCTCGACAAGGATATTTACGCGCAGCTGGCAAAGCCCAGCGAGATCGGCCGCGCCAAGCGCGTGGATGGCGACATCTACCGCTATATCGAATTCGTGAAACGCACTTTGCCGCGCGATGTGACGCTGAGCGGCCTGCGGATCGCCATCGACTGTGCCAATGGCGCGGCTTACAAGGTGGCTCCCGCAGCCCTCTGGGAATTGGGTGCCGAAGTCGTCACCATCGGCAACGAGCCGAACGGCGTCAATATCAATCTCGAATGCGGCTCCACCCACCCGGAAGCCCTGCAGAAAAAGGTGCATGAAGTGCGCGCCGATATCGGCATTGCGCTCGATGGCGATGCCGACCGCGTCATCATTGTTGACGAACGCGGTGAGATCGTTGATGGCGACCAGCTCATGGCGACGATCGCTGACAGCTGGGCGGCCGACAACATGCTGCGCGGCGGCGGCATTGTCGCCACCGTGATGTCCAATCTCGGCCTGGAACGTTTTCTTGGCGATCAAGGCCTCACCCTTGCCCGCACGAAGGTCGGTGACCGTTATGTCGTCGAACATATGCGCAACCACAATTTCAACGTCGGAGGTGAGCAGTCCGGCCATATCGTATTGTCGGATTATGGCACGACCGGTGATGGTCTCGTCGCGGCATTGCAGGTTCTCGCCAAGGTCAAGCGTTCGGGCCGTACGGTCAGTGAGGTTTGCCGCAAGTTCGAGCCGGTGCCGCAGCTTTTGAAGAATGTGCGTATTTCCGGTGGCAAGCCGCTGGAAAACCCGATCGTGCTGCAGGCAATTGCGGATGCGGAAAGTGCGCTGGCCGATAATGGCCGCCTCGTCATCCGGCCCTCCGGCACCGAGCCGCTGATCCGCGTCATGGCGGAGGGCGACGACAGCGCTAAGGTGGAGAAGATCGTCAATGATCTGGTCGGCGTTATCTCCAGCGCCCGCTCGGCCGCGTGAGTTATCGCGACAGTAACGCAAGACAAAAGCCGGCCTTCCAGCCGGCTTTTTCTTTGAGTGTTTGCTAATAAATATAGTGAATGATCGTGGTTAATCGGGACTTAACCATTTTACGCCACTCTCCAGAACTGAACAGTTCACTGGCAGCTGCCGCAACGCACGTGCCTCTTCTGGAGTGGAAGTCATGAAAAACGCCCTGGCCGGATTTCTGGCCGTTCTGCTGACTGGCACAAGCGCCGTCGGCGCCGACCTATATCAAGCCGAACCAGCACCCGCCTATGTCGATGCCCCTGAAGTCGCGATCACCCAGTCGAGCGGCTGGTATCTGCGCGGCGACGTCGGCTATTCCTTCAACAAACTGCGCGGCGCCAATTATTATCAGGGCGGACCGGGCGGCTATCTGCAGGATTTTGATACGGCTGATATCAAGGACAGTTATGTCATTGGCGCCGGTGTCGGTTATCAGTTCAACAACTATTTCCGCAGCGACGTGACCTTCGACTATATGGGAAAATCGGATTTCCGCGGTTCCACGAGCGGTTTCTGCGGCTCCGTTCCTGGTCGCTGTGTTTCGGCTGATCTGAGCTCGCTGAGAGCCTATACGCTGATGGCCAACGCCTATGTCGATCTCGGCACCTATGGCCGCGTCACCCCTTATGTCGGCGGTGGTATTGGTGGCTCCTACGTCAAGTGGGATAAGCTGCGCAACACATCGTGCAGCGTTAATGGCCTCGGCTGCGACCCAACCACCGAGCACGGCGGCAAGGGTAAGTGGCGCTTCGCTTACGCCCTGATGGCAGGTGCGTCGATCGACGTCACCTGTAACCTGAAGGCCGATATCGGCTACCGTTTCCGTCACATCAACAAGGGCGACATGTTCGGTTATGAGAACGGTGGCGGCCCCGGCCGCGACAAGGGTCTCTATTCGCATGAAGTGCGCGTCGGCGGCCGTTATGTCTTCAACGGTTGCGATACCGCACAATACATGCCGCCTGCCGATATTCCGCTGCAGCCTGCCGTTTATAAATAAACGTCACGCCAGACTGGTAGTTTCAAACCGTCCGCATCCTTCGGGTGCGGGCGGTTTTGTTTTGGCGGCAGCTGACACGGTGCGTGACGCATATGGACTAAAATTCCCATGCGCAGCGACATATTCCGCTTGACTGAGACCGACGACAGGAATAGCAACGACGGCAGGACACCTCTCCCTAACGAGAGGCGCCTATCTGAAAGGGTAGTCAAATGACAGATATAGTGAAGCCGGACCTCCGTCCGGGCAATGCGCATTTTTCTTCTGGTCCCTGCTCGAAGCGTCCCGGTTGGTCGCTAGATGCTCTCTCCGATGCACCGCTCGGTCGCTCGCATCGCGCCAAGGTTGGCAAAGCCAAGCTGAAGCAGGCCATCGATCTCACCCGTGAAATTCTGAATGTTCCCGCCGATTATCGCATCGGTATCGTTCCCGCATCCGACACCGGCGCTGTTGAAATGGCGCTCTGGTCGCTGCTCGGTGAACGCGGCGTCGATATGCTCGCCTGGGAAAGCTTCGGCGCCGGCTGGGTCACCGACGTCGTCAAGCAGCTGAAGCTGAAGGACGTTCGCAAGTTCGAGGCCGATTATGGCCTGCTGCCGAACCTTGCTGAAGTCGATTTCGACCGTGACGTGGTTTTCACCTGGAACGGCACGACATCCGGCGTTCGCGTTGCCAATGCCGATTTCATTCCTGACGACCGTAAGGGTCTGACGATCTGCGACGCCACCTCGGCGGCCTTTGCGCAGGACATGGACTTTACGAAACTCGACGTCGTCACCTTCTCCTGGCAGAAGGTTCTGGGCGGTGAGGGCGGCCATGGCGTCATCATTCTGTCGCCCCGCGCTGTCGAGCGTCTGCTGAGCTATTCGCCGGCATGGCCGCTGCCGAAAATCTTCCGCATGGTCTCCGGCGGCAAGCTGATCGAAGGCATCTTCACCGGCGAAACGATCAATACGCCCTCCATGCTCTGCGTTGAGGACTATATTGACGCGCTGCTGTGGGCGAAGAACCTCGGTGGACTGAAGGCGCTGATCGGCCGTGCCGATGCCAATGCCAAGGTCATCTACGACTTCATCGAGAAGAACGACTGGATCGCCAACCTGGCCGTCAAGCCGGAAACCCGCTCCAACACCTCCGTCTGCCTGAAGATCGTCGATCCCGAGGTACAGGCGCTGGATGCGGCCGCACAGGCCGATTTCGCCAAGGGCATCGTCGCCCTGCTCGAAAAGGAAAATGTCGCCCTGGATATCGGCGCTTACCGTGATGCACCGTCCGGTCTGCGCATCTGGGCCGGCGCCACCATCGAGACGGCGAATATGGAAGCTGTCATGCCCTGGCTCGCCTGGGCCTACCAGACGCAAAAGGCAGCACTTTCCAAGGCTGCCGCCTGATTTTGATACCGGCCCTGCGCAGATGCAGGGCCGCACATTCTCCATTCGCACATCTCAATCGTTTCCTCCAAGGAGCCCGTGAACCATGGCACCTCGCGTACTTGTATCCGACGAACTGTCGGAAACCGCCGTCCAGATTTTCCGTGATCGTGGCGTCGAAGTCGATTTCCAGCCGAAGCTCGGCAAGGACAAGGACAAGCTTGCCGAAATCATCGGCAATTACGATGGTCTCGCCATCCGTTCCGCCACCAAGGCGACCGAGAAGCTGATCGAAGCGGCGACCAACCTCAAGGTCATCGGTCGTGCGGGCATCGGTGTGGACAATGTCGATATTCCGGCCGCATCGCGCCGTGGTATCATCGTCATGAACACCCCGTTCGGCAACTCCATCACCACGGCGGAACATGCGATTGCGCTGATGTTTGCCGTCGCCCGCCAGCTTCCCGCCGCCGATAGCTCCACGCAGGCTGGCAAGTGGGAAAAGTCAAAGTTCATGGGTGTCGAAATCACCGGCAAGACGCTCGGCGTCATCGGTGCCGGCAATATCGGCGGCATCGTCTGCGCGCGTGCACTGGGCTTGAAGATGCATGTTCTGGCCTATGACCCCTTCCTGTCGCCGGAGCGCGCCCAGGAGATGGGTGTGACCAAGGTCGAGCTGGACGAGCTTCTGGCCCAGGCTGATTTCATTACCCTGCATGTGCCTATGACCGACAAGACGCGCGGCATCCTCAATGCTGAAAACCTTGCCAAGACCAAGAAGGGCGTGCGTATCGTCAACTGCGCCCGTGGCGGTCTGGTGGATGAAGCGGCCCTTGCCGAAGCCATCAAGTCCGGCCATGTCGCCGGTGCCGGTTTCGACGTGTTTGAAGTCGAACCAGCCACCGAAAGCCCGCTTTTCGGCCTGCCAAACGTCGTCTGCACGCCGCATCTCGGTGCGTCGACCACGGAAGCACAGGAAAATGTCGCGCTTCAGGTTGCCGAGCAGATGTCGGATTACCTCGTCAAGGGTGCAGTCTCCAACGCCATCAATATGCCGTCGATCACGGCTGAAGAAGCACCGCGCCTGAAGCCTTTCATCCGTCTGGCGGATGTTCTCGGTTCCTTCGTCGGTCAGGTGCAGGAAAGCGCCACCAAGGAAATCGAAATCCTTTATGATGGCGCAACCGCCAACATGAACACTAAGGCCCTGACCAGCGCGTTGCTGGCCGGCCTCATCCGCAGCCAGGTTTCCGACGTTAACATGGTTTCCGCTCCGGTCATGATCAAGGAAAAGGGCATCATCCTTTCCGAGGTCAAGCGCGACAAGACCGGCGTCTACGACGGCTACATCAAGCTGACGGTGAAGACGGAAAACCAGATCCGCTCGGTGGCCGGCACGGTGTTTTCGGATGGCAAGCCGCGCTTCATCCAGATCAAGAACATCAACATGGATGCCGATGTCGGATCGCACATGATCTACATCACCAACACCGACGTTCCCGGCATGATCGGCTTCATGGGCACCACGCTCGGTGAAGCTGGCGTCAACATCGCCAACTTCCAGCTCGGCCGTGAAAAGGAAGCCGGTGACGCCATCGCGCTGCTTTACGTCGATGGTCCGGTTTCCGAAACCGTGCTGGACAAGCTGCGCGCCAACCCGGCGATCCGCCAGGTCAAGCCGCTGACTTTCAACGTCGACTGATACACTTATCGTTCCTCCCAAGGGGACAATAAGGCCCGGTGCAGGGGAGACCCTGTGCCGGGTTTTTCGGTTTTCCAGCCACTGGTTTTACGGCAATACGCGGCTGTCTCGCGTTTTGGTTGCATATCACGAAAAATTTAAGCCGAGTGGTCTAAAAATGATGATCATGAGTTGCTATATCGGCTGTTGACATGCCGCTCATGGGAGGGCGGCCAACAGGAGAGAGTGATGTTTGCTGCCTTTCGGCGCTTCAAGGGTTTGTTCGCAGTCGCCGCACTTGGTATCGCGGTGTCTTTCGTGGCGGTTGATATGGCAGAGGCACGCCGTGCCGGTGGTGGCTTTGGCAGCCGTGGTACGCGGACATACTCCGCACCGCCTTCGACCAGCACTGCGCCGGGCCAGACAGCGCCGATCAACCGCAGCATGACGCCCAATACCAACCAGGCAACGCCGGGTGCCGCACAGCCGGCCCGTCCGGGCGCGCAGGCGGCCCCGCAGCAGAGCCGTGGCCTTTTCGGCGGCATGATGGGTGGTTTGATGGGCGGCCTGTTGATGGGCGGCCTGTTCGGCATGCTGATGGGCGGCGGTTTTGGCGGCATGGCCGGTTTCTTCGGCATGTTGTTGCAGGGGCTGCTTATCGGCGGTCTCATCATGCTCGTCATGCGTTTCTTCGCATCGCGCCGTCAGGGCCAGCCCGCTTATGGTGCAGCCGGCGGCTCGCAGCGCACGGATCACTCGGGCTCTTCCTTTAATGGTGGCTCACAGGCGGGTCCTTCCGCGTCCTCGTTCAAAATCCCGAAGATCGGCGCGCTTGCCGGTGCTGCGGGCGGCGCGGCTGCGGCTACTGCCGCAACGGCAAAGCCTGTGGCGCATGAGAATGCCGTTTCCGAAGGCGACGAAATCGGCATCACGCCGACCGACCTCGAGACCTTTCAGAAGATGCTGCAGGACGTTCAGTCCGCTTATGGCGCTGAGGATTACGGTGCGCTGCGCAAGCTGACGACGCCGGAAGCTATGTCCTACCTTGCCGAGGAACTGAGCGATAACGCCACGAGCGGTTTGAAGAACGACGTCCGTGACGTGACGCTGCTGCAAGGTGATGTTGCCGAAGCATGGCACGAAGAGGGCCAGGACTACGCGACGGTGGCCATGCGTTACTCCGCCATTGACATCATGCGCGATCGCACCTCGGGCAAGGTTATTGAGGGTGACGAGCACAAACCTTCCGAAGCGGTGGAAATGTGGACCTTCGTGCGCCGTGGCGGCAACGACAACTGGCAGGTCGCCGCTATTCAGGCCGCTGCCTGAGGCGACACGTAGTCTTTTTGTGAATGAAAAAGCCCGGAGGTTTTACAAACCTCCGGGCTTTTCTTTGTCGTGATTCGGCCCGCTGGCCTCATTACGCTGCATGGCTTTTCCAGCGATGCGCGAGCCAAGCCAACTCTCCAGAAAAATGCCTGATAAATCTAACGGGTAATATCTGTAGTGCCGATAAGTCGAGCCGTTCGCCTTCGCCCTGCCATGCAAGGCTTTGCGCTCTTTTTGCCAAGATATCTCGCTGGCGCATAGCTTGGACGCTCCACGGAATTGCCTTTTTTTATTCATCAAGCATTCAGTCCCTGCGGCCTAACCACGGGGAACACACGCCAATGTGACTTTTCGTGCCGGTTATAAACCGCTTTGGAAAGGGAACCACAGGCGCAAAGCCGCGTTGACAATCCGACCCCCGGCCAGCCTCCCGCAAGCCGGGCCAGGTGGCCGGGCAACGCAGGCCCCTGCGAGAACGGAGAGCTATCGAGATGAAACGCTTTGACCTGATCGACGGAATGCGTGGTTACTTCCTCGTCTTCATGCTGATCAACCATCTGGTGTTTGCCGGCGGTTTCTGGCTGGTGGAAATCAACCATCGCCAGTTTGCCTTCGTGGAAGACGCTCAGGGCTTTGTGTTCCTGTCAGGCCTTTTGATCGGCATGGTCTATGCCCGCAAGATGATGAAATACGGTTATGACGCCGGCAAACAGGCGATCTGGAACCGGGCTATGGAGCTTTATCGTTATGCGATGGGCCTCGTCATCGCCGTGCTGTTCTTCCGTATGGTCATCCCGCATGCGCCCTATATCTGGTACAACTGGCTCGGTATGACCTCGTTCGACGATCCGTTACGTCTGGCGGCGATTGCGGCGTTCCTGTTCCAGCCGACATTCATGGATATTTTGCCGCAATATATCGTCTACATGCTGTTTGCGCCGATCCTTATCAAGCTCTGCCTCGACGGCAAATGGGCCTATGTTCTGGCCGGCTCCATGCTGGTGTGGATGGCCGGTCAGCTCGGGCTCCAGCAGATTGTCACTGCGCCGCTGAACGAACTCGTCAAGGGTGCTGACGAACAGGGTATCCGCGTCAGCTTCAATCTGCTCGGCTGGCAGTTGGTGTTTTATTCGGCGCTCGTGCTTGGCGCGATGACGGCGCAGAACCGTATCCCGTGGAAGACTATTTTCTCGCCTGAGAGAACGTGGCTTCCCAAGGCTGCACTCATCGCCTGCCTGTTCTTCATGCCGCTGCGCATCGCGACAGCCTGGGGCTTGATGCCGGAATTCATGATGGGCAAGTTTTCCACCATGGAAATCCGCGCCGATTTCGGCCCCGTCTATCTCATCAACTTTCTTGCCGTTGGCATTGGCCTGACATGGCTGGTGATCGCTGGTCCGAGGCACCATCGCCCGCTTGTGCGCTCCATTGCGGAAGGCGTCATCTGGGTGCTGTCGCTGAAGTTCCTTCAGCTGCTCGGCCGCCATTCGCTGCAGGTTTACGTCTGGCATGTGGCGATCGTCTACGGCGTCTATTATCTGGATGGCCGCACGGTGGAACTGTCGCAGTTGAACAAGACGCTGATCGCCCTGACGGCTATCGGGCTGCTGGCCCTGCCGGCCCTGTGGCGGGAGCGCGACAAGTGGACTGGCAACAGCGGCCAGAAGGCTGCCGGCGCCTAAACGCTTCGGCGCTATTCATGTCTGGTATGTCTTTACGGGGCGGTTTTCCGCCCCGTACTTGCGTGCGCGGCCTTTCTTTTCTATATGCAGCCCTTAAATCCGCAGGATGACGAGGCATGACAGTCCGGTTTTTTCCGGCTGATGCCCACGCGGCGGATGACCGACAGGCGGCGGGGCCTTTACCCCCGTTATGACTGACGATGGGAAAAAACGTGAATACGCTCGATTTTGACAAGAGGCCGGAAGATACCCGGATCGTTGTCGCCATGTCCGGTGGCGTCGATTCTTCTGTTGTGGCCGGTATCCTCAAGCGCGAGGGCTATGATGTTCTCGGCATTACGCTCCAGCTCTATGACCACGGTGCTGCCGTGCACCGCGCCGGCTCCTGTTGCGCCGGACAGGATATCGACGATGCGCGCAGGGTCTGCGAAACGCTCGGTATTCCCCACTATGTGCTGGATTATGAGGCGCGGTTCCGCGAAACCGTCATCAATCCCTTCGCCGAAGCCTATGCTATGGGTGAAACGCCGATCCCCTGCGTGGCCTGCAACCAGACGGTAAAATTTGCCGATCTGTTGGCCACCGCGCAAGAACTCGGCGCCGATGCGCTGGCAACCGGACATTATATCCGTTCACGCCCCAATCCGGTCTCTGGCCAGTCGGGACACCGCGCGCTATATCGTCCCATCGACAGTGACCGCGACCAGAGCTGGTTCCTGTTCGCGACGACGCAGGAGCAGATCGATTATCTGCGGTTTCCGCTCGGTGGCCTTTCCAAGGCTGAAACGCGGGCGTTGGCGGAAGATATGGGGCTCGTCGTCGCCAAGAAGGCCGACAGTCAGGACATCTGTTTTGTGCCGCAAGGTAAATATACCGATATCATCAACAAGCTGAAGCCGAATGCGGCTTTGGTCGGAGATATCGTCCATCTCGACGGGCGTGTGCTCGGCCGCCACGATGGCATCGTGCATTATACGATCGGCCAGCGCCGCGGCATCGGCGTCGCCACAGGAGAGCCGCTCTACGTCGTGCATCTCGATGCGCGGGGCCGTCGGGTCATTGTTGGCCCGCGTGAAGCGCTGGAAACCCGCCGTGTCTATCTGCGTGACATGAACTGGCTGGGCGATGGCGCATTGGCGGACGATGCCGGGCAGGGCTTTGCCTGTTTCGCCAAGGTGCGCTCCACCCGCCCGCCAATGGAAGCAGTGCTCCATGCCGATGAAAACGGCATCTATGTGGATCTGATGACCGGCGAGGCCGGCGTCGCCCCCGGCCAAGCCTGCGTGCTCTATTCCGCTCCGGGCGCGGATGCCCGTGTTTACGGCGGCGGTTTCATCGAACGTTCGGAACGCTCGGTGGAAGCCGAGGCCTCGCTTAAGGCGCTTTTGGAAAAGCCGGTTGCGGCCTGAAACAGTTCACTTTTTGCCGCGAGGCGGAAAGCGAATTTTTTTGCGCATCTTGCGCTTGACACTTTGGGGAGCGGCACCTTATAAGCCGCTCATCCTGATGGAGCGGCCGGTCACATGACTGTCACGTTTCCCCTGTGGCGGGGTAGCTCAGGTGGTTAGAGCAGCGGAATCATAATCCGCGTGTCGGGGGTTCAAGTCCCTCTCCCGCTACCATTTTTAGAAATTTAAAAAAGTAGATTTTGGTTTATATTCTGGACAATAAATATTGCCGGTCTGTGATAAGTGTTAATTTGTTCGTCCGATCGACTACCAGTGGTTCACTACAAGAAGATCCCATATGCGCACAGTAGTCACTGGATCAATCAACTGCTCGGAATGCGGAGACATTGTTCGTTTTGAGCGTCCGGCTCCGACATTACCAGGGCAGGACTGGGTTAGCGAAATTGAAGCATCAACAACGCTGAATGAAAAATGTAAAGCTTGCGGAGCAGTGACGACTATTGAGGTGTCTGGGCACCTGTCTTCATTCTTTGCAAAAATATTGCCGGATGGCCACAAAGTGGCGATCGCGAATGAGGTCCAATATCCCATTTACTTCGATCCTAATAACGGAGGATTGGAGGCATTTTATCACGCTCAAGCTAGCTTGGAAGAAGTCATAAAATGGCTTTCTCACAAGCCCAATCCTATGCTTCACCGTATGTATTTGATGCAAGCATTCTCAAATTTTGAGGCTTTGTTATCTGACAGCTTACATAGCTTTGTAAGCCGTGATTCGGCGGCGAGACTTGCAATGGTCGAACGTCTGGATGGTCTTAAGGACACAAAATTTTCTCTCGCCCAGATCGAAAAATCCCCAGCGATAGTTATGGAAAAGATCGAAAAATTTATAGAAACGGTATCTTTCCATAACTTTGTTTTCGTGCAGTCCATTTTTCTAACCGCATTAAAAGTTGATATCTTTCCGGACACTGACGAGGATAGGAAGTTCTTACTTAGTATGCAGCAGATTCGTCATGATTGCGTACATAGGAACGGAATCACTCAAAAGGGAAGGTCAGTAGAGGACCCACTGCCACACCTTCCAAGGCTCTTCCAAATTTTTTCCGATATGGGTAATCGTGTCCAAAGAAGGATACACGACAAATATCCGCCTCAGGTCGCCTAATTTGATTATCTACCTGACTATAGGATTACAATAGGAAGGGCGGTCGCCAAAAAAAGGGAAACCCGCCTGCTGCCAAAAGCAACCAGCGGGTCTCGACCTCTACCCCCTCCCACAAGGGCGGCTGCACAAAAGCACATCGAATGAATTATGGCAAGATCATGGCGACCATATTGTTGCCGTGGACGGTTCCGTTCGCCAATTTAGCGGCGGATGGCAGAGCGTGACCAGTTCCGTGTGCCGCTGGTAAGGCGCCTGATAGGAGACAATGTTCTCGGAGCAGCGCATTTCCGCGTGATTCGAATAGGTGTTCGCAGTCGCGCGCGGTTCGTGGTGGGTTCTGTGCCGCGGAGGCTGATCCTGACCATAAATGATCACGTCTGCGGCGAAGGAAGCGGCCGGCATCGTCACGGCGGCGAATGCTGCAATCAAAAGAGTTTTCGAAATTGCGGACATGGGTGTTCCCCCGGTGTTGATCAACGCAGGGAAACGCCCCGTGTGTGGGCGATGTTCCGGACGGGCGGATTTATTTTTTGGCGACAGTCGCCCCTAAAAAAATGCCCGCTCATGGCGGGCAATTCAGAGGGGAACTGAGGTTAGGAGCCTCGAATCTGAAACGGCCATTTCTGCCGGAGGTTCCATCCGCCCGATAATTTCACAACTGTTCTGACAAGGGAGGATGACGAACTCTTGAGCGCCGAACCGCATAACTCAGCCGGTCTTAATTCAGTATTCAGTCGTATATTCTATCTTTTGGAAAATTTGGAGCGGGCGAAGGGATTTGAACCCTCGACCCCAACCTTGGCAAGGTTGTGCTCTACCCCTGAGCTACACCCGCTCAAATCCACCGGTCCGGGGTAGTCGCTGAACCGTGGGTCACCACGTTGCGGCGACGGGCGCTATATCGCTCAATCGATTTTGGAATGCAACAGGGAAATGACAAAAACGCGAAAATTTCTTTGAAAAATGCGACAAGCGACGGAAATGATTGGCGGTTTTTCATCTCTGCGTTTTTTCCTCCGTTGCCAAGCGCCGGTTGCCCCCTTAATCAGGAATGCAGTGATATCGAAATCGGCAGAGGCGGGCGGCGGAATATGGCGGAGAATTCTCCCAGGATGGCAACGGAGCTTTTCCAGTTTCTGGATGGGCTCGGCATTTCTCATACCACGAAACAGCACGAACCGGTGTTTACTGTTGCAGAATCCCAGTCGCTGCGCGATCTCATTCCCGGCGGTCACACGAAAAACCTTTTCGTGAAGGACAAGAAGGATCAATATTTTGTTCTGACTGTCGAAGAAAATGCCGTCGTCGATCTCAAAAGCGTTCACAAGACGATAGGGGCTGCAAGCCGCGTGTCCTTTGGCAGGCCGGAAAAAATGCTCGAATATCTGGGCGTCGTGCCGGGATCGGTAACGGTATTTGGGGCGATCAACGACACTGACAGGCAGGTCACCTTCGTGCTCGACAGTGATCTTCTGGAAAACGAGCTGGTCAATGGCCATCCGCTTTCCAACGACCAGACGACGACGATCGCGTCGAAGGATCTTATCCGCTTTCTTGAGGCGACCGGACATACGCCGCTTGTCTTGAAAGTCAGCGAGTGAGATACGATCTTTGCTTCAACTGAGACAGATGACAGAAATTGCAGGAGACCGGCATGAGCGACACCAATAATCCTTACGGCGGTTCCTATGGCGGGCAGATGTCTGCGAGCGCGCATCATCACGGCGAGCTGAATGGTGCGGCCTCCGGTCACATCAAGGACACAACGACGGCTGCTTTCTCCAAGGATGTTCTTGAGGAATCGCGCCGCCAGCCGGTTCTGGTGGATTTCTGGGCGCCCTGGTGCGGTCCGTGCAAGCAGCTGACGCCGGTGCTCGAAAAGGTCATCAACGAGGCGAATGGTCGTGTGAAGCTTGTGAAGCTGAACATTGACGATCATCCGTCCATTCCGGGCCAGCTCGGCATCCAGTCCATTCCCGCCATCGTCGCTTTTGCCGATGGCCGGCCGGTGGATGGCTTTATGGGCG
Organism: Agrobacterium sp. ICMP 6402; assembly: GCF_009498615.1. Classification (NCBI taxonomy): domain Bacteria; kingdom Pseudomonadati; phylum Pseudomonadota; class Alphaproteobacteria; order Hyphomicrobiales; family Rhizobiaceae; genus Agrobacterium; species Agrobacterium sp. ICMP 6402. The sequence goes on from NZ_QSNV01000002.1 coordinate 312,491, forward strand.
CGGTGCCGGAAAGCCAGATCAAGCAGTTTATTGACAAGATTGCCGGCCCGGATGCGGGTGATCCGAAAGCCGAAATCGAGGCGGCTCTGACTGAGGCGAAACAGCTTCTTGCGGATAGCGATTTTAATGGCGCAGCACAGCTGTTCGGCGCTGTCATGCAGGCCGATCCAGAAAACCCTGCGGCGATTGCCGGTATCGCTGAATGCATGATCGCTGCCGGTCAGTATGAACGGGCCAGCGAACTGCTCTCCTCCCTGCCTGCGGAGCTCAACGAAGATGCGGGCATTCAGCTCGTTTTGAAAAAGATCGCGCAATATGAGGAAGCCCGCAAGATCGGCGATCCGGTGGCGCTGGAAAGCGATCTGGCGCTCAATCCCGATCATCACGAGGCGCGGATAAAGCTCGCCAAGGTGCTGAACGCTCAAGGGCGGCGCGATGAAGCGGCAGACCATCTTCTCTATGTCATGCGCAAGGATCGGACCTTCGACGATGACGGCGCGCGCCGCCAGCTTCTGGAGTTTTTCGAGGCCTGGGGCTTCAAGGACCCGGCAACCGTCGCCGGCCGCCGGAAGCTTTCGGCAATATTGTTTTCATAATGCGGGCATATCCCGGCCGCGGCGGTTGATCCGCCGGCCGGGCAGCAGTGAACAGGGGGCTTGATCCCATGCATGTCGGAAATGCGAGATATGTGAAGAACGACGATCTGCCGGAAATCGTGCCGGTATTTCCCCTGCCGGGCGCGCTGCTGCTACCGGAAGGTCATCTTCCGCTCAATATTTTCGAGCCGCGATATCTTGCCATGATCGATATGGCGCTGGCCGGGCATCGGCTCATCGGCATGGTGCAGCCGGCCCTTCACGTCATCGAGTCAGGACTTGAGGGGGGGCCTTTGAGCGCCGTCGGATGTCTCGGCCGCATCACTTCCTTTTCTGAAACGGGGGACGGCCGTTACGTCATCTCCCTCACCGGTGTTTGCCGTTTCCGCCTGCTGGAAGAGGTGGAGGCCGGCAAGCCTTATCGCAGTTTCCACCATGCGCCCTTCATCGCCGATCTTTCCGGCGAATATAATGAGGAAGCGGTGGATCGCGAAAACCTCCTCCGGGTATTCCGCGCGTTTCTGGATGCAAACCAGCTGGAGGCAGATTGGGAAAGCGTTGAAAGGGCGGGCAATCGTGTTCTCGTCAACTCCCTTTCCATGATGTCTCCCTTCGGTCCTGCCGAAAAACAGGCGCTGCTTGAAGCGCCCGACCTGAAGACACGGGCCGAAACCTTGATTGCCATCACCGAGATCGTTCTTGCCCAGGGATCGGGCGAGGGCGGCACCGTGCTGCAATAGGATCGCCCCATGGACGACCGGATGAGCAATGTCGATCCGAAGCTCCTGGAGCTGCTGGTCTGCCCTTTGACCAAGGGACGTCTTTCTTATGACCGGACCCACAACGAGCTCATCTCCGAAAGCGCGAGGCTCGCTTACCCGATCCGCGACGGCGTGCCGATCATGCTGATTTCCGAAGCGCGTAAAATAGAAGACTAGCCTCCCCGTCTGCTGGCCTCCACGCATCCTCCTGTTGCGAATTGACGAAGATGCGTTGACAACCATGCGTGGATTTGACCAGAGTCCCGCCCGACATGTCTGTTGCGGGAGAATACTGATGTCGTTGCGCGCGCTCGTCCGGATTTCGTTGGTTGCGGTCTCTACCGCCCTGATTTTTCTCCCGGCCACGGCGGCCGAACCTTCGCGAAAAGTGGTAACCACGCAAAACGGCGATTATTTCGGCTTCGATCTTCGGACGGAGCAGAATGTCTCGCTGGAACAATGCGGCGAGATTTGCGTTGGCGACGCTGCCTGCAAGGCTTTCACCTACAATCCCAAGGTGAAATGGTGCTTCCTTAAATCGGATTTCAATCAGCTGAACGCTTTCCCCGGCGCCGTTGCCGGCAAGATCGTGGAAGTGGCGACGGAAGCCGATATCGGCGCGCCGCAGCGCCTTTCCTTCGTGACCGACAGCCTGCAGCAGGAAGCCCGCCGGCTGAAAGCCGGCCTTGCTGCCAGTGACGGTGACGAACAGGGCGTGGAAGCGCTTGTGCAGACGGCGAGGCAGCAGGCCGCCGCGGGCAATGTTCCCGATGCGGTCACGACCTATAAACAGGCTCTTGCGATCACACCTGATGACGGCGCGCTCTGGGCGGAATTGTCGGAAAAGGCGGCGCAGGTCACCGATAATTATTCGATTGCCGGGCAGGCGGCGTCTGCCGCCATCAACGCCTATCAGCTGAGCCGCACGGTCAGCGCCCGCACCGAGGCCCTGAACCGGCTGGCGAAGGCTTTTGAAAGAACCCAGAATTATCGCGCGGCACTCAATGCCTATAAGGAAAGCCTTGCGCTTACCGACAATGCACAGACCAAGGCGGCCTATGCCGATCTGCGCACGCGTCAGGGTTTCCGCGTCATCAACAACACGGTGGATACGGATAGCGTCAGCCCACGCGCCTGCGTGCAGTTTTCCGAACCATTGGTGAAGAACGGTGTCGATTATTCCTCCTTCATCACGCTGGATGGGGCAGCCCCCAAGGCCATCGAGGCGAAGGGCAGCGAAATCTGTGTGGAAGGCCTGACCCATGGCCAGCGCTACAAGATCGCGCTGCGCGCCGGCCTGCCGTCTTCGGTGGAAGAGCCGCTGGAAAAGCAGGTCAATCTCGATATTTACGTGCGTGACCGCGCCGCCAGCGTGCGTTTTACGGGCGAAAATTTCGTGCTGCCGGGTACTGCACGCCGCGGCATTCCGATCGTCTCCGTTAATGCCGACAAGGCTGATCTGAAGCTCTATCGTGTCGGTGATCGCAACATCACCTCGCTTCTTTCCAATTCGCAGTTTCTGACGCAGATGGACGGCTACAACGCCGACCGCATCGAAAACGAAATCGGCGAACTCGTCTGGCAGGGCGCGATCGATATCCAGCCGGATCTCAACAAGGATGTGGTGACGAGTTTCCCGGTGGATGAAGCTTTGCCGGAACGTAAACCCGGCATCTATGTGCTGACTGCCGTGCCGCCGGGCACCGCACCGGAGACTTGGGACTCCCGCGCCACGCAATGGTTCCTCGTATCCGACACCGGCATCACCACCTATGCCGGAACCGACGGGCTCAATGTCTTTGTCCGCGCCCTTGGCAGCGCCAGGCCGCTCGCAGACGTGGATTTGCAGTTGCTTGCCAAAAATAATGAGGTGCTCGGCACGGCGAAGACCGATGCGGACGGCCGCGCGGTGTTTTCCGCCGGCCTGATGCGCGGCACGGCTGCGCAGGCGCCCGCAATTCTCACGGCGCGCAACGGCGACAAGGACTACGTGTTCCTCGACATGACACGCGCCGGCTTCGACCTCTCCGACCGGGGCGTGACGGGCCGCGCCGCACCCGGCGCCATCGATGTGTTCAGCTGGACCGAACGCGGTATTTACCGCGCCGGCGAGACCGTGCATGCCGCAGCGCTTGCCCGTGATGTCGACGGCAAGGCAATCGAGGATCTGCCGCTCACCTTCATCTTCTCGCGTCCCGATGGCGTCGAGGACCGGCGCTTCGTCAGCGATGGCAAGGCGCTGGGCGGTCATGCGGTCGATCTGCCGTTGCAGGCAAATGCCATGCGCGGCACCTGGACGTTGCGCATTCATACCGATCCGAAGACAGCTGCCATCAGTGAAAAGAGCTTCCTCGTCGATGATTTCGTGCCTGATCGCACGGAGTTTGATCTTTCAAGCAAGGCAAAGCAGATCGATCCGGGCGCGGAAACGGCAATCGACGTGGATGGCCGTTATCTCTATGGCGCGCCCGCTGCCGGCCTGACGCTGGAAGGCGAGGTCGCGATCAAACCAACGCGCACCAGCGCCGATTTCGAAGGTTATTTCTTTGGTCTGGCCGATGAGGAAAGCGAAGAGGAAAACCGCACCACGCTTGCCGATCTGCCGGTTCTGGATGAAGAGGGCAAGGCGAGCTTCAATGTCGATCTGACCGACCTGCCGTCCACCACGCAGCTGCTTTCCGCCAACATCACCGTGCGCATGCAGGAGGCGGGTGGGCGTGCCGTGGAGCGTTCGCTGACGCTGCCTATCAAGGCGGAAACCTCTGCTATCGGCATCAAGCCGCAATTTTCCGGCGATCTCGCCCAGAATTCCGTCGGCCGTTTCCACATCATCGGCGTTGGTGCCGAGGGCGCCAAACAGGCGATGAGCGGCCTCAACTGGAAGCTCATCAAGGTCGAGCGGAACTATCAATGGTATCGTCAGGGCAATTCCTGGCGTTATGAGCCGGTGGAATATACCAAGCAGCAGGAAGCGGGTACGCTTTCGGTCGATGCCAATGGCGGCGAGATTTCCGTGCCTGTCACCTGGGGACGCTACCGGCTGGAAGTAGAGGGTGCCGGTAATGGTGCGCCGGTTTCCAGCGTTGAATTCGATGCCGGCTTCTATGTGGAGGCAAGCTCGACCGAAACGCCGGATGCGCTGGAAATCGCTCTCGACAAGCAGAGCTACAAGATCGGTGATACGGCGAAACTCAAGGTTTCCTCGCGTTTTGCCGGCGAGCTGATGATCACGTCCGGTTCCGAGAAGCTGATTTCCGTTCAGAATGCCGAGATAGGCGCGGATGGCGGCGAGATCGACATTCCGGTCACCGAGGAATGGGGTGCGGGCGCTTACGTCACGGCCACGCTGTTCCGGCCCGGCGATGCGCAGGAAAGCCGCATGCCGATGCGCGCCATCGGCATCAAATGGCTTGCCGTCGATCCGGCCGAGCGCAAGCTTGCCGTCACCCTCGGCGCGCCGCAAAAGACGCTGCCGCGCCAGCCGCTTGAAATTCCCATCACTGTTGCCGGCGCTGGTGTCGGTGAAAAGGCCTATGCCATCGTTGCGGCCGTGGATGTCGGCATCCTGAACCTCACCCGCTATGAGCCGCCGAAGCCGGATGAATGGTATTTCGGCCAGCGGCGGCTGGGGCTGGAAATCCGCGACCTCTATGGCCGCCTGATTGACGGTTCGCTGGGCGCGACCGGCCGGCTGCGCACCGGCGGCGATGGCGGCGGGGCGGCCCTTCAGGGCAGCCCGCCCACCGAAAAGCTGGTGGCGTTCTTTGCCGGTCCGGTCGAACTCGACGCTAACGGCAAGGCGACGGTGAGCTTCGATGTTCCGCAGTTCAACGGCACGGCCCGCATCATGGCTGTGGCCTGGACGAAAACGGGCGTCGGTCATGCGGTCTCCGATGCCATCATTCGCGATCCGGTCGTTGTGACGGCCAGCGCGCCGAAATTCCTCGCCCCCGGCGATGTCTCGCAATTGCGGCTCGATATCGCCAATACCGATGGCGATGCCGGCGATTACCGGCTGGATGTGACCAGCAACACGGCCTTGACTGTTGATCAGGGCGAGATGTCGCAGACGCTGGCGCTGCAAAAGGGCGGCAAGTCATCGTTGACCGTTCCGCTGACGGGCGAACAGCCCGGCAATGGCGCAATCACCATCAAGGTTTCCAATGCATCAGGCGTCTCGCTGGAGCAGGTTCTGAATGTTCCGGTGCGCCCGGCCGTTCTGCCTGTCACAACGCGGCGCGAAATCAAGATTGCGCCCAATAGCAGCCTGACGATCAATGGCGATCTTCTGGCCGACAGCATGCTGCTCGGCTCTTCGGTCGCCGTCAATGTCACGCGCTCTCCCGCCTTTGATATTCCGGCGCTGGTGATGATGCTGGATAAATATCCTTACGGCTGCGCCGAGCAGACGACGAGCCGCGCTTTGCCGTTGCTCTACCTTTCGGAGCTGACGAAGGACAGCGGCATGGCCGAAGACCCCGATACCCGCAAGCGGGTGCAGGAGGCGATTTACCGGGTGCTGTCCTTCCAGTCGAGTTCCGGCAGTTTCGGCCTCTGGTCGCCGGGTTACGGCGATCTGTGGCTCGATGCCTATATCAGCGACTTCCTGACAAGGGCGCGAGAGCAGAGTTACGATGTTCCCGATGAGGCCATGGTGCAGGCGCTGAACAACCTGCAGAACGGCCTTTCCTCTGACAGCAACGTCAAGGATCGCGGCAACGAGATCGCTTATTCGCTTTATGTGCTGGCGCGCAACCGCAAGGCGGCGATCAACGATCTGCGTTATTACGCGGATACGGCGCTTGCCGATTTCCCGACCCCGCTTGCCAAGGCGCAGGTTGCCGCAGCCCTTTCGCTTTATGGCGATCAGGCCCGTTCGAAAGCCGTGTTCGGCGCTTCGCTCGATATGGCAAGCCGCACCACCAATGTCAGCTTTGCGCGTGCCGATTATGGCTCTGCCCTGCGTGACGGCGCGGCGACGCTGGCGTTAGCGGCCGAAAGCCGTCCGGTTCCGGCCGTCGTGCCGCAGCTTGCCGGCGCGGTGGCGAAGGAATGGGAAAAGAAGCCCTATACCAGCACGCAGGAACAGGCGTGGATGCTGCTGGCTGCCCGCGCCGTCAAAGGTGAGGACAAGGATATCCGTCTTGACGTGAACGGCGATTTGCAGACTGGCGGTTTTGGCAAACGGATGAGCGGCGACGAATTGCTGGCGGCTCCCCTGAAGATCGCCAACGCCTCGGCCGATCCAGTCACGGCTGTTGTCACCACGGTGGCGCCACCGGCCCAACCGCTTGCCGCCGGTGGCGAAGGCTTCACCATCGCCCGCACCTATTATTCCATGGATGGTGAGGAGGTGAACCCGAGCGAGGTGGTGCAGAACGAACGTTATGTGGTGGTGCTGAACGTGGTGCCGCAAAATAACTGGCAGTCACGTATTCTGGTGACCGATCTTCTGCCCTCCGGTTTTGAGATCGACAATCCGAGCCTCGTCAATTCGGCTGCGCTTTCGAATTTCGATTGGTTGCCGGAAACGGACGCGGCACATACCGAATTCCGCTATGACCGTTTCGTGGCGGCCTTCGACCGCTCGGCCGGCGACAGTTCGGAGATTGCGCTCGCTTATGTGGTGCGCGCCGTCACCCCCGGCACCTATGACCATCCGGCAGCCTCGGTTGAAGATATGTACCGGCCGCAATTTTCCGCCCGCACGGCAACCGGCCGCATGGAGGTGCGCTCGGCAACCCCATGAGACGGAAGAAGGCGATCATTGTCGGCATCATGACGGCCGCGCTGCTTATCGGTGGCGCGGCCTCCGGTCTTGATGCGCTGGACAAGGCCTATCCGCCGCCGCTGGATGCTGCGCAGCAACGATCCTTCGAGGTGCTGGATCGTGACGGCAAGCTGCTGCGCGCCTTTGCGACACCGGATGGCCGCTGGCGGCTGAAAACCACGGCCGCCGAGGTCGATCCACAGTTCCTGCGCATGCTGGTGGCGTATGAGGACCAACGTTTCTATGATCATCACGGGGTTGACCCATGGGCGCTTTTGCGCTCCGCCTGGCAATTGGTCAGCAACGGTCGGATCGTCTCTGGCGCTTCGACTCTTTCCATGCAGGTGGCGCGGCTGATCGAGCCGCGTGCCGATCGCTCATTCTCGGCAAAATTGCTGCAGGCCATGCGTGCGCTCCAGATCGAAAGACGGCTCGACAAGGCGGAAATCCTCGATCTCTATCTGAATATCGCCCCCTATGGCGGCAATCTCGAAGGCGTCAGGGCCGCAAGCCTCGCCTGGTTCGGCAAGGAACCGGGTCGGCTCGACACGGCGGAGGCGGCCCTTCTGGTGGCGCTGCCGCAACTGCCGGAGAAACGACGTCCGGACCGTTTTCCGGAAGCGGCAAAGCAGGCGCGGGAGCGGGTGCTGCAACGGCTTGCCGTCGAACGTGTGGTGGGCGAAGGGGAGGCGGAGCGGGCGACTCTTTCCGCAGTGCCTGCCAGCCGGCGCGACCTGCCGGCCTTTGCACCGCATATGGCCGTCGCGGCGCGGGCGAAATTTCCGAATACCACAGAGGCGCGCTCGACGCTGAAACTGCCGATACAGCGGGAACTGGAAGCAGTGGCGCGCCACGCGGTGGAAAAGCTTGGAGACAAGGTCTCCGTCGCCATCGTAATGGCGGATGCAGAGACCGGCGATATTCTGGCCGAAGTCGGCTCGGCGGATTATCTCGATACGGCAAGGCGCGGTTTTGTGGAGATGAGCCGGGCCGTGCGTTCGCCAGGCTCCACCCTCAAGCCGTTCATTTATGGTCTTGCCTTCGAAGATGGTCTTGTCGGGCAGGAAACCATCATCGAAGATCGCCCGGCTGATTTTTCCGGTTATCGCCCGCGCAATTTCGACATGCACTATCAGGGCGATGTCAGCATTCGGCAGGCGTTGCAATTGTCGCTCAACGTGCCTGCCGTGAAGTTGCTCGATGCGGTCAGCCCATCAGCGCTGATGGTGCGGTTCCGGCGAGCGGGCGTCCGGTTGGTGCTTCCGTCAAACGAGGCGCCCGGACTTGCCATTGCGCTTGGCGGCGCGGGTATTTCGCTTGTTGATCTGGTGCAGCTTTATGCCGGGCTTGCCGGTAGCGGTGATCCCGTGCGGTTGGGCGACGGCGTCCGCTCAGTCCCCGAGCGCCTTGCCGGTGACCGGCTGTTTTCCGATGCTGCGATCTGGAATGTCTCTGACATACTCTCCGGCGTGCTGCCGCCGCTCGGTATGAAGCAGCGCGGCATCGCCTACAAGACAGGCACGAGTTACGGCTACCGCGATGCCTGGTCGGTAGGCTATGATGGGCGACACGTGATCGGCGTCTGGGTCGGCCGGGCCGATAATGGCGCGGTGCCGGGTATTGCCGGTTACGCGACCGCGGCCCCGATCCTGTTCGAAGCCTTCGCAAAATCCGGTGTGGCGATCACGCCGATGCCTGCTGCGCCCTCCGGCGTTGCGCGCGTTGCCGTTGCCGATCTTCCTGTCAACCAGCGGCGTTTCACCACGACGGCAAGCGGCCTGCTTTCGGCATCGAGACGCGAAAGCGCCCCGCGCATCGTTTATCCGCCGGAAGGAGCAAGGGTCGAGCTTTCCGGCCAGTCGGGCATTTCGCCGCTGGTGCTGAAGCTGCAAGGCGGGCGCGCTCCCTTCCGCTGGCTCGCGAATGGCATGCCTCTGCCCGACGCTTCTCATCGCCGCAACAGCGAATGGCGACCGGAAGGGCAGGGATTTTCCACCCTCACGGTGATCGATGCCGACGGCCGCGCTTCGAGCGTGCGGGTTTTTGTCGAGTGAATCTTTGCGGCGTGCCAGCCGCTCTCTGCGTCTGTTGTTCCCAAAAACAAGCATAGCTGTAGCGCGCTGCGCGCAAAGTCGCAGGGCGCGGGTTTTGTCGATCCTTTTTCACCTTCTGGATGAATGTCGGCGGATGGCCCGGCAGCAAGATTCTGGAAATTTTATTGCTGTATAGAAATTCTGCAATTTTTGTTGCGAATCCTGTCCCATCCCGCTATGTTGAAACTGCGCCCGGAAAACACCCGGTCGCATGGGAGAGACGGGCGCAGCACTAAAGCTGCGCGCAAACAGTGCTGCCGTTTCGACTGATCGACAGGACATGACTTCGCTTGAGGCGGATTTTGCTGCTGCATCCGTCACCGGCGAAGCCATGCCTGGAGACGGCCGGGAGGCGTCGGTTTGGGTGATCGCACACATTCGTCACGTGCGGGGAAAAGAGGAGGAGAAAATCTCGTGATCAAAAAAATCGTAATCACAACCGCATTCTGCGCCATGATGGCAAGCGCTGCTCACGCCGAGAAAATTGGCGTGGCGATGTCGCTCTTTGACGACAACTATCTCACCGTATTACGTCACAACATTCAGCGCCATGCCAAGGATCTTGGCGTGGAAGTCCAGATGGAAGATGCGCAGGGCGATATTGCCCGCCAGCAGTCGCAGATCGAAAACTTCGTGGCGGCTGGCGTTGATGGCATCATCACCATGCTGGTGGATGCGGATTCCGGCAGGGCGATGTCAAAGATCGCCGATCAAGCGGGTATTCCGCTGGTCTTCGTGAACATGCTTCCGGCCAATATGGAAAAATTCCCGGACAAGCAGGCTTGGGTCGGCTCTAATGAGGAACAGGCTGGCGAATTGCAGGCGACAGAGGTTTGCAAGCTTGCCAGCGGCAAGGGCGATGCGGTCATTCTCATGGGCCAGCTTGGCACCACCGGCCAGCGCGGCCGCACCGCGGCGGCGGAACGTGTCCTTAAAAGTGATGCTTGCAAGGACATCAAGGTGCTGGACGCGCAGACCGCGAACTGGATGCGCACCCCCGCCATGGACCTGATGACGAACTGGATCACATCCGGCATGAAGCCGACCATCGTGCTTGGAAACAATGACGAGATGGCGCTCGGCGCGATCCAGGCGCTGAAATCTTCGGGCGTCGGCATGAAGGATGTCATTGTTGCCGGTGTTGACGCGACGCAGGATGCGCTTGCCGCGATGGAAGCAGGCGACCTCGATGTCACGGTCTACCAGTCCGCCAAGGGGCAGGGTGAGGGATCTCTCGATACCGTGCTGAAAATCGCACGTGGCGAAAAATTCGAGCACAAGGTCGATGTGCCCTTCGAACTCGTCACCCCCGCCAATGTCGCTCAATACAAGTCCAACAACTGATTTGTGGCCGGCGACCGGGCATTGCCTCGGTCGCCGGCACAGCAAATCACGGCCCGGCCGCTGGCCGGATAAAGGACGGGTGAGATATGATTTCCACGACCACCTTAGAGGCGATTGAACGCTTCAAGCAGGCCGCCGGCCCCTACCTTCTTGAAATCGAGGGGGTACGCAAAGAATTTCCGGGCGTCGTCGCGCTGGATGAGGTGCAGTTCCGCCTGCGGCCGGGTTCCGTGCACGCACTGATGGGCGAAAACGGCGCCGGCAAGTCGACACTCATGAAGATCATTGCCGGGATTTATAGCCCGGATGCCGGCACCGTGAGGCTACGGGGGGAAGACGTCCGCCTGAAAAGCCCCCGCGATGCGCTGGAGCGCGGCATCGCCATGATCCATCAGGAACTGGCGCTGATGGACTGGATGACTGTGGCGGAGAACATCTGGATCCGCCGCGAGCCGAAAAATCGTCTCGGCCTCATAGACCATGCGAAAATGCTGGCGGAGACGCGGGCGCTGTTTAACCAGCTGAAGATCAATATCGATCCGGCGGCGGAGGTCAGCACGCTGACGGTGGCGCAGCGGCAGATGGTCGAAATCGCCAAGGCCGTCAGCTACCAGTCCAGCGTGCTCATCATGGATGAGCCGACATCGGCACTGACGGAGTCCGAAGTCGCACATCTTTTCGATATCATCCGCGACCTGCGGTCACGCAATATCGGCATCGTCTACATCACCCACAAGATGAACGAGCTGTTCGAGATCGCCGACGAGTTTTCCGTGTTTCGGGACGGGCGATATGTCGGCACCCATGCGAGCACCGATGTCACGCGCGACGACATCATAAAAATGATGGTCGGCCGCGAGATCACCAATATGTTTCCCAAGCAGGAAGCCTTGATCGGCGATGTCGTTCTTGAGGTTCGGGATCTCGGTTTGGCCGGGGTTTTCCGCGATATTTCCTTCGATCTGCATCGTGGTGAAATCCTCGGTGTGGCGGGGTTGGTGGGCTCTGGTCGCTCCAACGTCGCCGAGGCGATTTTCGGGGTGGTGCCGGCGAATGAAGGGACGATCCGCATCGACGGCGTTCCGGTCACGATCAGTTCGCCGGCGGATGCGATGCGCAAGGGCATGGCGTTGCTGACGGAAGACCGCAAGGCAACCGGCTGTTTTCTGCCGCTTTCGATTCTTGAAAACATGCAGATCGCGGCCCTCCAGAATGGCCATGCGGCGATGGGTTATGTCGATGAGCGCGGACTGACGGTGCTATGCGAGGACATGAAAAAGGCGTTGCGTATCAAGACGCCCGATCTCGATGAGCGGATCGAAAACCTGTCCGGTGGCAACCAGCAGAAGGTGTTGATCGCCCGCTGGCTTCTGACCAAGCCCGCCATCCTCATTCTCGACGAGCCGACACGCGGCATCGATGTCGGCGCCAAGGCGGAAATCCATCGCCTGATTTCCAGTCTGGCGAAGGAAGGTGTCGCCGTCATCATGATCTCGTCGGAACTGCCGGAGGTTCTCGGCATGTCGGACCGGATCCTCGTCATGCACGAGGGGCATATGACCGGGATTCTCGATCGCGCCGAAGCGGACCAAGTCAAAATCATGGAACTGGCGGCCCGCTGAGGCTGCGACGGCGGCAATGCCGGGGAGGAAAAATTATGGATAGTGTACAGACCGAACCGGTCGAACGGAAAAGGCGCAAGCTACCGCAGGAACTGAATATTCTGACCGTGCTGATCGGCGTCGCACTTGTGTTCGAACTGCTTGGATGGTTCGTGCAGGGGCAGAGCTTTCTCGGCAGTCCGCAGCGCCTGACGATCATGATCCTCCAGGTCTCTGTCGTCGGCATCATCGCCGTCGGGGTCACCCAGGTCATCATCACCGGCGGCATCGACCTCAGTTCGGGCTCTGTGGTGGCGATGACGGCCATGATCGCGATGAGTTTTGCGCAAAGCAGCGATTTCGCGCGGGCGATCTATCCCGCACTGACCGATATGCCCGTGGTGGTGCCACTGGCCGTCGGCCTCGGTCTCGGCCTGATCGCCGGCATCGTTAACGGCATGCTCATCGCGGTGACGGGAATACCGCCCTTCATCGCCACGCTGGGCATGATGGTGACCGCACGCGGCATCGCCAAGTGGTATACGAAGGGGCAGCCGATCTCCTTCCCGACAGAGAGCTTCGCATCGATCGGCTCGGGCGCATGGCCTGTCGTCATCTTCCTGCTCGTCGCCGTCACCTTCCATATTGCCCTGCGCTATACGCGTTACGGCAAGTTCACCTATGCGATTGGCGCGAACATGCAGGCGGCCCGCGTGTCCGGCATCAATGTCCAGCTGCATCTGGTCAAGGTCTATGCCATTGCCGGCCTGCTCGCGGGCCTCGCTGGCATTGTCACCGCCGCCCGTGCGGAAACGGCGCAGGCCGGCATGGGCATGATGTACGAACTCGACGCCATCGCCGCGGCTGTCATCGGCGGCACGTCCCTTTCCGGCGGGCGGGGTAGGATTTTCGGCACCGTTATCGGCACGGTGATCCTGGGGTTGATGATGTCGGGCTTCACATTTCTGCGCGTGGATGCTTACTATCAGGAGATCGTCAAGGGACTGATCATCGTCAGCGCGGTCGTTGCTGATGTCTACCGTCAAAAAGCCCGGCTCCGGAAGGGCTGATATTCATGCGCGTGGTGCCCCTGCAGGGGTGCCGGCGGCAATGCCGAGGAGATGCACTTGAACCTTTTCAACTCTCCTCTGGAACTGGGTCTTACCGTGCTTGCCGTTGTGCTGGTCGGGCTTTCCAAGGGTGGGCTCGGTGGCATGAGCCTGCTTGGCGTGCCGCTGATGGCGCTGGTGATGTCGCCGGTCACGGCGGCCGCCATTCTGCTGCCGATCCTCGTTGTCATGGATATGGTTGGTGTGGCGGCCTGGCGCAAATGGGTCGACTGGCGGATCATGCGACAGCTTCTGCCGGCAGCTGTTCTCGGCATCGGGCTTGGTTGGATGACAGCCGAGATCACTTCGGACGCCGTGGTGCGCCTGATCGTCGGCCTGGTCTCTGCCGTGTTCGTGTTGCGCGTCGTTCTGGCCAGAGGCGTTCTTTTGATGGCAGCCAAGGAGCGGCCGATGGCGGGACGGTTCTGGAGCCTGCTTGCGGGTTACACCAGCTTCGTCGCGCATGCCGGCTCGCCACCGCTGCAGGTCTATCTGCTCCCGCTGCGTATGGATCCGAAGGTTTTCACCGGCACCAATGTGATGTTCTTTGCCATCACCAATGTCCTGAAACTCGTGCCCTATGCGGCGCTCGGAGGTTTCGGCGCGCAAAATCTCGGCCGTGCCGCCTTGATGGTGCCGCTGGCTATCGTCTCCACATGGCTCGGTGCCTGGACGGTGCGCCACATGCGTGCCTCGATCTTTTACCCCCTGACTTATATTTCTGTGGCGCTGGTAGCGGTGAAGCTGATCTGGGACGGTGTGGCGGGGCTTTAAGGGATGTTGGTGCCTAGAGGCCGGTCACCGTCGGAATTCGCGGCGCGGTCTCGTTCTTCTGAACGCGCGCGGCCACGGCGACGGCCAGAGCCTGCGCAAGGCACATTGGCGCGGCGAGAGACCGGGAAAAGCTATAATCGTGCTCGGGAACCGCGAACAGGACCTTTGCCGATTTTGCCAGCGGTGACAGGGTACTGTCGGAAATCGCTACGGTCGGCACACCGATCTTTTCCGCCTCCTCGACGATATTCACTACTTCCGTCGCGTAAAATCGGAACGACACCGCGATCAGCACGTCACCGGTCTTCATCGTCCGGGCCATGTGGGTAGCGAGCCCGCCGCCCGGATCAAGAAGGATACATTGCTTGCCGAGCATGGTGAGGATGTAACGCAGCAGCTCCGCCACCGGCGCGGAGCGCAGCTGGCCGACGAGATAGACGGTGCCGGCGGCCTCGATCAGATCGGCGGCCGTGCCCAGCTGTTCGGCGCTGATGCGTTCCAGCAGGTCCTGTAAGGAGGCGATGTCCCTGACGACAAGATCGTGAAGGAAACCGTATTCCGAACGGTCCTCGCGGCTCTGCAATTCATCATCGAGCGCGCGCACGCGTGCCTCAAAGCCCGGAGCAGCCGTCGCCAGCCGTTTCTGGAACAGCGCCTGCAGCTCCTTGAAACCCTTGTAGCCCAGCGACTGCGCAAACCGCACGAAGCTGGAGGCGTGGATGTTGTGCCGCTCGGCAATGGTATTGACCGAATGCACGGCGACTTCATTGGGGTTCTGCGTCAGATAGACGGAAATCCGCTGATAGGTCTTGCTCATCTGATCATGGCGATCATGGATGAGGCGGATCAGTTCTTCGTAATCTTTCGGAGGGTCGACGGGCTGCGGTTGTTGCTTCATGGCATGATCTTGCAATATTTATTGCGGTTTTCCAAGAGGCATGAAGGCCCGCAGCCCGTCGCTCAATCCGGGATTTCACGCATCGACAGCCATCCATTGCCGTGTGGATGACGAGCGCTGGATCGTCTCGACCAGTCGCTGGATGCGCAGGCCAGCAGCAAAGCCGAAACGCTCTGGTGCTTGCCCCGCGATTGCCCTGAGATAACCTTCGATCTCGATGGCTTTCAGGTCGTTGAAGCCGAGTTGATGACCGGGCGCGACGCAAAAGCGGCCATAGGGCGCGTGGTCAGGAGAGGCCTCTATTTTGCGGAAGCCACGGCGGCCGGCTGGGTCGGTGGCGGAATAGAAATGCAGCTCGTTGAAGCGCTCCTGCGTGAAATAAAGCGCACCCTTGTCGCCGTAGATCTCGAAATCATGCTGCATCTTGCGGCCGGTGGCGATCCAGTTGCCCTCGACCGAACCCTGCGCACCATTGGCGAAACGCAGGAAAGCGCGTCCCACATCATCCACTTCCACCTTGCGTGTGCCGCCCTTGCCATCCGGCCGCTCGGCAATCAGCGTCACGCAATCCCCCATCACTTCGGTTATCGGACCGAGCAGGAATTCGGCTGTGGCAAGCGCGTGAGAGCCGATATCGGCAAGCGCACCGCCGCCGGCCGGATCGTGGCGGAAGGTGAAGGCGCCGGAGGCGTCGGCCATGTAGTCTTCGGCATGCAGACCGCGATAACCGCGTATCTTACCGAGTTCGCCTGACGCCACCATTTCCCGCGCCAGCCGCAGCATGGGATTGCAGAGATAGTTGAAGCCCACTTGCGTTTTGACGCCACGCGCAGCCGCGGCAGCGGCCATCTCGCCGGCATCCGCAGCAAGCGGCGCCAGCGGCTTTTCGCAATAGACATGTTTGCCGGCGGCAATGGCGGCAAGCGCCATTTCCTTGTGCAGGGCGTTCGGCGCGGTGATGTCGACGAGGTCGATATCCGGATCGGCGATGATGCTGCGCCAGTCCGCCGTGGAATGGGCGAAGCCGAAATCCGCAGCTGCCCGTGCAGCCGCATCCTCGGTGATGTCGGCAACGATGTGCAGTTCGATCCGGTAGGGCAGGTCGAAGACCTTCTGGGCAGAGGCGAAACCGAAGACATGGGCTTTGCCCATGAAGCCGGTGCCGATGAGGCCGACGCGAAGAACGGGTTTTTCAGACATGGGCAAATTCCGGATTGACGATGAGGCCGGGATCGATCGTCCCTTTCAGATAATTGACGGCGTTCTGGATGGACGCGATGGCCATCCTCTCTCCGCATTCCGTTGTAAGCCCGGCAATATGAGGCGACAGCACGGTGTTGAACTGCGACAGCAGCGGGGAGGAGCTTTCCGGCGGCTCGTCGTCGAAGACATCAAGCCCGGCCGCGCCGACATGACCCGAGGCGAGCGCTTCGCTGAGCGCCTTTTCACAAACGACACCGCCACGGGCCGTGTTGGATAGCACGACACCGCGCTTCATCAGTGCGATTTCGGCAGCCCCGATGGCAGGGCGTGGTCCCTTGGGAATGTGCACGGAAATATAGTCGGCCCAGGGCAGGCCTTCTTCCAGCGATACGGGTCTTGTCGGCCCTTCGGGCCATCCCGATTGCAGCAGGTAGGGGTCGTAGGCGCGGATATGCATGCCGAAACCCGAAGCCATTCTGGCAAGGTGCCGCCCGATCCGGCCGTAACCGAGAATGAGGAGGTTCTTGCCGGATATTTCCTGCTGCTCCAGCCTGTTTCGCCAGCTCCACTGCCCCGGTTCGCGAACCGCACGGTCGGCGAGTATGGCCCGCTTTGCCGCCGCCAGCAGCAGCATCATCGCATGTTCGGCGACTGAGACGGAATTGACGTCGCCGACGATGGTGAGCGCGATGTTGCGGCGGTTGAGTTCTGCAAGATCGACGCTATCGTAACCCACCCCATGACGGGACACCACTTTCAGCCGTCCGGCCCTGGCAATGGTGGCTGCCGAGAGCGGTTGTGTGCGGATGACGATTGCATCCGCTTCTTCGATGAAGGGTGCGTAGGAGGCTTCGGAGACATCTTCAATATAGCGGACGGAGAAGCCGAGGGACGGCAGATCACGCAGCATCGCCTCGCCGGAAGGGTGAAGTTTTCCGGCCACGAGAAGGTTCGGCATTCAATACCCCCCTTTGCCATCGGTTTTTTTGGCGGTCTTTTCCACCAGCCTGCGCCACGTCGCAGTCGATTCCGTCGCTGCGGCGGCCAGCAGGCGGGAATCGCCTGATACGGTCGTCATGTCGAAGCCCCATTCCACCGCACGGGCAGCGTAATCCGCCGTGCCGCAATGGAGGGCCGCCTTGATACCGTTGCGGTGGCAGGCATCGAGGATGCGCTTGATGGCGTCGATGACCTCGGGCTCCTCGCGGTCAAAGGCTGGTGTCAGTTGCCCTTTAGAAAGCGAGAAACTGAGATCGGCGGGGCCGACATAAATCCCGTCGAGGCCGGGGGTGGAGGCAATCTCTTGGAGATTGTCCATCGCCTCTGCCGTTTCGATCATCGCAAAGGCGAGGATTTCGTCATTGGCTTCCGCGGCATAATTGCCGCCGGCGGCGTAAACGGCGCGGGTGGGGCCGAAGCTGCGTTCCCCGAGCGGCGGGTAGCGCATGTAACGAACGAATTGCTCGGCCTGTGCCCGGGTGTTGATCATAGGGCAGATGATGCCATAAGCCCCGGCATCCAGAACCTTGGATATCCATGCCGGGTCGAGCCAGGGTACCCGCGCCATCAGCACCTTGTCAGAAGCGCGCATCGCCTGGAACATGCCGAGCACGTCCTTGTAGTCGACCGCGCCGTGCTGGATGTCGATGGAGATGGCGTCATAATCCTGCGCCGCCATGATCTCGGCGCTGAACGGACTGGCGATGGACAGCCAGCCATGCAGCACCGGACGTCCCTCGGCCCAGATTTCCTTCAATTTGTTTTTCCGCATGATTTTCTCCTGCAAGAATGTCTGTCTTTAGAAGACGATCTGGGCGAGTTTGGTTTCGAGATAATCGCTTATCCCCTCGATACCACCCTCACGCCCCATGCCGGAATGGTTCGTGCCGCCGAATGGCGCCTCGGATGCGGCGAGCGCGAAGCTGTTGATGCCGACCATGCCGGATTTCAGCGCCGCTACCGTTCGCCGTGCCCTGTCCGGAGAACGGGTGAATGCATAGGCGGAAAGGCCCATGTCGGAGGCGTTAGCCCGCTCCAGAACCTCGTCCTCGGTGCTGAAACGGGTGATTGCGGCAATCGGACCGAAATTTTCTTCGGCAAAAACCCTCATCGTGTCCGTCACGCCGGTCAGCACGGTGGGTTCGAAAAAGAAACCGTGGTTCAGGTGCGACGGGCGCTTGCCGCCATGGGCGATTTTTGCGCCGGCGCGCACGGCATCGGCGACCACCGCCTCGATTTCTTCAAGGCGGCCGGCATTGATGAGCGGACCCATGCCGGTATCGGGATCGAGCCCGTCACCGAGCCTGATCTTCGCCGTGCGGGCCACGAAGCCATCGACAAAAGCGTCGTGTAGGCTCTCGTGAACGAAGATGCGATCCGGCGTGACGCAGACCTGGCCGCAATTGGCGAATTTGGTGGGCACGGCAAGATCGAGCGCGTTGTCGAGATCCGCATCGTCATAAATGATGAGGGGCGCATTGCCGCCCAGTTCCATCGAGACCTTCTTCACGGTCTCAGCAGCGTCACGGATCATTTGCTGGCCGACCCGGGTGGAGCCCGTCAGCGACACCTTGCGGACGCGCTTGTCCGCCATGATCGGGCCATAAGTATCGGCGGTTGAACCCACAACAAGATTGATAGCGCCATCCGGAAGACCGGCTGCCCGCAGGCAGTCGACCATCACCATCGCGACACCTGGCGTCTGGGATGAGGGGCGCAGCACGACGGGACATCCGGCGGCGAGCGCCGGGGCGAGTTTGCGGGCCGGAAGGGCGGCCGGGAAATTCCACGCGGTGAAAGCGCCGACGATGCCCACGGCCTCGCGGGTCACCTCAAACCGTCCGCCGGGCACCCGGCTGTCAACGATGCGGCCATAGATGCGGCGCGCTTCTTCGGCGAACCAGCGGAACTGGTCGCAGGAAAGCGTCCATTCGCGGCCAGCCTGGGCAATCGGTTTACCGGTCTCCAGCGAGATCATCTTCGCGCCTTCATCGGCGCGGCGCAGCATTTCGTCGGCGGCCCTGTGCAACGCTTCGGCGCGGGCGAAGCCGCCCATGGCGTGCAGTTTCGGAAGGGCGGCTGCGGCCGCGTCGATCGCGCTGCGGGTTTGATCGGCGCTGGCAAGCGTCACCTCGCCCAGCACCGCGCCGGTGACCGGAGAGACGACCTCACCTGTTGCGGCACCGGCAAGCCAGTGGCCATCTATGAAAAGTCCAAAATTCGCGTACATGGTTTACCCCATCTCGCTTGTGTTGACGGTGCGCCCTTCAGCGACGGAGCGGATTGCCGCTTCGGCGAGAAGCAATGCCAGCCGGCCGTCTTCGAAGCCGACCTCCGGTGCCTTGCCCTGTTCCACGGCCTCGACGAAGGCGCTGATTTCCGCTGCGAAGGCATCTGCATACCGGTCGATGAAGAAGTTCATCAGCGGTGCTGCCCGGTCGGTGCCGCTTTCGGTGTGGAGGCGCAGGTGATTGAGCGTCCGGTTTTCGGAAATCGCCATGCCGGCACTTCCGAAGGCTTCCACCCGCTGATCGTAGCCATAAACCGCGCGGCGCGAATTGCTGATCGTGCATTGTTTGCCCGAAGCGGTTTTCAGCACCACGGTCACGGTGTCGTAGTCGTCGCATTTTTCCATCAGCGCCGGGTCGACCAGCCGCGAACCGGTGGCCGAGACTTGGCTGATCTCTTCACCCAGAATGAAGCGGGCCATGTCGAAATCGTGGATCGT
This sequence comes from Agrobacterium sp. ICMP 6402, assembly GCF_009498615.1. Taxonomy (NCBI): domain Bacteria; kingdom Pseudomonadati; phylum Pseudomonadota; class Alphaproteobacteria; order Hyphomicrobiales; family Rhizobiaceae; genus Agrobacterium; species Agrobacterium sp. ICMP 6402. The sequence goes on from NZ_QSNV01000002.1 coordinate 332,367, forward strand.
CATGTCGCGGAAAATGCCGCCCGACATTTCGATATAGGCGGCGGGCGCCATGCCGGGGTCGCGCGAGGTGATGACGACCTGATGCAGATCGCCTATCGTTCCGTTTTCGATCGCCTCGCGCACGGCGCGGTGTCCGCTGTCAAAACGCCGGACGAAGCCGAGCATGATCGGCACGCCGCTGCCGGCAATTTTTGTTGCACAGGCGTTGACGCGGTCGAGGGAGAGATCGATGGGCTTCTCGCAGAGCACAGGTTTTCCGGCGGCAACCGCCTTTTCCAGCAGATCCGCATGGGTGGGGGTTGAGGTGGCGATCAGCACGGCGTCGACCTCAGGCGAGGCAAAAACCGCCTCGGCCGACTCAAATCGTGTCACATCAAGCTTTTCGGCAATTTCTTTCGCCGAGGGCTCGTATACATCAAAGATACCAGCCAATGTCGCACGTGGATGAGCGACAATGTTTTCCGCATGCATGCGGCCGATGCGGCCCACGCCAAGCACTGCAATTCTCAGCATTGAAATTTTCCTCCCGAGGTATTTGGCAATAATCATTGCAAAGTACAGAATTTGTCAATATGTATTCCAAAACATATCAACAACCATCCGCAGGAGGAGGCGAGATGACCGCAAAGACCTTACGCCTGACCATGGCGCAGGCGCTAGTACGTTACCTGTGCAACCAGTTTACCGAGATCGACGGAGAGCGTGTTCCCCTGTTTGCCGGCGTGTTCGCCATTTTCGGGCACGGCAATGTCACATGCCTTTCCGAAGCGCTGGAAACGGTGCAGGACCAATTGCCGACCTGGCGCGGGCAGAACGAACAATCCATGGCGCTTGCCGCGATCGGCTTTGCCAAGGCAAAGCGGCGCAGGCAGATCATGGTCGCTGCGACCTCGATCGGGCCGGGGGCGCTGAACATGGTGACCGCCGCCGGCGTCGCCATGGCCAACCGGCTGCCCGTTCTCCTCATTGCGGGCGATACCTTCGCAAGCCGCCTGCCGGACCCGGTTCTGCAGCAGGTCGAGCATTTCGGCGATCCGACGCTCACGGTCAACGATGCGTTCAAATCCGTGGTGCGTTACTGGGACAGGATCGTGCTGCCGGAACAATTGCTGCAATCGCTGCCGCAGGCGGTCGCCACCATGCTCGATCCGGCCGATTGCGGCCCGGCCTTCATCGGGCTTGCGCAGGATACGCAGGAAATCGCGTTCGATTATCCGGCGGTCTTCTTTGAACCGAAGGTCTGGAAAATTCCGCGCCCGCGTCCGGACCGTGACGCCGTGGCCGCCGCCGCGCGGCTGCTGGCGCAGGCAAAACGGCCGCTTATCATTTCCGGCGGTGGCGTGCGTTATTCGCTGGCGGAAGAACGCCTTGCCGAATTTGCCGCAAAGCGCGGCATTCCAGTGGTTGAAACCATCGCCGGCAAGGGCGCGCTTACCCACCACCATCCGGTCCATGCCGGGCCGATCGGCATCGTCGGATCGACCTCGGCGAATGCGCTGGCGAAGGAGGCGGATGTCGTGCTGGCGATCGGTACCCGGCTTCAGGATTTCACCACGGGTTCCTGGACGGCTTTCTCCCGTGATGCGCAGTTCATTTCCGTCAATGCCGCCCGCTTTGATGCGGTGAAACACCGGGCGCTTTCCGTCGTCGGCGATGCCCTCGAGACAATCGACGATCTGGACAACGCGCTCGGCACTTACAAGGCCGATGCCGCCCATATGCAGCGGGCCAAAACGCTGTTCGCAGAATGGGATAATCTGCTCGACGAACACCAGCGTGTCACCAATGCGCCGGTTCCGTCTTATGCGCAGGTGGTCGGCGTGCTGAACCGGGTTGCGCGGCCCGAAGATACGCTGATCGCGGCGGCGGGTGGAACGCCGGGTGAGGTGACCAAGGGATGGCGGGTCAAGAACCCGAATACGTTCGACTGCGAATTCGGTTTTTCCTGCATGGGTTATGAAATCGCCGCCGGCTGGGGCTGCTCGATGGCGCAGGAAGGGCCGGGCGGCACCGGCGGCGTTCCAATCGTCATGCTGGGAGACGGCACCTATATGATGATGAACTCCGATATTTATTCGGCCGCGCTGACCGGGCACCGCATGATCGTGGTAGTCTGCGACAATGGCGGGTATGCCGTCATCAACCGTCTGCAGCAGGCCAAGGGCGTTCCCGGTTTCAACAATCTGCTGGCAGATTGCCGCATCAGGGACAGGGAAAATCCGCTGCATGTCGATTTCGTCAAACATGCGGAAGCCATGGGCGCCCATGCGCGCAAGGCCGAGAGCCTTGCCGATCTTGAAGACGCGATGATCTGGGCGCAGGGCAATGATGGCGTGACCGTCATCTCCATCGTTTCCGATGCGTGGAAATGGGTGCCGGGCGACGCCGACTGGGATGTCGGTGTTCCCTCCGTCTCCAGCTTCGAGACCGTGCGTGCCGCCCGCGCGGCGCAGGAAAACATCCGCAAGGCGCAGCGAGTGGGGGTCTGAGATGAAAGCAAGACTTGGTATTGCGCCGATTGCCTGGTGGAATGACGATCTCGCCGAGCTTTCCGATGATGTGAGCCTTCAGGAATGCCTGCGGCAGGCAAGCGAAGCCGGCTTTACCGGAATGGAGACCGGACGCCGGTTTCCGATGGATATGGCGCAGCTTGGGCCGATCCTCGACCGTTACGGCATATCGGTGTGCGGCGGCTGGTTTTCCGGCCTGCTGCTGGATGGCGACATCGAGGCGGAGAAAGACCGCATCGCGCAGCAGATGGAATTTTTCATCGCCGCCGGCGCGCCCTGCATCGTTTATGGCGAAACGGCGCGTTCCATTCAGGGCGTGCGCTCCGCACCACTTGCCACGAAGCCCCGGCTCGACGAGGCCAGCATGGCGGCCTATGGCCGCAAGATGTCCGACTTTGCCGACTGGTGCGCGGAAAAGGGCATGCCGATTTCCTACCATCACCATATGGCGGCCGTGGTGGAGACCGAGCCGGAACTTGATTTCTTCATGAAACATTCTTCCGTTCCCCTGCTGTTTGACGCCGGGCACATGGCCTTTGCGGGCGGGGACGTCATGCGCGTCATCGAAAACCACCATGCCCGCATCACCCATGTCCACACCAAGGACATCCGGCGTGAGGTTGTCGACGGACTGGACAGGAGCCGGGAGAGTTTCCTTGATGCCGTCATCAAGGGCGCCTTTACCGTGCCGGGCGATGGCAGCCTGGATTTCGGGGCAATCGTCAAGTCGCTGGCGTCGAAAGGTTACGAGGGCTGGTTCGTGGTCGAGGCGGAGCAGGACCCGGTCAAGAACCCGCCGCTGGACATGGCCTGCAAGGGACACAGGGAATTGCTGCGCGTCATCGACGCCGCTGGTTATGAGGTCGTGAAATGAACAGTATTGAAGGAAAGATCGCCGTTATTACTGGCGGAACCCAGGGTCTGGGCGCAGCCGTTGCGCAGGTGTTTGCACAGGCGGGTGCGGCGGGGATGGTCATTGTCGGGCGCGGCGTCGAAAAGGGACAGGCAGTCGCGGATGCCATCACGCAGAAATCGGGCGTGCCGGTCGAGATGGTAGCGGCCGATCTCGGTGATATCGATGATGTCCGCAGTATCATTCCGGCGACGGACAAACGCTTCGGACGGGTCGATATTCTCGTCAATGCGGCAGGCCTGACAGATCGCGGCAACATGCTCAACACGACGCCCGAGCTTTTCGACCGGATGTTCGCGGTCAACACGCGCGCGCCGTTCTTTCTCATTCAGGATGCGGCAAAGGTGATGATCCGCGAGGGGATCGAGGGTCGTGTCGTTAATGTCGGATCAATGTCGGGTCTGACAGGCCAGCCTTTCCTTGCGCCTTATGCGGCGTCCAAGGGCGCACTTGCCACGGTCACCCGCCACGCCGGCTTTTCGCTGATGCGCCATCGTATCCATGTGAACCAGCTCGATATCGGCTGGATGAATTCCGATCACGAGCGCAAGCTCGTCCTCTCCGAGACCGGTGATCCCGATTTCATCGACCGTGCGGCGGCAGCAAAACCGTTCGGGCGCATCCTCGATCCGCTTGAAGTGGCCCGCGCCATCCTGTGGATGGCATCCAACGACAGCGGCATGATGACGGGCGCGGTGATCCCCTTCGATCAATCGGTCTATGGCGGTTACGACGATGCGCCGGTGCCGGCGAAAAAGCTGGAGGAATAAGCCTATGCGAACCATCAAGGGGCCGGGTGTCTTTCTGGCGCAGTTCGCGGCGGATGAAGCGCCCTATAATTCGCTTGCCTCGCTGGCGGAATGGGCTTCAGCCAAGGGCTTTAAGGGCGTGCAGATTCCCACCTGGGATACGCGCCTGATCGACATGAAACAGGCAGCGGAAAGCGATGCCTATTGTGATGATCTGAAGGGCATGCTCGGCGAGCAAGGGCTGGAGATCACCGAACTCGCCTCCCACATCACCGGGCAGCTTGTGGCGGTGCACCCCGCCCATGACGCGATCATGGACAGTTTTGCGCCGGAGCATGTGCGCGGCAATCCCGCAAAGCGTCGGGCATGGGCCGAGGAACAACTGCGCTTTGCCGCCCGCGCCTCAAAGCGCCTCGGCATCGACCGCCACGTGACCTTCCCCGGGGCGCTTTTATGGCCCTATCTTTATCCTTATCCACAATGGCCGGAAGGGCTGGTGGAGGAAGGCTTTGACGAGCTTGCCCGCCGCTGGACGCCGATCCTCGATGACTTCGACGCCCATGGCGTGGATGTCTGCTATGAAATCCATCCCAGCGAAGACCTGCATGACGGCCACAGTTGGGAGATGTTTCTCGACAAGGTCAAGGAGCATCCCCGGGCGAACCTGATGTATGATCCCTCGCATCTGGTTCTGCAGGGAATGGATTATCTCGCCTTCATCGACCATTATCACGAACGGATCAAAACCTTCCACGTCAAGGATGCCGAGTTTCGTCCAGACGGAAAATCAGGCGCCTATGGCGGTTATCAGCCGTGGTCCAAAAGGGCCGGCCGCTTCCGAAGCCCCGGCGACGGGCAGGTCGATTTCGGGGCGATCTTCACCAAGCTCACCACGTATGGCTTCGATGGCTGGGCGGTGCTGGAGTGGGAATGTTTCGTCAAAAACCCGGAGGACGGCGCGTCTGAAGGCGCACGTTTCATCGCCGACCACATCATCCGCGTTTCGGACCGCGCCTTTGACGATTTCGTCAAATCCGGCGCGAACCGCAATGCCAACCGCGCCATGTTGGGGCTGGAGGAATAATGAGTATCGAAAGACCATTTCGTCTGGGTATGATCGGCGGCGGTCAGGGCGCTTATATCGGCAATATCCACCGTCTCGCCGCACGTCTTGATGGCAAATGGGTGCTGGCTGCCGGGGCCTTCGATGTCGACCCCGAAAAGGGCCGCGCCTTTGCGATCAATGAAGGGCTCGACCCGGCCCGCAGCTATGGCAGCTATCAGGAGCTGATCGCCGGGGAGATTTCCCGCGAGGATCGTGTCGACGCTGTTGCGATCTGCACGCCGAATTTCACCCACTACCCGATCGCGAAAGCGCTGATCGAGGCGGGTTTTGACGTGATCTGCGAAAAACCGCTGACTGCGACGCTGGCGGACGCCATCGCGCTGGAAAAACTGTCGCGGGAAAGCGGCCGCTTTGTGGGGGTCACCTATACCTATTCCGGCTATCCGATGGTGCATGAAGCGCGTGCGCGCGTCGCGGCCGGTGAGATCGGCGAAGTTCGCACCGTACAGGTGGAATATCCGCTGGAATGGATGGCGACGGCCATCGAACAGCAGGGCAATGCCCAGGCGGCATGGCGCACCGACCCGAAGAAGAACGGCCGCGGCGGCTCCATCGGCGATATCGGCACCCATGCCTATCATCTGGCTGGCTTCGTGACCGGGCTGAAACTACAGTCGCTTACCGCCGATCTTGCCACTTTCGTGGCGGGGCGGGCGCTGGATGACAATGCCCATGTGATGATGCGTTATGACGGCGGCGCGCGGGGCCTCCTGTGGTCGTCACAGGTGGCGCTCGGTAATTCCAACGGCGTGCGTCTGCGGGTTTTCGGCGCGACCGGCTCCCTGCAATGGTTTCAGGAGCAGCCGAACGAACTCGTCTATACACCGCTTAACGGGCGTGTGCAGACCATCAAGCGGGGCGCGGATGATCTTTCCGAAGACGCAAGGGTCCGAACACGCACCCCGCCCGGTCACCCGGAGGGATATCTGGAAGCCTTCGCCAACCTTTATGCCGGTTTTGCGGAAGCCATCCGTGCCCGCAAGGCGAGCCGCGAGCCGGGTGCGATTGGCCGCAATATTCCGCTTGCCTATGACGGGTTGAAGGGCGTGGCCTTTGTGGAAGCGGTGGTGGATAGCGCGGAAAGCACCGACCCGCGCTGGATTACGCCGGTGGCGGTGTAGGCGCGCGGCAGACCGTGCCGGAAATCGACCTTTCGGACAGGCCATGTCGGTCCGAAAGGTTTTGGCCGTTCTGGTTGCAGAGCAGGGTCTGTATCTTAACGGCGGATAAAACAGGAAAAAATGGTGTCCACGAGAGGATTCGAACCTCCGACCCCAGGATTCATACCACTTCGGCTTTAACCGCCGTCCCGCCACCAATGGGCAGGGCGTTCGTGGTCTGGACTGTCCCTTCACCATGGACCTTGCGGCCTTTAGGCGCTGCCCTACCAGTCTCTACACCTTCAACAGGCTTTCGCCTGAAGCTTGGCTCGGGATTGGCATGCTGGAAGCCCAGCTAAGCGTTCCCCGAATTTGAGCAGATCGACTACAGCCTTTCGGACCGCAGCCCCCAATTATCAACTAGGAATCCTGTGCTCTATCCTGCTGAGCTACGTGGACACTGAATTGCTCTTTAACCTGACGATGCCTGCGGATCAACCGCGTTCTTCATCGCGGTTGATCTGTTCCTCGGCTTTCTTGGCGTTAGCCGGCAATCAGCTCGTGAGACGCTGTTCAGCCAGCTTCACCCAGTAGGAAATGCCGTAGGCGATGGCCTCATCGTTGAAATCGTAGCCGGGATTGTGAAGCCCGGCCGAATCGCCATTGCCGAGGAAGATAAAGGCGCCCGGCCTTTCCTTCAGCATGAAGGAGAAATCCTCACCTGCCATGGAAGGATCGACATCGGGATCGACATTCGGCTCACCCGCTACATCGCGGGCCACGCGGATGGCATGATCCGTCTCGGCGGCATGGTTGAAGGTCACAGGGCAATACCGCTCATACACCACCTCGGCTTCAGCGCCGTTGGCAAGGGCTATGCCTTCCGCCAACTGCTTGATGCGGTCCTGCGCGAGATCACGCACCGTCTCGTCGAGGCTGCGCACCGTGCCGGCTATCAGCGCCTCGTTGGGGATGATGTTGTGGCTGGAGCCGGCGTGAAAGCGGGTGACGGACACGACGACCGAACGGATCGGATCGGCATTGCGCGAGGCGATCATCTGCAGATTGCCGACGATCTGCGCGCCGATGGTAATCGGGTCGATGGTGCGGTGCGGCTGTGCCGCATGGCCGCCACGGCCCTTGACGGTGATCGAGAACTTGTCCGGTGCCGCCATGATGCCGCCCTTGCGGATGGCGAAGGCGCCGAGCGGAATTCCCGGCATGTTGTGCATGCCATAGACCTCGTCGATGCCGAAACGCTCCATCAGGCCGTCTTCGACCATGGCAAGCGCGCCCGCGCCGCCTTCTTCGGCAGGCTGGAAGATGACGGCGATCGAGCCGGCGAAATTGCGGGTCTCGGTCAGATATTTGGCCGCGCCGAGCAGCATGGCCGTGTGACCGTCATGGCCGCAGGCATGCATGGCGCCCGCTGTTTTGGAGGCCCAGGGTTTGCCGGTTTCCTCAAGAATGGGCAAGGCGTCCATATCCGCGCGAAAGCCGATGGTGCGTCCACTTGAAAGATTGCCGCGGATGATGCCGACCACACCTGTGCGGCCAAGACCGGTCACGATTTCGTCAACGCCAAAAGATTTCAGCTTGTCCGCAACGAAGGCTGCGGTGTTGTCGACATCATACAAAATCTCGGGGTTTTCGTGCAGGTGACGCCGCCATTCGCTGACTTCCTGTTGAAGTTCGGCGGCTCTGTTCAAAATCGGCATTCGTTCATTCCTGGGTTCATCGGTGCGGCGCGTGGTAAAAGCCATCCTCCGTGGTGGATAGTGCGCCGCATAATTGACGTAATCAATGTACTTTGCCATTGCTAGGACATATATGGTGAATATTGCCATTCCCCGACCGAAGACGGGAATTCGAGGACAAGCCTTGCCACAGACAGTTAAATCGCCAAACGCCGCCCGGCGGCTCTCCGCAGCCGTTGCCATCATGACCGCAGGCCTCGTTGCCGCGGCACCCGTGGCCAATGCCAATCCTAAAATGGTGGTGGATGTCAAAACCGGCAAGGTGATTTCCCATCAGGAAGCCTTCCGCAAGTGGTATCCGGCCTCGCTGACCAAGCTGATGACCGCCTATATCGCCTTTTCGCAGATGAAGGCCGGCAAGCTCAGCCCGCAGACGGAAGTGGTGATGAGCAAGAAGGCGGCAGACCAGCCGGCCTCGAAAATGTATTTCAAGCCCGGCCAGAAGCTGACGATGGACAGCGCGCTGAAGCTGCTGCTGATCAAATCCGCCAACGATATTGCCGTGGCGATTGCCGAGACGATCGGTGGCACGTCCGATAATTTCGTGGCGCAGATGAATGCGCAGGCGCAGCGGCTGGGCATGAGCTCCACCCATTACGTGAACGCCAACGGCTTGCCCGGCAAGGGGCAATATACCACCGCGCGGGATCTGGCGCTGCTGGCGCTGATCATCAAGCGCGAATTCCCGGAATATGCCGGCTATTTCTCGCTGGAAGGCGTCACCACCGGCAAGAAGAATTATGCCAATTTCAACATGCTGGTCGGCCGCTTCGATGGCGCTGATGGCATGAAGACCGGCTTCATCTGTGCCTCCGGTTTTAACCAGGTGTCGTCGGCCGTGCGTAATGGCCGCTCCGTCATCACCGTGGTGCTGGGCGCGGACAGCCTTGCCGGACGAACCGACCAGTCTGCAGACCTGCTGCAGATGGGGCTGACGGCGCCTTCCGGTCAAGGGGTTTCGCTCGCTTCTCTGGCACCCTATGGCGATACCGGCGATGTGAACGATGTCAGCGCCGAAATCTGCAACCCGAAGGCTGCCAAGGTGCGCAGCGAGGGGCGCGATGACGCGGGCCGCATGGTTATCCATTCGCCTTATGTAACGGAGATGACCCGCCCGCCGGAATATTCCTTCGCCGGCCTGATCCCGGGCAGCGAGACCGTGGCTGTCAACACGACCAAGGGGGCTACGGCCAAGGGCGAACTGGCCAACGTGCCGATCCCGATCCCACGCCCGACATTCTGATTTTAAGGGAGTATGCCTCCAGGGGCGGCCCCGTCGCACATGAAGCGAGAGGGTGCGTCTTTCGCCTTCTCCCCACCGGGGAGAAGGTCGCGGCAGCGGGTTGAGGGGGCAAGCTCTCCGAAATCCGGCAACGTTTCCCCTTCATCCGACCCCTCGGGCCACCTTCTCCCCGTCGGGGGAGAAGAAACGCGGCGCGACGCCGAGCTTAATACGATTGCTTGTTGCGGCCTAAATCGGGCGGTTTCTCCTGGAGAGCTTTACGAATTGGCTATTCGCAGCTCTGATCTGTTATGATATTACAGTCTCGCCCGTGGCTTCAAGCCCTGGGCGATTTCTGTTTTATCGCGCGGTTCCGGGTCGAACATCGTTCAACGATCTGCCGGAGCTGCCCTCAACATACAGGCAAGGCATGTCTCGCGAGCGTATACCGGTCTCCATCATCACCGGATTTCTCGGCGCCGGAAAATCGACGCTGCTCAACCGGCTCCTCAAAGACCCCGAGATGAGCGACGCGGCGATCATCATCAATGAATTCGGCGATGTCAGCATCGATCATATGCTGGTCGAAAGCGCCGGCGAGGGCATCATCGAACTGGCGGAAGGCTGCCTCTGCTGCACGGTGCGCGGGGAACTGGTGGATACGCTGGCGGAACTGATGGATGGTATCCAGACCGGCAAGCTGAAGCCGGTAAAGCGGGTGGTGATCGAGACGACTGGCCTTGCCGATCCTGCCCCGGTCATGCAGTCGATCATGGGCAATCCAGTGATCGCGCAAAGTTTCGTGCTGAACGGGATGATTACGGTGGTGGATGCCGTGAACGGCCTCTCCACGCTCGATAATCACGAAGAAGCCGTGAAGCAGGCGGCCGTGGCCGACCGGTTGGTGATGACCAAACGAGCGCTCGCCGACGCTTCCACAATTGCTGCACTGAAGGCGCGTCTGCAGACGCTCAATCCGCGCGCAACGATCGAGGATGGCGAAAAGGCCGACTGGAGTGCAGCGGCGCTTCTCGACAATGGTCTTTATGATGCCCGCAGCAAAAATGCCGATGTGGGCCGCTGGCTGGGCGAAGAGGCGGCCCATGATCACGACGATCATGGTCATGGCCATGACCACGGAGACCACCACCATGGCGACCATGGCCATCACCATCACGATGTGAACCGGCACGATGCGTCGATCCGTTCCTTCTCGATCATTCATGACAAGCCGATCGATCCGATGGCGATCGATATGTTCGTGGATCTGCTGCGTTCGGCGCATGGCGAAAAGCTGTTGCGCATGAAGGCCGTCGTCAAGCTTTCGGACAATCCGGAGCGACCGTTAGTGCTGCATGGGGTGCAGAACATTTTCCACCGGCCGGATCGCCTCGCGGCCTGGCCGGACCCGTCTGACCAGCGCACGCGCATGGTGCTGATAACCAAGGACTTGCCGGAGGCCTTCGTGCAGGACCTGTTTGCCGCTTTTACCGGCGCACCGGGTATCGACAGGCCGGACAGGCAGGCGATGACGGATAATCCGCTGGCGATTTCGGGGTTGCGATTTTGAGGTGAGTGGCAGTTGGTGAGGTAGGTTAGCGGGTGTGGCTTACCCCCCTCTGCCCTGCCGGACATCTCCCCCACAAGGAGGGAGATCGGCAAGCGGCCTGCTTCGAATATCGTTATCGTGCGGTTGAGATCGCAGTAATTAAGTTTGAGAGGAACCGAGCGGCTGCATCATCCGATCTCCCTCCTTGTGGGGGAGATGTCCGGCAGGACAGAGGGGGTAGCCACGGGCGCACAGCTAAACCGTCGATTTACCCGCCCTTCACAATCCGAAACCGATGCCCCTTATCCACCGCTACCGTCTCCACCAACCGATGCCCGTCCTCATTGCACATATGGGCAATATCGATGACGGCGAGCGGATCCGTCGTCTCCACGGTCAGAATATCGCCGGCCCTGAGGGCAGCAAGTTTCTTGCGGCTTCTTAAAACCGGAAGGGGGCATTTAAGCCCCCTCAGATCGTAAACCACTTCGGCCGTGTCGTTCATTCCTTGGCCCAGAACTTCCAGAACGGCTTCTTTTCCGGCGCTTCCGGTGCCGGTGCGGAATAGGCGAGCGGGTTGAGCGCCGGAACCGGGATGCCCTGTGCGGCAGCACCGCTCTGGCCGTCGGCCGAAGGCGCGGGGGTGGCCGTTGCAACCATGGTCGGGGCGGCAGGTGCCGGGTTCGACTGCGGGGCGGCTGGCTGAGGCGTTAAAGGGCGCGGGCCGCGCAGCGACGAGGCAGTGGCTGTCGTCGCCGTTGACGACGACGTCACCTGCTGCGCCTTCTTCTCCATCAGCGCGGCATATTCCGTTTCCTTCATCAGCTTACCGGCCTTCAGCGCCGAGCCGGTGGGAGCGTAGGCAGGTTCGCGGCCCTTGCGCTTTTCGACGACCAGCGCCTTGCGCTCCGCCTCGCTTGGATCATACCAGGCCATGCCGTCATATTTCGACATCGCCTTTTGATAGGCGAGATCGTAGGTCTTCTCATAGCTTGAGAGCGCGCTGACCAGTGCGGGCGGTGTGCTCATGGCCGGGCACTGCGCGGAGCCGTTAAAGGTGCCGCCTTCCGTCTGCTGGTTGAAGACGTATTTCTTCTCGCAGACATTCACTTCCGGCGGGCGCTTGGTGACTTCGAAATTGTCGTAGCCGACCTTCAGCATCTTCCAGAATTCGAGATGTTCGCTCTGACGGTGGCGGGCCATGTTTTCCGCCGTCATACGGAAGGGGAAAGCCTGAAGCTGCACGGTTTTCTGGCCGCCCTTGAAGGCGTCACGCGCGAAACCGTAGATTTCGAGGATCTGTGCATCCGTCATCGAATAACAGCCTGACGATGAGCAGGCGCCATGGATCATCAGGTTGGTGCCGTTGCGGCCATTGGCGGCATCGTAGCGGTTCGGGAAGCCGGTATTGATGGCGAGGTAATATTTCGAGTTCGGATTGAGATGCGCAGGTGTGAGGTTGTAGAAACCTTCCGGCGCCTGCCGGTCGCCTTCCTTCACCTTCGGGCCGAGTTTGCCGGACCATGCGCAAATCTCGTAGCCGGCGATCTTCTCGAAGCGGTTGTCGCGTCTGGCCTTCCAGATTTCCAGCGCGCCTTCTTCCTTGAAGATGCGGATCATGATCGGCGAAGTGCGATCCATGCCCTTTTTGTCGATCTCGGCCAGAATGGACGGAGACAGCGGGTAATCGACCTTGTTCTTGACGTGGGAGACGTCGCGTTCAACGGTTTCGAGCGTATCGTTGCAACCGGTAAGAACGAGCGCGGTGCAGGCGAGCAGGGCAAAATGTGTCAAACGCATGATCTGATCCGAAAGACGATGGCACGGGCGGCCGAGTTCTACACCGTCCCGCGTGCAATTTAAATACGGTATTAACCGTTTACATCTTCTTAACTCAAATCGGTGCCCGCCCCCACGACCGCCGATACATCTGTTGATGTGACCGGACTATGGCCGAGTTGGGGCGATTTTCAGGAAAAATGAGGCTGGGAGTTTGATCATTTTAGCGTTTCTTCGAACCGCCAAAAATCTCACTCTTTCTTTTTACGCATTTTCCGGACGTAAAACCGCTACGCACTTTTACTGGAAATGCTTTAAAGGTTCCGGCCGATATCCAGGAACTTCTGGCGGCGTTCAGCACGCAGCTGCGTGCCGGAGCGCTGTGAAAGATCGGCCAGAGCCTTGGCGATCACGTCACCTGTCGCATTGATCACGGTCTCCGGAGCGCGATGCGCCCCGCCGATCGGTTCGGGGATGATGCCGTCGATAACGCCGAGCGATTTCAGATCCTCGGACGTGATCTTCATGTTGGTTGCGGCTTCCTTGGCGCGGGTCGAATCACGCCAGAGAATGGAGGCAGCACCTTCCGGCGAAATCACCGAATAGATCGAATGTTCGAGCATATAGACGCGGTTGCCGGTAGCGATGGCGATCGCGCCGCCCGAACCGCCTTCGCCGATGACGACGGAGACGATCGGTACCTTGACGTTAAGGCACATTTCCGTCGAGCGGGCGATGGCTTCGGCCTGGCCGCGTTCTTCTGCGCCAACGCCGGGATAGGCGCCTGCGGTATCGATGAGGGTGACAACCGGCAGCGAGAAACGGTCGGCCAGTTCGAGCACGCGGATCGCCTTGCGGTAACCTTCCGGACGCGCGCTGCCGAAATTGTGCTTCAGGCGACTTTTGGTATCGTTACCCTTTTCCTGGCCGATGATGGCGACGGGCTGGCCGTTGAAGCGGGCAAGGCCCGCCTGAATGGCGGCGTCTTCGGAAAATTTGCGGTCGCCGGCAAGCGGCGTGAAATCGGTGAACAGCGCTTTGGCGTAATCGACGAAATGCGGGCGCTGCGGGTGGCGCGCAACCTGCGTTTTCTGCCAGGCGTTCAGCTTGGAATAGATGTCCTGCATCGCATCGTTGACGCGCGATTCCAGGCGGTTGATCTCCTCCGAGGTGTCTATGCTCTCGTCTTCATCGGCAAGCTTCTTTAGCTCGATGATCTTGCCTTCAAGGTCCGAGATAGGTTTTTCGAAGTCGAGATAATTGTGCATGAGATCCGTTTCCGATCGTTTTGCGCAAGGTTTGAGCCGGATTATCCGGCGGTTCCGGTCGCTCTAATCAAGGTTTTTGCCCTGTTTGGCAAGGGGGTGATGTGTTTGTACCAGTTCTTGCAGGCGTTCTTCCAGCACATGCGTATAGATTTGTGTCGTGGAAATGTCGGAATGGCCGAGCAGCTCCTGTACGGCGCGCAGGTCCGCACCGTTCTGCAAAAGGTGGCTGGCAAAGGCATGGCGCAGGACGTGCGGCGACACCGCCGAAGGGATAAGGCCGGCGCGAATGGCAATGTCCTTGAGGTCGCGGGCGAAGACTTGTCGTGGCAGATGACCTTCCTTGCTGCTTGAAGGAAACAGCCATGGGCTTTCCGGTGCGTCGGCTTTTTTCCCTGCCTTAGCCTTCTCGGGCGCGAGCGCCTTTCTGGCGGCGTCGTATTTTTCCATGGCCTCGATCGCGGCGCGGGACAGAAGCACCATGCGGTCCTTGTTGCCCTTGCCGCGGATCATCAGGAAGCGGCCCTGCTGGCGCAGCACCTTGACCGGCAGGGAGACGAGTTCGCTGACGCGCATGCCGGTGGCATAAAGCAGCTCCAGCAGCAGATGCATGCGAATGCGGGCAAGCTGGCCGGGACCGGCGATGGCTGCTTCCTCCGCGGCGATGCGCAGCAGTTTCGTCACCTCGGCAACGCTCATCGTTTTCGGCAGGCTGAGACCCTTTTTGGGGGCGTCGATGATGCCGGTCGGATCGTCGCTGCGCAGTCCCTCCGAATAGAGGAAACGATAGAACTGCCGCATCGATGACAAGCGTCGCGCCTGCGAGGTGGCGGCGAAGCCTTGCGCGGAAAGATGGGTCAGATAGGCGGAAAGATCTGCGGTGGCGGCCTCGGTCAAGGACTGGCCACGGCCGCCAAGGAACTCGCGCAGATCGGTAAGGTCGTGTTCGTAAGAGGAGAGCGTGTTGGCGGCAGCACCCCGCTCGGCGCTCATCATTTCCAGAAAACTTTCAAGCCGCGAGCCGTCACGGCCACCCGCTTGTCCGCTCATGGAGTGCGCCTTGCCGGCTCTGCCGCGGCTGGGTTCAGACGTTCGGACGGAATGCGCACCGTCACCTCGCGGTCGCGCGGCTTCACGACCATGACAAGCAGCACCATGCCGCCATAGATCAGCCCCGCGATGGTCGCCAGTATCATCGTGAAGCGGAAGAGGGTGGGCATGGCGGCTCCGTAAAGGTGGCTGTCGAACTTATATGCGGTGCGGCGAAAGCGGCGGCAAGATCAAAAAGCCGGCTTTCGCTCCGTGCCGCATGCGGCGATGATTGTGATTCAACGCCATTCAGGCAGCAATTTGGCTTGACGCTTCGTAAACATTTGCAGATATCCATGCCAAACGGGCTTTCAAATTTATGAATGAAACGAATTTATCCGTCCCGGCCACACTCGGGGAGCAAGCACGGGCAAAGCTCGGGAGGCGCAACATCGTCTTTGTCGGGCTGATGGGGGCTGGAAAGTCTGCGATAGGCCGCATGGTTGCCCAGCAGCTTAAAGTGCAATTCATCGACACGGATGTCGAAATCGAGCGTGTCTCACGCATGACGATATCAGAACTTTTCGCCACCTATGGTGAGGAAGAGTTCCGGGCGCTGGAAACACGGGTCATCAAGCGGCTTTTGCGCGGTGGTCCCAAGGTCATCTCCACCGGCGGCGGCGCCTTCATCAACGATAATACCAGGCGTCACATTTCGCGCGGCAGTATCTCGCTGTGGTTGAAGGCCGATCTCGAGGTTTTGTGGGAAAGGGTCAACAAGCGCGATCATCGTCCGCTTCTCAAGACCGAAAATCCCAAGGCCACGCTGGCGGCCCTGATGGATAAACGTTACCCGGTATATGCAGAAGCGGATCTCACCATCGAATCCCGTGACGTCCGCAAGGAAATCATCGTGACCGAAGTGCTGGCCGCCATCGCCGGTATCGAACAGAAAGACCGACCATCATGACGCCTTCCGAAATCCACGCCGATGAACGTCTTGTCCATGTGCCGCTCGGCGAGCGCGCCTATGATATTCTGATCGGGCCGGGGCTAATCGGCAGGGCAGGTGGCGAGATTTCGGCACGGCTGAAGGGCCGGCGCGCGGCGATCATCACAGATGAGCATGTTGCGCCGCTTTACCTCGAAGGTCTGATGGACGGCCTGCAGACGGACGGTATCGAGGCGGTTTCGCTGACCCTGCCGGCGGGTGAAAAGACCAAGAGCTTTGAGCATCTGGTCACCGTCTGCGATGCGGTTCTCTCCGCACGCGTGGAACGCAATGACGCGGTCATCGCACTCGGTGGCGGTGTGATCGGTGATCTGGCGGGTTTTGCCGCAGGCATCGTGCGCCGCGGCGTGCGTTTCGTGCAGATACCGACCTCGCTTCTGGCGCAGGTCGATTCCTCCGTTGGTGGCAAGACCGGCATCAATAGCCGCCACGGCAAGAACCTCATCGGCGTTTTCCACCAGCCAGATCTGGTGCTGGCGGATACGGCGGTACTCGATACGTTGAGCCCGCGGGAATTCCGCGCCGGTTACGCCGAAGTGGTGAAATATGGCCTGATCGACAAGCCGGATTTCTTCTTCTGGCTCGAGAAGAACTGGGATGAAATCCGCACCGGCGGCCCCGCCCGCATCCAGGCGATTGCGACCAGCTGCCAGGCGAAAGCCGATGTGGTGGTGGCGGACGAGAAAGAAAACGGCGTGCGCGCCCTTCTGAATCTCGGCCACACCTTCGGCCACGCGCTGGAGGCGGCGACCAATTACGACAGCAAGCGGCTGGTGCACGGTGAAGGTGTGGCGATCGGCATGGTGCTGGCGCACCAGTTCTCCGCTCGCATGAACCTTGCAAGCCCTGATGATGCGGCCCGCGTCGAAGCGCATCTGAAGGCGGTCGGTCTACCCACGACGATGAAGGACATCCCCGGTGAGCTGCCGCCGGTCGAGACGCTGATGACGGCAATCGCGCAGGACAAGAAGGTCAAGGGCGGCAAGCTCACCTTCATCCTCACCCACGGCATCGGCCAATCTTTCGTTGCTGATGATGTGGCGTCGTCGGAGGTGCAGTCGTTCCTGTCGGAGAAGCATCCGGGGTGAGGGGCAGCTCAAGCCCTAAGCTAACCCTCTTCATTTGCAAAACCACAGCGTGGAAAGCTCATCCTTTGTTGAGCATGAAACTCAGAAGGTTTGCATAACCGCGCGCATCGTCGATTGCACGATGGGTGTGCTCAATGGCACCCAGCCATTCTGCGGGATAGTGCTGAACGTCACAGCTCCAGTAATCGCGACCGGTTTTTCCCGCGACCATGGACATGATGCAAAGGGGAGCATACCTGAAAAGGCGGTTGGAAACCCACGGGCCTTCAAAAAGCGGCTGACCTGTAAACCGCTTCAGGTAATAATCTAACCACAGACAGTCGAGAGACACTGGATGGGCTGCGAATATCGGCTCAGCATCAAAGGATTTTATCCACGCCACGAAACTTTGAATAGCGACCGCGGCAGGTTGAGCGTTTTCCGTCGCTGCTTCCCAGGCCTTTGGATGTTTGCGCCAAAACTCCATGGTTACGGGGTCGCTCTCCGCATTTTCCAGCCGTTCCAGAACGGTCTCGAAATCGCCGAGAATTTCACCGGTTTCTGAGACTGCAACAGAACCGAATGACAACATTGAGTTTTTTCCTGGGATCGGACCGTCGAATTCACAATCGGTTACAACGTAGAAGTGAGGCATCATTCTCTCGTACGGGACCGGGACCGTATCCCTGTGATTGAGTGTCA
This sequence comes from Agrobacterium sp. ICMP 6402, assembly GCF_009498615.1. Lineage (NCBI taxonomy): Bacteria > Pseudomonadati > Pseudomonadota > Alphaproteobacteria > Hyphomicrobiales > Rhizobiaceae > Agrobacterium > Agrobacterium sp. ICMP 6402. The sequence continues at coordinate 350,147 of NZ_QSNV01000002.1, forward strand.
GTAGGAAAAGATATTTAGATCAATCAGGTTCTCATCTCAGAAACACGAATGTAATGCTGCGCAGTTAAGCCTAAAACCGCACCGCTTCCCCCGGTGCCGCTACCTCTATTGCCAGCGCATGCAGCCCCGCGTCGAGTTCCGGCTTCAAAACGGCATTGATCGCCCGGTGGCGTTCGACGCGAGACTTGCCGGAAAAGCTTTCCGATACTATCTGAACACGCATATGTGTCTCGCCCGTGCCGGTCATATCCGGCTGGTGGCCCGCATGCATCTGGCTTTCATCGACGACTTTCAGACGCTCTGGTGAAAAGCTCTCACGCAGCTTCGTTTCTATACGTTCTCGCAGGGACATGCGAAGGGCTCCATTCCTGTTGGCTGGTCTTCAAAGGGGGTTACCTAAAAGCCAGCAACATTCCGCTTTGTCAATTCTTGTTGTGCGGCTTTTAGCACTCCATAATCAGGACATCATGAAACTGGATTCGAAATATTTCGACCGCATCCGCACGCGCCGGAAAAGGGAGCGGGAACCTGAGGTTCAGGCCCCCACCTGCCAGTGGGATGGATGCGATAAACCGGGCGTTCACCGCGCACCCGTCGGCCGCAATGCCGAGGGGCAATTCTTCCTGTTCTGTTTTGAGCATGTGAAGGAATACAACAAGGGCTATAATTATTTCTCCGGCCTGTCAGACGGCGAGATCGCCCGTTACCAGAAGGAGGCGATCACCGGCCATCGCCCGACCTGGACGGTCGGCGTCAACAAGACGGCGCGCGACAGCCCCCTTCACTCCACGCTGCGATCCGGCGCGGCCGGCAATGCCCGTATCCGTGATCCTTTCGGCTTCACCGGCGGTTTTGCCGGCGGCGCAAAGGCTGGCGGAGAGCGCCTGCAAAAGGACCGCAAGCTGAAGACGCTGGAGGCGAAAGCTTTCGATACGCTCGGTCTTGCGGCCAATGCGAAGCAGGAAGACATAAAAAGGCGCTATAAGGAGCTTGTCAAAAAGCACCATCCTGATGCTAATGGTGGCGATCGCGGTTCGGAAGAACGTTTTCGGGCTGTTGTTCAAGCATATCAATTGTTAAAGCAGTCAGGTTTCTGCTAAGCCAACTTACGTGTTTACCGCCTGATTGATGATGTGGCCGGGTGGCTGCCGCCCGCCTTGGAGACGTGATGAGCAAAATCGACCTTGATATTTCCAACCTGCCCGACACGACAGTGTCCGTGCGGGAGGTTTTCGGCATTGATACGGATCTGCGGGTTCCCGCCTATTCCCAGGGCGACGCCTATGTGCCGGATCTCGATCCCGACTATCTTTTCGACCGCGATACGACCCTCGCGATCCTAGCCGGTTTTGCTCACAACCGACGTGTCATGGTTTCCGGTTTCCACGGCACGGGTAAATCTACCCATATCGAGCAGGTGGCTGCCCGCCTCAACTGGCCCTGTGTGCGCGTCAACCTCGACAGCCATGTCAGCCGTATCGATCTCGTCGGCAAGGACGCCATCGTCCTGAAGGACGGCAAGCAGGTTACCGAATTCAAGGACGGCATTCTGCCCTGGGCCTACCAGCACAATGTAGCGCTGGTCTTCGACGAATATGATGCCGGCCGCCCGGACGTGATGTTCGTTATCCAGCGCGTACTGGAATCCTCCGGCCGCCTGACCCTGCTCGACCAGAGCCGCGTCATCCGTCCTCACCCGGCCTTCCGTATTTTCGCGACCGCCAACACGGTCGGCCTCGGTGATACGACCGGCCTTTACCACGGCACGCAGCAGATCAACCAGGCGCAGATGGACCGCTGGTCCATCGTTACCACGCTGAACTACCTGCCGCATGAGCAGGAAGTGAACATCGTTGCCGCCAAGGTGAAGAGCTTCGACAATCCGAAGGGCCGCGAAAACGTCTCCAAGATGGTGCGCGTGGCCGATCTCACCCGTTCGGCCTTCGTTAATGGCGACTTGTCCACGGTCATGAGCCCGCGTACCGTCATCACCTGGGCGGAAAATGCGGAAATCTTCGGCGATCTCGCCTTTGCCTTCCGCGTGACCTTCCTCAACAAGTGCGACGAGCTGGAGCGCACGCTGGTGGCCGAGCAATATCAGCGGGCTTTCGGCGTCGAGCTGAAGGAAAGCGCTGCGAACATCGTTCTCAGCGCCTGATATTCCCCGGTTCGTCCGGAGAAATCACCGATGACTTGAAGACGCCGGCGGGCCGCGCATCCTTTGATGGGCGGCTCCCACGTGTCTACAAATGACAGGAAAGACAATGGCAGCGCGCGGCGACAATTCCAGAGCAAAACCGGGTACGGCTGTTGATACGGAGCCGTTGCGTCAGGCGATTGCCGGGTGCGTGCGATCCGTTGCCGGGGATGCCGAGGTCGAAGTCGTCTTCGCCAATGAGCGGCCGGGTCTTGCCGGTGAGCGCATGCGCCTGCCGGAAATTTCCAAGAAACCCACGGCGCAGGAGATCGCCATCACGCGTGGTCTCGGTGATTCCATGGCGCTGCGGCTTGCCTGCCATGATGCGGATACGCATGCGCTGATGTCGCCGCAGGGCGCCGAAGCGCAGCTGGTTTTCGATGCCGTCGAACAGGCGCGGGTGGAATCCATCGGCGCGCTGCGCATGCCGGGCATGGCCTCCAATATCAAGGCGATGAATACGGAAAAATACGCCAAGGCCAATTTCTCCGGCATCAACAATAAGGACGACGCACCGCTCGCCGAGGCGGTCGCCCTTCTGGTGCGGGAGAAACTGACCGGCGAAAAGCCGCCGGCAAGTGCTGGCAAGGTTCTCGATCTCTGGCGCGACTTCATCGAAGACAAGGCGGCAGGCGACCTCAACGATCTTTCCCGCGTCATTACCGACCAGAAGGCGTTTTCGCGGCTGGTACGCAAGATGCTGACCTCCATGCAGATGGCGGAGGATTTCGGCGACGAGGATAACGACCCGGAAAGCCAGGAGGCGGAATCCAACGAGGATCAGCCGCGCACCAACGAGACCGAGGAAGAGCAGGTCGAGGAAGAGGCCGGCTCCGATGCGACGCCTGCCGATGAAAACGAGGCCTCGCAGGAGGAAATGGAAGAAGGCGAGATGGACGGCGCCGAGATGTCGGACGAGGAAATGTCCAACGACCTCGACGAGGATTCCGAAACGCCCGGTGAGACGCGTCGCCCCAATAGCCCCTTCGACGATTTTAACGAGAAGGTCGACTACCGCATCTTTACCGAGGAATTCGACGAGGAAATCCGCGCCGAAGAACTGTGCGACGATGCCGAGCTGGACCGCCTGCGCGCCTTCCTCGACAAGCAGCTCGCCCATCTGCAGGGTGCCGTCGGGCGTCTGGCGAACCGGCTGCAGCGCCGCCTGATGGCGCAGCAGAACCGCTCCTGGGATTTCGATCTGGAAGAGGGTTATCTCGATCCGGCCCGTCTCGTCAGGCTCATCATCGATCCCATGCAGCCGCTCTCCTTCAAGAAGGAACGTGATACCAAGTTCCGCGACACGGTGGTTTCGCTGGTCATCGATAATTCCGGTTCGATGCGCGGCCGTCCGATCACGGTTGCAGCCACCTGCGCCGATATTCTGGCGCGCACGCTGGAACGGTCGGGCGTGAAGGTCGAAATTCTCGGCTTCACCACCAAGGCGTGGAAGGGCGGGCAATCGCGCGAGCAATGGCTGGCCAACGGCAAACCCGCTTCGCCGGGCCGCCTCAACGATTTGCGCCATATCATCTATAAGTCTGCGGATGCCCCATGGCGGCGCTCACGGCGCAATCTCGGTCTGATGATGCGCGAAGGCCTGCTCAAGGAAAACATCGACGGCGAAGCGCTGATGTGGGCGCATAACCGCCTGATCGGCCGTCCCGAGCAACGCAAGATCATGATGATGATCTCCGACGGCGCGCCGGTGGATGATTCGACCCTTTCGGTTAATCCGGGCAATTATCTGGAGCGGCACCTGCGTGCGGTCATCGAACAGATCGAGACGCGCTCGCCGGTGGAACTGCTGGCAATCGGCATCGGCCATGACGTGACCCGTTATTACCGCCGCGCCGTGACCATCGTTGATGCGGATGAGCTTGCCGGCGCGATGACCGAGCAGCTTGCTGCTCTCTTCGAGGATACGAGCAGTGCTTCCGGTTCGTCCCGCAGGGTCCGCCGTGCCGGATAAGCGGGGCCGGGTGTCCTTTTCCTGCAGGTCTCTGGCGGTCGCTACGGTTCTTGCGGCGGCTTCTCTGTTTCCCATTCCCATCGGCGCATCGACCATCGATGTACCGGTGAGCGTTCGTCTGCTGTCGGGTTTTGAGGTCGGCACCAGCGCAAAACGTTTCGGCAAGCTGGAATTTATCGGCGGCATGGTGATGAGCGCCCCGGAAAAGCTGTTCGGGGCGATATCCTCCATCCGCTTCCGTCCCGATGGTGAGGAATTTATCGCGGTGCTGGATACCGGCCACTGGCTGACGGGCAGGACCACGCGTGGTGCGGCTGGCGCGCTGTCCGGGCTTGCCGATGCCCGCATCACTCCCATGCTGGACATGAGTGGCCGCGAGCCGCCGCGCAAGATGGAAATGGATGCGGAAGGGCTGGCGCTGCGCGACGGCAAGGTGTTCGTCAGCTACGAGCAGCGGCACAGGATCGATATCTATCCGGATCCGGGCTTTGCGACGTCCAAGCCGCTCAGTCGCCTGCCGCACCTCATCCCCAATAATGAACTGCGCCACAACGGCGGCATGGAGGCCTTGGCGGTATCGTCGGCCGATTCGCCGCTCGCCGGCGCTCTGGTCGTGGTGGCGGAGAAAAGTATCGATGCGGACGGCAATCTTCTCGCGGCCATATTGGAAGGCCCGCTGAAGGGCACATTCGCTGTCACCCATCATCCGTCATTCGATGTGACTGATGGCGCTTTCCTGCCGAACGGCGATCTGCTGCTTCTTGAGCGGCGCTTTAATTTCGCCGAAGGTGTCGGCATGCGCATCCGCCGCATCCGTGGAGCCGATATTCGGCCGGGTGCCGTGGTGGATGGCGAAATCCTGATGGAAGCGGGCATGGCCTACCAGATCGACAATATGGAAGGCATGGATGTGGTGAAGGGGCCGGATGGCTCGACGCGCCTCATCATCGTGTCTGATGACAACCACTCGTTTCTCCAGCGCAATCTGATGCTGGAATTCAAGCTGGTGGAGTGAATATCAGGCCTTCTCCTGTGCCGCCTTGTAGGCAGCGAGGAGATCCTCGACCGGAATGCCGTCGATCTTCATGCCTGTCATTCGGCATGCCGTTATCTGCGCGCCGGACAGATTTGTGTTGCTCAGCTTCAGTCCGGTAAAATTGACGTCATCGATCGACCAGCCGGACATGTTGCTATCCGTAAACGACGCACCGGAAAAGTTGATGTCGTTGAAGCGTGTGCCGGCCAGATTGACATTGTTGAAGACCGTTCCCGACAGATTGACGTCATCAAAGCTGGAGCCCGAAAGCGTCGCGCTCGTCGCATCCACAATGTCGATAACATCCTTGATCTGCATGCCGACCCGCCTCCGCGCTTTGCCACGGACGGCAGACTGCAACGCGGTCCGCCGGTTTGCAAGCGTGATTTGATCCACGCCTGCACAGCTTCAAATGCGGCTGGCGGATAATGTCAGCCCGATTTGACTGTGCCCGGCATCGGCTTCAGCGTGTTCATCAGCGCGCCGTAAGGCAGAAGCATGACCAAGCCGACAAGGATTTTCACCGAAAGATCGCCCAATGCCCAGGAAATCCAACGCGGCGCTTCAAGGGTAAGCACGCCGAGTATGGGTGCGTTTTCGATGGCGAAGGCATCATTGGGGCCGACAAAGGCGAAACTCGCGGCAAAGGCGATGGAGAAGAACAGTGCCGTATCCAGTACCGAACCCAGCATCGAGCCGGCAAGCGGCGCATGCCACCAGCGCTGGCGGCGCAGGCGGTTGAAGACCGAAATATCGAGCAACTGGCCGATGAGATAGGCGGTGCCGGAAGCCACTGCGATGCGCGGAATGGAAGTCCAGAAGGACAGCGTTACCCCAACGACAAAGCCCGCGAGCACGACGCGCCGCGCGACCGAGGGGCCGAACTGGCGGTTTGTCAGGTCGGTGACGAGGAAGGCGACCGGATAGGTAAAGGCGCCGCAGGTCAACAGATCGCCCAGATTGACGCCGAACAGCGATCCGGAAAGCGGATATTGCACCAGAATATTGGAAGCGACGACCACCAGTGTCATCAGTAGAACGTAGATCAGCGTATAGCGCAGGGTCAGCATTTTTTTATCCTGGGTGATGCCACCAGTTGGAGCGAATTTAGACAGACAAAAGGCCTGAGCGGCAAAAGCCATTCAAGCCTTCTGAATATCGATGATGTCGAAACCGCTATTAAGCAGCTTCAGCCGTCTTCTTGGCGATCTGGCGGCGCAGGAGACGAGCGCGCATGCTCAGATCATTTTCGCCGGACTTCAGAAGGAAAGCATCGAGGCCGCCACGGTGTTCAACGGAACGCAGAGCAGCTGCGGAAACACGCAGGCGGAAGCGCTGGCCGAGAGCATCGGAGATCAACGTGACTTGGCAGAGGTTCGGAAGGAACCGGCGCTTGGTCCTGTTGTTGGCGTGGCTGACGTTGTTGCCCGTCTGGACGCCCTTGCCGGTCAATTCGCATACACGGGACATGGGTACACCTATTTCGTTCGTCTGTTTCGCCACTGGCTCGCCACCGGCAAAACCGGAGAGGCAATCCAACTGGCCTTGATTGGAAAGTTGCGGTTCTATAGTCAGACGAGACTTAACAGTCAAGCCGCTCGCGATCAAATGAAAGGAAATTCCGGCGTTTTCAACCGTCGTCCGCTTTTTTATTGCCACAAGTCAGCGTATATCATCGCCCGATAAGGCCGCTTCCGCGCCTCTTTTAAGGTGATATCGAAATGATTGCCAGAGGAAAAAGCATTTTCATGGCCGTGACAATGGCGTTTGCGGGCGTCTCCCCCTCGCTCGCCGCCGAAGCACGCCATACAAGCGAATACAGCATCAATCTCGGCATTCTGCCGATTGCGCGGGCAAGTTTTTCGACTCGCATGGACGGGCCGAATTATTCGATCTCCGGCTCCTTCAGCGCCGCCGGCCTTGCCAGCATTCTCAAGGATATTTCCGGCAAGACGACGGTTTCCGGCGCCAAGCGCGGCCACCGGCTGCAGGCGAACGAATATTCGCTGGTCTACAAGGACGGCAAGCGGGTACGGACCTATGACGTCGTCTACCGCAACGGCAATGTCACCTCGACGACGGTGAAACCGGAGCAGAAGGCCCGGCCGGACAACTGGGTGGACGTGAAGGATCGCGACCTGCGCTCGGTTCTCGATCCGATTTCCGGTCTCATCATTCCCTCAGGTGGCCGCATCTGCCCCACGCGTCTGCCGATCTATGATGGCGAATCGCGTCTCGACCTCGTTTTGAGCCCCAGTGGCACCAAGCCGTTCAAGACCAACGGCTTCAGTGGCGATGCCATCGTCTGCAAGGCGCGTTACGTGCCGAAATCGGGTTATCGGCAGGGACGCAAGGATATCGAATATCTGAAATCCATCTCGATGGAGATCTGGTTCGCCAAGTCGAACAATATGGATGTTTATGCGCCGGTCTACGCCATCATTCCAACGCGGGTGGGGCAGGTCTATATTACCGCGACGAAATACGGGGGCTGACCGGGATTGATAGCACGGCGTTGCCGCGCGTTTCTTCTCCCCCTCAGGGAGAAGAAACAAGTGGCATAGGTTCACTCCACCGGCATTGTTCTGGCGTCTACGGCACACCACCCGGCGACCAGCCGGGTTCAGCCATAACGAAGCTCGAAAAAGCGAAGCCCGGCGAAACGGTACAGCCGACGAGGGTGAAGTCGCCGAGGCTTTCCGCCGATTGCCAGCAATTGGCCGGCACGATCACCTGCGGGCGCTCGCCTTCAAGAATGTCAGGGCCGAGCGTGAAGGTCTGCACTTCCCGGCCGTCGTCCGAAAGATGCAGCGTGATCGGCGCGCCGGCGTAATAATGCCAGACCTCCACCGCGTCGGTGACCCGATGCCAGTGCGAACGCACACCCTTTTCCAGCAGATAATAAATCGCCGTCGAGTGGCCACGCTCGCCGCCTGCCCTGTCGCGAAAAGTCTGGTGGTAAAAACCGCCTTCGGGATGCGGTTCCAGCCCCAATTCGCGAATGATCGCTTCCGCAGACAGATCGGCGCCCATCAGAAATTGTCCTTGCGCGTGCGAATTTCCGCAAAGACGTCGGCATCGGTGGCCCCTTCAAGGCCAAGATGTCTGCGAATGCCGGCGTCCGTCACCCGCATATAGGGATTGGTCTGCTTTTCGAGCCCGATGGTGGTGGGAATGGTGAACTCATTGGCCTTCCGCGCCGTCTCGACACGCGCTGCGCGTTCGCTCAGCACTGCATTGTCGGGATCAACGGTCAGTGCAAAACGGGCATTCGAAAGCGTATATTCGTGGCCGAAATAGACGCGCGTCTCATCCGGCAGGGCCATCAGTTTCTGGAAGGAGTGCCACATATCCGCCGCGGGGCGCTCGAACAGGCGGCCGCAGCCCATGGCGAACAGCGTATCGGCGGCAAATAGCAAGCCATCATCCGGCAAATAATAACAGATGTGGCCCGCCGTGTGGCCGGGTGTGGCAATGACCTGAACGCGGCGTCCGGCGAATTCGAACTCATCACCATCGGCCTGCGAGCGATCAAGGCCCGGTATTGCAATCGCCTCGTCATAGGGGCCGTACACCTCGCAGCGGAACTTGTCCTTCAGCGCCAGATTGGCTTCCACATGGTCCTGATGGTGGTGAGTGGTGAAGATATGCGTCAGTTTCCAGCCGTGGCCATCGAGAGCATGCAGGATCGGCCCTTCCTCCGGCGCATCGATGGCAGCGGTTGCCCCGCTTTCGGGATCGTGCAGGAGCACTCCGAAATTGTCGCTGCGGCAAAGAAAGACGTCTATTTCCAAAGGTTTCATCGTGTCCTCTCCATTTACCGGCCAAAACCGGCGCATTTGTCCGCCTGACTTTCCCAACTGACTTCCAATGTAGGGGCAGACGCCTTGAAGTCCAACCGCCTGATGCTACATTCTCGCCCATGAATACCGATATCGTCGATCTGCGCGAATTCTATCATTCTCCGCTTGGCCGCTCCGCCGAGCAGGCGATTACCATGGCGCTTTCGACGCTATGGCCGCCCTTGCCGGAGGAACGGCTGGTCGGCCTCGGTTATGCCGTGCCGTTTCTAGAGCGGTTCCGCCACGATACGGAGCGCACTTTCGCCTTCATGCCGGCGGGGCAGGGGGCGGTGAACTGGCCGGCTGGCGAACTTTCCTCCACCGCGCTGGTGTTTGACGAGGAATTGCCGCTGCCCGATTCGTCGATAGATCGGGTCCTGATGGTGCATGCGCTGGAATTTGCCGAAAATCCACGCGAGAGTTTGAAGGAACTGTGGCGGGTGCTGGCGCCGGGTGGCCGTCTGGTCATCGTGGTGCCGAACCGGCGGGGGGTCTGGGCGCGCATGGAACACACGCCTTTCGGTTCCGGGCGGCCCTACTCACGCGGACAGCTGACGGCGCTTCTGCGCGAAACCAATTTCACGCCGGGGGCTTCGGCCGAAGCACTGTTCTTTCCGCCCACTACCAGCCGGCCCGTGCTGAAATTCCGCCGTTACCTCGAACTCACCGGCCGCAGGCTCTGGCCGCTGTTTTCCGGCGTCATCGTGGTTGAAGCCCAGAAGCGTCTCTATCAGGGATTGCCAGTCACCCAGCGCGCCTCGCGCCGGGTTTTTGTGCCGGTTCTCGCGCCGCAGGGGGTACCCACCACCCGCACTGCTGCAAAACCGGGAAAGCCGCGCTGACCCTCGACAAAGCGGCCATTCCGGTCTAATGCCTCCGGCATTGCTTTTGCCGGGTTCTCCGGCGTTTTTCCAAAGGTCGATCAAATGAGTGCAGAGCTTAACCAACCTGTTCCGCGTCCGGGTATTCTGGATATCGCCGCTTATGTTCCGGGTAAGGAACATGTGGATGGCGTTGCGAAGGTTTATAAGCTCTCCTCCAATGAAACGCCGCTCGGGCCAAGCCCGAAGGCGATTGAAGCTTTCGGTGCGGCCGCCAGCCATCTGGAAATCTATCCCGACGGTCAGGCGATAGCGTTGCGTCAGGCGATTGCCGACGTTCACGGCCTCAACATCGCGAACATCATGTGCGGCAATGGCTCGGATGAGCTTCTGGGCCTGCTTTGCCATGTCTATTTGGGTGCGGGCGATGAGGCGATCATCACCGAGCATGGTTTCCTCGTCTACAAGATCCAGATCATGGGTGCGGGCGCGACGCCGGTGACGGTGAAGGAGAGGGACTGCGCGGTGGATGTGGACGCCGTGCTTGCCGCCGTCACGCCGAGGACGAAGATGGTTTTCATCGCCAATCCGGGCAACCCCACCGGCACCTATGTTCCCGTCGCGGAAATCCGCCGCCTGCAGGCCGGTCTGCCGAAACATGTCGTGCTGGTGCTGGATGCGGCTTACGCCGAATATGTGCGCAGGAATGATTACGAAGCGGGGCTTGAGCTGGTATCCGGCAACCGCAACGTGGTGATGACCCGCACCTTCTCCAAGGTCTATGGTCTGGCCGCGCTGCGCGTCGGCTGGATGTATGGTCCGGCCGCCGTCATCGATGCGTTGAACCGCGTTCGCGGCCCGTTCAACATGAGCGCGCCGGCCATCGCTGCCGGTGCCGCTGCAATCCGCGATCAGGGCTTTGTCGAACAGGCCGTGGCGCATAATGCGCTGTGGATGGAAAAGCTCACGACCGCCTTCATCGGTCTCGGCCTCGAAATCACGCCGTCTGTTGCCAATTTCATCCTGATCCATTTCCCCGATCAGGATGGCAGGCGGGCAACGGATGCGGATGAGTTCCTGAGCCGACGCGGTTACATCCTGCGTGCAGTGCGCGGTTACGGTTTCCCGAATGCGCTGAGAATGACCGTCGGCTCGGAAGAAGCCAATCTCGGCGTTATCGCCGCACTTACCGAGTTCATGGGGCAGGCATAATGGGCGAGATCATGTTTGAACGCATCGCGCTGATCGGCATCGGCCTGATCGGCTCGTCGATTGCCCGCGACATCCGCGAACTGGGGCTTGCCCGCAATGTGACGATTTCCACCCGCAGCGAAGACACGCTGAAACGGGCGGAGGAACTGGCGCTTGGCACGGACTATTCCGTCTCGGCGGCGGAAGCGGTGAAGGATGCCGATCTCGTCATTGTTTCGGTGCCGGTCGGCGCGTCGGAAAGTGTGGCGCAGCAGATTGCGCCGCATCTGAAACCGGGCGCCATCGTCACCGATGTCGGCTCCACCAAGGCCTCGGTTATCGCCCAGATGGCGCCGCATATGCCTGAAAATGTGCATTTCATTCCCGGCCATCCGCTGGCGGGCACGGAAAAATCCGGCCCGGATGCCGGTTTTGCCGGTTTGTTCCGCGAGCGCTGGTGCATCTTCACGCCGCTGCCGGGCACGGACGACGAGGTGCTGGAAAAGCTGAAGGATTTCTGGCGGGCGCTAGGCTCGCGCGTCGATGAAATGGATGCCGAACATCACGACAAGGTTCTGGCGATCGTCTCGCATCTGCCGCATATCATCGCCTACAATATCGTCGGCACGGCGGACGATCTGGAGACGGTGACCGAATCGGAAGTCATCAAATATTCCGCTTCCGGCTTCCGTGACTTCACCCGTCTCGCCGCCTCCGATCCGACCATGTGGCGTGACGTCTGCCTGCACAACAAGGATGCCATTCTCGAAATGCTGGCGCGGTTTTCCGAGGACCTTGCGTCGCTGCAAAGAGCGATCCGCTGGGGCGAGGGCGACAAGTTGTTTGAGTTGTTCTCCCGCACACGCTCCATCCGCCGCTCCATCATTGAGGCTGGTCAGGACGTTGATACGCCCGACTTCGGGCGTCATGCGCTGGACCAGAAGAAATAGGTGGCTGGCATGATATCGATATCGGCAGCGATGGATGGCGATATCGATTGGCTCCTGCGTGAAGACAAATGGATTGATGAGGCTTGGTTGCGGCGGTGCGTTGGACACCGCGAATATCTCGTCGCAAAAAAAGATTTGGTTTTAGTCGGCTTTCTGCGCTTCTCAATGTTCTGGGGAAAGATTCCCTATATGGACATGATCCGCGTCATTCCTGAATTTCGCCGGCATGGAGTCGGCGCAGCGCTTACGGGTTTTTGGGAAACTCAAATGCGTCAGCAAGGGGCATCTCTGGTGATGACCTCGAGCCAGCAGGATGAAGAGGAACCACAGAGGTGGCATCGTCACAATGGATATCAAGAAGCGGGCATCCTGAACTTTGCGGAGATTCAGGATGCCGCTGAGGTATTTTTCACAAAACCTCTCTGTTAAATCGGCGGTATCTTGCCCAGCGGGATGAAGCCGCTGACGGTGGCACGGCCGCGGTCCACCACGAGATCGACCGATGCCCTGTCTCCGCCGCCGGCGAGCGCGCCGAGCAGTTTGCGGGCCGTATCGATGGTGGATTGCAGCTGTGGAAACGCCTGCTTGGCATTGTCCGACCATGCGCCGAGCTTTTCGATCTCCAGCTTGAACTGACCGGATAGATAGCCTTCATTGTCGAAGGAGAAGGGGCCGCTGATGCGCATGGTGCGGCCGTCGCCAATATCGGCCAACAGCCGACGAAGCTCGCCGCTTGTGCCATAAAGGCCTGACGTGTCGCTGCCGTCCACCATGCCCGCCTTACCCGCGAGCGTCACATCGATGATGGCATCGAGGCGGGGAAGAACCTGCGGCCAATCCTTGATGACGGTTGCCGAGTCGGTCAGCGTGATTGCGCCATCAAGATCGGCGCCGTTCTGGCGCAGGTGCATTTCCGTCTTGGCGGCATCGAAATCGATCGTCTGGCCGGTGACGGAGGAAACCGCCTGCGCCTTGAGACCGTCGATCACCAGTGAGGTGCGGTCGATGCCCTTCAGCTTGGTGACGATGCTCGACTGCATGTTCTGCCAGGAGGCTGAAACGGTCAGGCCATGGGCGGATCGGATTTCCGCCGGCGAATCGAGTTCCCAGACAATATGGCCGGGATTATAGACCTGTGCCGCTGAGCGAAGTTCGCCGAAAGACGCTGAAACGCCGTTGCCGCTGTCGTCCACGGTCACTTTGGAGCAGAAAAGGCCGATGCGGAAGGGATAACCGCGGAAGGCGATATCGCCGCATTCGCCGCTGACATTCCTCGCCTGCGAGGGCGAAATGACGTTCAGTACCGTCTGTTTCAGCCTGTCGGCGGCATAAAACCATCCGGCCGTATAAAGTCCGATGACCACAAGGATGGCGATGGCAAGCCAGAGGAATTTTTTGGCGGTGCCGGATTGGCTTGACGCTGCCATATTGATCTCCGATGAACAGACTTCAGGGAATTTAGATTTGGCTTGGGATATGGACGATTTTTGGGTCTTTGGCTACGGTTCGTTGATGTGGAACCCCGGCTTTGCCTTCGCGGAAAGGCAGCAGGCGCGGTTGCACGGTTATCGTCGCTCGCTCTGCATCAGTTCCAATTTTTACAGAGGCACTACGGAAAAGCCCGGTCTCGTGCTGGGTCTGGAGCGTGGCGGCTCCTGCCTTGGTGTCGCCTTCCGGGTCGAGGCGAAGGACCACGAGCCGGTGATGGCTTACCTGCGTGAGCGCGAGCTGGTAACGAATGTCTACAAGGAGCGTGTCGTCGCCATCGCTCTTTCCGACGGACGGCGCGGCAATGCCGTGACCTATGTGGCCGATCCCGCGCATGAGCAATATATCGGCGGGCTGGGGGTCGCAGAGGCGGCCACGATCATTGCCGCCGCATCGGGCCGCTCGGGTCCCAATACCGACTACGTTTTCAATACCGTTCAGCATCTGCAGGATATGGGCATCCGCGACTCTCTGCTGGAAAGCATCGCCGCCAATGTCGGCGCGCTTGCGGTTTAGTCGGCGGAGGTCGTTTCCGTGCCCTGAAGTTCGGCGATGCGCTTGATGGCAGTTGGAGGCAGCGGCAGATGCGGATTGTTGCGCGCGGTTTCCAGCAGCAACTCGTCGCTCGCTTTTTCCGTCACCTCGATCAATCGCTTGAAAAAAACGTCGGGGTCCAGACCCGGCTCGATGGCCGGCAGGATACGCACCTTGAAATGGCCGGGATAACGCATGGTCGAACGGCGTGGCCAGAAGAGGCCGGGATGCATGGCGACGGGAATGACCGGCACCTGCAGATCGCGGTAGAGCCGGGCGATACCGTAACGGTACTCTGGCTCGGCGCCGGGCGGACGGCGTGTGCCTTCGGGGTAGATGATGAGTTCGCGGCCCGCCGCCATTTCTTCTTTCGCCCGCTCCATCACCTTCAGCATGACCTTGCCACGCGCGGCGCGGTTGACCGGGATCATGCGCTGTTTCATCACATACCAGCCGAACAGCGGAATCCACATCAATTCCCGTTTCAGAATGTAGACGGGGTCCGGCAGATTGGGCAGCAGTGCATAGGTATCCCAGAAGGATTGATGCTTGGGCGCGAAAATGCAGCCGGTTTCCGGGATGTTCTCCAGCCCTTCGATCTCGAAGGTGGTGCCGACGATGGTTTTCATCAGCCAATGGTTGGACCGCGCCCAGTTCTTGGGAATTTCGAAGGCGATTTTGCGCGGCAGGATGAAATAGATCGGCGTCAGCACGATCATGCGGACAATCAGGTTGAGATAAAACAGCGTATTGAAAAGAAAAGAGCGCAGCTTGAGCATCAACAACCTTCCCGGGGCGCAGCCGTTCCGAAGCTCTGATGGTCTCGATGCCGGATGCCGATGCCAGACGCCTACACGAAAACAAGGTCCCGCAGCAAGCGCGTTTCTTGCCGTTCATGGAGAAGCGGTCGCCACCTTCGGCATGGAATGATCGGCGGCGGCCTTGCGCAGACCATCGCCCTTGCCGAAGCCGGTCAGGTCGCGTCCAGCTGCCGCCACGAACTTTAAATACTCGTAGAGCATGGTTCTGACCACATCCGGCTCCACGAACCAGTTCGTGCGGGCGAGATCGGCGCTGATGACGGGATAGGCGATAAATCGCGTCTGCGGGCTGGCGCTGCGTAATTCATGCAGGCTGCGGTGCATATGATAATTATTGGTGACGACGACGATCGAGGAATAGTTGTGATCGCGTATCCAGCTTGCCGCTTCGTTGGCATTGCCGATCGTGTCCATGGCCTTGTAACCCATATCCACGCAGCAGGAAAACATGTCGGATGAGCCTTGCGTCATCTTGCGGATCTGCGTGCGGGTGGTGGCGGGGTTGACGCCGGAAATCAGCAAACGTTTGCCCACGCCATCACGTAGCAGGCCGACCGCCTGTTCGATGCGTTGATAGCCGCCGGTCAGAACGATGATGGCATCGCCCTTCGTGCCCTCCGGCGGGCGCATGGAGGCGACGGAATCGGCGAACCACAGGAAGCCACCTAAAAAAATGCCGAAAAGAATGACGCAAATCAGGATGATACCGCGAATAAAACGGCGCAACGGACCCCGCCGCGACAACAGGCCCTTTCTGGCCGGTCGCGTCGCCGTCTGATCCTGGTCTGTTCGACTCACAAACATTCCTCCTGAATACTCGCCGATTAAGGCAAGGAACAGGCATTTTTGTCTACCGTCCGCAGGTTACATCCGGCTTGTGACCGTTTCAGTTTGCAACGGGATTTGGGGCGTAAGGTCACGATGTGAGGCCGTCACTTTTCGACGGATCGGAGCGGACGCGGTCGATATCGTCGATGGTTCGGATGACGGTCACGCGCGCCGTGATGGTGGTGAGAAGCGCGATGACGATCATCGTTGTGGCGATGCCGATATAGCCGCCGAGACCAACGGAAAAGGAACCGAAAAGCGCGCTTGCCTGATCGCTCTGCGGCGTGGCGACCGTGCTCGATTGCCAGAAACCGGCAGCCAGGAAAACCGCTGCGGCAAGGGCGCCGCCTGCCGCCGCTCCCTTAAGGCTGATCTTCAGGAAGTGTTTCTGGAACTCCCGCGCCACAAAGCTGCTTTCCGCCCCCACGAAATGCAGCACCTCGACGATATGCCGGTTGCCGGAAAGCGCTCCACGCGTCGCAAACACCACCGTCAACACCATGGCGGTGAAAACGAGGATCAGAACGCCGAGGCCGATCATGACCGTGGTTCTGGCCATGGAGACCAGCCTGTCCACCCATGTGCGGTGGTCGTCCAGAAACGCCTGCGGCAACTCGGCCTTCAGCATGTCCCGCATTGCCTGAAAATCGGGTGGGTTGTTTTCGTCGATGGTGATGACGACGAGGCGCGGTATGGGCAGCTCGGAAAGATCGAGACCGCTTCCGAGCCATGGTTCGAGCAGGCGCGCAGTGGCTGCGTCGTCGAGGATCGTGCCATCCCGCGTGCCGACGAAGGTAAGCGCCAGATTGCGCGCCTTGGTGAGCGCCGCATTCATGTCCAGCCCGTCCTCGGGCTTGATCTGGATGGTGATCTCGCGGGAAATCTGGCTCTGCCAGGTGGCGGCGGTGGCGCGCACCATGGAGACGGCGCCGAGTGTCAGGCAGGCGAGAAACGCCATGATGGCGATCACCACCATCAGCGCATTGCCCTGAATGTTCGACGGCGGCAGGATGGGTGCCATGGGGCGGATGCGCATGGGCGGGCGCTTCGGCTGGGCCGCTTCTGGCGTCAATTGTTTGCGGGCGATCTCATTCATAGATGTCGAGCCGCCCTTCGGTCAGGATCATCCGGCGCGCGTCGATCTGGTCCATCAGCGCGAAATCATGGGTTGCGATGACGACAGCCGTACCCAGCCGGTTGAGTTCAAGGAAGAGGTTGAGAAGGCGTTTGGCCATGGGCGGATCGACGTTACCGGTCGGCTCGTCGGCCAGCAGAATTTCCGGCTGGTCCATCAGGGCGCGGGCAATGGCGGCGCGCTGCTTTTCGCCACCGGACAGGATGGCCGGCAGCACGTTGATGCGCTCGCCAAGCCCAACCCATTTCAGAAGCTCGATCACGTCGTTGCGGTATGCGCTTTCTTCCTTGCCGCGCACGCGCAGCGGCAGGGCGACATTCTCATAGGTCGTCAGATGATCGAGCAGGCGAAAATCCTGAAAGACGATGCCGACACGGCGGCGCAGCATCGGCAACTCGCTGCGTGGAATACGCGACACATCGCGGTTGAACATGCGGATATGGCCGCGGGTGGGCTGCAGCGACATCAACAGCATGCGCAGCAGCGAGGTCTTGCCCGCACCCGAAGGGCCGGTCAGAAACTGGAACGACCCCTTGGGAATGTCGAAGGTCATGTCTCTCAGGATCTCGGGTCCCATGCCGTAACGCAACCCGACATTTTCGAAATGGATCAAAGGACTTCCAGTCTCTTCGTTTTGTGGTGGTTCGCGAACCGCTGGCGCGTAAGGCCCGGATGTCACGGTTTAACCCGGTTCCGGTGGCCTGCGCGAGGCGTTTTTGCGAAGCATTAACCAATTAAATTTAAAACTTGGCAGGATTCGTTGCAATGCCCAGTTTTGCGGGCCGGAAAACCTCACCCAAGGAATTCTATGGCTATGTTCCGTTCATCTCGCCGGCAAGCGGCATTCGATTTCGACCTCCTGATGCCGGAAACCCCGGCGCGCCGGACAACGCGGACGGCAAATCCGGGCCACGACGTGGTAGACGCGGAATTTGTCACCATCAAGGAAAACCGTGCGCGTCAGCCCGGAAACGACAATCGCGGCGCGGCACGCCGGCAGATGGCAAAACCGCCCGTCACCATCGGTACGCTTGGCCTTGCCTTTATCGGCTGGCTGGATCGCAGATTGTCGCGCCTGTCGGCGGATGCCTATTCGGCGCTGGTTGCGGGTCTCGCCATTTTTGTTTTCGTCTGCTCGGGTGGCCTGTCGGTGGTCGTGCCGGAAAAGCAGGCCGTTGCCACGGCAAACCCGCTTGCCATTTCCCATGTGACCGTTACGCCGCAGGAGGCGGGCGGCATGGATATCCTGCTTATCAGCGGCATTGTGGAAAATAACGGCACTGCCCTCGAAGAGGTGCCGGCACTTCGCGCCGATCTCTTCGTTGCCAAGGGGCAACTGGTGGCCAGCATGGTCATCGAGCCGCCGGTGAGAGAGATGCAGCCCGGTTTCAGCCACGGATTTTCTGCAAAGTTGCGCCATCCCGGTGGAAAAACGCCTGACATCAAGCTTTCCTTCGTCGAGGCGGGTGCGTCCGGACGTTGACTGTGCTAACGCGTGATCTTCGTATTTTTACTGAAAGGTAAAATCGGCAAGGCGCAGCACAGGAGAAAGAATGCCCGTCGTCCGTGGAAAAAACATCGAGCCGCTTTACACCGCCGAGCAGATCGCCGAGCGCAATCGCGATATGGCCAAGCACATTGCCGGTGGTCCGACCAAGGATTTGCTGGTCATCGCCGTGCTCAAGGGATCGTTTATTTTCGCGGCCGATCTTATCCGCGCTCTGCATGATAGTGGTCTTGCTCCCGAAGTCGAATTCATCACGCTGTCGAGCTATGGCGCCGGCACGGTCTCGCAAGGGGTGCGGATCGTCAAGGATATCGACAGCGACGTGAAGGACCGCGATGTGCTTCTGATCGACGATATTCTCGAATCCGGCCGCACACTGCGTTTCGCCAAGGAACTGCTTTTCGAGCGTGGCGCGCGCAACGTCACCATTGCCGTGCTGCTCGACAAGAAGGTCAAGCGCAAGGAAGATCTGGAGGCCGATTATGTCGGCTTTGAATGTCCTGACTATTTCGTCGTGGGTTACGGCATGGATGTCGCTTATGCCTTCCGCGAATTGCCCTTCGTCGGCGTCGTGACCGGCGACGCCTGAGCTTTTCGTCGTGCCGGAACGGCACAGGACGGAGACGCCTCATTAACCATTCACCCAGCGAAGGTCTGGGTGTTTACCTCTTGAAAAGAGGAGCCTGCGATGTTGCTCATGGCTGGAAATGATGCCCAGGAGCAATGATTAATGGCGAAAATTCTGATTACCGAAGACGAGGATGCATTGCGGGCTTTTGTCGCCCGCGCGCTGCGTCTCGACGGTCACGAGACCCATGAGGCGGCTGACGGCGAGCAGGGGCTGGAGAAGCTTCAGGAGACCAGTTTCGATCTTCTTCTTTCGGATATCCGCATGCCGGTCATGGATGGCATCGAGCTGGCGCACCGCGCCGCCGAACGCTTCCCGGCCATGCGCATCCTGCTGATGACCGGTTATGCCGAACAGCGCGAACGCGCTGATGATCTGGCGACGAAGATTGTGGACGTGGTTTCCAAGCCCTTTGCGCTGCCGGATATTCGCAAGGCTGTTGCGCGGGCGCTGGCTGCCTGAACGACAGGATTGCAGAGATTTGGAAAAGGGCGGTTGTGGAACCGCCCTTTTTTGTTGAGGAGTTGTCAACTCTCTCCTCCGTCATGCTCGGGCCTGTCCCGAGCATCTGCGACGTATCGATTCTACGAAGAGTTGGCAGATCCTCGGCACAAGGCCGAGGATGACGTCGAATGTTTAGCTGGCTTGTGGCCCGCCTCATGACATTGCTGAGGGGTCCAGGTAAAAAAGCGATGCGGCTAAAATGACGGGTCGGGTCGCCGCCAACCGTCATCGAATATCCAGCAACCGTTCCAGATAACGCCGCTCGATTTCACCGGGCGGGTTGTTACCGAGCTTTTCACGGATCGCTTCGAGAATTTCGCGGGCGCGCTGCACGTCGATCTCATCAGGCACTTTCACCTGATCGCCGAAATCCGGGCCGGTGGTACTGCGGGGGCGTCCAAGCGGGTCGCGGCCGTTCTGTCCGCCCTGGCCCGCCATGCCTTCCTGCCCCTGTCCGGGCTGTTGGCCCTGCTGGCGCATGGCCTGCATGATCTGGCCCATCATGTCCTGCGCGCCCTGGCGCAGCGCGTTCAGCGCATTGCCCTGACCTTCGACCGCCTGTTCGCCCTGGCTCTTGCCCAGCGCCTCGCCGGCGCCCTGCATTTCCTGCTGCGCCTTGCCGAAGTTTTCGCCCGGTTCCATGCCAAGATCGCGAAGGCCCTGCTGCAATTCGCCGAGCTGCTTGCCGAGTGCATCCTGCTGCGCCCGCAGGTTTTTCAGCGCCTCGCGCAACTGTTCAGCGGTCATCTGGTCGCTCGGCTGTTGTCCGCCCTGCTGACCATTTTGACCCTGTTCGCCTTGCTGGCCCTGCTGCGGCGGCTGGCCGTTTTCGCCCGTCTGCGGGTCTTCGCCTTCGCCGCCCTCCTGCGGGTCGCCGCGCTGCATGCGATCGCGCAGCGCCTGGTCGAGCTTGAAGGTCTCGTCCATCAGCTTCTGCTGCTGTTGGAGAATTTCGCCGAGCTTGTCGATCTGCTGACGCATCTTGCTGCTCTGCTGCTGTCCCTGCTGGCCCTGACGTTGTGGGCGGCCAGCCTGCAGATTGTTCATCATGCGCTGCAGCTGCGAGAGCATTTCCTGCGCGGCATCGCGATTGCCGGAACGGGCAAGGTTCTCGATCTGGTTCATCATGTTTTCCAGATCGCGCTGGCGCAATACGTTCTGCGCCTGTTGATTCATGTTGGCTTGCGGCGCGTTCTGCATGCGCTGCGCAAGCTCGCTCATGAACTGCTGCATCGCCTCGCGCAGCTCCTGCATCAGCTTGGCCACTTCCTCGTCGGAGGCATTACGCTGTAGCGCTTCGGACAGTGCGGTCTGCGCATCGCGCAGGCGCTTTTCCGCCTGCGAAAGATCGCCATCCTCGATGCCGAGCGCGATCTCCCAGAGGTAATCGGCCGTGTCCTTCAGCATTTCCTCATTATAGGCAAGCCGCATGCGGGTCTGCGCCGATTGCAGCAGCAGATAGTGCGTGGTGTTGGGAATGGTCTCTTCCGGGCGCAGGCCCACCGCCTCATTATAGGCGATCGCCTTCGGCATCTGACGTGTATCGAGCGAGAAAATCTGCCGCTGTTCCGCAATGGAAGCTGCCAACGGTTCGGAGAAATTGCGGCCCGGCAGCACCATTTCATGCGCGGGGCTGCGGCCGGTCTGTCCGGCACCGTCGGTCGCCACCAGCGTGATGCGTACGCGTTTGCCGGCCATCGGATGTTCGGTCAGGTTGCGGCTGGTCAGGCCCTTGATCTCGCGATTATTCTGCCGCGGCAGATCGAGCTTGAATTCCGGCGGTGGGTAAAGCGCAGTTGCCCCCTCGGCAACGCCAAGCGGCTCGATGATGGCATGGGCTTCCTTGATGCCATAGTCATCCTTGGCGGTGAAACCCACTTCCAGCGCACCGTTGACGGCGCGGCGCGGCATATTATCGAAGGCGATGCTGGGTGACTGGTCGGGAATGACGTTGAACACCCATTGTTCGCCATTGGCACTGATCATGCCGCTTTCGGTGACATCCATGGCGAAAGTGCGCGGCGCAATGGGTTGATCCGCAGAGCGGGCTGGCGTCTGTACAGCGACGTCGCCGCTTGCGCTGTCGGCGCGCGCAGCTTCTGGCGCAAGCTTTTGCAGCGCGCCGGCCATTTCGGGTTCGAAAGTCACTTCCTCACCGCCATCGCCGCCGGTCATACGGATCGTCAGCCTGGAAGATTGCGGCACGGAAACTGCATCGCGGTTGGTCGCGTCCCGTCCGGTCAGGAAAATCGGCGCGCGGCCGGTATAGGCGGGCGGCGTCACCCAGGCATCGAGACGGATATCGGGATTAAGTGGACCGACGGCTGGCCGACTGCGGAAGGCATCGGCAACCGTGCCCGCACCATTGGAGTAGGAAAAACCGAAGGCGGTGACCAGAAGCAGCGCCGGAATGGCGCGCAGCGCCAGACGGTCATAGCGGGCGATATCGGGCTTCGGCAGCCCGGCATTGAGCGCGGCGATACGCTCCGCCATGCGGATCTGATGTTCTTTCCACAAGGTGCGGGAAAAGGGGGTATCGAAGGCCGGCTCGTCTTCCTGCACGCCGACCGGCTGGTGCGCCATGCCGTTGCGTTCTTCCAGCAGACGGGAGGCGTCATTGTCGGTTGGCCATTTCAGCCGCAGGATCGGCAGGATGGTGGCGATGAAAGCGAAGACCAGAACAAAAACGATGCCGAGGCGCAGAAAATCCGGCATGTGCCGGTAAAGGCCGAACCAGGCGAGCGCCAGAAACACGGCGGCGATGGACAGCGGCCACAACATTTTCGGGGCCATTTTTTCGGAAAACAGCACGATTTTCGCGAAGAAGCGCTTGGCCGCAACCCGGCGGGCAAGGTCCGGCCGTTGCGCGAATGCGCCGGTCGGGCGCTTTCTGCCTGTGCTGTCCTTACCGGCTGTGGTCATCAATCCGTTCTCCCGGTTCTGGCCACGTCAAGCGCCATTCCCTGAACGGCGAGCTGTTTGGATTACGAAAGGTAAGGATAACATTGTTTGTGGCGAAGACGAGGGCAGCTAGGCCCTCACCCCCATTTTTTAGGCAGCTTCGCTCAATTGTGATCGGCCAAACCGGATATGAAGCCGGTTCAGTCGAGCCAGGCCGGCACGGAATCGAGGGCGATCAGCTCTTCATAGGTGCCGCGCGGGCGGATGACGTGGAATTTGTCACCCTTGACAAGCACTTCCGGCACCAAGAGGCGCGAGTTGTAGGTACCTGCCTGCACCGCGCCATAGGCCCCGGCAGAGCTGACGGCGATCAGATCGCCCGGCTCAGGGGCCGCCATTTCACGGTCTAGCGCCAGATAGTCGCCGGTTTCGCAGACCGGGCCAACAATATCGGCCTTGATACGTGGCGCGTCCTCGGACGGCTGCACCACCGGGCGAATGCCGTGATAGGCTTCGTAAAGCGTCGGACGGATAAGATCGTTCATCGCGCCATCGACGATTACGAAAGTCTTGTCACCGCCATCCTTCACATAGATGACTTCCGTCACCAGAATGCCGGCATTGCCGACGATCAGGCGGCCCGGTTCGGTAATGATCTTGCAGTTGAGGCTTTTCAGCTCGTTCTTGACGATATGCGCATAGGCATCCGGCAGCGGCGGCGGATTGTTGTCCTCGCGATAGGGAATGCCGAGACCACCGCCAATATCGACGTGGCTGATCGCATGGCCGTCCCCGCGCAGCGCCTCGACGAGTTCGCGCAGCAGCCGGAAGGCATCCTCGAAAGGCTGTAATTCGGTGATCTGGCTGCCGATATGCATGTCGATGCCGGTGACTTGGATGCCGGGCAAAGTGGCTGCATGGGCGTAAACCGCCCGCGCCCGCTCATACGAAATGCCGAACTTGTTTTCCTTCTTGCCGGTGGAAATCTTGGCGTGGGTACCCGCATCCACATCCGGATTGATACGGAAGGAGACATGCGCTCGCTTGCCGGCTTTGACGGCGCGCAGGTTGAGGACTTCCAGTTCCGGCTCGGATTCGATATTGAAGCAATAAATGCCGGCATCCAGCGCGTAGTCCATTTCCGCGACCGTCTTGCCGACGCCGGAAAACATGATGCGGCTTGCCGGCACACCGGCGGCAAGCGCCCGGCGCAATTCACCGCCGGAGACCACGTCGATGCCGGCGCCGAGCTTTGCCAGCGTCTTCAGCACCGCCTGGTTGGAATTGGCCTTCATGGCGTAACAGACCATGGCGTCCACATCCGCGAAGGCGCCTGAGAACACCTTGTAGTGGCGCTCCAGCGTCGCAGTCGAATAGACATAGAATGGCGTGCCGACCGCCTTGGCGATCTCGGGCACGGGCACGTTTTCGGCGTGCAGCACGCCGTCGATATAGCCAAAATGGTTCACGGCTTTTTACCCGTCAGAGAAGCTTGTCGAGGATGAACGGTCGTTCCGCCGTTACCGGCTTCGTCTCCGTTTCGTCGGCATTGCGCTTGTTGCGCATTTCGACCGGCGTGCTCGGCGGATCAATGTCGCCCTTTCGCCCGCAGGCGCTGAGAACGAGGCTGACGGCGAGCGTCATGCCAATGGGAACGATGAGTTTGCGCGCGGTTTTTGAAAGCATGAGCCTGTCCAAAGGAAATATGTGCCTCTCTGATAACGAAAAACAGGGCGCTTGTGCACCCTGTTTCTTGTGATCGCAGCGTAACGTGAATTTATCAGTTGCGTCCACGCCACCAGGCAATCTGCTTCCTCACTTCCGAAGGAGCGGTGCCGCCAAAGCTTGTGCGGCTGGCGACCGATGCCTCGACCGAGAGAACGTCGAAAATACCGTTGGTGATGTCGGGGTGGATGGCCTGCAACTCCTCGAGCGAAAGATCGGCCAGATCACAGCCCTTCTTTTCCGCCAGCGCCACGGCATTGCCTGTCACATGGTGGGCATCGCGGAAGGGCAGGCCCGCCTCGCGCACCAGCCAGTCGGCCAGATCGGTGGCTGTGGAATAGCCCGAACCAGCCGCCGCACGCATGCGGTCTTTGCGCACTTCAAGGTCGCGGATCATGCCGGTCATGGCGGCAATCGCCAGTTCCAGGCTTTCTGCGGAGTCGAAAACCTGTTCTTTGTCTTCCTGCATGTCCTTGGAATAGGCGAGCGGCAGGCCCTTCATGACAGTCAGAAGGGCGACCAGCGAGCCGTTGATGCGGCCGGTCTTGGCGCGCACCAGTTCGGCGGCATCCGGGTTCTTCTTCTGCGGCATGATCGACGAGCCGGTGGAGAAGGCGTCCGACAGGCGGATGAAGCCGAATTGCGGCGTCGACCAGATGACGATCTCTTCGGCGAGACGCGACAGATGTGTGGCGCAGATCGAGGCGATCGACAGGAATTCCAGCGCGAAATCACGGTCGGACACGGTGTCGATGGAATTGCGGGTCGGTTCGCGGAAACCGAGCGCCTTTGCCGTCATGTGGCGGTCGATGGGATAGCCGGTGCCGGCAAGTGCTGCCGCACCGATCGGGCTTTCGTCCATATGCTCGATGGCGTGGCGCACGCGGGCGCGGTCACGGCCGAACATTTCCACATAGGCCATGCAATGGTGGCCAAAAGTGACGGGCTGAGCCGTCTGCAAATGGGTGAAGCCGGGCATCACGGTATCGGCGTTTTCTTCGGCGCGGTCAAGGAAGGCGGCGATGAGGGCGGTCAGCATGCCCTCCGTCTTCTGCAATTCTTCCTTGACCCAGAGGCGGAAATCGAGCGCCACCTGGTCGTTGCGCGAACGGGCGGTGTGCAGGCGGCCGGCGGCCGTACCGATGAGGGTGGCAAGCCGTGCTTCGATATTCATGTGAATATCTTCGAGCTTGCGCGAAAATTCGAAGGTGCCGGCTTCGATCTCTGACAGGATCGTGTTCAGCCCCTCGATGATCTTGTCTTTATCTTCCGTCGAAATAATGCCTTTAGATGCCAACATGCTGGCATGCGCCATAGAGCCGCGGATGTCCTGGGCGTAAAGCTTCTTGTCGAAGCCGATGGAGGCATTTATCTCTTCCATGATGGCTGATGGACCGGAAGCAAAACGTCCGCCCCACATCTGGTTGGAGGATTTCTGATCTGTGCCGTCAGCCATGTTCGCAGTGCCCTGGAGTATTCGATGACAGAAAAAAGGCCGTTCAGGCTTCCATCCGCCAAATTGGTTGCAATTGCTGCCGTTGCCGGTGTCGTGTTTGGCGCGGGCGCGGTCTGGTTCAGGCATATTGGGTCTGAGAGCCCGGTTCAAGGGGCAGCGGTCGCTGACGCCGGTTTATGTGAGGGTGCTGCAAACCGCATCGCCTCGCTGAAACCCTTTCTGAAGGGGCAGGTGGCCGCCATGTCCGCCGCGGACAGGCCGCGTGTCGTTCCGCTGTCCTTCAAGGGGCCAGAGGCACAGGATATGACGCTTGCCGATCTCAAGGGCAAGGCGGTCCTTCTCAATCTCTGGGCCACATGGTGTGTGCCGTGCCGGGAGGAGATGCCGGCGCTGAACGCGCTTGAGAAAGAAAAAGGCGGCAATGATTTCGAGGTGGTCACCGTCAATATCGACATCGGCGCGGACGAAAAGCCGAAAGCCTTCATGGACGAATACAAGATCGATGCGCTGAAGCCATATCGCGACAGTTCCATGGGTGTGTTCAACACGCTGAAAAAGGAAGGCCTCGCCTTCGGCCTGCCCGCGACCATGCTGCTCGACGAAAACGGCTGCCTGCTTGCGGCGATGAACGGTCCGGCCGCATGGGATAGCGAAGATGCCAAGGCGCTGGTATCGGCGGTGAAGGCCAGATAATTCGTAAAACGTGGCGGGAGGGGTTTCCCTCCCTCATCCAGCGTCCGGGGAGATGCCCGCTTAGCGCGTCGGAACCGGCGTCTCGCCGCGATAGTCGTAAAAACCGCGGCCGGATTTGCGGCCGAGCCAGCCGGCCTCGACATATTTGACCAGCAGCGGGCAGGGGCGGTATTTGCTGTCGGCCAGCCCGTCATGCAGCACCTGCATGATCGACAAACAGGTGTCGAGACCGATGAAATCGGCAAGCTGCAACGGTCCCATGGGGTGGTTGGCGCCAAGCCGCATGGCGGTATCGATGGCTTCCACCGAGCCGACGCCTTCATAAAGCGTATAGATCGCCTCGTTGATCATCGGCAGCAGGATGCGGTTGACGATGAAGGCCGGGAAATCTTCGGCGACGGTGATCGCCTTTTCCAGTGTCCGCACATAGTCCTTGGCCGCGTCGAAGGTCTTTTCGTTGGTGGCGATGCCGCGCACCAGTTCCACCAGCTTCATGACCGGCACCGGGTTCATGAAGTGGATGCCCATAAACTGTTCGGGACGGTCAGTCGCAGATGCTAGACGGGTGATGGAAAGCGACGAGGTATTCGTGGCGAGCAGCGCCTCCGGTTTCAGGACCGGGCAGACCTGCGCATAAATCTTTCGCTTGATCTCCTCGTTCTCGGTCGCGGCCTCGATGACGATATCCATCGGCGCGAGATCGTTGACATCAGTCGATCCGCTGATCAGCGCCAGCGCCTGCTTGCGGGCGTCGTCGGAGAGTTTGCCGTTGGTCACCTGGCGGGCGAGGTTACCGTTTATCGTGGCAAGCCCGGCTTCGATGCCATCCTTGGAGAGGTCGTAAATATGGACTTTGTAGCCCGCCAAGGCGGAAACATGCGCAATGCCGCACCCCATCTGACCGGCTCCGATGATACCGATATTCTTAAAGGGGGCGGTCATATGTAGTTCTCCTGTGTGGCTTGGTCTGCGTCATTGGCGGCGATGTTACGCATCTGGCCGGAAAAGAGAAGGCGGCGCGTTCAAAAAACGCGCCGCCTTGCCCAGTTGCTTAAAATCACAGTGCCTTTTCGAGCTCTGGCAGGGCCACGAACAGATCGGCGACGAGGCCGTAGTCGGCCACCTGGAAGATCGGCGCTTCCTCGTCCTTGTTGATGGCGACGATGACCTTCGAGTCCTTCATGCCGGCCAGATGCTGGATGGCGCCCGAAATGCCGGCGGCAATATAAAGCTGCGGCGCAACCACCTTGCCGGTCTGACCCACCTGCCAATCGTTCGGCGCATAACCGGCATCGACTGCCGCACGGCTCGCGCCAACGGCGGCCCCCAGCTTGTCGGCGACGGGCAGGATGACTTCCTTGAACTTTTCCGAGGAGCCAAGCGCGCGGCCGCCCGAGATAATGATCTTGGCAGAGGTCAGTTCCGGACGGTCGGACGAGGCCAGCGCATCGGAAACGAAGCTGGAAAGGCCGGGGTTCTCGGCCGCGCCGATGGTTTCAACCGCTGCCGAACCGCCTTCCGCTGCTGCGGCAAAGGCGGTTGGGCGCACGGTGATGACCTTTTTGACGTCAGTCGCCTGCACCGTCTGGATGGCGTTACCGGCATAGATCGGGCGCTTGAAGGTGTCAGCGGAGACCACCTCGATGATTTCCGAGACCTGCGCCACGTCGAGAAGCGCTGCCACACGCGGCAGCACGTTCTTGGCAGATGCGGTGGCAGGTGCGAGGATGACATCATAGGAAGGTGCAAGCGAGATGATCAGCGCCGCCAGCGGTTCTGCCAGCGAATTGGCATAGGAGGCGTCATCGGCGAGCAGCACCTTGGATACGCCCGACAGTTTCGCAGCCGCATCCGCAGCGCCCTTCGCGCCGGAGCCGGCGACCAGTACGTGGACGTCGCCGCCGATCTGGGTTGCTGCCGTCAGCGTCTTGCCCGTCAGGTCGGAAAGGGTTGCGTTGTCGTGTTCTGCCAGAAGAAGAATGGCCATAATATAATCTCCCTTTTCCGAAACCTTAGAGGACGCCGTCAGCTTTGAGCTTTTCGACCAGCTCGGCGACCGAGCCAACCTTGATGCCAGCCTTGCGGCCTGCCGGCTCCTCGGTCTTCAGCACCTTGAGGCGTGGCGAAACGTCGACGCCGAAATCGGCCGGAGCCTTTTTGTCGAGCGGCTTCTTCTTCGCCTTCATGATGTTCGGCAGCGAGGCATAACGCGGCTCGTTCAGGCGAAGATCGGTGGTGACAACGGCGGGAAGCTTCAGCTCCACGGTCTGCAGGCCGCCATCTACTTCACGCGTCACGGCAACCTTGCCGTCGGACGGCACAACCTTGGAGGCAAAGGTGCCCTGGCCCCAGCCGAGGAGGGCTGCCAGCATCTGGCCGGTCTGGTTCGAATCGTCGTCGATCGCCTGCTTGCCGACGATGACGAGACCGGGCTGTTCGGCCTCCGCCACGCCCTTCAGCAGCTTGGCGACGGCGAGCGGCTCCACCGCTTCGTCGGTCTCGATCAGGATGGCGCGGTCAGCGCCCATGGCAAGCGCCGTGCGCAGCGTTTCTTCCGCCTTGGCCGGGCCGATGGAAACGACCACAACCTCTTCGGCCTTGCCGGCCTCTTTCAAACGAAGCGCCTCTTCCACCGAGATTTCGTCGAACGGGTTCATCGACATCTTCACATTCGCAAGCTCAACGCCCGAACCATCCGATTTCACGCGGATTTTCACGTTGTAATCGACGACTCGTTTAACGGGGACAAGGATTTTCATCGGCGGCTTTCCTCAAACTCCTGTCCGCTTGGTGAATAGACCGCGCGGACCTCCAAAAACAGGTTGGCGACATGGATAAGCATTTTTCCCGCAAATACAACGGAGCAATGTTCATTATCACATGCACGTAAGGCATATCTTACGTTGACGTTCACGTAAATACTTCATCTCTTCGTCACGGGCTTATCCGCCCCCGTCATAGCCTCGTTCGATTTGCGACAACCCTGCCGTTTGCGACGGATTCTTGAACTGCGCCGCCCTTGGCGGAACAATGGTGCGGTCGAACAGCGGAACGCCCGGCCTGCGCATGAAAAGCACCATGACGGCACCTGCCAATATGCCGCCCACATGCGCGCCCCAGGAGACGTTTTCTTCCAGCCCGAGCGCCAGCATCAGGAACTGCTGGCCAATCCACAGCGCCAGCGGAATGAAGGCGGGTAGGGGCAACGGAATACGCATGAAGACCAGCACCCACACGCGCACCTTTGGATGCAGCAGGAAATACGCCGCGACGACACCGGAAACCGCACCCGACGCGCCGATCAACGGTCCCTCTGAGGTGGGGCCGACAAAACCGTGCAGCAGCGCACCGGCTATGGCGCAGACGAGATAAAAAATCAGGAAGCGGAAATGGCCGAGCGCGTCCTCGACATTGTCGCCGAAGACCCAGAGGAACAGCATGTTGCCGGCCAGATGCCAGAAATCGAGATGCAGGAACGCATAGGTGACGACGGTCAGATCATCAGGCACGACCTGCAGGGCCGGCTCAAGATAGGCGTAGTCGAACACCACGGCGGGAATGAAGCCGAGGCCGAGTGCGGCGGCATTGGCCTGCACGTCGCTGGCAAGCACGCCGGTAAACAGCCATACCAGCACATTGACCACGATCAGGCCGATCGTGACATATTGCACTCGGATATGTTTGAGGGAATTCGCATCGTGCAGCGGTATGAACATCGAATGCCCTTTGGTGGAACAGTTGTCAGCGGTTCTTGCCAGGAACCCATAAAATATCGGCCTTGCCCGTGTCATTGGCGAAACGGGCGGCCACGAACAGGAAGTCGGACAGGCGGTTGGCATATTTGATGGCCGCCGGGCTGACGATCTCGTTTTCGGTGACAGAAAGCGCCACCATCAGCCTTTCCGCCCGGCGGCAGATCGTGCGCGCCATATGCAGATTGGCCGCTGTCGCATTACCGCCCGGCAGCACGAAGGAAGTGAGCGGGTCAAGCGCGGCGTTGATTTCGTCGATTTCGTTTTCGAGCCGGGTAACCTG
The DNA here is from genome assembly GCF_009498615.1 of Agrobacterium sp. ICMP 6402. Taxonomy (NCBI): domain Bacteria; kingdom Pseudomonadati; phylum Pseudomonadota; class Alphaproteobacteria; order Hyphomicrobiales; family Rhizobiaceae; genus Agrobacterium; species Agrobacterium sp. ICMP 6402. The sequence continues at coordinate 380,411 of NZ_QSNV01000002.1, forward strand.
GCTTTCGACGATGCGCAGCGGCTCGTAGGACAGCGGCTCGCCATTATCGGGCGTGGCGAGATCTGCGCCAAGATCGAAGAGGTCGTTCTGGATGCGGAACAACATGGCATCAAGCTTTTCCAGCCCACCCGTGTGCAGCCGTACGACGCCTATGGCCGAATTGGTCTCGTCCACCGTGCCATAGGCCTCGACGCGCAGATCGTGCTTCAGGCGGCGCGGGCCGGAAACCAGCGCCGTCGTGCCCTTGTCTCCGGTGCGCGTGTAGATCTTGTTCAGCTTGACCATGTCAACGGCCGCCGCCGGTGAGCCAGAGTGTCAGCATGATCAGTACGATGGCGATGGCCTGCAACAGCAGGCGAAGCTGCATCAGCTTGTTGGAACGGTTGGCGTCCTGTCCCTTCAGCATATTGAAAAGGCCACGTATCAGCACGATGACGACAAGGCCCATGACGATAAGGGCCAAAACACTGGTGAAGCCGGACATTTAGGGGTTACTCCTCCTCAATCGAATCTGCGCAGCAGACGATAGAACAGTCCGGCAGGCAAGAGCCGTTTCAGCAACAGACCCTGTTTGGCTGGAACGGTGACGGGATAATGCGGTTTTGGTTTCGCGGCGGTCAGGGCGTGTTTCAGCACGGCATAAACGGCCTCGGGGCCAAGCTTGTGGCGGTTGACTGGGCCTGAGCCATCCATGCGCGCCAGCTGGCGTTTATATTCCACCGCATGGGCTGAATTTTCCAGATCGATCTTGTCCCTGACATGGGCAAGCGCCGTCGCCGTGAATTTCGAGGCGATCGGACCGGGTTCGATCAGGCTCACATGGATGCCACTGCCCTGAAGTTCCATGCGCAGGGTCACGCCCAGCCCCTCGATCGCGAATTTCGAGGCGGTGTAGGCGCCACGATACCGATAGGGTACGAGGCCGAGAATGGAGGAGCAATGCACGATACGGCCTGAACCACGTTTGCGCATGAAGGGAATGACCCGCCGTGTGAGATCGTGCCAGCCGAAGACATTGGTTTCGAACTGCGCCCGCAGCGCCTCCACCGGCAGATCTTCCACCGCACCGGGCTGGCCATAGGCGCCGTTGTTGAACAGGGCGTCGATGCGGCCGCCGGTCCGGGCTGCGACGGTATCCACCAGCGCGGCAATGGTCTCGGGTTTGGTGTAGTCCATGATCAGGGTTTCGATACCCTGATTTTCAAGCGCGGCCATGTCGACGATGCGGCGCACGGTGGCAAAGACCCGCCAGCCGTCCCGCTGGAGTGCGCCGGCGCAATAAGAGCCGATGCCCGAGGAACATCCGGTGATGATGATGACGGGTTTTTCAGACATCTGCCGCTCCGGGAAGCCGAATGGTGTTCTGGCCCGATGGTCCGGCCCGCGAAAATTGAATTGCGCAAAATTCGTGCTCCGGCGGGAACCGAAAGACGGGTTTGCGCGCTGTACAAAGCAAAGCTGATTTCCCATATTCGGCTCGAAGTTACAAATGAAATGCCGATGAATGGAGGTGACATGGTTGCCGCAGTGCGCCTGGCAGGCAAGGTTGCCTTCGATGCCTATTCCCATTTCGCCGAGGACGACGGCTGGGCGATGGCGAGCCATATGGCGCTCTCCATTCTGCTCGCGCTTTTCCCGTTCCTGATCTTCGGCACGGCTCTGGCCGGTTTTCTGGGGGCCGACCAGTTTTCCGAAACCGCGGTACATCTGATTTTCGATACCTGGCCGGAGGCGATTGCCGGGCCGCTGGCGGCACAGGTGCAGCAGGTGCTCACCATTCCGCGCGGCGGGCTGCTGACGATCTCGGTGCTGGCCGCCGCCTATTTCGCCTCCAACGGCGTCGAGGCGCTGAGAATTTCGCTGAACCGCGCCTATCGCGTCACCGAAACGCGCTGGTGGTACATCACTCGCCTGCTCAGCCTGCTTTATGTGCTGATTGCGGTGGTGGTCTTCACCGGCATCAGCATCGTGCTCGTTGCCGTGCCGGTCGCCACCTCCTTTGCCGAACAGCGGTTTCCGTGGTTGACGGATATACTGAACACAGTCTCCAATCTCGGCCTTTACGGCACCATCGTCGTGCTGACGGCGGGGCTGGTGGCGGCGCATCTGTGGCTTCCGGCCGGCAAGCGGCGCATCTGGGATGTCTGGCCGGGTATCCTGCTGACGATGATCTTCTGGGTCATCGGTGCGGCGATCTTTGCCTATTATCTCTCCACCTTTGCCAATTATGCGGCCACCTATGCGGGTCTCGCCTCTGTCATGGTGGTTCTGGTGTTTCTTTATATGGTCGGCGTCATCTTCATGCTCGGTGCGGAGGTCAATGCCGCGCTCATGAAATACAAGGTGCGGCAGATCATCCGCCGCAATATCGGCAGCAACGGTGCTCGCCGTGAGCGGGCGTTAGAGGAGGCCGACAAGCCGGCGGATATCTGAGGGTGCCGCCCCTTCCGCGCGAAGGGCGGAAAGCCCGGTGCTACCTTCACTTTTTGAAAGCTTGCGCCCGTCCGCGCCGAGGATCAGCCGGTGATGATGATAGGTGGGTTGCGGCAGGTCCAGCAGGTGCTGCAGCAGCCGGTGGATGGCGGTTGAGTGGAAAAGGTCCGTGCCGCGCACCACGTGGGTGATGCCCTGCAGCGCATCATCTACCACAACGGAAAGATGATAGCTCGAGGGCGCGTCGGAACGCGACAGCACGACATCGCCCCACCTCGCTGGCAGGGCCTCGACTTGCCCCGTCTCGCCATCGCCGCTCTCCTGCCAGAACAGGGGGTTATCGGCGGCGCGGATCGCCTTTTTCATGTCAAGCCGCCAGGCATGCTGCCGACCGGAGGCAAGCAGCGCTGCCCGTTCCGTCTCAGGCCTTTCGCGGTCCACGGATGGATAAAGCGGTGCGCCATCCGGATCGCGAGGCCAGAGCCTGCCATCGGCCTCGAAGGCCCTGACGATCGCTCTGGTTTCTCCACGGCTCAGAAAGGCAGGGTAGGCAAGACCCGCCTCGATCAGTCTGTCCAGCGCCACCCGATACGCATCGAAATGGTCCGATTGACGCCTGACAGGTTTTTCCCAGCCCAGCTCCAGCCAGCCGAGATCATCATAGATCGCCTGCTCCAGTTCCGGCGTGCAGCGCGTCTGGTCGATATCCTCGATACGCAGCAGAAAGCGGCCGCCATTGTCCCGCGCCATATCATGGTTCAGGAAGGCGGAAAGCGCATGGCCGAGATGCAGCAGGCCGTTGGGGCTTGGCGCAAAGCGGTAAACCGGTTTTTGACGGAGAGGCGAAGGCATGGTTTCTTCTGCCATGTTTTAAAGCACCCCGCTAGCCGGCTGCGGGCAGGGCGGATACGGAATGACGAAGATGAAAATCATTACCAGAATGGATGATATCAACGAAGGGCTGGAGCATCTGGCTCGCCTCGATCCTGCGCTCGGCCTCGTCATCGAAAAAGCCGGCCCGCTGGAACTGCGCATTCATGAGCCCGGCTTTGCCGGCCTTGCCCATATCATCGTCTCGCAGATGGTGTCACGCGCCAGCGCCAATGCCATCTGGGCGCGTATCCTTGCCGGCACCGACGGGGTGGTCACGGCGGAAAATTATCTGGCCGCACCGGAGGAGCTGCGCGCCACTTTCGGCCTTTCCCGTGCCAAGGCGACGACGCTGGAAGGGCTGGCGCGTGCCGTCACGGAAGCGCAGATCGATCTGGACGGCGTAGTGCGCAAGGAGCCGGGAGCTGCCCTTTCCGAGCTGGTCGCGCTTCGTGGTATCGGCCCATGGACGGCAGAAGTCTATCTGATGTTCTGCGGCGGGCATCCGGATATCTTTCCGGTGGGGGATGTGGCGCTGAGATCGGCAGTGGCGCATGCGCTTGATCTGGAAGTGAGGCCGGAAGCGAAATGGCTGGCGGAGCGGGCGACACTCTGGTCGCCGTGGCGCTCCGTCGCTGCCCGGCTTTTCTGGGGCTATTATGCCAACATCATGCGCCGCGCCATGGTGCCGCTGCCATGAGCGGGCTTTGAAGGCTAAAAATCTACGATGCTATAAGGCAATGCGCCGCGCGAAAGGTGGTCGAATTGCAGTTTGCGTTTCAGCGGCGGTACGGCGCGCTGCACGCAATCCACCCTTTCGCAGACCCGACACGAAATACCGATGGGTTTGAAGGAGCCTGAATTGCCAAGATCGAGCGTATCGGCATAAACGAAATTCTGCGCGTGGGAAATTTCGCAGCCGAGTGCAATCGCATAACGCGGCCTCTCGGTATTGAAACCGGCGCCGGCCTTCTCGATCTGGGTGGCAATGGAAAGATAGCGCACGCCGTCAGGCGTTTCCGCCAGCTGCCGCACGATCCTGTCGGAACTTTCGAAAGCCTGATGGATATTCCACAGCGGACAGGCCGCACCGAACCGGGCAAATTGCAGCCGTGTGGCGCTGTGGCGTTTGGTGATGTTGCCGGCCCGGTCGATCTTGGCGAAAAAGATCGGCACGCCTTTCATGCCCGGCCGTTGCAGCGTGCTGAGCCTGTGCGCCACCTGTTCGAGGCTCGCGCCGAAACGCACCGCCAGAAGCTCGAGATCATGGCGAAGCTCCTGCGCCGCCCGGTGGAATGGGCCATAGGGCAGGATGAGGGCTGCGGCGAAATAATTGTGCAGCCCGATACGACAGATTTCGGCCGCTTCCGTATTGCGGAAACCGGCGCCGGCCAGCAGCCTGTCTATCGAAGCGCTGGCGTGAAGCTGGGCTATCTGCAGCGCCAGCTGAAAGCTGCGGGTCGGCGCTGCCATGTAGGAGCTGAGCGCGAGCGTTTTGCCGGCAGGATCGAAATGCCGGATCAGACCGCCTGCCGCCTCCGTTCTTGTGATGTGGATGCCGTAACGGCCACGCAGATGCGCCGCGAGAATGCCGTAGGTCTCGCCGCCTTCTATCTCCAGTTCCTCCGCCAGCTGCTCGGCCAGAAGATCGATCTCGGCGACGTAATTGTCGACGAAGTGGAAGAAGTCACGAACCTCCTCATAGGGTGTTCTCTCCACCTGTGCGGTTCCGCGACCCAGCCGGTCATCCAGTTGCACCAGCTGCTCGCTGTTCTGGCGATAGGCCTGATGGGCGCGTAGCAGCGCGTGGGCAAAACCCGGCGCGTTCTGGGCAATCAGCTTCAACTCCTGAAGCCTCGGTTCATAATTCATGAATAATGGGTCTTTTAGCGCCTCGCGCACGGCGGAAACCAGCCGGTCGTTTTCGCCGGTCGCCAGTTCCGCCATGTCCAGCTGGAATTTCTCCACCAGCGTCACCAGAACGCTGGCCGAAACCGGGCGCTGGTTGTTCTCGATCTGGTTCAGGTAACTTGCGGAGATGCCCAGCCGTTCGGCAAATTGTGCCTGCGTGGCGCGGGCATTTTCGCGAAGGCCGCGAACCTTGCGGCCGATGAAGAGTTTTTCCGTCGCCATGTTGCAACTTTGCAAAATTTAATATTGCAAATATTTATGGCACGCATACGCGCACGATCAAGGCTTCTGGACGACTATTTTCTGGGCTATGGATCGTAATAACAACGCATGGAGGAAACATGCCCGGCATTCTGGAGCAGTTGGAAACGCGGCGGGAAGAGGCGCGGCTCGGCGGTGGCGTCAAGCGCATCGAGGCGCAGCATGCCAAGGGCAAGCTGACGGCGCGCGAGCGCATCGACGTGCTTTTGGATGAGGGCTCCTTCGAAGAATACGACATGTATGTCACCCACCGGGCGGTGGATTTCGGCATGGCGGGCCAGAAGATCGCCGGCGACGGCGTCGTTACCGGCTGGGGCACCATCAATGGCCGGCAGGTCTATGTGTTTTCCCAGGATTTCACCGTGCTTGGCGGTTCGCTCTCGGAAACCCACGCCCAGAAGATCTGCAAGATCATGGATATGGCGGTCAGGAACGGTGCGCCGGTGATTGGACTTAACGACAGCGGCGGCGCGCGCATTCAGGAGGGTGTCGCCTCGCTTGGCGGTTATGCCGACGTCTTCAAGCGCAATGTCGTCGCCTCCGGCGTCGTGCCGCAAATCTCCGTTATCATGGGGCCATGTGCCGGTGGTGCGGTTTATTCGCCTGCCATGACCGATTTCATCTTCATGGTGCGCGACACCTCTTACATGTTCGTCACCGGGCCGGATGTGGTGAAGACGGTGACGAACGAAATCGTCACGGCCGAAGAGCTGGGCGGGGCCTCCACCCATACGAAAAAATCCTCCGTCGCAGACGGCGCTTACGAAAATGACATCGAAACGCTGGAACATGTGCGGCTGCTGTTCGATTTCCTGCCGCTGAACAACCGCGAAAAACCGCCGGTCCGCCCGTTGCATGACGATCCGGCGCGGCTGGAAGCGCGGCTCGATACGCTGATCCCCGACAGTTCCAACAAGCCCTATGACATGAAGGAACTGATCCACGCGCTTGCCGATGAGGGGGATTTCTTCGAGTTGCAGGAAGCCTTTGCCCGCAACATCATCACCGGCTTCATTCGTCTCGAAGGCCAGACGGTGGGGGTTGTCGCCAACCAGCCGATGGTGCTGGCCGGTTGCCTCGATATCGACAGCTCGCGCAAGGCCGCCCGTTTCGTGCGCTTCTGCGATGCCTTCAACATTCCGCTGTTGACGCTCGTGGATGTGCCGGGCTTCCTGCCGGGTACGGCGCAGGAATATGGCGGCGTCATCAAGCACGGCGCGAAACTTCTCTTCGCCTATTCGGAGGCGACGGTGCCGATGGTGACGCTGATTACGCGCAAGGCCTATGGCGGCGCTTATGACGTGATGGCTTCGAAACATATCGGTGCGGATGTGAATTACGCCTGGCCGACGGCGGAAATCGCGGTCATGGGCGCCAAGGGTGCGGCGGAAATCCTCTATCGTTCGGAGCTTGCCGATCCCGAGAAGATCGCCGCGCGCACGAAGGAATATGAGGAGCGTTTCGCCAATCCCTTCGTGGCGGCGGAGCGTGGTTTCATCGATGAGGTGATCATGCCGCATTCCTCGCGCCGCCGCATCGCCCGCGCCTTCGCCTCCTTGCGGGGTAAGAACGTCGAAACCCGCTGGAAGAAACACGATACTATTCCGCTCTGATCCGCTGCGGGGCTGGAAAAATGCTTCGGCCACCTTACTATAATGATGTTCAGGCGCCCGGATTTTCGGATGCCCTCCCGAAACGCACAAGGACTGATTTTTATGGCCGAAAATTCTTCCGCAGATAATTTCCCCGCCGGATATGAAGTGCCCAAGGTCTGGATCTGGGACAAGGGCAATGGCGGCCAGTTCGCCAGTATCAACCGTCCGATTGCCGGTCCCACCCATGAAAAGGAACTGCCGGTCGGCAAACATCCGTTGCAGCTTTATTCGCTGGCGACGCCGAATGGCCAGAAGGTTTCCATCATGCTGGAAGAATTGCTGGCCGCCGGTCACAAGGGCGCCGAATATGATGCATGGCTGATCAAGATCGGCGAAGGCGACCAGTTCGGTTCCGGTTTTGTCGGCGTCAACCCGAATTCCAAAATCCCGGCGCTGATGGATCATTCGACATCAGAGCCGACGCGGGTTTTCGAAAGCGGTTCGATCCTCGTTTATCTCGCGGAAAAATTCGGCGCTTTCCTGCCCAAAGAGGGCAATGCCCGCACGCAGGCGCTGAACTGGCTTTTCTGGCAGATGGGCTCCGCCCCCTTCCTCGGCGGCGGTTTCGGGCATTTCTACGCCTATGCGCCGGTGAAGATCAAATACGCCATCGACCGTTACGCCATGGAAGTGAAACGCCAGCTGGACGTGCTGGACCGGCATCTGACTGAAAACCGTTATCTGGCCGGTGACGAATACACGATTGCCGACATGGCCGTCTGGCCGTGGTATGGCAAGATCGCTCTCGGTCAGGCCTATGGCGATGCCGGTGCTTTCCTTGAAGCAGACGGCTATAAGAACGTCATGCGCTGGACGCTTGAAATCGGCGAACGCCCGGCGGTAAAACGCGGCGTGATCGTCAACAAGACCTCGGGCGATCCGTCCGAACAACTGCATGAACGCCACGATGCCTCCGACTTCGAGACGAAGACGCAGGACAAAATCGGCAAGGCATAACGAAAAGACTGGAGCGCTTCTGGTTTTACTGAAACCCTGGAAGCGCTCTCATTATTTGAATTTACGCATTTTACTGGAAATGCTTCTGGAAGGACTAGAGATGGCGAACCTGCCCGAAATGACCAAACACAAGGGGTTTCCCTCCGGCATGCCAAGCACGGGCGTCCAGTTCACCATCCGCCGCGCCAACCCCAAAGGGGTAACGCCTGTCAAGATGATACCCCGCCGGGCGCGCGACGACTCCAAGGAACACCGCATCGACGCCGCTTTCCTGCATTCGCTCTGGCACCATTTCGGTCCGGAACCGTTCGAGCGCGGCAATCTCGACGCTGCCCGCCTCAGCCTGCTGTTCGGCCGTGAGGTCTTGCCAGCGGAGAAGAATTTCGATCCGTTGTCCTATCAGGCGATGCTTGTCATCGACGAACGCGTCGCCCGGCAGAATTTCCCGGAATCGTTTGAGAATTTCTTCGAGATTTGAGGGCGGACGGCGGCGTTTGTCGCGAGGGGGAGGAGGAGCATGATTGTCGACATATTCTATATGGACTTGCATCGGCTGCATCGCTGGCTGCGGCAGCAGCGGCGTCTTCCTGGCTCCGGTAAGGCATCCGGCAACCGTAACCTGAAACCCAGGCTGACACCGGAGGCCGCGCGGCAGGATCATCGGCAGATGCTGCGCTTCATGGCGTTCAATGCGGCGGTTGGTGTTTTGATCGGTATCTGCGTCGGTGCGGCACTGATCTTTCTCGATATTGGCGGTTTGGGCGCGCGGATCGGCCGTGCCGCAAATCCTGTCGTGCCCGTGCTGCTGGTCGTCGTGCCCATTGCGTCGCTGTTCGGTGCCGCGGCCGCTGCCTCGGCGATCTTGCTGATGCCCTATGAGAAAAAATTTCGCGACGATGATGATGATGCGAGGGGAGAATAACCGCATGATAAAGAAAATCCTCATCGCCAATCGCGGCGAGATCGCCTGCCGGGTGATCAAGACGGCTAAGAAAATGGGCATTGCCACCGTCGCAGTCTATTCTGATGCGGATGCCAATGCGCTGCATGTGAGACAAGCGGATGAAGCCGTTCATATCGGCCCGGCCCCCTCGTCGCAGTCCTATATCGTCATCGACAAAATCCTGGAGGCAATCGCAAAGACCGGGGCGGATGCGGTACATCCGGGTTACGGGTTCCTGTCGGAAAATGCCGCCTTTGCCGAGGCGCTCGAGAAGGCGGGCGTCATTTTCATCGGCCCGCCCGTCGGCGCCATCAAGGCGATGGGCGACAAGATCACTTCGAAAAAACTCGCCGCGGAAGCGGGTGTTTCCACCGTTCCCGGCCATATGGGGCTGATCGGCGATGCCGAAGAGGCGGTGAAGATTGCGTCACAGATCGGTTATCCTGTCATGATCAAGGCCTCTGCCGGCGGTGGTGGCAAGGGCATGCGCATCGCCTTTAACGACGCCGAAGCACGCGAGGGTTTCCAGTCCTCGAAGAACGAGGCGAAATCCTCTTTTGGCGATGATCGCATCTTCATCGAGAAATTCGTCACCCAGCCGCGCCATATCGAGATACAGGTGCTGGGCGACCGGTACGGCAACATTCTTTATCTCGGTGAGCGCGAATGCTCGATCCAGCGCCGCAACCAGAAGGTCATCGAGGAAGCGCCGTCGCCATTTCTGGATGAGGCGACACGAAAAGCCATGGGCGAAGAGGCCGTCGCGCTGGCAAGAGCCGTCGGCTACCATTCAGCCGGAACGGTGGAATTCATCGTTGATGGCAACCGTAATTTCTATTTTCTGGAAATGAACACCCGCCTGCAGGTGGAGCATCCGGTCACGGAACTCGTCACCGGCATTGATCTGGTCGAGCAGATGATCCGTGTCGCGTCTGGTGAAAAGCTGTCCTTCGGGCAGGCGGATGTGAAGCTGAACGGCTGGGCGATAGAAAGCCGGCTTTATGCCGAAGACCCCTATCGCAACTTCCTGCCCTCCATCGGCCGTTTGACGCGGTATCGCCCGCCGCAGGAAGGCAAGCAGGAAAACGGCACCGTCATCCGCAACGATACCGGCGTTTTCGAAGGCGGGGAGATATCGATGTATTACGATCCGATGATCGCCAAGCTGTGCAGCTGGGGCAAGGACCGCGAAACGGCAATCGACGCCATGGGAGAGGCGCTGGACCTTTTCGAGGTGGAGGGTATCGGCCACAACCTGCCGTTCCTGTCGGCCGTCATGCAGCATGAGCGTTTTCGCGCCGGGCGCCTGACGACGGGCTTTATCGCGGAAGAATTTCCGGAAGGCTTTTCCGGCGTCGAACCGGATGAGGTTTCAGCGCGTAAACTTTCCGCCATTGCGGCCATTATTCAGCAGCGGTTGCAGAACCGCGCGGTGGAAATTTCCGGCACCATCGGCAATCATCGCCGCATTGTCGGTCAGGACTGGGTCGTGTCGTTTGACGCTTCCCGTCACCGGGTCGGCGTTGAAACCGGCGCAGATGGCACGGCGATCCGTTTTGAGGACGGCACAGCGTTGACGGTCGACACCGGCTGGCTTCCCGGCCAGAGACTCGGGCTGTTCACGGTGGCGGGCGAGGTGATCGCCGCCAAGGTCGATCTTGCCGGCGCCGCGATCCGCCTTCGCTGGCGGGGCATGAATGTTGTTGCCCGCGTGCGCAGCCCACGCGTGGCGGAACTGGCGCTGCTGATGCCGGAAAAACTGCCGCCGGATACTTCGAAACTGCTGCTCTGCCCCATGCCGGGCGTCATCACCGGCATCACGGTGAGCGAAGGCGACGAGGTGGAGGCCGGTCAGGCGCTGGCAACGGTGGAGGCCATGAAGATGGAAAACATCCTGCGTGCGGAAAAACGCGGCCGCGTCGCGAAGGTTTCGGCGAAGCCGGGCGATAGCCTTGCTGTGGATGAGGTGATCCTCGAATTCGAGTGATGGCCGCTGCCGTTTTTCCGGAACGGATGCGGGCCGGAGCGGTTTACGAGGTCGGACCTGCGGGCGGATCGTTCGATTTTTGTCACGATCGCCCGTCACAGTGCTAAAATGAAATGCAGAAGGGGAGAGATGCATGTCGGGTGAAAAAACGGTGCGGGATTGGCTGCAGCTTGCCGAAAAGGAGCTGAAGCGGTCACCGGAAACACTCGTCTGGCACACGCCTGAAGGCATCGAGGTAAAGCCGCTCTATACGGCCGACGATCTGCATCAGGTTTCCCATCTCGAAAGCCTGCCGGGCTTTGCGCCGTTCACGCGCGGCCCGCGTGCCACCATGTATGCCGGGCGGCCCTGGACCATCCGTCAATATGCCGGTTTTTCCACGGCGGAAGCCTCGAACGCTTTTTACCGCAAGGCGCTCGCCGCCGGCCAGCAGGGCGTTTCCGTGGCTTTCGATCTCGCCACCCATCGTGGTTACGATAGCGACCATCCGCGGGTGGAAGGCGATGTCGGCAAGGCCGGCGTGGCGATTGACAGCGTCGAGGACATGAAAATCCTGTTCGACGGCATCCCGCTCGAAAAAGTCTCGGTATCGATGACCATGAATGGCGCGGTTATTCCGGTGCTTGCCAATTTCATCGTCGCTGGTGAAGAACAGGGCGTTTCCCGCGAAAAACTTTCCGGCACCATCCAGAACGATATCCTCAAGGAGTTCATGGTCCGCAATACCTATATCTATCCGCCCGAACCTTCGATGCGCATCATCGCCGATATCATCGAATATACCGCGAAAGAGATGCCTAAATTCAACTCCATCTCGATCTCCGGCTATCACATGCAGGAGGCGGGCGCGACGCTGGTGCAGGAGCTTGCCTTCACGCTGGCGGATGGCCGGGAATATGTGCGAGCCGCGCTTGCGAAAGGGCTGAATGTCGATGATTTCGCCGGTCGCCTGTCGTTCTTTTTCGCCATCGGCATGAATTTCTTCATGGAAGCGGCGAAGCTCCGCGCCGCCCGCTTCCTGTGGTCGCGCATTATGGAAGAGTTCAAGCCGCAAAAGGCCTCGTCGCTGATGCTGCGCACCCATTGCCAGACCTCCGGCGTGTCCTTGCAGGAGCAGGATCCCTATAACAACATCGTCCGCACCGCCTTTGAGGCCATGTCCGCCGTGCTTGGTGGCACGCAGTCGCTGCACACCAATTCCTTCGATGAAGCGATTGCCCTGCCGACTGAGTTTTCTGCCCGCATCGCCCGCAATACCCAGCTTATCCTCCAGCATGAAACCGGCGTCACAAAAGTCGTCGATCCGCTGGCCGGCTCCTATTACGTCGAAAGCCTAACCGATGAGCTGGCGCAAAAGGCCTGGGCGCTGATCGAGGAAGTCGAGGCGCTTGGGGGCATGACCAAGGCCGTGACGGAGGGGCTGCCGAAACGGCTGATCGAGGAGGCTGCAACACGCCGACAGGCGGCGGTGGACAAAGGCGAAGAGGTCATCGTCGGGGTCAACCGCTACCGGCTGGAGACGGAAGAGGATATTGATGTCCTCGATATCGACAACGCCGCCGTGCGCGCCGCGCAAATCCGCCGGCTTGAGGACACCAAACGCCGCCGGGATGGCGGGGATGTTTCCAAGGCGCTGGCCGCACTGTCCGAGGTCGCGCGCAGCGGTAAAGGTAATATTCTCGAAGCCGCCGTCATTGCCGCCCGCGCCCGCGCCACGGTCGGCGAGATTTCCGATGCGCTGCGCCTGGCCTTCGGCGATCACGCCGCCGTGCCGGAGGTAGTGAGCGATATTTACGGCGAGGCCTATAAAGACGAGCCGGAGCTGGCTACGCTCGCCGCCCGACTTTCCGGCGTTGCGGAAAGGATCGGCACCAAACCGCGCATCATGGTCGCCAAGCTTGGGCAGGACGGGCATGATCGCGGTGCGAAGGTCATCGCCTCCGCCTTCGGTGATATCGGTTTCGACGTGCTGGCGGGGCCGCTGTTTCAGACACCCACTGAGGCGGCCGATCTTGCCGTTAAAAGCAAAGTGCATGTGGTCGGCATGTCGTCGCTTGCCGCCGGGCACAAGACCCTTGCGCCGCAGCTGGTCGAGGCACTGAAACAGAAGGGTGCGGGCGATATCGTCGTCGTCGTCGGCGGCGTCATTCCGCGGCAGGATTACCAATTCCTGCTCGACCACGGGGTTTCGGCAATCTTCGGACCGGGCACCAATGTCATGGATGCCGCCAACAAGGTTCTCGACCTGCTCGAAGGCATCCGGCGCAACGCGTGAGGGAAAGACACCCATGTTCGGAAGATTGAACCACGTCGCCATCGCGGTGCCGGATCTGGATGCCGCCATTGCCCGTTACCGGACGCTGGGCGCAGAGGTCTCGGAGCCGCAATCCCTGCCCGAACATGGCGTAACCGTGGTGTTCATTCAGGCTGACAACACCAAGATCGAACTCCTTCATCCGCTCGGGGAAAATTCGCCCATAACCCCCTTCCTCGACAGGAACCCGGCTGGCGGCACGCATCATCTGTGCTTCGAGGTGCCTGATATTCTGGCAGTGCGCGACGATCTCGTCAAAAAAGGCATCCGTGTTCTGGGCGATGGCGAGCCGAAGATCGGCGCGCATGGCAATCCCGTTCTTTTCCTGCATCCGAAGGACATGGGCGGCGTGCTCTATGAGCTTGAGCAGGTTACCCCGACACACGGCTGAAACACAGAGCACCTAAGACGCTGGCCATGCGGTGAACGGTGAGCAGCCGCCGACCGCTTTTGCCAAAACGTGTTTCGTTTGTTTTCTTTTGACATTCGTTTTGTTTTCGTTTTTATGGCAATTGTCTTTCAACGATGGGGATACGATCCCCTGCGCTGTCGTGGAGGCTCTATGTCCGGCGAGACCATTTTCGATCTTTTTGTCATCGGTGGCGGCATCAATGGCTGCGGCATTGCCCGCGATGCGGTGGGCAGGGGTTATTCCGTGGCGCTTGCGGAAAAGGGCGATTTTGCCTCCGGCACGTCTTCGGCTGCCACCAAGCTCATTCACGGCGGTCTGCGTTATCTCGAGCATTACGAGTTTCGTCTGGTGCGCGAATCCCTGATGGAGCGGGAAATCCTTTGGGCCATGGCGCCGCATGTCATCTGGCCGATGCGCTTCGTTCTGCCCATCCAGAAGGGTGGCGTACGTCCGGCTTGGATGGTCCGGCTCGGCCTGTTTCTTTATGACAATCTCGGCGGCCGCAAGCTCCTGCCAGCGACCCGCACGCTCGATCTACGGCAAGACCCGGCAGGCAAGCCATTGAAACCGGTTTTCGCCAAGGCTTTCGAATATTCCGACGGTTGGGTCGACGATGCCCGTTTCGTGGTCCTGAACGCCCGCGACGCGGCGGATCGTGGCGCCACGATCATGAACCGCATGCGGGTCGTCTCCGCAAAACGTGAAGGCGGCCTCTGGCTCATCGAGACGCTGGACGAAAAAACCGGACATTCCGCCACACACCGGTCGCGCATGCTGGTCAATGCCGCCGGCCCATGGGTGGACACTGTGCTGTCCGGCGTCTTTGGCCGTAACGATGTCCACAATGTCCGCCTCGTGCAGGGCAGCCACATCATTGTGCGCAAGAAGTTCTCCGATCCGCGCGCCTATTTCTTCCAGAACCCGGACAACCGCATCATCTTCGCCATTCCCTATGAGCGGGATTTCACGCTGATAGGCACAACGGACCGTGATTATCAGGGCGACCCCGCCAAGGTTCGCATCTCGGAGGAAGAGATTTCCTATCTCTGCAATGCGGCAAGCGACTATTTCAGCGAAGCGGTAAAGGCGGAAGACATCGTCTGGACCTATTCGGGCGTGCGGCCGCTCTTCGATGACGGCGCCTCGAAAGCGCAGGAAGCCACACGCGACTATGTGCTGAAGGTGGAAGAAGGCGAAGGCGAAGCGCCGCTTCTCAATATTTTCGGCGGCAAGTTGACCACCTATCGGCGGCTGGCGGAACATGCGCTGGAAAAGATCGGCACGGCAATCGGCGAGAAGGGCAAGCCGTGGACGGCTGGCTCCCATCTGCCCGGCGGCGATTTCAGTGTGGAGCGCTATGATGCTCAGGTGAGAGGGCTGATCGACCGCTATTCCTTTCTTGACCGCCGCCATGCGGAACGCCTCGTCAGAAATTACGGCACCAGGGCGGCGGATCTGCTCGGTCCGGTCACCGATGTGTCCGGTCTCGGCCGCCATTTCGGCGGCACGCTTTACGAATGCGAGGTTCGCTTTCTGGTACAGCAGGAATGGGCCTGCACGGCCGAGGATATTCTCTGGCGGCGCACGAAGCAGGGCCTGTTGCTCAGCAAGGAACAGGCGGCCGGTCTGGATGAATTCGTCCGGCTTTTGACGGGCGCCGAGGAAGAAACGGCAGCGGTGGCGGAGCGGGCCTGAGCCTTCAGCAATTGCCCGTCAGTTCCCCGAATGTCTCGCCGGCTTCGGGGAGGCCTTCAACGGTTCGCAATCGAGCTTTCACGTCGTCTCATCCGACTTCAGTTTCGCCAACCCCTTGCTTTCCTTCTTAAGCGGTCGGCCAACGGGGCAGACGTCCTGAACGAAGCTGTTGAGTGTATTCACCAGCTTGTTCGGTGTCAGCGAATAGCGAATGAATTGGCCTTCGCGCTTGCCGGAGATCAAACCGGCGGTTTCCAACACATTTAGATGCTGTGAGATTGAGGGCTTTGACATGTCAAAGCGTGCAGCAATTTCCCCGGCCGTAAGATCCGTATGGGAGAGATAGGCCAGGATTTTGCGGCGTGGGGCGGACGCAAGTGCCTCGAAGACAAGCTGCATGGGCGGAGTCGTTACCTGTTCTGCCAGCATGTTGGAATCATTTTCCTGCCCGGTCACATCGTCCTGCCTTTCATTGGCAATTCACAAATATCGGCGCTTGAGTTAATTAGCTAATTGCCTAATTATAAAAATCAATCACAAAGGTAATTAGCTTATAGACTAAATAAATATCATTTGGTGGCTGGCGAGGCAAGCGTGCGCACGGCATGGAAAGGATACTGTGATGGTGGTTTCCACAGGACGCATGATCTCGCAACCGCTTTCCGATGTAAGCGAAGGGCGGGTATGCTGGATGCCAGCAAAGTCGCTCTGGACCGGGTCAATGATAGCGGCGGCGGTGATGCTCGGACCGCTGACATTTTCCTGGAGCAGTTTCACTCTGTTCGTTGTTATGACCGTGATCACCATCTGCGCCGGGCATTCAGTGGGGATGCACCGGCTGCTGATCCACCGCTCGTTCCGCACCGGCAAGGCTGTTGAGCGCCTGCTGGTCTATCTTGGCACGCTGGTCGGCATGGCTGGACCGTTTGGCATGATTTACGCCCATGACATCCGCGATTGGGCTCAACGACAGACGAAGTGCCATGATCTTTATGCGCACCGGCGTTCCTTTTTCGTTGATGCTTGGTGGCAGATGCATTGCGCAGTCATGCTGAAGCATCCGCCAACGTTCGTTATTGAGCCGGAGGTTGCGAATGACGGGTTTTACCAGTTCCTGGAGCGGAGCTGGATGGCGCAGCAACTCCCCTGGATGTTGTTGTTTTATGTCCTCGGTGGCTGGAGCTGGGTGGTGTGGGGCACTGCGGTGCGCATTTCGGTTTCATTGATTGGGCATTGGCTTGTTGGCCATTTCGCACATCGCGGAGGACATCAGGGATGGGCAGTCGATAATGTCGCTGTGCAGGGCTACAATATTCCCACAGCAGCAGTGGTCACTTTTGGCGAGTCCTTTCACGGCAACCACCATGCCTTTCCTGAGTCGGCCCGGCTTGGGCTGGAGCCGGGACAAGTTGATCTTGGCTGGAATTTTATCCAGTTGCTGATGTGGCTTGGGATCGCCAGCGGAGTTAAATTGCCGGAAAATACGATGCATCGCGAAGGCCTGCGCCGCCTTTAGGGAGGTGGCTGTGTATTATCGCGGAAGCGCGTTAGGTCTTAATCAGTTGCCAGAGTTCCTTGCCGGTTTCTGGAGGTTTTCGGCGCTTAATACATAATCGTCGGCGGTGGAAAGCGCGTGTTCCATATGCCCCTCGAATACCAGTTCTGGTTCGTCGGGCGCGATGCCTATTTTAGGCATGCCGCCGAAACGTACCGCCTGCGATTGCGTAAGGCCGTCACGCAGGCCGCTTTCCAGAAGATCGTAGTAGCGGGTGCCGGGTCCGGTGATAAAAACCGGCATATGGCCATGCAGGCTGAAAAGGCGTGAAAGACCGTTGCCGAGCGCCAGCCCGGCGGTGCGGAAAGCAAGGCGCGCCATGCGTGCACCGGCGCGGGCGGATGCGGCGATCTTGTCCACCTCCGCAATCGGCACGAATTTCGCCGGTTCGGCTTGTGGCGGTGCTTCGAAGGCTGAGCGCAGGATGGCGTAGAACCCGGAATAGGCTTCAATACAGCCCTTGGTGCCGCAGCGGCACAAGGCGCCATCGGCCAGATGCAGCATATGGCCGAAATTGGGGGCGCTGACATCGATCGTGCCGCCTGCGGAGCGGGCAATGCCGAGGCCGATGCTGTGGCCGAGTGACAGGGTGACGAGCGCCTCCGGTGGCGCGTTCTCATTTGCCTTCGCCTGCTCACGCATCCAGATTGCCTTGGCGGCGAGCAGAGTTTCGTTGTTCAGTGTCACGCGGATGCGATTGTCCCCGGAAAGCAGTTGCCGGAAATCGATCCTTTCATTGCCGAGTACCGGTGACCAGACGAGCGTTGCCGCTGCCGCATCCACCAGCCCCTTGCTGCTGATCGACACCTGAAGAATATCGTGACGGTCGATGCGCGAGCGGTCCGCAAGTCGTGCGAGACCAGCAAGGATCGCCCCGCCGAATCTGCCTTTCTCGGCAGCTAGTCTCTGTTCGGCGAAGCGATCCACCAGCTTGCCGGCATAGTCGACCAGCGAATATTGCACGCTGTCGGAGGAGATGATGACGATGGCGACGTGGCAGAATGCGCCGCGCGGCGCAAAGAGAATGCGCGGCCGCCCGCGACCGGTGGCGGTGAGCTGTTCCTTGCGCATAATAAGACCGGCACGCTCCAGTTCCATGGTGATGGCCGAAACGGTGGCGGAGGCAAGCCCGGTAAACGACGACATGTCCGTGTGGGAAAGGCTGCCGTGCAGACGCAGGGCCGCCATCACCGACAGGCTGTTTTTCTGGCGCACCAGTTCCGTACTTGCAATGGCGGACATGGGCTGGGGCCTGCTCCCTGAACGGCTTTTTCCTGTCGTGCTCACCTCGTCTGATGGCGCATGCCGCGAGCAAGATCAAGGCACCCGGATGCTGCCCGCAGCCGTTGTTGACAGCATTCGGAATCTCTGACATTAATTTTCTCGACTGTCGAGAAAATTGTGTAACCACAAAGGCCGACAGCTTTTTCCGGGCGTTTTCCCTGCATGGAGGTGCAGGCTTCGCCCTTACCGGGAGGACATCATGAATTCATTTGCCAAGCTTTTGGCGGGTACGGCTGTACTCGTTTCCCTGCATACTGCGGCCATCGCGGCTGATCTCGTCGTTGGCGTGTCCTGGTCGAACTTCCAGGAAGAGCGCTGGAAGACGGATGAGGCGGCCATCAAGGCAGCACTCGACAAGGCCGGCGCGAAATACATTTCCGCCGATGCGCAGTCTTCCGCCGCAAAGCAGCTGACCGACGTGGAATCGCTGATTTCGCAGGGCGCCAATGCGCTGATCATCCTGGCGCAGGATAGCGACGCGATTGGCCCGGCGGTGGAGAAGGCCGTTGCCGAAGGCATTCCGGTCGTTGGTTATGACCGTCTGATCGAAAATCAGAACGCCTTCTACATCACTTTCGATAACAAGGAAGTCGGTCGTCTTCAGGCTGCTGAAGTGTTCAAGGTGAAGCCTGAAGGTAACTACGTCTTCATCAAGGGTTCGTCTTCCGATCCGAATGCGGATTTCCTCTTCGCTGGTCAGCAGGAAGTTCTGAAGGCGGCCATCGACGGCGGCAAGATCAAGAATGTCGGCGAAGCCTATACCGATGGCTGGAAGCCGGAAAATGCCCAGAAGAACATGGAACAGTTCCTGACCAAGAACAACAACAAGGTCGATGCGGTCGTTGCCTCGAATGACGGCACGGCCGGTGGCGCCATTGCCGCGCTCGCTGCGCAGGGCATGGCCGGTTCGGTTCCCGTTTCCGGTCAGGATGCTGACTTCGCTGCGCTTAACCGCGTCGCGCTTGGCACGCAGACGGTGTCGGTCTGGAAGGACAGCCGTGAACTCGGCAAGGAAGCGGCCGGCATCGCGCTGGAGCTGGCCGGCGGCAAGAAGATGACGGAAATCAAGGGTGTCACCTCGTTTGATGGTGGTCCGAAGAAGGTAGCGATGCAGTCGGTCTTCCTCAAGCCGATTGCGATTACCAAGGACAATCTGAACGTCGTCGTCGATGCCGGCTGGATCAAGAAGGAAACGGCCTGCCAGGGTGTGAAGGCCGGAACCGTCAAGGCCTGCGACTAAGACCCAAGGGTCCAGCTTTGGGCGCTGCGCCACCTTGGTGGCGTGGCGCCTTTCAGATGTAAGGAGGACCGGCAGTTCATGGCCGATATGACCCAATCCAATTCCACGGCGTCTCCCAAGGCGGAAAAGACAGGCTCGATACCGCGCTTCATCAGCGCCACGGAGCTGGATACCAGGCTGCTCGGCATGGTCGGCGCGCTTCTTCTGATCTGGATCGGATTTCATATCCTGTCCGGCGGCCTGTTCCTGACGCCCAGAAACCTCTGGAACCTTTCGGTGCAGACCGCTTCCGTGGCTGTCATGGCAACCGGCATGGTGCTGGTCATCGTCACCCGCAATATCGATCTGTCGGTCGGGTCGATCCTCGGTTTTTCCGGCATGATCATGGGGGTCATGCAGGCGGAAATCCTGCCGCAGATCCTCGGTTTCGAACATTGGGCGACATGGATCGTCACGCTTCTCACCGGCATTCTTGTCGGCGGCGCCATCGGCATGTTGCAGGGCTCGATCATCGCTTTCCTAAACGTGCCATCCTTCATCGTCACGCTCGGCGGCCTGCTCGTCTGGCGCGGTGGCACCTGGTTCATCACCAGCGGGCGTACCGTTGCGCCGATGGATTCCACCTTCCGTCTGATGGGCGGCGGCACCAATGGTTCGATCGGCGCGACATGGAGCTGGATCGCCGCCGTCGTCGCCTGCGTCGCCATCGTGGCGGCCATCCTGAATTCCCGCCACCAGCGCCGCCGTTTCGGTTTTCCGCTGCGGCCGGTCTGGGCGGAATATTTTCTGGTGGCGCTCGGCTGCCTCATCGTCGTCGGTTTCGTTGCCGTCGTGAACAGCTATCCCTGGCCGATCAACATCGCCCGCAACTATGCCGATGCAAACGGGATCGTCTGGCCTGAAGGTGGTCTGTTCATCTCGCACGGCATTGCCGTTCCCGTTCTGATGGCGCTCGCCGTGGGCGCGGTGATGACCTTCATCGCCACGCGGCTGCGCTTCGGACGCTACGTTTTTGCCATCGGCGGCAACCCGGAAGCGGCGGAACTTGCCGGCATCAAGACCCGCTGGGTCACGGTGAAGATTTTCACGCTGATGGGCGTTCTATGCGCCATCGCTGCGGCGATTTCGACCGCCCGCCTCAACGCCGCCACCAATGCGCAGGGCGAGCTGGATGAGCTTTACACCATCGCGGCGGCCGTCATCGGCGGCACCTCGCTTGCCGGCGGTGTCGGCACCATCGCGGGCGCGATGCTCGGCGCGCTCGTCATGCAATCGCTGCAATCCGGCATGGTGCTGGTGGGCATCGATACGCCCTTCCAGCGCATCGTGGTCGGTGTGGTTCTGGTCGTCGCCGTCTGGCTCGACACGATCTACCGCGCCCGCGCCAAGTAAGAACCGAGGAGAACTCCTATGACGGACCAAGTCACGCCCCTCGTGGAAATGCGCAATATTTCCATTTCCTTCGGCGGCATCCATGCGGTGGAAAACGCCTCTGTCGATCTTTTCCCCGGTGAGGTGGTTGCCCTTCTCGGCCATAATGGCGCGGGCAAATCGACGCTCATCAAAATCCTGTCCGGCGCATACCGGCGCGATGACGGCGATATCCTCATCAACGGCGAGGATGCGGATATCCGTAACCCCCGCGACGCCAAGAAATACGGTATCGAGACCATCTACCAGACGCTTGCCGTGGCGGATAATGTCGATGCGGCGGCCAATCTTTATCTTGGCCGCGAGTTGAAGACGAAATGGGGCACGCTTGATGATGTCGCCATGGAAGCTTCGGCCCGCGAGGTGATGGGGCGTCTCAACCCCAATTTCCGGCGGTTCAAAGAGCCGGTCAAGGCGCTGTCAGGCGGTCAGCGGCAGTCCGTTGCCATCGCCCGCGCCATTCTGTTCGACGCTCGCATCCTCATCATGGATGAACCGACGGCGGCACTTGGGCCACAGGAAACGGCGCAGGTTGGCGATCTTGTCAAGGAACTGAAACGGCAGGGCATCGGCATCTTCCTCATCAGCCACGATATTCACGATGTCTTCGATCTGGCCGACCGGGTCTTCGTGATGAAGAACGGCAAGGTTGTCGGCCATGCCCGGACCGAGGATGTCACGAAAGACGAGGTTCTGGGCATGATCATTCTGGGCAAGGTGCCGCCGGGTGCGGTGCCGGGGCCGGGCGCTGTCGCGTCTTGAGTGCCTTCGCCGCATGTACCGGCAGTGGGTGAAATGGTTGATCTTCTGGCGCAACAGCGGCTTGAGGATCGGCAGCTCTGGATCAACCAGGATTGCGTTGCCCTGATAATAGGCGAGGCCCGGCGAAAAACCGGGCCTCGATCATCATTTGCGATGAAATCCCGTGGGAGGGGTTATGCGAATGCAGGCAGATGCAAGATGCGCCAACTTATTTCAGGAGGTTCCCGTCTGGAGGACGGTGCGGGAACGTTCCGTCTTAGGCATCTATGCGGCTGCGAATAGGAAATTGCTCAATGCAGATCGGCCGATGCGAAACCGCTGGAATTCAGCTCTGCGCCTGCATGCGGCAGGCCGTGCTGATTGATATCCTGGGCCAGCGACAACAATGCCATTTCCAGGAAATAGGTCGACATGCCCAGTTCCATGGATTTCGAGCGTTGGCAAAGGTATGAAACCATCCTTCCAAGCGCCAGAATCTCGTCTGAATTGTCCTGTTCAAGTATTGCTGTGGTAGACGCCGCCATGCTTCCCTCTCGACAATCGACAGTATGAAAACGCGTTGATCCCGCGTTATTCATTTTCGACCATATCGAGCGTCACGCGAGCGTCACACCTGCGTTACTCATCGTTCTTTTTCTCCGCCGCGGCCGTATTTTCCACCGTTTCGGTCGCTGCGAGCGATGTTACGAGGGCGACAATGCTTCTGCGGATGCTTGAACTCCTGATTCGCGAAAAGGCCTGATTGAGCGAAAATCCTTCATTCGAAGCGACGAAGGATTGCATGGCGTTTATCGAGCCGATGGCCGGATTGTCGTTTCCGACATCGGGCGTGGCATTGGCGAAAAGCGAGCTGACATCGACGCCGAGAACCGATGCGATGGCCTGTAAACGCGATGCACCAACGCGATTGGCGCCTTTTTCGTATTTCTGGACCTGCTGAAAGGTGATGCCGAGCCGGCCGGCCAGAGCGCTCTGGCTCATGCCGAGCGACTTGCGCCGCATTCTGATCTGGGTGCCGACATGCACGTCGATCGGGCTGGGAAGTTTGGGCTGCATAATAAATTCCTCCATGTTGAGGGTCTTAAATCGGATAATTATCAATTAATATTGTTGAAGGTAGACATTCAACACAATTTCCACGGGTAATATGAACTCTTATTGACAAAATAACGCAGTTTTACAGTTACAGAACACGTCACGAGGCCCGGTTTATAACCTTTGTGGCGCAACGCAACGCCCCGTTGCGGCTTGCGAGATGGCTCCATCCGGCCACGCCGATGGGATGAAAACCGAGCCTTTCCCAGATTTTCCTGTTGTCTTCGTCGAACTCCTCAAGCGCCTCCTCGTCGCCGAAATGCGGCAGCCAGACGAATGGCTGTTTTTGGCCTGATCGTGCGACATTTTCAAGAATGACATTGTTGTAAAGTCGCGGAATACATTTGTTGCTGTCGATGGCCGGTGAAAGGGGAATGGGATTTCGTATTACTGCGAAACCCTCCCGGATCAGCGAAAGCACCGAGGCGTCGAGTTTTCGTTTCAGATCCGTCGCCGCACGGCTGCTGCATCCCGCATGCGCCACCGGATCGGCTACCAGAAGCAGTGGACGGTTTTCCTGCCTCAAACCGGTCACCGCAACGAACTGATCAACGTGGAAACCGCATTGGTGCATTTTCCGGGCGGTCATCGGCATGGGGGCTGATCTTGCCTGGGAAAGGTCGAACGTGGCCTCCGTAACACCAAGGTCCTCCGGCCGGTATCCAAAACTGTAGACTGTTCTGCCGTCCAGAACCTGAACCTTCTGCCATTGCTGCAAACATTCTACGGCGTTGCTCCCGATACCTGCCCTGCTACTGTCCTGGAGGCTCGAATATCCGACCAGCCGAAAATCCGGGCCAACCAGCTGGTTGCCACCATCCAAAAGGACGTCCGAATCGGCCGTTACGAGCCCGAAACGCCTGGCAAGCGCGCTGGCGCTGGCGTTTCCCGCTGCCGAAACCAGTTCGGTCGGGGTGCCTTTTCCATCGGTCCGAACATGGACGATATCCTGTATCCACGGGTGCGAAATGCTGCTGTTTTCATCAAGCGGCAGCAACTCGGCGGCGCAGGGGGGCGCCAGCCTTTCGAGCCAGTTCTGCGCCGATGGAAGGCAGGCCCGGTCGATGACGATGGCCGCGATCATTTCGCGGGGCAGGGCCGAAAGCAGGTTTCCGATGGGAAGGAGTGGCGAAACGCCATCCCTGTCGCGGTGCTCCGTAAAAAACGATGCCGGAAGCGCGAATGCGATCGTGTCAATCAATCCACCACAATCGGGCACGAAAGACGGAGACCGGGAAATTGTCACGGCGTCTTTTCTCCTGTCATCCGCCGTGCAGCTAATTGCTGAAAAAACACCGTGTTCTGGAATTTCCATGATGGCGGCGACTGGGATGGCAGGTCCCCGGCATTGAGCACCTCCAGAAGTTCGACCGCGTCGTTTCTTTTTACGGAAACGGCCTCTTTGGCCAGAAGATTTGCCACGTCCGAACCAAGCCCGGCTTCAGCGGCAATGGCGCGCCATGTTCTGCGGGTAAAATGCAGATGCCGGGCGGCGTGCAGCAGAGTATCGTGTTCTTCCGGTGCGATTTTATCGCGGCACGCTTCCAGCGTTGCCTCGGCGTCGACCAGCGCGATTGTCAGTGGGCGATAGCCAAGTTCACCCGGCGCGTGGCTGACGGCCACATCGGCGTCGGAAAACCGTCGTCCATCGCGATAGGCTTCGAAGATTTCGCCGATGCCGATCATGCCGAAGGCCGCACATTCCGCCGCCCGGAGCGCTCCCATGCTGGCGGCACCGAGAATGGTGACGCCGGATGACAGGGCATGCAGGATTTCCTTGTGCCAGACGGCGGCGCAGTCCCCATAAAGGCCGTCGATGAGACCGATCGTCTGGACGCCCTGCTGCACGGCATCGAAAATATCACCGCAGGCGGCGGGTCCGCGAAGATCGAGACCTGACGTTTTTTTGCCAGTGACGCCGTGGATGGAGGGGCCGGCAAAAACCACGGTTTTCATCGAACACCTCCGGTGCTCAGGAAATGATCGAGTGTCCGCGGCGATATGTTTTGCAGGCCGCCGCTGGTCGGGGTAAGGCCGCTTGCCAGAACCCGCACGACATTAAGGCCCGGGACACCCGTTTCCAGTGCGAAGACATAAATGTCCTCAATCCCCGCGGTGAAAAGGCGCTCGCCAAGCTGGCGCCAGGGCGGCAAAGATCTGTCATCCGTTACAAGATCAAGCTGCACCGGCGTCCGTTCCACCGGTTGCCGCGCTGATGCAGGGGCAGGGGCAGTCAACATGTCCCGCTGGTAACGCAGCGGGGAGAGATCATCCCGCGCGCCGCTGATATCCGTCAGTCGCGACTGGATCGCTTCGAGCAGCGCTGCAGCGGCGGCGTCATAGGTTGCGGTCCGGCAGGCCGCGCCCGCCGCATTACGGGTTGCAGGGCCGTCCAGCGCGTTAACGGAGCGGGGAAGGCTTGCCATCACCACCGGCACGCCGAGTGTATTCGTCATGTCGAAGAAAGACGGTTTCAGATCAATGTCTGAAAGACGTTTAACAAGGCTGTCGAACGACGTATCGACACCCGCCGGAAACATGACCGGCTCTGGCGCGATCGTGCGGGTTTCAAAAGTATCGACGAGAAAACAGGCGTCGTTTTCGACGAGTTCGAGCAAGGCGTGGAGAACCGCATGGTCGTCGTTAAACCCCGCCGCGAGACCCTGCGAACTCATGAGGAAAGCCTGCCGATCCCAGGGGAAATCCGCGCGAAAATCCATGCCGATGAGTTCGTAAGGAGCAAATACGTCCTGCTGCTGGCGAACGGATATTCCCTTCACCCAGCCGCGTTCGCGCCGGGGATCCAGCCTGTCCGGATCGACGCGGCCGACGGTTTCGAAAGGAATGAGAGGAACGCCCTTTGCCCGCATCTGCTCGAGGGAGCCGAAAGCCGAGACATGTTTGCGGGTATCTTCAGCGACGGCGCCTTCGATGGCTTCCATGATCGCCGAGAGCCGCGCCTGTTCCGCAACAAGTCCCTTGCCTTGCGAAACCGAGAGCCCGCGCGAATTGGGACGCACCGCAAACCAGACGGGTATGCCGATAATATCGAGACCGGTCACGTCACCGACGCGGGTAATCCCGAACTGCCGGAGCAGTTCGGGATCGAAGAACGATGCGTCCGCATGCCTTGAAGCCGCTGTCGCTGATATGGGAGCACCGGCACCGGTCAAGGCTGCGGAACCGCGATCAGGGTGCAGAGTTGGCGTCGTCGGCAAGGATGGCGTCGAACAGCTCGCCGGTGACGGAACCCGCCGGACCGACAGCCTTCAGCGCCGCGCCGATCGGTGCCTGCACCATGCGGTTGAAATCCCAGCCGGCGTCGGTCACTTCACCGATAAAGGCGAAATCTGCCTCGGAAACCACGGCGCCGCCGGCGACGAGGGCTTCGATGCCCTGGATCTGGACCTGGTCCAGCTCAGCCTCGGGCTGGCCGTCCTGGCGGACGAGCATGGCCTTTGCCGCAGCCGCGACGCGTGCATAGCCGTCCACGCCGGGGTGGCTGGCTTCATAGGCCGCAATCGTCTCATGCGATACGGACGCAACCCTCAGCGGCGTCGTGCGAATGAAAAGAACGCCGAAGCCCTTTTTTCCAACAATGAAGAAATGCGAGGACATAATATCTCCTATTTGATCCCAGCTAATCGAAGTGCGTGATAGAATTTCTCATTCGCTATCGGGTCGCGGTCTGGAGAAAGGCTGCTGATCTCCCTCGCCGACATACCCGGATAGTTTTCCTGAAGCCTGCCGCCGGTTTGCCGGGCAGCGGCCAAATCGCCATGCAGCGCGTGGCTTGCGGTCAGAACCCGCAGGGCCGGCTCGTCATTTTCCATTCGCGCGCATAATTCCACCGCCGCGCCGTAATCCTCGCGCTTGAAGGCGATGCTGGCGCCTGCCCACCAGTAGATATCGGGTGCGAGCGGGTTGAGATCGATCGCCTGCTGGAATTTCTCCCAGGCGGTCTCGGCATCGCCAAAGTGGGCAAGCGCATCCGCATGCTGGAGCAGGAGGTCGGCGGAGTTGGGCGCAAGCGCCTCCGCCTCGAAGAATTTTTCGGCGGATATGTCGAAATCCCGCTGGTAGAGCGCCACCACGGCGCACATCCAGTGGCCGACGCCAAGGGCGGGGTCGATCTCAACGGAAGCGTCGGCCTCCGCCTTGGCGCGGTGCAGCAGGTGAGGGTCGTTGCCGCCTAGCATCAGCCATTCCAGCTGCAGGCTCTGTGCCACCCGGGCGCGGGCGACGGCCATGCTGTGGTCGAGATCGACGGCTCTGCGGAACATCGAACGGGCTCTGCGCAGAAGCGGCAGGTCGCATTTGCCGCGCAGGAGCTGCTGGCCCTCCAGCAATTGCCGGTAGGCCTCGCCGCTGTGGTTCCGGTCGGGTTCCACCTGAAGCCGCTCGATCTCGCGGGCAAGCGCCGCAGCCACCTGTTTGGAGAGCAGACGAAAGGCGGTGTGAATGTGCCGCTCGGAGAGGACCACTTCCAGCGACCAGACGATTTCGCCGGTCGCTTCCTCGATCAGCGCCACCGACATGCCGGTATCGTCGAAAACCGACGACATGATCCGGTAGTCGGCCCGCAGCATGGCGTAACCATCATCGGCCCGGCCTCGTGAAAGAGCAAAGGTGCTGTGCGGCGAAAGGACGGTAAATGTTCGATAGCGCACCAGGCTGTTGGCGACATCCTCGATAAAGGCATGCATGACCGGCGATGCCGGCAGCCCATCCACCCGCGCCGGCAGGCCGAAGGCGACGCGCGGTTTCGCAGTGGCTTTTCGCCGGTTGGCGTCGTCCGGCTCGGCGGGGGTGGCTATCGTCGAGGCGAGGCTCTGTATCCGGCGTCTCAGCGCCACGGTCTCGGCTTCCGGCGAACGTTCCTCCTGACGCAGCTGCTCCAGCAACAGGCCGAACATACCTTCGCAGGCGCTGATATTGCCGATCCGCGCATAGGCGGCCATGGCGGCGCGGTAGGTTTCCTCGCGTTCCGGTTCGATATTGCGCGCGCATTCGGCAAGTCTCGCGATATCATTGGAGCTGGCGCGGCCAAAGCGGGTCAGCTCCTCCAGAAGCTGCGTGTAGCTCGAAAAGAACAGGTCCTTGAGACGGCGGCGTTCCGACAACAGCCAGAGGTAGAGATGATCCTGCCCGGCATCCAGCCCATCCAGCAGATCGCCGCCGAATTCCAGCAGGGCCTGCAGCCGGCGCATCGGGTCTTCGGCTCTGGCGCCGACAAGAAAGATCGCAAGGTCGGTCCGCTGCGCCAGCTGTCCGGCCTTCAGATCGTTCCCTTCGGTGAGAAGGATGGCCTCGTCTTCATTGGGCAGCTTCTGAAGGCGCAGGATCAGCTGTCGCAAGTTGCCGAGTGCCCGTTTTTGCTCGACATTTTCCCACAGGAGCGATGCGGCGGACTGGCGGGAAAGCGACTGGTTGGGCGCAAGAATGAGGGCTGCGATGAGGGCAAAACCCTTGGACGGGAAAAACGCCTCCCTCACCGCGTCACAGCGCGGGGTGCCAAAAAGCCTGATCGGTATCAGTTCAGCGTTCCCAGCCACTTTCGTCCCCTCATGAATCACCATCTAACAACGTGTCCGGGAAATTGAAAGTCATCATAGCGTTCCATTTGACGCTGGTGTGACGCGGCCTGCCTATTGTCGCAGACAGAAGCATGAAAGACGGGCGGAAAACAGCGGACATGCAGCGGGCAGGCATCGGGAAATTTCGAAATTGATAGCGTTCAACGGAAGCTACATGGCGTTCGAGCCGCGTACTGAACCTTACCAGCGTGCCGACGATGTCGGATACGCGGTCAGCGAGTTCATGTGGTTCAAGGGACGTCCGTTCTATCCGGTCTCGGCGCTGGTTCATGCGAAAGTTGCCCATGCCAGGCTATCGGCTGAGAAGTGTGACGATCAGGATGAGGATAATCTCGATATTCTTTTTCGCATGCCGGTGGTGGCGGGCGGGCATTTTTTCGAGATCGTGCTGCGTTCGAACGAGGGCACCTCTTACGGTGGCTGGCTGTGGGGGGAAGAGCTGGAAATCCTGAACGAATTCGTCAACGGCTATCGCGTTCTGGCGGGGAAGTTCGAAGGCAGGCTGATCCGGTTCGAATATTCCAGACGGTTTCAGCGGTACCGGACGGCCGAGCCGCTTCCGGTCGAAAAATCCGTCTTCCTGATCCAGCGAGAGGCCAAGCCCTACGCGGCCAGGCGCGATTTGCCGGCAGGCCCGGCACGGTGATTACCGGGGCCTTTTGCGTTCAGGGGGACGCAAAGGCATGGGGGACATACCTGGTCGGTAGACGCTCGTGAACTGCGCATATCGCTGACATGCCCGGAAGAGCTACGGCTTTATCCGGTACTACTGGTGGATATTTTTATTTTTATTATGTGGACAATTATGATGCCCAATCGAAGTAACATGCGTAACAGGCGGGTGTCATCGCAACTTCTGGCGGTGAATTACGCTTCCGGCGACGGCGCGCTTTCCCATGCGGAGAGCGTCGACGATGAGCCGCGTGCATCGATGCGCAACGACAGGCTTTATGCCGTCATCGAGCCGGATATCAAGGCGTCATCCCCGTCTCTGACACGGGATGGCCGCGGCGAAGAGGTTCCGGGTGGAGCCGAGATCAGCAACACGGTCGTTGATGCCGATATCAGGGTCGCAAAATGGGCCTGGGCGGTTTTGGCGATCGCACATTGCTGGCTGATTTATTTCATGGTGAACAATCTCGGCTGAACCGCTCACGCGCGGGGTATCAGCCAAGTTCGCTGATGCCGTGCAGGATCATTGCCGCTGCGCCGAAGGCCACGGGGTCCGTCGCGACGACTTCCGGCAGCAGGACCTGCGGCTGTATGACCTTCGAGCCGTTAAACGGGTTCGACCATTCATAATCCAGCCATTGCATCAGCTTCTCGCGTACTATTCGCGGTAAGGTGCCGCCGACATAGATGGCGGTGGGTGCGAGCACGGCGCTGACGGCAAAGCCGAGGCGGGCGACCTGCGGCCCGGCCCGCTCCAGCCATGCATCGAGCACGTCGGCATTGCGCAACAGATAATCCGTCCAGACATCCGGCGCGCGCCCCGAGGGTTTTTCGCCCACATGCTCAAGACACCAGGCCGCCAGGTCTTCGAAAGAAGGGCGGGAGTCTCCACGGCCGCGCAGAGCGCCAATCTCGCCGGCATTGCCGAGATAACCACGATAAAGCTCGTTCCTGATGATGATGCCGCCGCCGATGCCTTCAGACAGATAGAGATAGGCGAAGTTCTCGTGTGCCGCCTTGTTGCCGAGCGTCAGCTCGCCCATCGCGGCCGCATTGGCATCGTTTTCGATGATCACCGGGCAGCGCAGCGCTTCGCGCAGCATGGTGGAAAGATCAGAGCCCGCCCAGGAAATCACCTCTTCGGCAAGGTCGAGAGACATCGCCTCCTTGCGAAAGCGGGTGGGCATGGCAATCGCCGCGCCGATCAGGTCGTCTCGGTTGACCGCGTTTTTCGACAGCAGCTCTTCGGATCCATCCTGAAGCGCCCGCTGGACGTCGGAAAAGGCGTCATAGGCGCCACGCATCCGTAATTCGCCGACGATTTCCCCGCTGAAATTCAACAACGTCAGCGTGACCGAATAACGATTGGCATGTGCTCCCAGGGCGTAACCGACATTTTTCCTGAGCATGAGGTCGATATGGGGGGCACCGCGACCCTCCTGCCGGCGCGCGCCTTCCTCGATAAGGCCACGTTCCAGCAGATTGCGTGTCATCATGCTGACGGCAGCCGGCGTTACGCTGCAATACTCGGCAAGTTCGACCCGTGAGGCCGAGCCCTTGCGCCTTATGTAGCCCAGAAGCGCGCCCTGTGTCGCGCCAATACCCGCAAGCCCACCGTTTCGTCTGTCAGCCAAAGTTTCGCTCTCCCAGCTTTGTCACCGGAAATGTCATAAAGCTGTAAATTAAGCAACTTAATTAAATAATCAGTTTCAACGGGAATGGATCACATGTTCAAGTCTCTCTCCTTGGCGGCGACGGTCGCCCTCGGCGCGCTTTTGCCGGCCGCTGCTTTTGCCGAAGACATCAACATCAAGCTCTGGACGCTTGCCGACAAGAATGCGCCTGCCCGCATCACCAACATCGAAGCGGCGGCCGGCGTCATGAATGCGCAGTTCAAGGCCGCCGGTGTCGACAAGCGTATCGTCATCGATACCAACAACAGCAGCGTGCAGGGCTGGGATGGCTTCGCACTCGATACGCTGAAGGCGTTTTCGGTAGGGCAGGGACCGGATGTCTACATTCTGCCGCATGAATGGATCGGCCAGTTCGCGCAGGATGGCTATGCGATGGCGATGGAAGACAAGATTGCCGCCGCTCCCTGGGTCTACGGCGATATTCTGCCGGTCCTGTGGGACTCGGCCAAAGCAACCGACGGCAAGATTTATGGCATTCCGCAGGACGCGGAAATCCGCATGTTCTTCTACAACAAGGATATGCTGCGCAAGATCGGCAAGGACGAAGCCTTCATCGAGGCTCTGCCGGCCAAGGTCGATGCGGGTGAGTTTACGCTCGACGATCTGACCGCGCTGTCGAAGGAAGTGGTTGACGGCAAGGCCGCGCAATATGGCATGCTGCACCGCCCGAATGTCGGCATCGATTATCTGATGGTGTTCCAGTCCTATGGCGTGAAGTTCATGGACGAGAAGACCGGCAAGCTGATGTTCCCCAAGGCCGAGATGGCCAAGGCGCTGGGCTGGTACGAGCGCAACGCCAAGCAGGGCGTTACCCCGGTCGACAATACCGCCATGAGCTGGGAAGCCATCCAGACCGCCTTCAAGCAGGAAAAGGCCTTCGTCTTCCATCAGGGTGTATGGGCGGTTGCCTGGCAGGTGGGTGAAAAGAACGGCGCGACCTGGCCGACTGATGCCAAGGGATATTTCAACAAGATCGGCTGGATTTCCGCGCCGGCAGCTGAAAAGGGCGGCAAACCGGCCAACCTGTCGCATCCGCTGCTTTATACCGTCAATCCCAAGAGCAAGAATGCCGATATCGCCGCCGATCTCGTGGCGCTCGCGACGTTGCCCTATTTCAACAACGAACACGCCGTGACCTCCTATCATACGGCTATCAGCAACGCCCAGACGGCCATGCCGAAATACCGCGACAACTGGGTCCTTTCCGCTGCCTCGCCGATGATGAAGGACGCGAAGTTCGTGCCCAATCACACCAAGTTCGGCAGCTATAACAAGGTGCTGTTCAGCGGCCTGCAGGCGGTTGAGACCGGTAAGATGACGGCCGCTCAGGCGGTTGATTTCATCGCCGACGAACTTGAACTGCAATTCGGCGCAGAGGTCGAAATCCGCGAAACCGCAAGCAACTGAGTTTGCCTGACACCACGCCGCCCGGTTCTGCCGGGCGGCTTTCCTGCGTTCCCACCGGTATATCGTGATGTCTCAATTCCAGCTCAGGGCGCGTCGCCCGGCCCGGCCGATCTTTTATCTGGCACCGGCTCTCGCTTTGCTCGGGGTGTTTTTTCTTGCGCCCATCGTCGTCAATCTGGTGATCGCCTTTACCGATATGGGCGCAAATCTGAAGGTCGGCAAATTCACGGTCGAGAATTTCCAGCGCATGGTGCAGCGTGACATGCGCCTGCCAATCGTGCTTCTGACGACGTTCATCTATGTCGGCGCAACGCTGTTCTTCTTCAATATCGGCCTCGGCGCGCTGCTGGCCGTGACGACGACGGCGATCCCGGACCGGATCGGAAATTTCTTTCGCGGTCTGTGGCTTTTGCCGCGCATGAGCCCGGCCGTGCTTTACGGCGTGCTATGGATATGGATCGCCGATCCCACCTCATCGGGCCTGCTCAACCAGTTTCTCGGCGCGCTCGGCGCACCCGCTCTCAATCTGCGCAACGACTTTCCGCTGTTGCTGGTGGTGGTGGCGAACGGTGTCGTCGGCGCATCCTTCGCCATGGTCATTCTCACATCCTCCATCCGCTCCATACCGTCGCATCTGGCCAATGCGGCGCGTGTCGATGGCGCCAGCGAATGGGGCGTGCTTCGCCATGTCGTCGCACCGGCCCTCTCGGCACCGGTCCGCTTCATCACGCTCTATCAGGCGCTGTCGCTGATGACGACCTATGAATATATTCTGCTGATCACCGGTGGCGGCCCGGTCTACGACAGCACGACCTATGCGCTTTATATCTACCGACGGGCGTTCGAAAACGGCGCTTACGCCTATGGTGCGGCGCTGGCGCTTGGCCTGATGGCCATCGGCGTCGCCGTGACGCTGGTGCAATGGCGCCTCAGCAATATGCGCTCGACCTTTGCTCCTGCCAAAATCGAGGTGCTGTGATGACGCTCGCCCACACACAGGCACCTGCCCATAACAGGCGTGCCCTTGATCTGAAGCCGGACTGGACGCGCCTTGAAAAGCGCAGCATCGCTCACCGCGCCGGTTTTCTTCCCGTCATCCTCGTGTTCCTGACGGTGGTTTCGGTTCCCGTTCTCCTGCCCTATCTGTGGCTGCTGGTGAAATCGCTGACGAGTTCCGACGACAATCTCAGCCGGCTCGTGCTGTGGCGCAGTGGTGCAATCGCCGCTTTTGCCTATGCCGGCGCGATTGCGGTCGCACTCTATTCCCAGCGCCTGCGTAATCCCCTGCTGCTCTGGCTGGCGCTCGCCGTTGTTGTTGTGGCGCTGGTTTTTGTGTTGGTGCTGCCGCATCTGACCATCGAGAACTACAGCTTCCTGTGGAGCCGTGATATCGAGAAAACCGGCACCACGCGCATGGCGCTGATGCCGTCCGTCTGGACCGCCATGCGCAGCTCGCTGCTGTTTGCCGCTTCGCAGACGCTGATTGTCGCGCTGGTTGCCACGCCCGCCGCCTATGCGTTGTCGCGCTTCACCTTTGCCGGGCGTGAAAACGTGCTGCGCGGGCTGCTGCTGCTGCATGCCTTTCCCGCACTCGCGCTCACCGTCGCGATCTTCGTGCAGCTGCATTACATGGGCTTGCTCAATAATCTCTTCGGCGTCGTGCTGGTGATGAGCGCGCTGGAATTGCCCTTTGCGATCTTCGTTCTCAAGGGCTTCTTCGACAATGTTCCCTGGGACATCGAAATGAGCGCCGTCACCGATGGTGCGACGCGTTTTCAGGCCTTCCGCATGGTGGTTCTGCCGCAGGTGAGAAGCGGGCTGATTGCGGTTGCCACCTTCACCTTTCTGCGTGGCTGGGAGGAGTATGTCTTCGTCCAGACCCTGCTCATCGAAAAAAGCCAGATGACGATGAGCCTTTATCTCTTCTTCGTGGCACAGGACAGCGTGGGCGTGAATTATGGCATGATCGCCGCTGTCGGCATCGTTTATCTGCTGCCTGTGCTGATCATCTACATCTTCACGCAGAAATACATTACCCAGATGAGTTTCGGCGGGATCAAAGGATAATCGCCATGGCCAGGATCACCCTTAACAACGTCACCAAAAGCTGGGGCGACACCCGCGTGCTGCAACCAATGACGCTTGCTATCGAAGACGGCGAATTTGTCGCCGTTCTCGGCCCGTCCGGGTGCGGAAAATCGACCACGCTTTTCCTGCTGGCCGGGCTTTATGCCCCGACCGGTGGCGAGATTGCCTTTGACGGTCACAACGTCAACCGCATCGATGCGCGTGACCGCAATGTCGGCATCGTTTTCCAGTCCTATGCGCTTTATCCCAATCTGACGGTGCGGGAGAACATCGCCTTTCCGCTGCGCTTCAAGAATGTTCCGCGCGAGGAAGCGGTGCGGCGGGTGGAAGAGGCGGCGAGCCTCGTGCAGATCAGCGCCCTGCTTGACCGGCGGCCTTCGCAGCTTTCCGGCGGCCAGCAGCAGCGCGTGGCGCTGGCCCGGGCGCTGGTCAAGGAGCCGAACATCCTTTTGCTGGACGAGCCGCTCTCCAATCTCGATGCGACGCTGCGCATCACCATGCGAGCCGAACTGAAAAGTCTGCAGAAGCGGCTGAAGATCACCACGCTGATCGTCACCCATGACCAGATCGAAGCGATCACCATGGCCGACAGGATCATCTGCATGAACAATGGTTCCATCGCCCAGATTGGCACGCCTGACGATCTTTATCGCCGGCCGGACAATCTGTTCGTCGCCGGGTTCATCGGCACGCCGCCAATGAACCTACTGAGGGGGCGGGCTGAGCGCGAAGGATTGCGGATCGGCGATGCGCGGCTTGAGCTCAATACCCATTACGATGGCGAGATTACCTTGGGATTGCGTCCTGAGGATATTGCGCTGGTCAAACCCGCCGAAGCACGGCTTGAGGGCGAGATCGCTACCGTCGAGCCGATGGGGCGCGAGGTTTTCTACACGGTCGATACGCCCGCAGGCATGGTGCACGCGCTGGAATATGGCGAGACGATAAGACATGCACCGGGTGGACGGGTCGGCCTTGCCTGCACATCCGGCCTGACACTGATTTTCGGCGTCACCGGCAATCGCATCGCCGGGCTGCACGCCGATCTTTCACAGCACTCGACCATTCCGGCGCGTCAGCCGGAACCCGTAAACTGACAGGACATTCCATGCCCAAAATAGTCTCCCATCGCGGCGCCAATCGCTTTGCACCGGAAAACACCTTCGCCGCCGCTGATCTCGCCTTGCAGCAGGGTGCTGATTACATCGAGCTTGACGTGCGCGAGAGCGCGGATGGCGTGCTTTATGTCTTTCACGATGAAACGCTTGATCGTACCACCAATGGCACCGGACCGATCGGTCATGCGCTGTCGAGCGAGATCGATGCGCTGGATGCCGGCGGCTGGTTCGGAGAAAGCTTCAAGGGGGCGGTGGTGCCGCGTCTCGATGCCTATCTGCGCCATCTGCGTGGCCGCTGCGGTGTCTATGTCGAGCTGAAATATTGCGACCCGGTCAAGGTCGCCGCGCTGGTGCGGGATCTCGGCATGGTGCGCGATACGTTCTTCTTCTCCTTTTCCGAAGAGATGCGCCGGGGCCTGGCCGCCGCCGCGCCTGAGCTTCGCAAGATGATGACGCTTGACATTGCCAAGTCGCCCTCACTGGCGGCGGCGGTGCATCATGCCTCGATCATCGAGATCACACCGGCGCAGATGCGCAAGCCCGGACTTGTCGCGGCATGCCGCAAGGCCGGTCTCGAAGTCATGGTCTATTACGGCGGCGATGACATGGACCTTCATAATGAGATCGCATTGGCCGGAGTAGACTACGTCAATATCGATCGCCCGGACCTGTTCGATACGGCGCGGCGTGCCGCGCGGCTGCCTGAACTAACATAACCTTACTTACTCCCTGGAGATGACGACATGACAAATCTGATTGGTACCGGTTTCAACGCCGGCTCGAACGACGGCGAACTGGCCACTCTTGAAAGCGATCTGCGGGCACTGGCCGAGATTGGCTGCGACACGGTGGAAATCGCGGCGACCAGCCTCGATATGATCGCCGGCGGCCGTATCATCGAGGAGCGCGCCGACCGGTTCGTGGCGCTCGCGAAAGAGTTTGATTTCCGCTACACCGTGCATGGTCTGGTGTCGTCCAACTTCATGGACCCGGTGACCTGCCGTTACCAGATTGATGCCGCCAAGGCGCTCGCTGTCCTCTGCGACCGCATCGGCGCGGGCATTCTCGTCCAGCATAGTGGCGCGCTGCGTGCGGACCAGATTGCCGAGCGTGCCGATGCCGATGCCCGTGAGCGCGAAGCGCTGTTCGAGCTTGCGGAATTCTGCAAACCCTATGGTGTGCGTATCGCGCTTGAGAATATCTTCTCCACCGAACCCGGCCAGTATCGCCAGACGCCGGCCGAGGTGGCCGCGACCGTGAAGGCGGTCGGTCACGACAATGTCGTGGCGCTGATCGATTTCAGCCATGCCTATCTCGAATCCACCTATCGTGGTCTCGATTTCCGCGAACAGCTTCGCGCCATGGCGCCCGTTGCCGGCCATCTGCATGTGCACGATTCCTTCGGCCGGCCGCAAGGCTTCTACGAGGCCTATTTCACACAGGAAAATACCGCCCTTGGTATCGGCGATCTGCATATGCCGCTCGGCTGGGGGGATATCGAGTGGGAGAGCATCTTCTCGGAACTGACCTTCCTTCCGGATACGGTGCTGATGATGGAAATTAGCCGCCGTTACCGCGCCGAGCAGCCGGCAAGTCTGGAAACGGCGCGGCACCTCATGTCGCTTTATGCCGCACGGACACAGCTTGCGGCTGAGTAAGGCGTTCGAACAAGGCACAGCCTGCAAAGGCTGATGTCTGTAACGCCGGCAGTTCTGGACGCGGCTGCCGGCGTTTTTATCAAGCGGCCCAGTCGGACAGCGAATAGGCCCTGATGTAGTCGATCATCATCTGCGAGCCGTCGCTGAAATCATTGGCTGAGGGCGTTCCCGCCATGCCGCCGACGGCGAGATTGACGACCATATACATGGGGTCGTGCATATCATCAGGCGTATCCGTCTGCGCCACGGCGACATCGTCAAAATACCAGGTGATATGGTCTGCTTCCCACAACACGCCGTAGGTGTGAAACCCTTCCGTGCTCGGCACGCTGACATTGTTGACGACCGATGTCTGTTCACCCGTGGCGTTGGAATGGGTGGACATGATGAGCGTGTTGGGATTTTGGCCGCGCATTTCAATGACATCGAGTTCCGGCGGCCATGATCCGTCCTCCGGCAGAAGCCAGAAGGCCGGCCAGGCGCCCCGGTCGGTCGGCATATCGGCGCGGATTTCGAAATATCCATAGGTCTGGCTGAAGGAGGAATAGGTGTTCAGCATGCCGGAAGTATAATCGTAACCCTCGACCTCATCGGCGACCGATTGTGCGGTTTCCGCAGCGGTGATGGTCAGCACGCCGTTTTCGACGCTGAACGGGTTGACCTCCGAGGTGCCGGCATAGGCGGGGTTGATATACCACTGCGCCTCGCCATTCGTCGTCAGCGAACTTCCCTTCTCCGGTGCCCACCAATATTTGGCATCCCAGGTTCCCTGATCGCCGCTACGCAGTGACAGCGCATCGAATTCATCGGCAAAGGTCTGTGTCAGGGATGACCGGTCGAGACTGAGTTCGAACTGGTCGGCCTGAAGGTCGTCGATGGACGTTCCGGCAAGAACCACGGCTTCGCCGTTCGAAAAATTCAGCCACAGATCGCTGCCC
Organism: Agrobacterium sp. ICMP 6402; assembly: GCF_009498615.1. Lineage (NCBI taxonomy): Bacteria > Pseudomonadati > Pseudomonadota > Alphaproteobacteria > Hyphomicrobiales > Rhizobiaceae > Agrobacterium > Agrobacterium sp. ICMP 6402. The sequence goes on from NZ_QSNV01000002.1 coordinate 418,388, forward strand.
TGCTGCGTGGCATTGCTGACGAGTTGATCGAAGGATGTGATGCCGTAACCGTTGAGCCGGATCGTATCGTTAGCGCTGAAATCCATGATGAGATCGGTGCCGTTGCCGCTGGTGAAGACGAAGGTGTCAGCACCACCGCCACCGATCAGCACGTCATTTCCCGCCCCACCATCGATCGTCTGGCTGCCCGATCCACCGGTGATGATGTTATCGAGCGAGTTCCCGAAAGCGTAACGGCCATCACCAGTCACCCTGAGATTCTCAAAATTGTCGGGCAGGGTGTAGCTCATCCAGGTATCGATCGTATCGATGCCTTCCCCGGCATTTTCCACGGCGCGGTTGATGCTGGAATAGAGATAATAAATATCATCGCCCGTGCCGCCCGCCATCGTCACATTGACGGAACTATCGCCCCACATGGAATCATTACCGCCGGTGCCGGCGAGCAGTGGGCCGGACCCCGTGGCGGAGAAAAATCCGGTGGAACTGTCGCTATAATAGAGCGTATCCCCAAGCGCATTCACTACTGTCCGGGCCATTGCCGTCTCCTGTTCGTTAGCGTTGGTGTCCTCACTCCTCCTGCAAGACAACCTAGCAGGGCAAAAAGCCTCCTGTTAGAGCCAGAAATGAGGGGTATGTTCCCTCTATGCGGGTTTCTGGACGTTGCACTCTTGCTCCTTCACGGAGAGCAATGGCAAAACTGGACTGGAGAGAGATGTCCATGTGGCATCTCAACGATATTGGAGTGCCAGGATTGAGCGTAGCCTTTACCAAGGAAGACAGTGCCGAAACAGCAGCCGAGACGGTTCTGCCCGATCGGGTGATTTCGCCACATCCCAATCTGGTGACCGAGGCCGGACTGAAAGCGCTGGAATTGCAGCTGCACGCGGCGCGTGAAGCCTGCGAAGCCGCCAACGCCATTGAAGACGTCAATGAAAGACGGCGGCTTTCCGCCACCCCCCTGCGCGATATCCGGTATTTCGCCGAGCGTGTCCGCACCGCCCGACTCATGCCGCACCCACCTGCGGATGGCGTCGTCGCTTTTGGCAGCCTGGTAACCTTCAGCCGCGATGACGGACGGACGCAACAATTCCGGATTGTCGGTGAAGACGAGGCCGATCCTGCCACGGGGTCGATGTCTTATGTTTCCCCTGTCGCCCGGGCGTTGATGGGGAAAGCGGCCGGTGATCTGGTCAGTTTGGGTGGGAAGGAAATTGAAATCATCGCGGTTGCCTGAAGTTTCGTGCAGCCCCTCAGGTGGGCTGTGTTGTCGCCCGGCTGTCTTCATTGGCTATTCCTGCGATGCGCAGCTTTGTATTTTTCAGAAAAAGCCTGAAGTCCAGATCGATGAAAGCATATGCGAGAGCAAGGCCGATATGGGCCATGAAGACGGGATTGAAATTCAGCTCTTCAAATTGATAACCGATGATGACCCCGATCGCCGAATAGGTAAAAAAGCCGATTTTCCGCTTCCGGAAAATCGCATAAACAAGCGCAAAGGCGCTGAGAAAACAAAAGCCGATGCCAGATGCATAGGCGGTGGCCAGAAAACCGTTATGCGGTGTGCCGCTATGCGATATTGCCGATAATTCCTGGCTCCGTGCGGTGAAGCCGACGCCCAAAGGATGATTGAGCATCACCTGAAAGCCGCCGACGATCGTCCCTAGCCTTTCCTGCACATTGTTGCTGCTGTTGCTGTCCTCCACAAAACGCTTCGAAAATGCCTGTTCTGCGAAATCGAAGACGCCCAATGGTAGTACCGAGGCGAGGACAAGGGCGGAAAGAGCGAAGCCGAAATAGGTGCTGAGCAACATCCTGATCGAGAAGTTTCTGATATAGAAATAGAGCCCGATGGCGAGAACGGCAAACACGCCCGACCGGTTGAGTGTGAGCGTGAAACTTGCCAGATAGACAAGCAGAAACACAGCGAACAGAGCCGGACGCCGGTAGCGTTCGGCAAGATATGCGGCTGCCGCGCCGGCAAGGGCAAAGGCCGGACCGGCTGTATTGCCTACTGGCCAAATTCCGCCAGCCTTCTCGACACGCAAGAGCAGCGGACTCATTTCACCTTTTGCAGCGGCTTCCAGTACGGCGGCTTCATCGAAGTTGAATGACAGTCCGATGGGGGCCAGTTGGTCATGTATGAAAATGTCCAGAAACAGCAGGATCGTCACAGCAACGAAGCCCGCAAACATGCCCCAGCAAAACAGCTCAAGAAGGTTCTCCTTGAACAGCAGATAGGCGAAAAACAGAAAATAGACGGCGTAAAAATAGGTCATCGCCGTCGTGTAAAATTCTCCTTCGCCGCGATCATCGGCAAATCCAGCCGAGAGAACGAAAAGTAAAGTGAGCGGGACAAGGTAAAACAGAAGGATGGAAGGCGTCAGGCAACGAATGTAAAGCAGGGCGATAACGGGCAAGGTCATCAGCACCAGCATATCGGTAATGTTGAGGAAGCGCAGGCCCAGATTGCTGGTCAGGACATTGCATTGAATGAAGAAGCCAATGAAGAAAACAAAAATCGACAGGAAGTGACCGGGAACCCTTATTGTTCTTGAAGGATAAAAGGGCATTGCCGTTATAAAACCCGGCAATGGTGACGGATGCGATGACACCATATTTGCACGTCTGGTCATTCGCGGCCTGTGTCTTTCACTGGCGGACCTGAGACGGTCCTGTTGGTAGGGCACCATCATTGCGAGGCAGCGCGATGATGGCGACGGATAGTGGCCTTGACGACCTCGTCGTGCAAGACAGAGTTTTCACGGTCTTTCAGCCGCTCAGGTTGCCTTTTGGCATGGCACCTTCAACGGCGATTACTCTCTGAATGTAGAGCGGTTCGTTGGAACTGGGCGGAGTGGTGCCAAAGGCTGGCATTATCCTCAGATAAAATGAGTAACCATCCGGGCTGATGTCGGGGTCTATGGAGATTGCGTTTGCTGTCGCCCACATCCAGCCGCTATTTATAGAAATGCTCGCATTCGAAAATTGCAGGGCTGAACAACTGATAGTCCTTGTCGCTCCGCCGCTTTTCGTAACCAGAGTGATATAAGGCGGACGTTGCTCCGCGCTGTTTTTATAGAGGATCGCGAAGGATATGGTTTTGCCGATTATCGCCGCGGCCTCTGCATTCCGGACATAACGAAACAGCGCGGCCGACTGGTTGCCATTGGCGCGCAAGGCGAGACTGTAAGCGAAGGATGGAGAAAAAGTGGTGTCGGTGCTTTTGACGGCGGTGCCGGGCGCGCTCAGGTTCCAGCCCGCCGGGGCAGAGCCTGACCACTCGGTGAAATCGCCGTTGGCGATGAGATTTGCAGCGGGAAGCTTCGGCCAGCACGGTGTCTGAAAGCCGCTATCGGGTGCCGAAGCCAGATAGGAACCGAACAGAGTGCGGGCAATGAGTTGTGAGCCAGCATCGTTCGGATGGATGTTATCCCGGTAAAGTGTAGCGTCCTTGCCCTTTGCCACAAATGCCGCATGTGTATCCACCAGCGTTAGATTCGGGTGGGATCGAGCCAGATCGAGGATTGCCTGATAGACCTTGTCGTAATCCGTACTGTCGCGCCAGGGGTTCTGGGTGGTGATGAGTTGGGGTGTGCCGGGCCATTGCCACTCGGTCATGCCGAGTGGCCCGAGCAGTGCGGACCGTCCGGAACTTAAGATACGCCCCGGCGTCTCGAAGCTTTGCATATTGTGACCATGATGCAGGATGCACAGATCGGGGCGTGGAATCCTCAGCGCAGTCGCGCGCTGGTCCGCAAGCATGTAGCCTGCCATACCGCCGGGCAGTGCCGCGAGGTAGACTGTGAGCGTTGGTCCCGTGCCGGTGCGCAGCGTGATCGGATCGGCATAAGCCTTTGGTCCGGTCGCGGCATTTGTCTGCCATTCGGCCCAGCGGTACAATACGACCTGCGCATTGTGCAGATCGCCAAGCATGGAGGCGAACTGCTGGAATGGTCCCCCATCGGCATAGGCGGTGCTGTCACCATTCACGAAAATCGTGGCGTTCTGGCCAGCAGTCAGGCGCGCGCGCAAAGGTGAAAGTGCGTTTAGGGAGGGGACCACGGCTCCCCTGTTGCCGGGAATAATACCGAGCGTCACGCCGATCATGCCGACACCTCTTCCGTTGCCGGCATATATATGCATATCTTGCGTTCGAGCGGTGTCATCGTTCGTTCTCCTGGTCTGGCGCTAGGATAACCCCACCATAAGATCCGGGGAAAAAGCGCCAGGAGTTGAACGCTGAACAGCGGTAAAATTAAACGTCATGAAATTTTCTTCGATTTCTTCTAAAATATTTAAATTGACTATTATTTTTTATTTCGCGCGGGCTAAAATATAAATCCGCATAAAGGTTTGAATGTCTTTTCTTTTAATCGCAAGTAAACATTGCCATTCTTATACCAGATCGACGGGGGAAGATATCCCTGCCGTTGCCGCCTCAGCCGAACTTTTTTACCCGGTGTCTGATCATGCCCGTCATTGCGAGCCATGGCTGCTCCAGGGCATCTGCGCGCCGCAGGTAAGAGCATGACATCCGCGCTTTTTGTCAGCCACACCGGAGAGAAGGGTGGCGCTGAGCTTTTCCTCGCCGATCTCGTCAAGGCTGGGCCAGATTCCTGGCGTGCCTGTTTTCTCAGTGGCGGTGGCGCTGCCGAGGATCTGGCAGCGGCCGGCAGGCCTCCGGTCCTGCTGTCGGCCGGAGAAAAAATGCTGTCGATCCGCCGCGATTCCTCGTTCGGCGCTATGTTTCGCGGCGCGGCCGACGTGGCGGCCGTTGCCTGGCAGTTGAGCAGGCAGGCAAGGCATTACGATGTCATCTGCGCCAATTCGCAAAAGGCGCTTTTTGTCTGCGCGCTTGCGGCGAAACTCAGCCGCCGTCCGCTCGTCTGGATTTTGCACGATATAGTTACGGATCCCGCCTTCAGTTCCGCCAATCGCCGTGCTTCGCTGGCCTTTGCCCGATTTTTTGCGAGGCTGGTGGCCGTCAATTCTGAGGAAACCGGCCGGGCCTTCGTTGAAGCCGGCGGCGAGGCGGAGAAGGTCCGTATCGTTTATAACGGCTTCGATCCTGCAATGGCGGTGGCATATGACCCTGAAAGAGCCGCACGGCTGCGCGGGGAACTCGGCCTTGGTCTACAGCCGATCGTCGGGCTATTTGGCCGGCTGAGCGAATGGAAAGGCCAGCATGTCTTTCTGGAGGCGATTGCGGCGATGGATGGTGTCCAGGCTATCATCGTTGGCGGAGCGCTTTTTGGACAGGAAGCCTATGAGACGCGCATCCGCGAGCAGGCATCCCGCCTTGGCCTCGATGGCCGGGTCCGTTTCCTCGGCTTTCGTTCGGATGTGCCGGAATTGATGGCGGCGATGGATGCTGTTGCCCATACTTCGATTGTCGCTGAACCTTTTGGCCGGGTGGTGGTCGAAGCCATGATGTGCGGTCGGCCGGTTGTCGCCACACGCGGCGGCGGGGTGACCGAAATCATCCGGGATGGCGAAACGGGTCTTCTTGTGCCACCGGGTGACGCATCGGCGCTTGCCGCCGCACTCGGCTGCATCCTTTCGCATCCAGCTCTGGCGGAACGGTTGGCGCAGAAGGGGCGGGAGGATGTGAGCCGTCGCTTTTCGCTAGAGGAAACCTGCCGTTCGGTGTCCGCACTTCTGTCGGAAGTGGTGTGAGACTGGGCGGGTGAGCGATCCGGATAAGACAGCTTGGACAAGCGGAAAGGCCAGGATGCGCATTCTCGTAAACATGCCGAGCCAATATGGCGGCAAGCCGTCCGGTGTTGCCCGTGTGACATTCAGCCTGCTGGAACGGTTACTAGACCAGACGCAGGACGACTATATCCTGCGCTCTCCCTGGACGCGGGCGCAACTGCCTGAAAACCTGCGCGACAGCCGTTTGCAACTGCTGGAGACGCCACGGCCGCGCATCATGGTTCTCGATGTGCTGCGCCAAGCCGCTACGCTGCCCGCACTGTGCCGCCGGCACGATATTGACATGCTATTCAATGCGGATCCATTTGGAAGTCCTCTCGGCGGCAAACGGCGGGTTACCCTTGTTCACGATCTTTATTTCAAGACCATTCCTGAACAGATCGGTTGGCGGGCAACCTTGACGACCGATTTCATCTTTCGCTTGATGATGGCTGGTTCAGATCGGATCACCTGTGTATCCGAGGCGACACGAAGGGACCTGTCCCACTTTTATCCTGCCGCTGCCGGCAAAAGCCTGACGATCCATTCCGACAGCACGTTGAAGGTCGATCCCGATTCTGCTGGCAGCGCGCGGCCAGTGCCGGGGCCTTATATACTGGCGGTCGGAAACGCGACGTCCAACAAGAATTTCACTCTTCTGGGCCAGGCGTTTGCACGGTTGGGCAAGACAATGCCGGCCCTGCATGTCGTTCATGTCGGCCGTGACGATGCAGAGGAAATCGGCAGCGTGCTGCATGATCCGGAGTTGAAGGCACGGCTGATCCGGCTTTCCGGCATAGATGACCGGCAATTGGCCGAGCTTTACCGCCACGCTGCCTGCCTTTGTGTGCCCTCGACCTATGAAGGTTTTTGCCTGCCGGTGCTGGAGGCGCAGCAACTGGGATGCCCGGTCATCTGCTCCAACCGCTCCGCCACGCCTGAAATCGCCGGTAAGGGAGCCCTCACTTTCGATCCTGCCGATGCTGACAGCCTTGTCATGGCGCTCGAGCGACTTTTTCGGGAGCCGACTCTGGCGGGCAATCTTCGCGAGGCGGGTTATGAAAACCGCGCGCTATATTCATGGCGGAACGCGGCGGAGAGCTATGCAACGCTCTTTGATGAGATGTCGCGGCGCTAACAACATGCATTCCTTTCGGATGGGGTGCTGTTCCTGTCGCCGAATAGGTAAAAGCTACCACTCTACCGGTGTTTAGCCACCGGTACGGACGCGCAGATCGGAATAAAGCGTTTCATATGCCGCAACCACCCGCTCGGGTGCTACTCCTTTCGAAATTCTCTCCCTGGTTTCGGGAGACTCTGCAAGGATCGTCGGGTTGCGCATGGCTTCCACCATGCGTGTGGCGAGTTCGCTGGCGTTGCCTGGCGCAAACAGGCGTTCCGGCCTGTCCCGGCCGATCTGTTCGGCGACGCCTGCGAGGTTGGCGCCGATGACGGGTACGCCACGCAGAATGGCTTCGGCAACGGTGCGCCCGAAAGCCTCTGGCCACAAGGGTGGTACGATCAGGCAATCTATGCCGGCAAAAAAACTGTCCGCTTCGACATAGCCGGGAAACTCAATGGGAAGACCGATGGTTTTTTGCTCATAGGGACCGATGCCGCCCGGCGCGCGACCGGCCATGACCAGTCGCCAACCCTGTGGCGGCAGCCGCCGCAGGGCTTCGATCAGCAGGTCCGCACCTTTAGGAGCTTCGATGCGGCCGAGATAACCGAAAACAAGCGGTTGTCCAGGCGGGCGGGGATTGCGAGCTTTCTGTTGGGCCGGCGGTGCGATGGCGTTCCAGATCACGGCGCGGCGGTCTGCCGGGACATGGGTGAAGAAGCCCGCCTGTACATGGCGCTCGACAATGTCGTGACCGACGCCGGCGACGGCATCGACGGCGCATTGGCAACGGCGGTGCAGATAGGAAAAGGCGCGACATTTCCTGCTGCTGCCATCGCAGATATGCCGGTCGTGAAACAGGGAACCATTGGTGCACATGCTGGTGAAATCATGCAGGGAATGGACGAGCGGGATGCCCCGTCTGCGGATCATCGGCCAGATCAGAGGGGTCAATTCCGACAGCGAATGGGTGTTGACGACGTCCGGGCGAAAATCATCGATGACATGTGCCAGCCGACGCACGAGGCGCGGATCGAGCTGTACGGCGATCTTGTAATATTTTCGCTTCCATCCCGGTTGCCGTTCCCAGTCTCCGATAAAAAACGGCGTGGTGTGCCCGAGGCGATGAATGGCAAAACCATCATGCCGCTCGACGGCCTGTTGTTCCCGGGAAATGGCAGCTACGGCAACCGTATGTCCCTTGTCCGCCAGTCCGCGCGCAAGGTCTTCCACGAAAATTTCCGCGCCCCCCACCCGGTCCGGAGAAAATAGCGAGGTTATCTGCAATATCCGCATGCTGAAATTCTCGTCTCTGTCTTCAGTTCTACAATCGTTACAGTTACTTGGCATCCAGTAAGTGAACGCGCAGGTCAGCCGCTTTGGCTTCGAAATACCAGGTGTGCCGCTTAGTCGTGCCCCACACGTGCGGGCGTTGAAGGATCGGTTGGACCCTGCCGCTGCCGTCGTCGGCCATCCCGGTCAGTTCCCGGCGAATTGAGGCAAAGTGTGACGATAGGGGCGAGGAAGATGGCATAAGCCATGGCGAAGCCGGGAATCTGCAATGAAAAATCAAGGGTCGAATGCAGTGCGATTAGCAGCAGACCTGCAAGGCCGAGATGGGAAGCGTAACGATAGCTTTTGCGTTTGCGCATCCCGATAATAAAAATGATCAATTGGGCAAGCGCGAAAAAGGCCGCGTAAAACGGGAATGCGACGCCAAGCGTCAGCAGGCCTTCGGCATAGACATTGTGGGCATGGGTGACGACGGCGTTCACCCCGCATTGGGCCGCGTGATAGGGTGCGTAGGTTTCCGCAAAGCTCGCAAGCCCCGATCCCCAGGGCCAGCTGTCGGCGATGGCGCGGGTGATGCCCGGCATGTAGCAGAAGCGCATGTCGTCTTCCAGACGTGTCTCCATGCGAAGCGCCACCCGATTGGCAAAAAGCGAGAACAGGCCGACGACCATGGCGAGCATGATCGCCGCCCGGCGCTTGAACCCGCGCCGCCGGCGCCGTGGAGTTGCGCTGCTGTTGGCTCTGGAAGGTGAGTTGAAGACAGTCAGAAGGATAAGGAAAAGCAGCGCTACGAAGCTGGACATGATCCCGGCGCGCGATCCGGTCAGCATCAATGCGATGAAGCAGAGGGCGGCGAGTACGCCGGCAAAGGCTGCCTTGCGGATGAGGCGCTTCTGGTCGGCCGGCACCGTCAGGCGATTTGCCACGAGTGCCCTTACCATGTGCCAATCCGGAGCCTGCAGCCGTTTGTGAAACAATGAGAAGAGCGCAAGCAGGATGAGACCGAACAGGGTTGCGGCGGTATTGCGATTAACAAAAAGGCCGGTCAGGCTGCCAAGATAGAAGCGTTTTTGAATGAAGCCGAGCATATCCGGAAAAAGCAGAAACTGCACGATCGACCATAGCGCAAGCCAGCCGCCACCTATTGCGAACCATCGCAATGTTTTTGCCGCGCGCTCGTCAGTATCGAAAATCACGAGGCCGGCCATGAAGGCGCCGAAGGGCAGGGCGGCGCTGAGCAGGCCGAGGCGATCATCCGCCGGGGTGAGCGAGATCGTCGCGGCTGGTGCGATCTGCGTGAACATGGTGGCGGCGGACCACGCCGGGTTGGGCAAGGCAAGGCGTGGCAGGGATGATGCCTGCAGCAATATCTGAACGATGAGCGCGCCCAGCAAAAAACAGGTCGCTACGAGCGCCTTGCCGGCACCGCCCCGGGGCGGCCCGAATGCGATAATGGCCGGCACCAGCAGAAGATAAATCGCAAGCGTGACAACGATGCGGCTCTCTATTTCCGTTGCGCCGCGATTGAGAAGCGCGAGCAGAAAAATTGCCCAGAATGCGACCGTGGCGACCGCCCGGAAATAATCGCGAAACACGACCGGTCGTGGCAGTGAGGAGGACAGCGCTTCCGATTGGGTGAGGGTGGGCGTCATGGGTTTTCGTCTTCGTAAGAATTCTTTGTGGTGGCGATGTGCAGAACGTCAAAGCGCGATCGCGTTTTCACGTCACCGCAGCGGTATGGAGCGTTTCACGGTGCCTGCAGGCTCCTGTGGGCAGACATCACGCAGGGTCCAGCGCAGGATTTCTCCTTCCTTGCCGCAGACGACCGCGGTATCCGCGTCTCGCGCCGCCTCGGCCTGTGGCAGGGTCTCCTTTGGAAATTGCCGCCACATGGCGAAGCGCCCGCGTATCAGATTGGCGTCAGCCGGCCCGTAAAGCTGGGAAAAATTCATCAACACGGCTGTCTCCAGGAGCGAGGCGTTGCGTAGCGAGCGAACCATGGCAAGACGCAGCCACACATCGCCATTGGCGGGAAGACAAGAGAGCGCATGACGAATATAGGTTTCGGCAAAGCCCAGACGCGCCGCAGCTGCCTCTGGCGTGACCTTTGCGACACTTGCATCGAGATCAGCCAAAATCAGTCGCAATCCAGCCTTGACGATATCCGAACGGCAGATTTTCTCCGTCACGACGGGATGAAGCTGGCTTACCGTGTTGGCAAGCAGATCGGGTGCCAGGCCGTTTTTGTCGTCGGCAATTCTCGCCATTGCAACGATGTCGGAAAAACGCCGGCTTTCGGAAAATGCCTGGGCTGCGACGGCCAGAACGAATATGGAAATGATAAGGACCGGCACGACCGCAAAGACTTTACGCAGGCGCGTCATACCGTCCTTGTCAGTCATGGTAATAGCGCGTGTAGCGTGAATAATAATATTCGCTCGAGCCATAAGCCCGATAGAGCTTCAGCTTTTCCGTATCCACCTTGTTGAGAATAACGCCAAGGCATTTTTTGCGGATATGGACTTCGTTTTCGATGGTGTTGCGGACTGCCCTGCGGGCGGTTTTACCCCATTCGGTGACGAAAACGAAACCGTCAATCCGGCCGGCCATCGCCCGTGCATCGACCACCGGACCGAGCGGTGGCAGATCGACGATTATATAATCGAACGCGCCGCTCGCCTCAGCCAGCAATTTGTGCATCTGCGCCGAGGTCAGGAGTTCGGAAGAATGTGGCACACGTTGCTTGACGACCGTGGGCAGGAAAGCGAGCCCTGTCTTTTCGTCGCGCAGCAGTACATCACGCACATTGCGACCTTCCAGCAGGACTTCGAGCAGGCCTTCACCTGCATGGCGACCCAAAGCGCGCGTAGCGCCCGGATTGCGGATATCCGCATCCAGCAGTAAAACCCGCGCGCCCTGTCCGGCCAAAAGCTGTGCCAGATTGATGGAGATGGTTGATTTTCCTTCGCTCGGCAGGGCCGATACGACGCCCACCACCCGTGCGCCGCTTTTCGCGGGAATGCCCAGATCGAGCGCAAGCCGTGTGCTGCGCAGGGTTTCGGCAAAGGAGGATAGCGGGTGATCGACAGCGTAACGGGCAACATTGGACGGGCGGGTGGCGGCGGGGCTGTCCTCCCGACCCTTGGAGAGGACTTCCTCGCCCGACTTGTTCGGGATGAGCGGCGTATTACCCAGAAACTCCAGTCCGAGAACATCGCGAACCTGTTCCCCGGTGCGGAAGAAGCGGTCGCGGAATTCGCGGAACATGGCGATGCCACCGCCAGCGGCCGCCCCCATGATCATGAAAAGCGCCAGGAGCATCGGCTTGTTCGGCTTACTTGGAATTTTAGGCGGCATTGCCTTGGAGATCACGCGTGCTTCCGTCACGGGGAAGGATTGCTGCTGCATCGCTTCCTGATAACGCTGCAGGAAGGTTTGATACATGTTCTTGTAGGTTTCAGCCTCGCGCTGCAACTCGCGAAGCTGAACCTGGGTCTGGCTGGCCGAATTGCTGACATTGGTGGCTCTGGCAATGCTTGCCTCAAGGGTTTTTTCCCTTGCCTCAGAGACCTCGAGATCGCTTTTGTAACTTTGCGCGATCCGGCTGACTTCCTGGAACATCAGTCGACGGTATTCCTGCATTTCATTGCGCAGACGCACCGCCTGAACATGGTTTTCGCCAAGCCGACCAGAGATTTCAGCCTCAATTTTTGAGGATTCGAGGTATTTCTTGCGCAGATCATTTGCGACCGAACTATCGAGGATATCGGTGACGACGGCATCAACATCGTCGGTGGCGAGAATGTGTTCGATACGCTGGAACCGTGCGCGCGCTTTGGCCGTGTCTGACTGGGCCAGAATTTGCGCACTGTTCAGTTCCGCCAGTTGCTGGTCGGAAAGCAGGCCGTTATTGCCCGTCTCGATCAGATTGTGTTCGGCACGAAATTTCTGCACGGCCAGATCGGTATCCAGCGCCCTTTGACGCAATTCGGCTATTCGATCGGACAGCCAGTCACTGGCCCGCTTCGTCGCCTCGTATTTGGAGTTCAGCTTATCTACGAGATAGGCTGCCGCCACGGCATTGACGATCTGGGCGGCGAGAGCCGGCGATGTTGAATTATAGGTCAGTTCCAGCGCGTAGGTACGGCCGATGCGCTTGACGGAAAGGCTCTGCAACAATTGGTCCGACAGCGCTCTCTTCAGCGTTCCGTCATCGATGACCGTTCCTTTTGCCGGCGAGAACCACTGCGAAACATTGACCAGCGACCGGATCGTGCCCAACATCGAGCTCAGAAGTGATGCGCGTGTCGCCCTGAATTCCTGGTTTTCCGTCAGATTGAGACTGTCGACGACGGCGAGCCCGATGGTTTCCGATTGTATGACCTCGACCTGGCTGAGGATCGACGCCTCGTCCTCTATGACGCCACCGATCGTTGAAAGCTGTTCGACGACCTGGCTATTGTTGCGGTCGATCAACAGGGTTGCGCTGGCCGAATAGATCGGAACAGCCGTTGCGGCATAAGCTAGGCCGATTGTTCCGGCGATGGCGATGGTCGCAAGGACAATGCGCCACTGCCGGCGGATCGCTGCCAGAACCGCTTCGATATCGATAAAATCCGCCGTAAAGGCGTTTTTATCATAATCGCTCATCGTCAGGGGATCGTGCCTTTGCAACAACTGTCAGCCTCGCTCTTTTCGGCGAGCATAAAGCCCGCCAAGTCTCGGTTGCATCGTGGGACAGGCGAAGGCCATCCCCGTAAAGAGGATGGCAAAGCCGTTTCAGACAGGACTTGTACTGATTGGCGTGGTGGTGCTTCCGGTTGAAACCGTGATGTTGAAGATGGTCGACGTTCCACCGCCACCAGTGCCACCGGTACCGCCACCGCCAACGGGTGCGCTTCCGCCGCCGGCCTGCGCTATGCCTGCCTCGGCGCCCGTGGCCGCCGAGCCGCCGACGCTGTTGCCGCTGGCTGGTGTGGAGCCGGCGCCGCCAATCGGCGAAGCTGCAGCAGCGGCGGCTGCCGGCGCAGCCGGGCCGGCCGCCGTTCCCTCGATATTTTCGCTAAAGGCAATCAGAAGATCGGAGGGCACGCCTGTGCCCTTGGTCTGCAGCTGGATGGCGGCTGCGAGTATCGTGTTGCCCCTCTGCATCGCCGTGGAATAGGCAAGCGCCAGACCTTCACCGACAACTTCGGAGAAATCCTTGTTCGCGACTTTTTGAGCGAGTGCGACGATGGCGGGCAGCTGGCCGGAATCACTTAGAACCAGTGCGGAGAGCTGTTCGGAAAATTGCGCCGCGCTGGTAGAAACCGCGATGACGGGGAAACCGCCCATCACTTTTCCGGTCAGATCCGCAGCGGCGGCATCAGTGCTGGAGGCGATGGCGATCAGATCACCAATCGTTCCAGGCGTTGGAGACTGCTTGAACAGTTCCGCGGCAGAAAGCGTAACCATCTCGGGATTGGTGCCTTGAACGCGACCGAGAAATGCGGCGGTGGTTTCGTCTGCGGCCTTTACGGGGGCTGCAGCAGGGACACTCTCTGTCGTCGGCGTCTGGGCTACGGCCGGTGCTGTTTCAACATTCTGGGCATTGGCCGATACGGAAAAAGCAACCATGCTGGCCATCAACACTGCACCAGTGAGCGTCGAGCCATTACGAGGGCGGGACATCACAACTCTCCAAATTTTTAAAATACGACTTTAAGTAATTTGATGTCGAACATGGTTATCCAACACCTTAAAATTTTCCTTTAAATCGCACAGCCCAAGCAAACGATCAAGTGTTAAAATAGGCTCGGGATATGAACATCTCCCTATCCTTAACGGCCTGGCTGCGGATACCGCCCTTGGTGTCAGGAGGCTGCGACTTTTCGTCGGGGTGTTATCACGCGGTTACGAAGCCATGTGTTTGCGGGTGTTTCGACAAATATATGAAACGCGTGGGCTATGGCGATGGTGCTGACGACGATGACGAAATAGGCGACGTTGTTCCAGCCCGGGGGAAGCGTGAAAACACTCAGAACAACCTTGAAGCCGAGAAAAATAAAAGGGTGCAACAGGTAGAGCGCATAGGAGGAATCCCCCAGCGCAGCAAGCGGCTGGGCGAAGCGGGGCAGGGCAATCCCCCGCGTCAGGGTTGCTGTCGTCATCAGAAGAATCGCGCCGCCGCCAAAAACGAGTAGTCGGGGAAAAGAATAGCAGCCGGGACCGCAAGCGGGCCCGAACATGTCGACTTCCAGGAGCTTCCAGACTGCAAGGCCACCAATAGCCATCGCGGCGCCGACTATAGGGGGGATGCGTACTCCGCGTAGAAACAGTGTCGCGAGCACCATTCCCGCGACAAACTCCAGAATGATCGGCTGGAACCAGAAGCTGAACGGTAAGGGAAGGTTCAGGGCTGGGCCGATCAGGATAGCGCCGAACAGGATGCTCGATGTCACCAGGACGGCGCGCTCCAGAGACAGGAAGATGAAAGCTGCGAAGACCATATAAAAAAACATCTCGTAGTTCAGCGTCCAGCCGAGGTCGAGAATGGGAAACGGATAGGCGTCACCATATCCAATGGTGTCATAAGGGATAAAAAAATAGGAAGTCAGAATTGCCTGGAGTGACGGAAATGTCTTTACGCCAAGAAAAGCACCTCCCGCCAACACGATAAGCCGCAGCGTCAGCGCGAACCAATATAGAGGAACAATACGCAGAAGTCGGCGCAAAAGAAACGCCGCACTTCCACCCGCGGCCGCAAAATACGGTCTGGAAGCATAAACGATGACGAAGCCGGAGATAACGAAAAAGAGGTCCACCCCAGCACCAAGTCTCAACACATGGAGCGGGAAGAGTGTAAATTCCCAGCTGACATTTGCGTGCAGGCCGACAACCATAGCGGCTGCCACGGCACGCATCATTTGAACGACATCGAGACGTTGCGTCCCCACAGCAGGCGCATTGTTAAATTTTTGCGTCATCATCATCATCTGTAAAAAAAGAAAAAATATATTTGGTATTATTTGTGTCCGCTCGCGCGGACAAAAAGTCATTTATCAAAGCAGGCTATCACGCATAAGGTTGGCACGATATATAAAATTTTGCGACTGCGAAATTTCGCCCTCAGCCCTCAGAAAACCTCCAGAATGGTGAGCTGGTCGCTGACGGAAAGCTGGTATTGCCCGCCTTGCTGCGCGATCACCCTCTGGGTCACGGATCCGTCGTCGCTGAAGCGGTGGGCGATGACCTGATTGTGAGGCCCAGTTACGGAAAAGACCGCGAGCCGTTCTGCGGGCGGATTTTCGATCCGGGCCGGCCATTGCCAGCCCCGGATGCCGAGCCACACCGGCACAAGCAGCGCGCCGTCGGGCCTTGCCAGCCGCAACGTCACCCTTTCGGCATCGCTCTGGAGAAAATCGAGGCGCCTTTCCGCCGGGCTGGTTTGCCGCTTCGCCTTGCAAAGCGACAGAAGGGCGCGCACGGCCTCATAAGCGGGCGTTCGGCTCAGATCGTGGCGCAGCAGGCCAAAGGATGATTCCGGGTTTGTCTCATCCTGCGCGAAGCTCGACACCATTTCATAAATATAGGCCCGGCGGATGCCGCTGAGGAAACACCACAAAAGCGCGCGGGGCATGTAGCGCGCCTTGATCCCCTCGGTAACGGGGAAATGGAAGGTCTTCGGCTGCAATGACGTATGGTAGCCGATTTCCGTGGCGAGCACCGGGCGGCCGGGCGTGATATGCGCCGAGGCGGCAATAGATTTGGAAAGCGCCCCCGGCCCGGTCGTTTCGGGATGCTCCATTCCGGCATAGGGGTGAATGTTGCCGTAGTCGCTGACCGCCTGCAGATCCAGCGCCAGTTCCCTGTTCGTCAGGACATAGCTTGGCGCCGCAAGCGGAACGCCGCTGAGGTCGGGCGTCGAGTGGATGATCTCGTGCAGCGCCGTTTGATGCCGGGCCGAAATGCCGGGCGCGTTCGCGGGATCCTTCGTCAGCACCGGTTCATTGCTGCCCTCGAAGAGGGCGATGCCGCCGTCACACCAGTCGTGGAAATCAGCGATCCTGTCGAGCGGCGTGGAAACATAGGGATTGAGATCATCATAACAGATGATGGTAAGGCGAAGGCCGGCCGCCACGATCTGGCGCAGGCGCTGAAAGGCGGGGCTGTTGCGGCTGTCTCTTGCGGTGATCAGTCCCTCATCGCGCAGATGGCGCACGCCCAGCGCCTCAAGTTCAGGCAGGATGCGCTCGAAGGCTTCCGGATAGATGCCCGTCGGGCGAGCGAAATGGCCGCACACGCCCACACTATCGAGAAAGGCTTCCGTATCGGCGGAAAAAACGGGCGGGGTCTGTGCGAATGCGGGATAGGAGCCGGTGGCGGCGGCCAATGCGAAAGGTGTTGCTGAGAGCAGGCTGCGCCGTGTCAGGCGGCCCATGGTGATCGGCTGTTTTCCGTTCATCTGTGTCTCCTGATAATCATGGCGGACAGTGCAAAGTGAGGCATGGCTGGGTGGGCGCCGATTAAATGCGGGCGGCGTCTCTCAATATGCTGCGGTCAGAATGTCCTGAAAGCTTCGCGGCGTTTTTTCAGCCGCCATCAAATCCATGTTTGCAAAATAAGAAAATATAAAGCAGTCACCGTTCCAGACAGCATAAACTGCCGCTTTGGTCCGGGTATTTCGTATTCAGATGACGTAGCACGGGACAGGCTCTTTTCGCAACACGGGATGACTTTTGTCGCACCGCGAAAAGAAATCACTTGAAATGCCCTCAATTCCCGTGCTTTTTGAAAGTGAATTTTTGGTTATTCATATTTTCAAATGTTAGTTCCGCTCCGGCTTTTGTATTTTTTTACAAATGTCTCACTGGCTCCCGGCACTTCGGGAGCGTGGCAAGGCCAGAGCGGAAGTCATAAATTTTCGATTAAGGAAAATAGAGCGTATCCGCATGCGAATTCTCCATTTGAGCAGTCTTTACCCGCCGCATATTGTCGGCGGATGCGAACGGTCGGTCGAGCACCTTGCCGAGGAACTCGTCTCCATGGGGCATACCGTCGGCGCCGCCTGCATTGAACGGCAGGCGGAGTCCAAAACGGTGCGCAACGGCGTCAGCGTTTACCGCATGTTCCACAATAATGATTTCTGGCTTGAGGACTGGCCTCAACACACGCCGCAGCAAAGGCGTATGCAGAAGATCAGGCAGCAGTGGAATTTCAACGTTGAGAAGCAATTCGAAGCCGTTCTTGACGATTTCAGGCCGGATGTTCTCAACACCCATTCGCTGCTGGACGTTACCACGCTGGTGTGGCGGGCGGCGCATAAGCGGGGCATTCCAATCGTCCATACGATTTGCGAATATGATCTCCTGTGCGGCAATGCCGCCATGTTCAAGGGTGGAAAACCCTGCGAGCATATCCATCTGGGCTGTCAGGTGGTGAATTTCACCAAGAAATTCACGCAACGTTATATTGGCGCGGTCGCGAGCGTTGGGACGGAAATCCTCAAGACGCATGTCAATCATGGACTGTTCCACCATATTCCCGAAAGCCTGCGACGCGTTATTTTTTATTCCTGCACGGTTCCGGAGGGCGATCCGGTCGCCCGCCGGCGGATCGACCGGAGCGGCAAGCCGCTGACCTTTGGCTATATCGGCCGCATCAATACCGAAAAAGGCGTTGGCAACATGGTCGATGCCTTCAATCAGATCGGCCACGGCAACTGGCGCTGTCTGGTCGCCGGCCAGGCGATGGACGATTCCATTGAGCGTTTTACGAAGCAGGCGGGCGATCTGCCGATCGAATTCATCGGCTGGGCGAAGCCGAAGGAGTTTTTCGAAGAGATTGATGTTCTGATCGTTCCCTCTTTCTGGGCCGAACCTTCGCCGCGCACGATTTATGAGGCCTATGCTATGGGCGTTCCCGTCATCGGCGCGGCTTCGGGCGGTATCCCGGAGCTGATCGGCGAGACCAATCACGACTGGCTGTTCGAGCCGGGCAATGCCGCTGACCTTGCCGCGCGCATTCGCCGGGTGCTGACGCTTTCGCGCGAGCAATTGCCGACGGAGGCCGATTTCGGAAATATCGTCGAGGAATCCACCTCACGGCGGGTCGGCGAAAATTATGTGAAGCTCTATGAAGACGTGCTGGCGAAAAGCAAGGCTGCAGCCGCATGACGGGCGTGCGGATGCCACGCGCTGATCTTTCAGCCGCGGGCAGGGCGCCATCCCGTGTTTCCGGGTTTTGCAGATGTTGAAGTTGGACGAAAACGCTCCCCGTCTTGAAAGGCGCTCGGTCACGAGCGCCCTGTGGAGTGCGGTCGGCGGTTATGGCAACGTCTTTCTGTCTTTCGTCGTCTTCCTCATTCTGGCGCGCCTGCTGACGCCGGACGAGTTTGGACTTGTCGCCATCGCAACGGTTTTCGTGGATATCATCCTCGTCATCGCCCGCGGCGGATTGCCGGAGGCGGTGTTGCAGCGACCGGAGCTGGACGAAGACTATGCGGACACGGCTTTCTGGTTTTCACTTTTGTGGGGAGCCGTGTTGTGCGCCTTGCTTTCGCTGGCGGCGCCGTTTCTCGCGGGGCTGTTCGGAATTGCGGAACTCAGCCCGGTCTTGATGGCGCTCTCCACCGTTCTCTTCATCATGGGCGCTGGCACCATCCATGAAGCCCGCCTGCAGCGTGAGTTCGCGTTTCGCAAGCTTGCCATGCGTGCGCTCCTGTCCAATTTTCTCGCCGGTGTGATCGCAATCGCTCTGGCCCTGAATGGTTGGGGCGTATGGGCAATGGTCGTGCAGAGGCTGATCGCCAGTGTTGTGACGACTTGTATGAACTGGATTGCCTGCGGCTGGATTCCGCGTCCGCGTTTCGTCAGAGCCTATGTGGCGGATCAGTGGAGTTTCGGGTCGCGCATCTTTGCGGCAAACTTCCTGATGGGCCTCAATGTCCGCCTGCAGGAGCTTATCGCCGCAACTTTTCTCTCGACCGCGGCCGTGGGGTATATCCGGTTGTCATGGCGGTGCATTGATCTCGTCAGTCAGCTGGCCGTCATTCCCCTGACATCGGTAGCGTTGACGAGTTATGCACGCATCAATGCCGAGAACAAATCCCTCGAAAATGCCTATTTCGGCTTTATCCGGCTGTCGGGCATCATTGCTTTCCCGTGTTTCCTTGGCCTTGCGGCCACGGCGCCGGTTCTTATTCCCGTTACCTTCGGCGAAAACTGGGCCGCCGCCGCACCGGTCACGCAATTATTATGTCTGACGGCTCTGCCGTTTGTCGCTAATTCCTTCGTCTGGCCGCTTCTGACCGCCATCCGGCAGGGCGGTAAAACCCTGTATCTGTCGTTTCTGCAGGTCGTTATCGGCTGTGGGCTCGGTCTTGCCGCTGCGCCTTTCGGCTTGCTGCCGGTTACTCTTGCTCATGTCGTAAGGGCCTATCTGACGTGGCCGGTCGCTTTGGTCAGCGTCCGAAACAGCGCCGGCATTTCGATAGGCGGTACGCTTCGCACCTGCATGTTGCCGCTCATCGCGGCCTTCACCATGGCTGTTCTGGTTAGCGGTCTCTACTGGATGATGGGCGAACGTTTCTCCAAACCGGTAACACTATGCCTGCTGGTCTCGGCAGGGGCGGTGATCTATCCGGCTCTGCTTTTTGTCACGATGCCCGGGGACATAAGGGGGGTGCTCAAAGAGGCCAGGGCGCTTTTTTCACGAAAATGAAATTGCAGAACGACTTAATTTCAGGACGAGGTTCCAATGAAGACGATTACCATTCTCGATACAACCGTAGCCTCGGACAATCTCGGCGATCAGATCATTCTCGATGCCGTCAAGGATGTGCTGCTTGAGGTTGTTCCTCAAGCTTATCCCTATCATGTGGCGACCCATGAATATATGACGAACGTCTCGAAGTCGCTGCTGCGCAAGAGCGAAGCTGCCTTTGTTGCCGGCACCAATATTCTCGCATCGAACATGGAGGCCCGCGTGTTGTGGAAGTTGCTACCGTGGGATGCCTTCGCCTTCCGGGAGACTGTTCTGCTCGGCTGCGGCTGGATGAACTACATGAAACAGCCGAACGCCTATTCGCGCTGGATTCTGAAAAAAATTCTGTCGGATGAATTCACGCATGCGGTGCGCGACAATTACACCGCCGAAAAACTCAGGTCCCTCGGCAAAAAGGTTCTGAACACCTCTTGCCCGACCATGTGGGGGCTTGATCCGGACCATTGCAAGTCCATTCCCACTGCCAAGGCCTCTTCCGTTGTTACAACGCTGACCTTCTACCTCAATCGCCAGGAGGAGGACAAAAAGATGATTGAAATTCTGAAGGATCGTTACGACACCGTCTATTTCTGGCCGCAGCAGCGTGAAGATGCGGCCTATCTGGCTTCCATGAATATTTCCGGGCTGAAGTTTATCGATCCGACGCTCGCCGCCTATAACCACTTTCTTGACAATGAGGATGTGGATTTCGTCGGGACGCGCCTGCATGGCGGTATCCGCGCAATGCAGAAATTCCGCCGCGCCCTGATCGTCAAAGTCGATAATCGAGCTACGGAAATTTCCAAGGATACCGGTCTGCCGACCATGGACCGCAAGGATTTCGACAGCATGTCGAACTGGATTGCCGGCAGCGAGCCACCGCCGATAAAGTTGCCGGTGGAGGCAATCGACACTTGGAAACGGCAATTCAGGAGAGCCTGAAACCTCAACACTGGGGTTCTGGTGAATTGCCGGGAACGCGGATTACAGGCGGGCAATGGATTTGTCCGCCGCCAGATACTCTTCGAGGAAAACGGTGGCGGAAGACAGTATGGGTAAAGCCCGTCTTCTCATCTGGAGCTCCGATCGTTTTCTGATCCTGATGAAGGCCGTTTGGTCGCGGCCAGCTTTGAAAATGGTGGTCAACTGATGTCGGAATCCAATTCCATAGGCAGCGCCGCTATCAGAGGTATTTTTTGGTCCATCGTCCAGAACTGGGGTGGAAAGCTCTTTACCTCGGTTCTTTTCATTGTTCTTGCCCGTTTTCTTAGTCCCACCGATTACGGCATGGTTGCGGCGGCAGGGCTGGTTCTGATGTTGATTCAGCTGGTCTCCGAATTCGGATTTGCCGACGCCATCGTGCAGAAGCGCAATCTTGAGCCGAGTGACATCAACCTGCCATTTTACGTGTCGGTGGCCGTCGCGACGGTGTTTGTGGTTGCTGTCTGGCTGCTGTCTCCGAGGCTGGAAAGCTGGTTCGAGGTTGAGGGGCTCGCGCCGATCATCATTGCGGTTTGCCTGTTGCTGCCGTTAAACACGGCTTCCCTCTTTCAGGAATTAAATTATCGGCGGGCGCTTGCCTTCAAGCCTCTGGCGATCAGGACTTTCATTTCCAACATTCTCGGTGGCGGCGCAGCGATTATATTCGCGATCGCGGGGCTTGGTGTCTGGAGCCTCGTCGTTCAGGGTTATGTTGCAACCATCGTCACGTTGATCTGGCTCTGGCGAAAACCCTACTGGCTTCCAGGAACGACGCTGAAGCCCGACACATTTATCCAGCTGCTTCGGTTCGGTTCATCCGCTCTGGGTCTGCGCATCGTTGACTTTGGCTCCACCCGTCTGATCGATGTCATGATCCTCGGACATTACGGCGTGGCTCTCTTCGGGCTCTATACCGTTGGCAGCCGCCTCTATCAGCTTCTGATGCAGTTGCTTCAGGCGGCACTTTATGACGTCTCGTTGACGGTCCTTTCGCGCATATCGCATGAGCGAGAGCGCATGGCGGAACTATATAAACAGTCGATCACGATATCGGCGATTGTTTCGACTCCCATCTTCGTGCTTTCGGCAGCATTGGCGCCGGAAATATGCAGCGTATTGTTTGGCGCCCGCTGGCAGGGGGCGGACGAGGTTGCGCAGCCGCTTCTTCTCCTCGGCGCATTGCAATGCGTTCAGTTTCAGAACGGGCCTTTTCTCTCCGCGCGGGGAAGACCGGACAGGGTGTTGATTGCCGGAAGCGTGAAGGCGATTTCGACCATTCTCCTCATTCTGTTGGTCCCTGCGGACAGTATCGGGGCAATGGTCATTCTTTATGTTTTCGGGCAGCTGACCTCCACGCCGTTCACGTTTTTTTATGTCGCACGTGAGCTTGGGGTTCGGCTTCTCAAGATATTTCTCCTGCTTCTGCCCAGCTTTGCCTCCTGCGCCTTCTGCTTTCTTCTGGTGCAGTGGATGCGCCCTGAAGTCAAAGCTCTGGGGGCGGGGGAGTTCATATCGGGAATGCTCCTCGGGTCCATATTCGCCCTTGCATATCTTCTGCTCATGGCCCTGACCGCAAGGAATGAGGCCAGGCGTGTCGTCAGGCTTGTCACGGGCAAAATCTTCTCTCGAAAGGAAGGCAAATGCGCAAGCTGATAAAAAGACTGCTGCCGACCCCGCTGCGTCAAAGGCTGGTGGCGTATAATGAGCGGCGCAACAGGGATATTGCGCTTCGGCAATTCTTTAACGACCTGCAGGAACAAAAGCGCCGGATAAGGCCTGTCAACGCCGGCGATCGGCCGAAACGGCTTCTGATCGTGACCGGAGACCCCGTGACCGTTTTAGGTTCGGTTGGTGATGACGCGATGATCACGGCCACGCTGCAACAAGCGCGTTCAAGCAATCCGAATGTGGAAGTGGATATTCTTGTCGAAGGATCCGAATTCATCGGTCCCGTTTTTCAGCGGGGTTTTTCTCCTGTCGATATCTTCGGCAGGGCCGATTTCATAGGGGCCTTGGTGGAGCAGTTCTCGGCACGAAACTATGATTGCGTTGTCGTCATCGGCGCTGATGTCATGGACGGGTACTATCAACCGCTGATGAGTGCAAAACTTCTTGCCAGCGCTGACCTCGCTGCCGCCGCCGGGATCAGCAGCGTGATCCTTGGTTTCAGTTTCAATGACAAGCCGCATCCCGCTCTGGCCATGTTTTATCGCTCTCTTCACCCGGCAGTTTCGCTCAATGTGCGCGATGCCGTTTCTCTTGATCGCCTGAAGTCCTTTGCAAAGACCAATGCGGCACTCGTTGCCGATTCCGCGTTCAGCCTCGTCCCATCCGAGCCTGATGAGAGCACAAGTTCATGGATCGCGCGAAAGCGTGCCGAAGGATACAGGGTGATGGGTTTCAATCTGCATCCCATGCTGTTCAAAAATGCCGATCGCTTACAGATTGAGACAATCGTCAGGCGCGGGGCGGAAGCCCTGCAATCTGTTGCCGATGAAAGGCCGGTATGCTGGCTGCTTATCCCGCATGATTACCGCGAGGGCTTCGGCGATCAGGTATGCCTGAAGGCCATTGCCGGGCTTATGCCCGCAGCACTCGGTGACAGGGTTCGATATCTGGATGGCGAATGGGCTGCGCCGTTTCTGAAGGGTGTTGCGGGGCAACTTGACGGCCTCGTCAGTGGCCGCATGCATCTTGCAATTGCCGCACTCGGCAAAGGTGTCCCTGTCATATGTATCGCTTATCAGGGAAAGTTCGAGGGGCTGTATCAGCATTTTGATCTGCCAGTAGACGATCTTCTTTCGCCGGCTGCCTTTTACACTGAAGACGGCATCAAGCGCGCCTTGATCGATTTTGTCGACCGAGTGGATGACGTCGGTGAAAAGGTGAAGAGGAAACTGCCAGATGTTCTTGCGCTTTCGCAAAAGAACTTCCAGCTGTTTGACGTATTCTCCGGTCGACCTTGAGATATCGATATGAGGGTCGCTTTCGTCTCAGCCATTCCCGCTGTACCTGCAAATGCCGGCAATCGCAGCAGGATATTGCAACTCACCCGCGCGGTGCGGTCGCTCGGCCATGACGTGCATTTCGTTTATATCGATACTCCGATAATAGACGATTTCGATCCCGCCGCTCATGAGGTTGAATTCGGGTCCGGCCATCTGCATTTTGTGTCCCGAAAGCGGGACAGCCTGAATGAGCGGTTTGCCGAGGACCCGGCTTTCGAAGTTGGATTGACCGTATTTCGGGCGGTTCGGAAGATTTACCGAGTACTTGGCCGCGACAGAGGGTTCTACAATTACCTCGATGAATTTTATTATCCGGAAATAGGCCGGCAGATACGGGATGTTCAGCGCCGGCTGGGGGTCGATGCGGTCATCGTGGAATATGCATTTCATTCACGGGCGTTCAGGGGGCTGCCGGCGAATGTGCTTCGCATTCTCGATACGCACGACTCCTTTGCTGATCGTCACAGGGCGTTCGTTAAGACCGCCAACAAATATGGATACTGGTTCTCGGTTCCGCCGAAGGCGGAACGCAAGGCCTTTCGTCGCGCCGATGTCGTTCTTTCCATCCAGGAAGAAGAAGAGCGGATATTCAGGCAGCTGCTCGGAAATGAAAGGCCGACCGTTACGACCGTCAGCCATATTCTCGATCTCAATCAACGAGTGGAAGACTTTACGTCGGACGATTTTCTATTTCTCGGTTCCGGCAATGATGCCAATGCCATTTCCCTCAACGGCTTCCTTCAGAATGTCTTGCCTTTGATCAGGGCTGCGCGGCCGGATATCCGGCTGGTTTTGGCGGGCAGCATATGCAACAGGATCGAAGACAGGGAAGGCGTTCTCAAGCTTGGTCGTGTCGATAATCTGAAAGATGCTTTTTCGCGCGCGCCGCTGTCGATCAATCCGATTACGCTGGGCACGGGCATCAACATAAAACTGCTCGACGCTCTGGCGGCAGGTGTTCCAACGGTGAGCACCCAAACAGGCGCGAGGGGCCTTTCGGAGCACTATCGCAACGGCGTGATCGTCGTCGATGATGATGACCATCAGGGTTTTGCCAATGCGGTCCTGTTGCTTGCCTCCAGCCAGCAGCAGCGATGGGAACTGGGAGACAGGGCGTTCAGCGACGCCGTTGAATGGAAACGCCAGCAAATGGCGGCGCTTGGCAATATTCTGGACTTCAAACGGGATTGATTGCTCGAAAGGCCGAAGATCGAGATTTTGAGGCCCGTTGATTTATGGTCTGCCGGTGACCGAGTCAGACAATCAATTGCGGGCCGGCATCTGAAAGCTTCAGGATCGTTAGCTTGCCCGTCGTGAAGGCGCCGGTGTCGATACCGATCCGTTGCGGGCCGGTCTGCGGTTCCGGGGCCGGCGTGTGGCCATGAATGACAAGGAGGTCGAGACCGGCTCCCTGCGACAGGAACGGCTCCCTGATCCACAACATGTCCTCATCGGTCTGCGTATCCAGTGGCAGTCCCGGCCGGAAGCCGGCATGCACGAAAATATAAGGTCCGATGCGGGCATAGACCGGCAGGCTGGATAAAAGCTGACGGTGGGTCAGCGGAATCGCGCCGATCAATGCATCCCTGAAAGGCTGAAGCCGCAAGCGGCCCTTGTGCATGAAATAATCGATATCGACGCCATAGGACAACAGTGTCTGGCGGCCACCGAAATCCAGCCAGTGCATGTTGTCCTGCGGGTTTTCGAGAAAGTCGCTGAACAGCTGCTCGTGATTGCCACAGAGCGCGATACGGCGCAGTGGCGCCGGCGGCGGCTGCAGAAGATGGTCTATGACACCACAGGAATTCTGTCCGCGGTCGACATAGTCCCCGACGAGAACGACCAGAGCGGGAGAGGGGTCAGGAGCCAGATCCGCAAGGATTTTCTGTTCCGCCTGTAAAAGCAGGTTGAGACAACCGTGCACATCACCAATGGCATAGATCGGAAACGAGGCGGGCTTGTCGCCAAGGTCCAGCCTGCGGCGCCTCCGGTCGTCACGGGGGGCTGGCTGTTTACGACCGCGAATCCAGTTGAGCACCTTGGGCATAGCTGCCGATACTGTCTCTCCGCTACAAGGTCAAGCGTGTTGACTGTGGCGGCCGCACGGCCTCCTGAGGCTAGGCCGTTAGGAGGTTCAGGTCTCCGTAAACGCTCCGCTGAAGCGCCGCGTCGGTGGCGTTTTTCCAGTCGAGGACGCTTCGATATGAGAGGACAGCATAGCCTCTTTCAGATTCGAAAGATATGACGCCTTAAATTGCTGGTCGAGCGCGCGTCTGGTCTCGCGAAACGAGGGGACGCGCAGCTTTGCTGAAGACGTTCTAGAGCTTCAGCCAGACGCGCGGGTTTTCGTGCGACTGTATCTTGATCCATTTCAGATCCACCGCTTTCCACGGCTTGACGACATTGGTGCGATTGTCCAGCACCAGATCACCCTGGGTCGTGCTGACGACCAGAACCGCATGGCCGATACCGTTCGGGGTGCGGGCTGTGGCGATGCGAAGCGCACCCGATGGCCAGCCCACCCGCAGCAAGCGTTGTCGCTTGGTCACGGCGTAGTCGTCGCAGTCGCCGCTTGCCGGATTGAGCTTCCACTCATCTTGCCCCTCCAGCTCGCCGACATAGACGATCGCGGTGTTGATCTCGGAGTTGATGCGCTGCAATTCCGTGCGCTTCTGTTTCGTCAGCTCGATCGTATCACGATCGCCAATGCGGACGCACTGGTCGGCGGCATTGTCGCAGAATTTGGCAAAGGCGATGGGCGCGATGGTGGGACGGCTTGTTGACATGAACAGGCCGGGCCGCGCTGTAACCGGGTTCTTGGCGAGACCACCAAGCTGAACGGCCGATGCCGTCGTTGCGATGCTTGCCGCCATGCCGACGGCGACTGCCAAAGTCTTTACCAGACGGCCTGTTCTCTTCGCCATGTCCCTGCCCCTGCACAGTTGTTTTATCTGTGCCTGAACATACCGGCCCTTTCTTGCAGGCCGTTTAAGTCGATAGATTGCTTTTTAGTGAAATCGAATTTTGTTGCCGGTGGAGGAAGCCGACCGGAAGAGCGGCGCAGTGGCGTTCAGTTGCAGCGGGTTCTGCCCTCGGTGTCTATAAGGCATGTTTGTTGCGGCGCGCGGCTTCTATAGTCGCGCCGCGCGTCTGATGATGAGCGGCGGTTTGTCGGCGGCCGGTCATAGTTGCGTTCGATTTCAAAATTGCGGCCGCCGATCGTGCCCTGCGCACCACCGCGACCATCCGGGGTGACTTCGAAATTCTGATATTGCTGCGCATGGGCCAATGCGGCCAGACTGATCGTAAGGACAAACAGGCCGGTTGCCAGTCCGGTTCGCAACGCTGCCGGTGGATGATGCCTGCGCGAGACCATGCGTTTTCCTCCTGCTGGTGGAGCGACCGATAGGTGTCCGAACGGGATGTGCGCGCCGCTTTCTCGGTCGCGATAATCATATCACCAATGGCGCAACAAGCGTGAGACCGATTCGTGACCGGGAGCGGCGAATCGCTGTTCACGCGGTTGTCAGGCGGCAAGCCGTCGGGCGGACTGTCGCAAGGTCTTCAGGAACATAAAAGAGCCTTTTTCCCGCTGAAAAATTAAGCTCTTCTCCGCTGCATTTATAGGCTTCACAATCCTGTAACAACGGACCTAATATACATGTGCAGATGCCGAATCGCTCAGGAGAAGCCCTTGACGATTGCAGTTTCACCACAGGCCCTGCCGGCGCTCGTTCTGAACGCAGACTACAGGCCACTGAGTTATTATCCCTTGTCGTTGTGGTCCTGGCAGGACGCGATCAAGGCTGTCTTTCTAGACCGTGTGAACATCATCGCGGAATATGATCACGCGGTATCGTCCCCCAGCTTTTCCATGCGGCTGCCGAGCGTCGTCAGCCTCAAGACCTATGTGCAGCCCACCCGCAACCCCGCCTTCACGCGCTTCAACGTTTTCCTTCGGGACAAGTTCGAATGCCAATATTGCGGCACGCGGGACGAATTGACCTTCGACCACGTGATCCCCCGCGCGCATGGCGGTGAAACCACGTGGCACAATGTCGTGGCGGCGTGCTCTCCCTGCAACCTTAGAAAAGGCAGCAAGCTTCCCAAACAGGCGGGCATGTTCCCGGCGCAGAAGCCCTTTCAGCCGACGGTTCAGGATTTGCACAATAATGGGCGGTTGTTCCCGCCCAACTATCTGCACGAAAGCTGGATGGACTATCTTTACTGGGATACCGAGCTGCAGCCCTGATCTTCAGGACTGCACGCGGTTTTCCGCTTACCGGCTTTTACGGCTCGCGCCAAAAAAGGCGATGGCCGCAAGCGCAATGCTTGCGATGACGTTCCAGCCCGCGAAAGAAAGACCGAGCACCCGAAGTGCGGCGTCATTGCAGGAAGGCGCCTTGATGGCGTTCAGGTTGTCCAAAAGATCGCCGGCATTGGTGGTGATGGACGGCGCGCCGGTGGCGCAGGTGATCGGGCCTTCCCAGAAACCCCACTCCACACCGGCATGATAAACACCAAGCCCGGCGCCGATCAGCATCGCCACGCCGATCAAGGCAAGAAGCAGCCGCGTGATCTGAACCGGCAGTTTGAAGACGCTGGTCGCAACGGCCAATATGCCCAGCGGAATGGCGTAATAATAGGGGTCGCGCTGCAGCAGGCACAAGGCGCACGGTGTATAACCGCCAATATGCTGGAAACCGAGGGCGGAGCCGACGGTGAAGATCATTCCCGCCGTGACGCCGAGAGCGGCGAGCGTGCGGCTGTTGTCGGCGGTGGTCGCATTGGCCATGATGTTTTCCCTAAACTTCGCGAAGAAGCAGATATCCCGGACGGGCTTTCAGAAAGGCGGGCGTGATGGCGAAATTAAGTCGCCGCTCAACGGTGTGTTACGGGATTCGTCTAATTCAGTCCGAAGCGTCTGGCAAATGAAAGCCTGGTAATAAACCCGGGGCGGACAAGCAAAGTTTCGTGAGGATGCGGGCCGCCATGCCATGGTCGAAGGGATATCGGGAAATCCCGGATAAAAATGAATAAAATCAATGCCGATTTTGGAAATGGTACCCCAAGCCGGGATCGAACCAGCACTCCTTGCGGAACCGCATTTTGAGTGCGGCGCGTCTACCAATTCCGCCATTGGGGCAACGGTGGTAATGCCACGGCGTCTATCACGGCCAAGGCCATGCGTGCAACCCCAAAGCTGATTTATCCTTCTTATTTGCGCGTGTTTGTGGCGGCTATTTCCTGCCTGTTCTGGCCCGGTAGTGAAGGAAGGGAGGGGTTCGTGGGTCCCGTATCGATACACCTGCGGTTGCAACATTAACGTAATATTAGATACCTCTAACAAATTAGAATATACGCAATTACTAATTGAATTATGATGCCAGCGTGGAATTTCCACGCGGGGCGGGAATAGCCAGAACTCATAGGGAGGAAATTATGAGGGCGCTTTCTCGCAATTTATTACTGTCTGCCTGCCTTATCTTGCCCGTCAACGCACATGCGCTGGATATCGGGATTGGCGGCGAAAACGGGGTGAATGCCAGTGTCGGCGGCAATGGCAGCGGTGGGCTTGGTGTCGATGCTTCCGTTGGCGGCAGCAATGGTGTCAATGCCAGTGCCGACGTTGGCGGTCGAAGCGGCGGCGGTTTGGGCGCGGATGTCAATGCGTCTGTCGGCGGTAGCAACGGGGTCAATGCGGATGTCAACGCATCCGTCGGCGGTTCCAGCGGCGTCAGCGCCGGTGTAGACGCTTCGGTTGGCGGTTCCAACGGTATCAATGCCAATGTCGGGGCCAATGTCGGCGGATCGAGTGGTCTTGGCCTTGGGGTTGGTGTCGGTATTGGTGGTTCGGGTTCCACCGGAAATCCGGGAAATCCTGGAAGCCCGGGAAATCCGTCCAATCCCGGCAACCCGGGCACGATGTCACCAGGCGCGATGCGCAACGCCGTTCAGGCCTATAATGACATGTCGCGAACCGAGCAGATCAGGCTCGCCCGCCGTTGCGCCGATATTCTGGGCGGCGGATATGATGCCGCGCTGACGCAATTGTGCAAGATGATCAGGACGGCGTCACGCTGACGCAGGTCTTGCCACGACAGTAATCCGAAGGACGCCCTCGGCGTCCTTCGCGATTAATTGCCCTTGCGTCCGAAGGAGAGGATTTTCTGACGCAGGCTGCGGGCGAGGTTGCGGGTGTTACGGTACATATCCACCTGCGTGGAAACCTGCCGTACGTCCCGGTCGCTGTTATGTGTCAGCCCGACAACCAATGTGCCCATTTCCTGCCGTTCCTGCCAGAAACGGCTCATGATCGGATGATCGGGCACCGCACAGCTGTCGCTGCGTAGAATGTTGGCATCGTCCAAATGCCAGTCGGTCAGTTTCTGCACCAGCAATTTGCCGGGCGAAAACTGCGCATAATTCTCGTCAAAGGCTGTCTTCCACGTATAGGCCTCGCCGGCCGTCAAGAAAACGATCATGGATGCGATCGCCGCGCCGTTGAGATCGATGGTGTGGATACGCACGGCATCCGCTTCGGCCAGATTGGTGATCGCCTCGCGGGCAAAGGCGGCACGGTAACGGTCGTTCACCAGCGCCGTGCGCTTGCGGCCTTTCCAGCCGCTTGCCTCAAGCGCCAGGAATTCCTCCATCCGGTAACGTATGTCCTTCGGCTGGCGGGTCACGGTGTAGGAGATGGCCCCAAGTTTTTCGAGCTGACGCCATTGGCGGCGCATTTCCCGCTGATGGTGCGGCGCAAGCGAATTGCGCAGATAGGCCTCGCCATCCAGGAGGCTTTCCAGCATCGGCCGCTGGTAATTGCCCGTCGTCGTCACCGGCAGGTTGCGGCTGAGCGCGATCGCCCTGAACATGCGGGCGAAAGGTCCTTCAAGCCGCACATCCGGCAGCACGAGCACATTCGGCAGCCGCATTTCCCGGTCGGAAAGCGCGTCGAAAAGATTGTCGAGCGTTTCCGCAGCCCCCTCGGTATCGACCAGCGGCGTGCCGAGCGGACCGAACGGATTGGCCCATCCGCGCAGAATGGAAGGCCCGATGGAAAAGCCCGGCTTTTCAACGGTAAAGGGCATCAGAAAGCGCATGCGGCTTCTGGCGCCGTTCTCATCGCGGATGAGGGCGAAACGCACGGACTTGTCGTCGATGCGCGGCATGGCGGGAGCAAGGAGCCGACCGGTGAAGAAGACATTCGCCTCCATGACGCGGTTGGACAGGAAGTCGAGTTCCTCCTGCATGTCATAACCGAGCTGGCCCGGATAAATGCAAAATTCACGGCCGTCGCGTCCCACGCGCCGGCTGCTGTCCGCCACGGGACGGTCACGCTCCGCCGACGCCATCAGCGCCGCGATGCGCGGGTCCTGAAAATCCGGATTTTTTGGGTCGCTGGACATGCTTATCGTTACACCGCCTTCCCAGTGTCTTGACCCGCCCGGGGATCGTTGAAGGCAAAAAGGACGATCCCGAGTGTGCGGCGAATGGCTACATGCAGTAACACAGCTTCTATGCACATGGCTATTGCAACCGCTGCCGCAGCCCCTGCCAGACCATAGACCGGAATGAGCAACATGTTGAGTGCAATATTACAACCGAAGATGATAATATAAAGTGCCACGCACAATTTTTGTTTGCCGGCCATGTTCAGCAGCGTTTCCCCCGGACCGATCAGTGCTTTGGCGAGAAAACCGGCAAAGAGGAAGAACATCAGCTGATAACCCTGAACGAAACCGGGGCCGAACAGAGAGAGCAGGAATGGGCCGGCCAGAAGCACGACGCAACCGACGGCAAGCGACGGCCAGAAGGCCCAGCGCGCCGCCTGGCTGGCGAAACCGGCCAGCTCTTGCCGGTCATTGGCGGAAATCAGGGCGGCCAGACGCGGGGCTGCGGCCGCCTGCACGGAGAAAAATACGAATTGCATCAACACGATGGTTTTCGCCGCCGCAAAATAAATGCCGACCTGATCCGGTGGCAGATAGAGACCGACGATCACCACATCCGAATTGGTCATCAGGAAGCCGATACCGTCAATCAGGAACACGGGAAAGGCAAACCGCATCCAGTGGCTGAAATGGATCAGCCGGGCGACGCTGCGGAAATTTCGGTTGAGCCGTCGGTTGAGGAAGGCGAAATGGAACAACGTGGTGACATAGGTGGCGAGAAGCGCGGTGAGCATGGCCGTTGTCGCGGTTTTTTCCGCGCCAAGCCCGATCGCCACCAGCATGAACAGCAATATGAGCACCGGGCGAACGATATAGGTGGGGCTGAGGGCTGATATTGCCCAGCCATTGGCGCGCGCAGTGCCGTTCAGCACATCACCAAGCGCCACCATCGGCAGGGTGAAAAGCGCCAGTGCAACGGGAATGAGGTAATAGGCGGCGATACGCTCACCGAAGAAATACAGGAAAACAAAGCCGCAAAGCGCCAGCGTGCTGGCGGACAGCATGGCGAAGATGCGTGCCGTCGATGTCAGCCCCATGATCTTGTCATGGGCGTCCTCAAGACGGTAGCCGGGTAAAAAGCGGATGACAGTGGTGTGGAAACCGAGGCAGGACAGATTGCCGAACAGGATCACCAGAACCCAGACAAAGGCGAAGAGGCCGTATTCGAATTCGCCCATCAGGCGCGCCAGGATGATCTGGGAGATGAAGGCGATGCCGGCGCTGACGATGCGCACCGCAAAGGCAACCAACGCCATGCGCTGGGCGCGGGAGACATCATCCCTTGCGGAAACGAGGACGGCGATTTTCGCTCCCAGCGGCGAGAGCTTCGCGCGCAGGCCTGCGGGTAAGGCTTTTTCCGCCGTGTTGAGGATAGCCATGATCCACACGCCATCATTTCCAGTTAAATAGGCAGCCGGATTGTAACCGCCTTATCCTTAACGAAGGGTTTGGGAGGCGGCGGCGCCTGTCCCGATGCCGTTTGCCGCCCGCGGCTTGCGGGTGCCGTTGAGAAGAAAAAGTGCAAGCGGACTGCGGCGTATCATCTGGTGCAGCAGATAGGCCGTAAAGGTCGTCGCCGCGACGATGATCGTGAATTCGAGGATGGGCGGCAGCGAGATCAGAATGAAAAGCGTGCCAAAAGCGTAAATCAGCGGGTGATGAAACAGGTAGATGGTGAAGGAGGCATCCGTCATCCGTCCGGCAATCCGGCTTGGCCTGTCGAAATAGCGGCAGGCGAGGTCGATCAGCAGACGGCTTGCCGCCACCGCCGCAATCGCCGAAACCAGCACGAGCATGGCCGAACTGGAAAAGGGATTTTGCAGCCGTAGCGTCACGGCGGTTGCGATGGTGCCGAAGGCGATAATGCCGGTGATAGACCCCGTCTGGCGAAAACGGTGAAAGAGAACCCGGTCGCGGTTCAACAACGCTCCGATGAGAAAGAACGGCAGATAGCGCGCATAAGGATCGGAGGCCCGTTCGTAGAGGATAAACAGGCCATTTCCGGTTTTGCCCGCAAGCAGGCCTGAGCCGTAGACCATCAGTTCCCACACAACAGGCAAGGCGCAGAGCGCGACAAAAAAAAGGGCCGGATAACGTGCCCGCGCCCTGCCGAACCAGTCTCTGGCATAGGCCAGTGTCGGGCGTTCCGCGAGGAACAGCAGGCCGGCAAGCAGGACGGAATAGCCAATGAGGGCGGGCAGGAACCACAGATGCATGATCCATTGTTCGCTCGGGCGCATTAGACCCGGCAGGCTCTGGATCAGCCGGTCGGCGGGGATATCGCCCTTGGCGACGCCGGCCAGTTGCAGCAGGAAAAGTTGCAGAGGCCCGAGCAGGAGCAAGGCCACGATGAAGGGCAGGCCAAGGCGCAGAAAACGCTGCCTCAACCAAGGCATCTTGCCCTTCTTGCCGACGACCATGGCTGAAAAATAACCGGCCACCAGAAAAAACGCCGGCATGCGGAACGTGACGAGCGCCGCGCCAAGTGCTGTCAGGACCGGGCTGGTCTCAAAATCCTTGATATCCCAAGGCAGGGCGTGGCTGTAGAGCAGGGAGGCGTGATAGGGAATGCCGAGCAGCATGAGGAGAGCCCGCAAGGGATCCCAATAATGCTCATAATCTGACTTGCCCGGTTGCATTTTCCCCTCGCGTCGCAAACGCGATCACGCGTGATCAGCGATAGCCGCCACGACTATTAGTGGAAAACGCTAATAAACCCTTCATGCGCCGGATGGCGTGGGCGGCGCTTTTTTCTTGGGCAGAAGATCGAGCACGAGTGCGCAGCCCAAAATGATGATGCCCGCGCCCAAAAGCTGGGGAAGTGACAGGGGTTCGTCCAGCACCAGAGCGCCGATAAGAACCGCCACGACGGTGACGGCAAATTCAACGCTGATCGTCTTCGTTGCACCGATGGTGGAGACCAGCCGGAAATAGGTGATGTAAGTGAGGCCGCTCATGACCACCGCCTGTATCAGCAGGTAAACGTAGTCGATGAGAGCCGGCGTTCCGGGCAATGGCACGGCCAGAAGAAGCGGCAGGGTCATCAGACCGCCCGCCAGAAAGGAGCCGATGGTGATTTCCCAGGAGCCAACGCCTTTGAGGTGGTGGCTGGCATAGTTGCTGCCATAGGCGGCGCAGATACAGGCGGCGACAGCGGCGGCGCAGCCGATGATGAAACCGGTTGTGACGGGAACGGCGGGAAAACCGACGAGCAGGACGATGCCGGCAAAGCCGATGACGAGGCCGGCAACACCCTGCCGCGTCAGCCGCTCAAGCCCCCATATCTGCGAGATGAGCATGGAAAAAAGCGGAATTGTCGCCACCAGAATGGCGGCCATGGCGGTGCCGACCAGCGGTGTTGCGTAGGAAAGGCCGATCAGCTGCCCGGCAACCGTTGTCGCTCCAACGACGGTGAAAGTACGCCAGCTGGCGGAAAATGCCAGCTTGCGGCGCGCGGCCCGCGCGATGAGAAAGAGGGTGACGGCGGTGACAAGCGAGCGAAGCGTGACGGCACCAATCCAGCCGAAGGCTGCGACGACATGCAGAAGCAGCAGGAAAGACATTCCCCATGCGAGCGCGAGAAAAATATAGGCGGCGAGATCGCGAGGGGCCATGGAGCATTTCCGTCAAAATTGTTTAGCGGTTTTACGTCCGGAGAATGCGCAAAAACAAAGATCGTGAGCCCGTCCGACGCTTCCATCTAGCCGGATGCGCTTATGAAAGCGTTTTCCGGAAGATGATCAGGCTCCCATATTGGAAATCGCTGATATCCGTCAACAGCAATGAACGGGCGCAAAGAAAATCGCCCGCAACACGGGGTTACGGGCGATTGCTATCAAAAATGGGCCTCAGGTTTACGCCTGTTCGTAAACGCCGTGGCAGTGCTTGTATTTTTTTCCCGAGCCGCAGGGGCACATTTCATTGCGCCCGATACGGCCCCAGCTGGAGGGATTGTTCGGATCGCGCTCTTCGGCCGGCACCAAAGCGACGGGTGCGCTATACGACATCTCGTCTTCGCCTGTGACGGGGTCGAGATGATGGGCGGTCATTTCCGGCAGTTCCGGCTGCTGCGGTTCCTGCTGCACCAGTTCCACGCGCATCAGCTGGGCGGTGACGCCTTCGCGCAGATTGGTAAGCAGCGACTGGAACAGTTCGAAGGCTTCCGCCTTGTATTCCTGCAACGGATCACGCTGGGCGTAACCGCGGAAACCGACGACGGAGCGAAGGTGGTCGAGGTTGACGATATGTTCGCGCCACAGATGGTCGATTGTCTGGAGAATGACCGAACGTTCCACATAGGTCATGATCTCAGGACCGAAACGTTCCGCACGCTCGGCAGCGTATTTGTCGGCCGCCTCGGTAACGCGCTGAAGAATGTCGTCCTCGGCGATACCTTCTTCCTTGGCCCATTCCTCCACCGGCAGGTCGAGGTTCAGGAACTGGGCGATACCGGCCTTCAGGCCGGCAATATCCCACTGTTCGGCATAGGCATTTTCCGGAACATGCTTGGTGACGAGCGCTTCGATCACTTCGTTGCGCATGTCGGCTGCGGTTTCGCCGATATTGTCGGCCTCCATCAGCTCGAGGCGCTGCTCGAAGATCACCTTGCGCTGGTCGTTCAGCACGTCGTCATATTTCAGAAGGTTCTTGCGGGTCTCGAAGTTGCGGGCTTCGACCTTCTTCTGGGCGCGTTCCAGCGCCTTGTTGATCCACGGATGGACGATGGCCTCGCCTTCCTTCAGGCCGAGCTTCTGCAGCATCGAGTCCATGCGCTCGGAGCCGAAGATGCGCATCAGGTCGTCCTGGAGCGACAGATAGAATTTCGAGCGGCCCGGGTCACCCTGACGGCCGGAACGGCCGCGCAGCTGGTTATCGATACGGCGGCTTTCGTGGCGCTCGGTGGCGATGACGTAGAGACCGCCGGCGGCGAGCGCCTTTTCCTTCAGCACCTTGATTTCGGCGCGGATTGCCTCTTCCTTCGCATCAAGCTCCGGACCGGGCTCCATGCCTTCCAGCTCGCGCTCGAGGCGCATGTCGACGTTGCCGCCGAGCTGGATGTCGGTACCGCGACCGGCCATGTTGGTGGCGATGGTGACGGCGCCGGGAACGCCGGCCTGCGAAACGATATAGGCTTCCTGCTCGTGGTAACGGGCGTTCAGAACCTGGAAATCGGTGAAGCCGGACTGGCGCAGCATATGGGCCAGAAGTTCGGACTTCTCGATCGAGGTCGTGCCCACCAGAACCGGCTGGCCACGCTCATGCGCCGCCTTGATCTCGGTGATGATGGCGAGGAACTTCTCCTCGCCGGTGCGGTAAACCTCGTCGTCCTCGTCGATACGCTGGATCGGCAGGTTGGTCGGCACTTCGATGACGTCGAGGCCGTAGATGTTGCCGAACTCTTCCGCTTCCGTCGATGCCGTACCGGTCATGCCGGCGAGCTTGGAGTACATACGGAAATAGTTCTGGAAGGTGACGGAAGAAAGCGTCTGGTTTTCCGGCTGGATCTGCACCTTTTCCTTGGCTTCCAGCGCCTGGTGCTGGCCTTCGGAATAACGGCGGCCGGGCATCATGCGGCCGGTGAATTCGTCGATGATGACGATTTCGTCGTTACGGACGATGTAGTCCTTGTCGCGGGTGAAAAGCTTGTGGGCCTTCAGCGCATTGTTGATGTGGTGAACGATGGCGACGTTTTCGATGTCGTAAAGTGATTCGCCCTTCAGGAGGCCCGCCTGCCGCAGCAGGTTCTCGAGCTTCTCGGTGCCGTCTTCGGAGAAGTTGGCCGAGCGCTGCTTTTCATCGATTTCGTAATCTTCCGGCGACAGAAGCGGAATGAACGCGTCAATGGTGTTGTAGAGATCGGAGCGGTCGTCCAGCGGGCCGGAGATGATGAGCGGCGTGCGCGCCTCATCGACAAGGATCGAATCGACTTCGTCGACGATCGCGTAATTGTGGCTACGCTGCACCATCTGGGCGCGGTCGTATTTCATGTTGTCGCGCAGATAATCGAAGCCGAGCTCGTTATTCGTCGCGTAGGTGATGTCACAGGCATAGGCCTCGCGGCGCTGGTCGTCGTCCAGCCCGTGTACGATGACGCCGGTCGTCAGCCCGAGGAAGCCATAAAGCCTGCTCATCGTGGCGGCGTCGCGCTTGGCGAGATAGTCGTTGACGGTAACGACATGCACGCCCTTGCCGGCCAGGGCGTTGAGGTAGACCGCAAGGGTCGCCACCAGCGTCTTGCCTTCACCGGTCTTCATTTCGGCGATGGCGCCGCCATGAAGGATCATGGCGCCGGTCAGCTGCACGTCGAAGGGGCGCATGTGCAGAACGCGGCGTGACGCCTCACGGGCGACGGCGAAAGCCGGGATCAGGAGATCGTCCAGCGTCTTGCCATCGGCAAGCTGCTGGCGGAACTCCGCCGTCTTTGCCGCAAGCGCTTCGTTGGACAAAGCCTTGGTGGCCTCTTCCAGCGCATTGATGGCTGCGATCTTGCTTTTATAGGAGCGGACGCGGCGTTCATTTGCCGAACCGAACAACTTGCGGGCTATTCCGCCGAGACTGACCATCTTACTGGCCCTTTCTGAAATTCCGTTTTCACGGGCGCTTTTCTCCGTCATGCCGATTTCAGCAACAAATGACGGACTTCGCCCTTCAACGTATCTGGACGCGAGGTTGCGTGACAGATAAGAGGGGGGGCAAATGATGTCAACGGTTCTGCCCGTTACAGAATGGCCACAATCCGGTGTTTGGAAGTTTTTTCAGAGCCGGAAACCATGTCTGGAGCCGGCATTGTCCCCGAAAGGTTCAAAATGTTGCGCTATAATAAAATTGCGGCTGCGGTGATTGTGGCCACGCTCGGCCTCCAGCTTCCGGCTTTTGCACAGGAAGACAAGGTTGTCGCCAAGGTCGGCGATCTGGAGATTCACCAGTCCGAACTCGATCTGGCCATGGGCAACCTCGATCCGCAGCTCGCGCAGCTTCCCGACGAGCAGAAGAAGGTCGCAGCCCTTTCCGGCGCGATCGACGTCAAGCTTCTCGTGAAGAATGCCAGCGCCGAGGGTCTCGAAAAGACTGAAGATTTCAAGAAGCGCATGGAATTCATCCAGGACCGTGAGCTGCACAACGCCTATTTCCGCAAACATGTGGTTGATGCCGTCACCGCTGATGAAGTGAAGGCACGCTACGACAAGGAAGTCGCAGCTCTGCCGCAGGAAGAAGAAATCAAGGCTGCCCACATCCTCGTCGCCAGCGAAGATGAAGCCAATGACATCATCAAGCAGCTTGATTCGGGCAAGGATTTCGCCGCACTCGCCAAGGAAAAGTCGACCGATTCCAACAAGGATGACGGCGGCGATCTCGGCTGGTTCGGCAAGGGCCGCATGGTGCCGGAATTCGAAGAAGCCGCTTTTGGTCTCGAAAAGGGCGCTTACACCAAGACCCCGGTGAAGACGCAGTTCGGTTTCCACGTCATCAAGCTGGAAGACAAGCGCATCGCCCCGCCGCCGGCTTTCGAGCAGGTGGAGCCGCAGGTTCGTCAGCTTGTCATGCGTGACAAGTACGTTGCCCTCATCGAGAAGGCCAAGGCTGACCAGAAGATCGAAATCATGGATGAGACGCTGAAGAAGGGCTACGACGAAGCCACGAAGGAACAGCAGGCTCAGCCGCCGCAGCAGTAATAATCACCTTGTTACGGGGCGGCTTTGAGGCCGCCCCGTTTCATCTCAGGCACTTCCATACCTCCCATTTCCAGAATTTCAGGCGCTTTTCCATGTCCGTTGCCGTTTCCCCGCTCGCTCCGAAATCCTATCCCGACATGCCAGCGCTGCGCGGCGTTCGCATGGCGACGGCCGCCGCCGGCATCAAGTACAAGAACCGCACCGACGTTCTCCTGATGGTGTTCGACAAGCCGGCAAGCGTGGCCGGCGTTTTCACCAAATCGAAATGCCCTTCCGCTCCGGTCGATTTCTGCCGCGCCAATCTCGGCGGCGGCGCGGCGCGTGCCGTGGTGGTCAATTCCGGCAATGCCAATGCCTTTACCGGCATCAAGGGCAAGGCGGCGACCGAGCTGACGGCGAAATCCGCCGCCGCTGCCGTCGGCTGCTCTGAGGGCGAAGTGTTCCTGGCATCGACCGGCGTGATCGGCGAACCGCTGGACGCCTCGAAGTTTGCCGGCGTTCTCGGCGACATGAATGTCCGGGCGGAAGCCGATTTCTGGCAGGAAGCCGCCAAGGCGATCATGACGACGGACACTTATCCGAAGGTCGCGACCCGCACCGCCGAGATCGGCGGCGTGATCGTGACGATCAACGGTATTTCCAAGGGGGCGGGCATGATTGCCCCCGATATGGCGACGATGCTCTCTTTTGTGGTGACGGATGCCGATATCGATCCGGCCGCCCTGCAGGTCCTGCTTTCGGCCGGTGTCGGCCCGACCTTCAATTCCGTGACGGTCGACAGCGACACATCCACGTCAGACACGCTGATGCTGTTTGCCACGGGTGCGGCGGCCGAAGACGGTCAGGTGAAGGTGACGAGCGCCGATGACGAGCGCCTGTCCTCCTTCCGCGCCGCGCTCAACGATCTCCTGAAGGATCTGGCGTTGCAGGTGGTTCGCGATGGCGAAGGTGCCCGCAAGATGGTGGAAGTCACCGTCACCGGCGCGGAAAACGATGCCGCCGCCAAGAAGATCGCCCTTTCCATCGCCAATTCGCCGCTGGTGAAGACGGCGGTCGCCGGTGAAGACGCCAATTGGGGCCGCGTCGTCATGGCCGTCGGAAAATCCGGCGAAATGGCCGACCGCGACCGCCTCGCCATCTGGTTCGGCGGCGTGCGCGTGGCCGTGAATGGCGAGCGCGACCCCGATTATTCGGAAGCGGAGACCACCGCCGTCATGCGTCTGGAAGACATTCCGGTGAAGGTGGATATCGGTCTCGGCCAGGGTACGGCCACGGTCTGGACCTGCGATCTGACCAAGGAATATGTTGCGATCAACGGCGACTACCGGAGCTGACCGTTGGAGCCGAAGAGAATGCAGGACAACAAAGCCGTCAATCTGCCGCTGGTTCGCCGTCTGGAAGCCGTCAGCTTCCGCGCATGGCCGGCCTCGTCGGTGATTTATGACGGCAGCTGGCAAATCCGCCTGACGGGGTCGCATCCCTCCAAGCGCATCAACTGCGTGGTGCCGCTTGACCCGTCCGACTATGGCAACAGCGCAGTGCGGCTGGAAAAGGCACGCAAGCGTTTCGAGGATTTCGGCCGACCGCTGGTGGTGCGCGAAACGACACTGATGCCGCCGCAACTCAAGGACTTTCTGGTCAAGGACGGTTGGTCCGTGTTTGAGGAAGTCAAGGTGATGACGGCTGATCTTTCCGGAATGGAGCTTCCGGAAACGCTCGTCAGCCTGCCGAGCCACGATATCGGCCGATTTGTGGAGGCCAGCCTCAAGGTCAGCGATGGCGATGCGTCCCTGCGTCCGGCGATTGCCGAGATCGTCAGTTCCATCAAGCCGACACTCGGCCTGTTCATCAACGAGGAAGTTGAAAGCCAACCGCTGGCGACTGTTATCTGCGTGCAGGATAACGATCTTGCCGGCATCATCTCCCTCGATGTCGACAAGTCGCAGCGACAAAAGGGTCTTGGCACGCAGATTATGGCCTCGGCACTGCGCTGGGCCAGAATCAGCGGCGCGAAAAGCGCCTGGTTGCAGGTGGTTTCCACCAATGCTGCCGCGATTGCGCTCTACGAAAAATTCGGTTTCACCGAAGCTTATCGTTATCGCTATTGGCACAAGGGTGCTGAAGAATGAGTGAGGCGGGCAAAAAAATCCTGCTGGTCGCTGCCTGCGCGCTTCTCGATCAGGATGGCCGCATTCTTCTGGCGCAGCGGCCGGAAGGCAAATCGCTCGCCGGCCTGTGGGAATTTCCCGGTGGTAAGGTGGAGCACGGCGAGACGCCGGAGGAAACCCTTGTCCGCGAGTTGGACGAAGAACTGGGTATCAAGACCAGGGTCGCCTGCCTCGCACCGCTGACCTTTGCCAGCCATACCTATGAGACGTTTCACCTGCTGATGCCGCTCTATGTGTGCCGTCGTTATGAAGGCATCCCGCATGGTCGGGAGGGTCAGGCGATAAAATGGGTAAAGCCGATGGCCCTGCGTGACTACCCCATGCCGCCGGCCGACGAGCCGCTGATCCCTTTCCTGCAGGATCTGCTTTAAGACGCCGCCTTACACCGTCACAGCTTCGTGAAAACCTTCCATTCGCTGCGTTTTGCCGTGCCAAAACGGGGCTATGTTAAGAGATCGTTCAGCACCCTCTGGCAGATTGTTAATCTAAAGAAGCGGTAAACTGCGCGAGACGAGGTTGGTTATGAACGAGGATTTCTGGAAGACGGTGGAAGGTCGTCACTCTTATTCCGATAAATCCCGTCGCACCGGCGTTCTTAATGTCGCGCTGCTTTTCGGCACGGCCGTTATCGCTCTCTCCCTGATCATCACCCCCATGCTTGCCGGAAAATCATCCACCCGTGTGGCACAGTTTCCCGACAATTATGACATGATCAGCACCGGCTCGATCAAGAAAACCGATACGGGCAAGACCTATTCCATTCGCCGCAGCATAACCCAGCCGATGCCGGAAATGCCCTGCGTCGTGACGGGTTACAGCAATGAGAGCGGTTGCTGATCGTTTACCATCATCGGTAACCGATTCCTCACACTGGCGGCCTTAAGATATATTCGATTTCAATAAAGCATAATGCCGGCTGGCGGATTGGGCATATCCTGTGCTGCTTTCATTTATCAATTTTTGCAAGAACGAAGATGGTGCGACAGCAGTTGAATACGGCCTGATCGTCGGGCTGATTTCCGCGGCGCTCATTGGTGGCGCGAGCACCATCAGCAGCGATATCAACACAGTTTTCCAGTTTCTCACCGACACTTTCGCCAAAAGTTGAAAGTGTCGGGCGAGCGCTCAGGACAATTTCACCTCGGTGGTTTTCAGCGCATCCGCAAGGCGCATTTTGGCGGAGCCGGGCTTCAGCGGTTTCTGCTGGCTCTCATGCGGCGCCCAGCCTGAAACATAGATGATGGAAAATGTCGCCCTTATCCGTCCATCCGGGTCTGAATAACGTTCGGCATAAAGCTCCGCCGCGCGCAGGAAGAACGCGCGGTTGAGCGGTTTTCTGCTGCGGCTTGCCAGCGGATTGGCCATGCCCATGGCGCGCAGGTCGCGCATCAGCGGAAAAATCGAATCGTACCGCACCGTATAGGTTTCCGAATCGGTGACCGGAAGGGCAAAACCGGCGCGCTGCAAAAGCGCCCCGACATCACGCACATCGGCGAAGGGAATGACGCGCGGGCTGGCGCCGCCGGTCAGTTCCGCCTCCGCCGTCAGCAACACGTCGCGCAGTTCATGCAGTGTGCCGCTGCCGGGAATGGCGCCGAGAAACAGGCCGTCCGGCTTCAATGCCCGCCGGATCTGGATCAGCGCGCCGGGCGTATCATTGGTGAGATGCAGTGCAAGCGGCGAAACGACGAGATTGGCGGACGCCTCCTCAAGCGGCAGATGTTCCATTGAGGCTGCCTGCGGAATATTCCCATCCGTGGCAAAACAGCTCTCGGTCTCGATACGGCGGATTGCCTCCACCTTGCCCGTCTCGGCCAGGCGCTGCGCGGTGATGCCGGTTCCGCCATGCAGTTCGATCGCGGTCTCGAATTGGCGCTCGACAATGGCGAGCCTGTCGGCGAGTTCTTCAGCTGCCATATCGAGAAGAAACAGGGCCTTGTCGTCGCGCCGGTTCCATGCCCGGCGACGGTTTTGTTCGATCAGGGCCTGGTCAAAGAGAATATCCATCGTCTTGCCTGCTCGGCCAATAGCGCCTTGGGGTCGGCGGGCCGCTTCTTTGCTGTCATGCCGTCAGGGGCATCGTTTTCCGGTGTCTGGCCGGACCATATCGCTCTCGCAAAGGCACCCGTTCGGCGCTAAAGTCAACCTTATGGGTGCTGGTGAAGATCTGTTTTCGGAGTTGCTGTCGAAGTCTGCCAGCGTGCCGGCCG
Organism: Agrobacterium sp. ICMP 6402; assembly: GCF_009498615.1. NCBI lineage: Bacteria > Pseudomonadati > Pseudomonadota > Alphaproteobacteria > Hyphomicrobiales > Rhizobiaceae > Agrobacterium > Agrobacterium sp. ICMP 6402. Next base: position 461,734 of record NZ_QSNV01000002.1, read on the forward strand.
CCGCCCGTGGCCTGTTGCGCGCGGCCTTCCGCATGGTCCACCCACCAACCTGCGCCGGCTGCAATCGCATGACCGGCGGCGAGGGGGCGTTGTGCCCCGATTGCTGGCGGGAGGTTGCCTTCATCGAACGGCCTTTCTGCGAGGTTTTGGGTGCCCCCTTTTCGCGCGATCATGGCGAAGGCGTTGTGAGTGCGCGGGCCATTGCCGATCCGCCATCCTTTGATCGCCTGCGCGCCGTTGCCAGCCATGAGGGCACTGCCCGTAAGCTGGTGCACCGGCTGAAATATCAGGACCGCACTGATCTCGCCCGGTTGATGGCGATATGGATGCTGCGGGCAAGCGACGGAACGGTGGATGCCTGCGATTGCATTGTGCCCGTGCCCTTACATCGTTACCGTTTCCTGCGCCGTCGCTTCAATCAGTCCGCCGAGCTGGCGCGGCATCTGGCGAGGGCGGCCGGCAAACCTCTGCTCGCCGGCACGCTGTTGCGCGTGAAGCCGACCGAGCGTCAGGTGGGGCTCTCCGCACTCGCCCGACGGCATAATGTGCGCGGCGCTTTCTCGCTGGCGCCCGGCCGGGAAGCCGATGTTCATGGAAAGCGCGTGGTGCTGGTGGATGACGTCTATACGACCGGTGCGACGGTGGGTGCGGCAAGCCGTGCCCTGCGCAAGGCAGGTGCCGCGGATGTGACAGTTTTGACCTTTGCAATGGCCATTTCCGGGCCTATATGAAGCCTGAATGATGTGAGGAAACCGTGCGTTCATCGCACGTTTGCGAGGCTTTGAAAGACATGGCACCGGTGACGATTTATACGCGGGATTTTTGTGGTTATTGCGCGCGCGCCAAGGCGCTGCTGGACAGCAAGGGCGTTGATTATGCGGAATATAACGCTACCACGACACCGGAATACCGGCAGGAAATGATCGAGAAATCCGGCGGAACGACCTTTCCGCAAATCTTCATCAATGGTGAGCTTGTTGGCGGTTGCGACGATCTGCATGCGCTGGAGCGCGCAGGCAAACTGGATACGATGCTGGCTGGCTGATCGGTCCGATCGACGGAGGATGTGATGAGTTTCAAGGTTGCTGCCATCCAGATGCGCTCGGGCGTTGATCCGGCGAAAAACGCCGCCGATATGGAACGGCTGGTGCGCGCCGCTGCGGCGGAAGGCGCTGTTTATGTCCAGACCCCGGAAATGACGGGTGCGATCCAGAAGGACAGACAGGCGCTTCGTGCCCAGCTGCGCGATGACGATGGCGATATCATCGTTGCCACCGCCGCACGGCTGGCGCGCGAACTCGGTATCCATGTCCATATTGGCTCCACGGCGATTGCCAGGCCGGATGGCAAGATTGCCAATCGCGGGTTTCTCTTCGCGCCGGATGGTTCGCGCATCTGCAGCTATGACAAGATCCACATGTTCGATGTCGATCTCGACAATGGCGAAAGCTGGCGCGAAAGCGCTGCCTATGAGCCCGGCGAAGTTGCGCGTATCGCCGAACTTCCCCTGGCGAAATTTGGCTTTTCTATCTGCTATGACGTCCGTTTCCCGCAGCTTTTCCGCGCAGAAGCGCTGGCCGGCGCCGAAATTCTGACGGTGCCTGCCGCCTTTACCCGCCAGACGGGGGAAGCCCATTGGGAAATTCTGCTGCGCGCCCGCGCCATTGAAAACGGCGCTTTCGTCATCGCCGCCGCACAGGCGGGGGTGCATGAGGATGGGCGTGAAACTTTCGGCCATTCCATCATCATCGACCCCTGGGGCAAGGTGCTGGCCATTGCCGGCGGCGGCGGGGAAGAGATCATCTTCGCTGAGATCGACACGTCTCTTGTGGCGGCGGCGCGCGGAAAAATCCCCAATCTGCGCAATGCCCGCGAGTTCGGGCTGGATACGGTTATTCCCCTGAAACCTGCCGGAGGTGAGGCGGCGTGATCCGTTATGCGCTGGCCTGTGAGAAGGGCCATGAGTTTGAAGGCTGGTTTGCCGGTAGCAACGATTTCGACAATCAGTTGCAGCGCGGTTTCCTGTCCTGTCCGGTCTGCAATTCCGTGCAGGTCTCCAAACTTCTGATGGCGCCTTCAGTCTCTACCGCCCGTAAAAAGGACGAACGCCAGACGCTCGCCATGGACACGGCAAAAAAGGAAGCGATTGCGAAAATCCGCGAGGCCGTCGCCAATATTCGCGCCAATGCGGAGGATGTCGGCGATAAATTCCCTGAAGAGGCCCGCAAAATCCATTATGGCGAGGCGGACGAGCGCGGCATTATCGGCAATGCCTCCGTGCAGGACGCCAAGGCCCTGCTGGACGAGGGCATCGAAATCGCGCCGCTGCCGTCGTTACCTGACGACATAAACTGAGTTTGGCTATGCGGTTAGCAATCTATAATTTCGGAATACAGATTGCCGCTTATGATGATCCCGCCGTTGCCGGATTTGCCCGGCGCGAACCTTTGAATTTCATGGCCGCCGAACGCGCGGAAGGTTTCATCGGCCGGTCCGGTTACGAAGGCGAACCCGGACCCGCAAGCTGGGGCGTGCAGGTCTTCCCACGTTTCCTGAAGGAAAACGGCGCGACAAGCGGTGTTTCGTCCTTTTCGCTCTGGCGCGATCTCGAATCGCTGATGGCCTATTCCTACTCCGGCGTGCATGCGGAGGCCCTGAAGCATGGACGCAACTGGAATATTCCACAGAAATGGCCGCCGCTTGTTCTATGGTGGGTGGATACGGCGGATAATCCTCTCTGGACAGATGCCGTCAGAAGGTTCGAGCATCTGCACGACCACGGCCCGTCGCCACAGGCGTTTAATTTCAAGCAGCCTTTCGCGGCGAACGGAACTCCGGTTGAAGTCGACCGGGCCGAGGTCCGGAAAATCGTCGCAAGAAATGCTGCCGGGCAAAAGGAACTGCTGTTGGCGGTGCAGGCTATTCCAGTCTGAATGCCGATTTATGCCGGCCGTTTCGCCAGCATCATGTAGTTGACGTCCATATCCGGCGAGAGATTCCACCGATCCTGCAGCACGTTGTAGAAGACGCCGGTGCGGTGGATGATATCCATGCCGCTTGCCACCATCGGCCGCTCAAGCTCTTCCGGGCGAACCAGCTTCTCATATTGGTGGGTGCCGCGCGGCAGCCAGCGCAGCACGTTTTCGGCGGCGAAAATGGCGAGTGCCCGGGCTTTCAGCGTGCGGTTGATGGTGGCGGCAAACATCAGCCCGCCGGGGCGCGCCATTTTGGCGCAGGTGGTGACGAAGAAATCGACATTCGCCACATGCTCCACAACCTCCATGTTGAGGATGACGTCGAAGGTTTCGCCCGCTTCCTGCAACTGTTCGGCGGTTACGGCGCGGTAGTCCACTGTGACACCGCTTTCACGCGCATGGGTGGAGGCGATGCCGATGTTCTTCTCCGAGGGATCGGCACCCACCACGGTGGCGCCCATGCGCGCTACGGGCTCGGAGAGAAGACCGCCGCCGCAGCCGATATCCAGCACGCGCAACCCTTCCAGCGGGCGATGCGCCTTCGGGTCGCGGCCGAAATTCTCGCAGACGCGGTTGCGGATATATTCCAGCCGCACCGGATTGAACTTGTGCAGCGGGCGGAACTTGCCCGTTGGGCTCCACCATTCGGCAGCCATCGCGGAGAAACGATCCACTTCGCTCTGGTCGACGGTCGTCTGTGCGGTTTCGCTCATGGTTCTGCTCCATATTGCTGTTGCACTGAAGTCGGATGATTGCCCCCCGAAGTCAAGACCGACGGGCCATTCCGCTGGCAATTTGTCGGGCGCGCAATGCCGCAGGTGGAACTGATACGGCGCCTCATTTGTTTCATGCTGCGTTCATGGAGAGACGCGTATTTTCCGATCGTGGCAGTATGCGGAACGCATACTCGTCCATCGAAGACGATGGATGCCGACAAGGGCAAAGCGGGCCTTTGCTTGAGGAGAAAGAAGTGAAGAGAAAACTGTTTGGCGCAATTGCGCTGGTGGCCATGCTCGCCGCGCCGGCACTTGCCGAAGCCGCGACACGCGGCTTTGCCACAGCGAACGTGAATATGCGCTCCGGCCCGAGCACGGCTTATCCGGCCGTCGTCGTGATCCCGAACGGCGCACCGCTCACGGTGCATGGCTGCCTGTCCGATACTCCCTGGTGCGACGTGTCCTTCGTTGCCGGTCGCGGCTGGGTTGCCGGGCGCTATATCGAAACCACCTACCGGCAGAACCGCGTCTATGTCGAGCCGCGCTACTACCGGGATCTCGGCGTGCCGATCATCACCTTCGAAGCCGGCCGGTACTGGGACCGCTATTATCGCGACCGCGATTTTTACCGCGAGCGTGATCGCTGGCGTCGCCCCTCCGGCGGTTACTGGAATGCCGCACCGCCGCCACCGCGCGCAGACTGGGACCGCCCACGTCCGCGCGACGAGTGGCGTGATGGCCGCCGGGATGACTGGCGCGACGGCCGCCGCGATGAATCGCGTGATCCGCGCCAGGGCGGCGGACCGAATGACGGCCGCTGGGAGCGCCGTTATGGCGACTGGAACCAGGGTGATCGCAATAAGGGTGACAGAAATCAGGGCGACAGGCCGCGCCGTGAGGACAATCGCCCCCGCGTCGAAGACGATAACCGGGACCGCAACCGCGACCGTCAGCAAAATCAGGATGAAGGCCAGCGCCGCCCTGAACGCCGCCAGTGGGACGAGCAGCGCCGCGCGCCTGGCTCGGAAAACTTCCAGGGCGGTTGCCGGATCGGCGATCCGGGCTGCGACGCACGCTAAACAGACAAAGCCCGGCGAGATTTCGTCGGGCTTTTTCATTTGCTGCTTCAGATGACTATGTGGGGGTCTTTATTTCGCAGCGGCAGCCTTGCGAGCGCGGGCTTTGGGTTTCGCCGGGGCTTCTGCATCCGGTGCGGCGGCATCAGCGGAGACTGCTTTGGGAGCTGCCTTCTTGCGCTGCGCGGGTTTCGTCGCTTCCGATGTTTTCAGAAGTGAAAATTCGTGTTTTGCCTGTTCCCAATGTGCCGCATCGCGGCCGTGGGGGTGGCCTTCTTTTTCCCAGAGTGTATAGGCGCGTTTGCTGATCCACTCGTTTTCCGAAACCTGCATGCTCGTCTCCCGTTGCTGTTTACAGCGCCTTTGAGAAGGCGACATTTCGCTTGGTCCGGCACACGCTCGACAGGAATCAATGCCGGCATTTCCAGAACCCATTACATGCCATCATCTTCCGGGCGTCAAGCAAACATGCTGCATTGCGAAAGCGGATTTCAGGCATTTTACGCCTGGGAAAGCGGTTTAAGCGAAAGACGTTCCCATACGACAAGATCAACGTTGCGTGATTGCGTCAAGGCCGCCAAGATGGGCGGAGAACCGGCAGCGGAGGAGGCGAGATTGGAACTGGGAACCGAAGCGGAGGTGCAGGTCATCGTCGAGAGACGGCAAGGAGCCGGCATCATCAGCCTTAACCGTCCGAAAGCCATCAACAGCCTGACGTTGCCGATGGTGCGCACCCTGTTCCAGTCGCTTCAGCGTTTCGAGGACGACCCCGGCATATCCTGCGTCGTGCTGAGGGGGGAGGGCGAAAAAGGACTTTGCGCCGGCGGCGATGTCCGCATCATTCATGATCTCGGCAAGGCGGGTGACCCGCAGGTGCTTGATTTCTGGCGGGAAGAATTCCCGCTCAACTATCGGATCGCCCGCTTTGGCAAACCCTATGTCGCGTTGATGGATGGCATCGTCATGGGTGGCGGCGTCGGTATTTCCGCGCATGGCAGCCACCGCATCGTTACCGAGCGCACAAGGCTCGCCATGCCGGAAACGGGTATCGGTTATTTCCCGGATGTCGGTGGTTCCTGGCTTTTGCCGAAGGCGCCGGGCGAGTGCGGCACGTGGCTGGGGCTGACCGGCAACGCCGTTACCGCTGCCGACGCGATCTATGCCGGGTTTGCCGATTATTTCGTCCCCTCGGACCGTCTCGAAGCTCTGGTGCAGGATCTGTCGCAAACGACGGATGTCGAAGGTTTGGAGGCAGCGATAGCGGCCTATGCCACTGATGAGGGTGAAGGCATACTGGCTGCAAACCGGGATATCATCGATGCGACATTCCGTTTCGATACGGTCGAGGAAATTTTCGCCGCCCTTTCGGCGCGGGACGATGCCTTTTCGCGAGAAACGCTTGAAGTTCTGCAAAAACGCTCTCCCACCAGCCTTAAACTGACACTGAAGCTTCTGCGGCTTGGCCGCGAAAGTGCAAGCCTGATCGAGTGCCTGGAGCGGGAGTTCGCCGCCGGCACCGAGATATTGCGCCAGCATGATTTTTACGAAGGCGTGCGTGCGGCCTTGGTCGACAAGGACCGTAATCCCCGCTGGCGTCCGGGGCGGCTGGAAGAAGTGCGGGAGGAGGATATTTCACGCTACCTTGTTGATCACTCCGGCAATCTGTTTCCCGAACATCGTCTCTAGCCTGACGCAAAAGAAATCCGCCTTGTCGCCATATATGAAATTATCGCCTGTAGAAATTTTGTTCTTTGGGTGAAATTTCCAATTCATGACCCCGTAAAGCACGACTGTTTCTCGCCGCAGTTGCTTCCGCCCTCTATGTTGAGGACCATTCGATTTTCCGGGGGTATTCATGAAACGTCTTCTCATTATCGGCACTGCCATTGCCGCCCTTTTTGCAGGTGCGGCGCAGGCGCAGTCTCCGACCACTATTCTCAACGCATCTTACGATGTCGCCCGTGAAGTTTTTGCGGCCGAGAACGAGGCGTTCATCAAGCAGCATCCGGGCATCACTGTCGATCAGTCGCATGCCGGCACCTCCAAGCAGGCGCGCGCCATCGTTGAGGGTCTGGAAGCCGATGTCGTTACCTTCAATCAGGTGACCGATGTCGATTTTCTGGTGAAGCAGGGTTTTGTCTCCGCCGACTGGCAGAAGGATTTCCCGAATGACGCTTCACCGTTCTATTCCTTCCCGTCCTTCCTCGTGCGGGCCGGTAATCCCAAGGGCATCAAGGATTGGGACGACCTTGCCCGCGACGACGTGAAGGTCGTTTTCCCCAATCCGAAAACCTCGGGTAACGCCCGTTACACCTACCTCGCCGCCACGGCTTACGCCAAGGAGAAGTTCAACGGTGACGAGAAGAAGGTTCAGGAATTCGTCAAGAAAATCTTCGACAACACGCCGGTTTTCGACACCGGAGGGCGTGCTGCCACCACCACTTTCGTGGAGCGTGAAATCGGCGACGTGCTGATCACCTTCGAGGCTGAGACCCGTGGCATTGCCAAGCAATATGGCAAGGACAAGGTTGAGGGCGTCGTGCCTTCCGTCAGCCTGCTGGCCGAATTCCCGGTGGCGGTTGTGGACAAGGTGGTCGACAAGCGCGGTTCGCGTGAACTGGCCAAGAGCTACCTTGATTTCCTCTATACGGAAGAAGGCCAGCGCATCGCGGCGCAGTTCGGTCACCGCGTGCATGATGAAAAAGTCGTCGGCGAATTCAAGGGTGACTTTCCGGCCATTCGCCTCGTCAACGTCAATGACGTCTTCGGCGGCTGGAATAAAATCCAGAAAGAGCATTTTGCATCCGGCGCGACGCTTGATACGCTTTACGGCAGCCGCTAATCACAGCGAAACAAAACTTGAAAACGACCCGGCGGGACACTGCCGGGTCGCTTCATGATGAAATGGGGGCGGGGGTTTGAAGCGGAATGTTCTGCCGGGGCTGAAATTGTCCCTTGGCGTTACCCTGACTTACGTTGCCATCATCGTGCTTCTGCCGCTCTCGGCGCTGGTGTTCAAGGCGGCAAGCCTGGGGCCGGCCGAATATTGGGCGATTATCTCCTCGCCGCGCGCCGTTGCCAGTTATCGCGTCACCGTGCTCTGCGCGCTGGCCGCCACGCTGTTCAATGTCATTTTCGGACTGGCGCTCGCCTGGGTGCTGACGCGATACCGCTTTCCCGGCTGGCGTCTCGTTGATGCCATTGTCGATTTGCCTTTTGCGCTTCCCACTGCCGTTGCCGGCATTGCCTTGACGACGCTGTTTGCGGGCAATGGCTGGTTCGGTTCGCTGCTGGCGCCGCTCGGCATCAAGGTGGCCTATACGCCTGTTGGCATCATGGTGGCGATGGCCTTTACCAGCCTGCCGTTTATCGTGCGCACCGTGCAGCCGGTGCTGGAAGACCTCGATCCGGCGCTGGAGGAAGCGGCGCAATCGCTCGGTGGTTCGGATCTGGAAATTTTCCGTAAGGTCATTCTGCCGCTTTTGACGCCCGCTCTTCTGGCCGGTCTGTCGCTTTCCTTCGCCCGCAGCCTTGGCGAATTCGGGGCGATCATCTTCATTGCCGGAAACCAGCCGTTCTCTACTGAGATCACGGCATTGCTGGTCTTCATCCGGCTGGAGGAATATGACTACCAGGCTGCAGCCGCCATCGCCTCCGTGCTGCTCATCACCGCTTTCATCATGCTGGCCGTGACCAATTACCTGCAGACGCGCGCGCTGCGTTATACGGTGAGGAGCTAGGAGATGAGCGCCTTTTCCCAACACCGCAAGCCACCGCGCGTCGGAGATGCAAACTGGGTTCGTCGCAGCCTCATCGCCTTCGTGCTGGTCATCGGCGCTTTGCTGGTTGTCGCACCGCTGATCATCATCGGCGTCGAAGCTTTTTCGCAGGGCTGGAAGGTTTATTCCGCCACCATCGCCCATCCCGATACCCGCCACGCCATCATGCTGACGGTGATTACGGCGCTGATCGCGGTGCCCATCAACACGGCCTTCGGCGTTGCGGCTGCCTGGGCGATCACAAAATTCGACTTTCCTGGCCGGCGTTTCCTGCTGGTGCTGATCGAGATACCCTTCTCCATCTCGCCGATTGTCGCCGGTGTCGCCTATCTCTTCGTTTACGGATTGCAGGGGCTGTTTGGGCCGTTCCTCGATGCGCATGATATCAAAATCCTCTTCGCGCTGCCCGGCATCGTCATCGCCTCGATGTTCGTCACGGCACCTTTCGTAGCGCGTGAACTCATTCCCTTGATGCAGGCGCAGGGCCGTGATCTGGAAGAGGCGGCGACCTCGCTGGGCGCATCCGGCTGGCGCACCTTCTTTTCGGTGACGCTGCCGAATATCAAATGGGCGCTGCTTTACGGTGTGGTGCTGTGCAACGCCCGTGTGATGGGTGAGTTTGGCGCGGTATCAGTCGTGTCAGGCAATATTCGCGGCCAGACCAACACGCTGCCGCTGCATATCGAACTGCTCTACCACGATTACCAGACGGCCGGCGCTTTCGCCTCGGCCTCGATCCTCGCTTTGCTTGCCGTCGTCACCATCATCGCCAAGGTGGCGCTGGAACGGCGCGGTGCGGGACGCGGAGCCAAAAAGACCAACGGCGATGCCGCCATCGCCACGGAGACCTGATTCCCATGAAAATCCGCCTCGAAAACGTGGTGAAGACCTTCGATACCTTCCGCGCCGTTCGCGACGTCTCGCTGGATATCGAAAGCGGCGAGCTTCTGGCGCTGCTCGGCCCTTCCGGCTCCGGCAAGACGACGATTTTGCGCATGGTTGCCGGTCTCGAATATAGCGATGGCGGCCGCATCCTGTTCGGAGACGAGGACGCCACCAATATTCCGGTGCGTGATCGCGGCGTCGGTTTCGTGTTCCAGCACTACGCGCTTTTTCCGCATATGACGCTGCACGAAAACATCGCCTTCGGCTTGAAGGTCTCGAAGGTCAAGCGTGACAAACCAGCGATCGACGCGCGCGTCGAAGAACTTCTGAACCTCGTCAAACTCGATGGTCTGGGGGATCGTTTTCCGGCGCAGATATCCGGCGGGCAACGGCAGCGCGTGGCGCTGGCGCGCGCCCTTTCGGTCGATCCCAAGGTGCTTTTGCTGGATGAGCCTTTTGGCGCGCTGGACGCCAATGTGCGCCGCGATTTGCGTCGCTGGCTGCGCGAAATTCACGATGCTCTCGGTATCACCACGATTTTCGTGACGCATGATCAGGAAGAGGCGCTCGATCTCGCTGACCGCGTGGTGATCCTCAATCAGGGTGAGATCGTGCAACAGGGCACACCAAAAGAGGTCTGCCGCCAACCAAACAGTGCTTTTGTCATGCGCTTTCTCGGCGATGCCAACCGGGTCTCCGGTGTGGCGCGCGGCGGCAAGGTCTATGTCGGCGACAACGAGCTGCCCTTCTCCTACACTCAGGGAGACGGTGCCGTCGAGATTTATGCCCGTCCTTCCGATCTGGAGTGGGAAGACCTGCATGAAGGCATTCCGGCCTCGGTGGCGCGGGTTCTTGACCGGGCGGGTGAGCGGCGGGTTATCGCCAGCACCGATGGCGGTGATCTCCTGGAATTCGACGTGCCGCCGGAAAATGACGTCGCCGCCGGTGACCGTGGCTCAGTCATTATCCGCCGGGCAAAGATTTTCCCGGCGGCTTAAGCGGCGCTCGCCGCCTTTAGATCAGAAGCTCGAAAGAGGCCTCGGCCGCCAATCTGCCATTGATCATGAGATCAACCCTGTGAACACCCGCATAGTGCTTGCGGGTGGTGAAATCGCGCATGGCGCGGCTGATCGACAGCGCGCAGCTTTCCCCCGGCTGAAGCTCGATCTCCTTCCATTTGAAGACTTTCGCGGAGGCATCGCCGCTCTTCTTGACGTAATGCACGGCGTAATCGATCACCAGCTTCTGCGGGCTCTTTGCCGCGGAGGTGAAAGAGGCTGAAATCCGCACCGGATTGCCGAGAACAACCTTCTCCGGTGAGACCTGAAACGCGGCAAGCGCGATCTGCGCTTCCTCATGCGCGCCGAGATGGGAGAGTGCGGCGGCGTCACCCTTCTTGATCAACGTGCGCAATGCCTGCCGCATGATCCAGCGCGTATGCGGATTATCCTTTGGCCATGTATCGATCAGCGCCAGCACGAAGGCGGGATTGTCCTTGGTGATGTCGTTCAGGTGGTTGGCGACGGATTTGCGGACGTAAAGCGCCTCATCGGCTTTCATGGCGTCGAGGATCGCGGTCACCGGCGATGGGTCGTCGATCAGCGGTTTGAGCTGGAAAGACCAGGGCAGGCGCGGCCGGCAGCCCTCGCTTGCCAGACGTCGTACATGCTCGTTTTCGTGCCGCGACCATGTTTCCATCACGGCAAGGGTACGGGCAATATCCTTTTGCAAAAAATGACGAATGGCGAATTCCGAGGAGCCGAAGCCGGTGAAATAGGACAATGCCCGCATGGAAATATCGAAATCATCGAGACCATAAAGCGCCACATATTCCGGCAGCGAAATGGATGCAAAACCATTGCCGATGCCGGGGGCTGCAGCGGTCAGGATTTCGATATTACGGGCATAGTCGCCGGGCAACGTGGCATGCAGGCTGGTCGCCACCTGTCGCATGCGTTGCATGATCCCGAGAGCATCGAGATTTGTGGTGGCAAGCGCCATGAAGGCGGAAACGTCGAACGGCGCGTGAACGGCCTTGGTCTGATCGGCGATATGCCGCAGTTTTTCGCGGTTGAAGATTTCCTTCAATGCCGGTGCCGCCGTGTCGCTCATATCGCCCTCAAAGTTCACTTTTTGTTCTTTTAGGGCATGATGAGGCCGGAGGCAAGCTACGGCTGAGCAACTTTCAGAGAGTGCTGGCTGACTGGGTGGGTAAGGCTCGCTTCTTCTCCCCGCCGGGGAGAAGGTCGCGGCAGCGGGATGAGGGGGCAGGGCCAGAGTTATTCGGAGAGCTTGCCCCCTCATCTACCCCTTCGGGGCATCTTCTCCCCGGCGGGGAGAAGAGATTTTCGTACAAATCAGCTCATCTGGCTGATGAAGCGGGTCTCCAGATAGGCCTGAACGGCTTCCGAGCCGCCTTCCGTGCCGTAACCGGAATCCTTGATGCCGCCGAAGGGGACTTCGGGAAGTGCAAGGCCGTTATGGTTGATGGTCAGCATGCCGGCCTCGACCTGATGGCCGAGCGCATGTGCCGTCTTGACCGAGCCGGTGAAGGCGTAAGATGCAAGACCGAAGGGCAGGCGGTTCGCTTCTGCAACCGCATCGTCGAAGCTCGAGAAACGGTTGATGATTGCGACCGGGCCGAAGGGCTCGTCATTCATGATTTTGGCGGTGGTTGGCACGTTGGCCAGAACCGTCGGCTCGAAGAAATTGCCCTTGTTGCCGATGCGGCGGCCGCCGGTCTTCAATTCGCCGCCATGGGAAACCGCGTCGCTGATGAGCCCTTCCAGTGCGGGAATACGCCGCTCATTGGCGAGCGGACCCATGATGACACCGTCTTCCAGCCCGTTGCCGACCTTGATGGCCTTCGTGGCCTCCACGAAACCTTCAAGGAAACGGTCGGCCACGCCGTCCTGCACGAGGAAGCGGGTGGGAGCGACGCAGACTTGTCCGGCATTGCGAAACTTCGAAAGCGAAGTCACCTCGATCGCTTTTTCAATATCGGCGTCGTTAAAGATCATCACCGGCGCATGGCCGCCGAGTTCCATCGTGGCGCGCTTCATGTGCTTGCCGGCCAAAGCCGCGAGGTGCTTGCCGATCGGTGTGGAGCCGGTGAAGGAAATCTTGCGGATGATCGGATGCGGGATCAGATATTCCGAAATCTCTGATGGAACGCCGTAAACGAGGCCGATGACGCCCGCCGGCACGCCGGCATCCACGAAGGCGCGGATGAGTTCTGCCGGCGATGCCGGGGTTTCTTCCGGCGCCTTGACGATGATAGAGCAGCCGGTGGCGAGCGCTGCGGAAAGCTTGCGGACGATCTGGTTGATCGGGAAGTTCCACGGCGTAAACGCCGCAACGGGACCGACCGGCAGCTTGATGGCAAGCTGCGAAACGCCGGCCGCGCGCGCCGGGATAACCTGACCATAGGTGCGGCGTGCTTCTTCGGCGAACCAGTCGATGGTATCGGCGGCCCCCATGATTTCGGTGCCCGATTGCGCCAGCGGTTTGCCCTGCTCGCGGGTCATCATATAGGCGATCCTGTCCTTGCGCTCGCGCAGGATATCGGCCGCCCGGCGCATGATCTTCGAACGCTCGAAGGGCGAAGTGTCGCGCCACACCTTGAAGCCACGGTCAGCGGCGGCAAGTGCGAGATCGAGGTCTTCCTTCTCGGCGTGGGCGATCGCGCCGATGATCTCGTCGGTTGCCGGATCGGACACGGCGATCGTCTTGCCGGAAACGGCGTCTCGCCATTCGCCATCAATGAGAAGTTTGATGTCGGGATAGGTGTGCATAGGGGCTACCTTCATGATGCGGCCGATACGGCGGATGCCGTCCGACCCGGAGACGTGAACAGAATTTTCCTGGCCGGACGATATCCGGCATCGCGGCTTTCGCTGCGCGGAACTTGTGCCTGGACATTTCCGGCGGGGGATTCTGGAATTGCCGGAAACGGAAACGACAGTCTTTATATTAAGTTCCACGCGGTATGTTTCAACCGTCGGCTCCGGCAAAGGCGATGATTTTTCTGTGACGTGGAACTTGTCTTTTGTCATTTCGGTTTAGCCTGCACGCCGATGCCGGATTTCCGGCCACAACCTCCGGCTCGCGCGAATCACATGTTTCTCCATGTGAGCAGGAAAGCTCCCGCCACAATTTGGCCTTCGTCGCGCCGGACGAATTTGATGAGACGGCGTAAGTGAGGTTCGCCTGCGTCATAACAGAGCGCGAAACGTAAAAAAGTACAAATAAGACGGAAAAATTATCCAAAGGGTTTACTCAAAACCTAGAGAAAATACGGATAAAATCTCAGTGAGGATATAACATCCGTTCCTGATATATAGTGCTTACGTCGGTTCCCTTGACCATCAGCGGTTGGCGAAAACCTTCGACGTGAACGTTATCGATGGAGAAAAAGTATGAGTTTCGCCCGGGTACTTCTTAGTGCGTTCTTGTCGCTCGTGTGGCTTTCCTGTGCCGAAGCCGGAACGATTGCCAAACCGCAAGGCAAGCCGATATTAACCATATCCGGAAAGATCACCAATACGAATGCCGATGGTGCTGCGCAGTTCGATCGCGACATGCTGGAGGCGCTTGGCATGGTGACGGTGGAGACGACGACGCCATGGCATGATGGCCGCGTCCGTTTCGATGGTGTTTCGCTGGCAAAATTGATGGACGTCGTCGGCGCGACGGGCACCAGCATCACGGCGGTCGCTCTCAATGATTATGTCAGCACGATACCGGTTGAGGATTTTAAGAAATTTAACGTTATTCTGGCGATCAAACTGGATGGCAACTACATGACAGTTCGAGAAAAGGGTCCGTTGTTCGTCATCTACCCCTATGACAGCGACCCGGAATTGCAGAAGCAGACCTATTATTCGCGGTCCGCCTGGCAAGTCGCCAAATTGATAGTGGAATAAAGGTGCCGTTTGCGAAAACTTGTGGCGGTGATCATCTGTTGCTTCGTCCTGGCAACGGGCTATATCGCTTTCGTCATTGCCGAGCGGCAAACCGCTCTGCAAAAGTTCGCCCGCTATAACGATTCGTGGGCTGTCAGCCAGACCGTGGCGGAATATCTTCGCCTGCAGAACAAGCTGGCCATATTCGCGCTAAGCCCGGGCAAGCTCGACCGGGACGAACTGCAGCTACGTCTGGACATAATGCTGAGCCGCCTGGAGCTTTTGAAACAGGGCAATCTGGGGGCTTTCATCAATGAAAAACAACAGTGGCGGGATCTCGTAACCCGCCTCGACGCTGTTTTGGCCCGTCTGGAGCAGCAGATGAACCAGCTGACGCCGGCTGATGTTCCGGATCTGCTCTCGTCCATGAGCGCGCTCGATGCGCCGATGACGACATTGGCCTCGTCATCAGTGGCTTATGATGTCAATCTCATCGATACGGCCCATGAGGATGTGCGCAAGCTGCACATCGTCTATACCGCGCTGGCGGGTGGCCTCATTCTGTGCGGCATCGCGCTTGTCATATTGCTGCTTCGCCAGAACGACCTGCTGAACCGGGCGCAGAAAAGCATGCGCGGCCTGACGGACGACCTGCGCGCCGCCACGCTGGAGTTGCAGGCGAAGAATGTCCGGCTGGAACATGACGCTTATCACGACGCGCTGACGGGGTTGCCCAACCGGGCATTGTTCCGCCAGGAATTGATCGAGAGGTTGCGCCGATCCTTCGGCGGGACAGGAACGACGGCGATCCTTCTGCTTGATCTCGATGGTTTCAAGGACGTCAACGATACGCTTGGTCACGATGCGGGCGATGCGCTGCTTCAGGCCGTGGCGCAGCGTCTTTCCGGCATTAGCGGCGATTACGACATGGTGTGCCGGCTGGGCGGCGACGAATTCGCCGTGGTGTCCGATGACCTTAACGAGGATACCGCCCGCCGCCTTGCCTCCAAGCTCATCGACCAGATCAGCCGCACCTACCAGCTTGGCGAGCAGGAAGTCAAAATCGGCACCTGCATCGGCATCGCCATATCGCATGGCACAGTCGATGCGGACGAATTGTTCAAGCGCGCGGATCTGGCTCTTTATGAGGCAAAGGCCATCGGCCCGGGCCGGGCGAGTGTTTTCAAGGTCCGTATGCAGAAGCAGCTGACCGAAAAGAAATCCTTCGAGGCCGATCTGCAGACGGCGCTGCAGAATGATGAGATGGAAGTCTATTACCAGCCGCAGGTGGCGACGCAGACACGCAAGCTCTGCGGCTTCGAGGCACTTCTGCGCTGGAAGCATCCCGTGCGGGGGGATGTACCGCCCAGCGTGTTCATTCCCGTTGCGGAACGAACCGGACTTATCCATTCGCTCGGAAAATGGGTGATGGAGACCGCCTGCCGTGAGGCGATGGGCTGGGACGAGGACATGAAAGTGGCGGTCAATCTGTCACCGGTTCAGTTTCACAGCACCAACCTCATCCAGAACGTCATGGGTGCTCTTGAAAAAAGCGGGCTGGAGCCGAGCCGGCTTGAGCTTGAGATCACCGAATCGATCCTGTTGAACAAGAGCGACCAGACGATCAATACGCTGACCCGGCTGAAGGATGTCGGCATCAAGATCGCCATGGATGATTTTGGTACAGGTTATTCCTCGCTCGCGAATTTGCGCGGCGTACCCTTCGACAAGATCAAGATCGACCGGTCCTTCCTGCGCGATATTACCAGCGACCGTGACGCGCTGGCGATCGTCGAATTTGTGGTCGGGGTGGGGCGTAGTCTGCGGATGACCACGATTGCCGAAGGCATCGAGACGGAAGAGCAATATGAATGCGTCAGACGTCTGGGGTGCGATCAGGTGCAGGGTTATCTGATCAGCAGGCCGTTGCCGGCCAAGGAACTGGTGTTCTGGAGTTCCGTCTGAAATCCCCGTTTTTGTGTCATCGCAAGCGTATCGAAATTTTAACCGGATGCATCGGTTCCTGCTAAAACCGATACCGGTTGCTGCACCGATGCTGTAGAGCATTCCCGGTCGATACGGGATCGTTCTGGTGAAAACGACCGGGTTTTGCGAAAAGGCTTGAGACATGGAAATACTGGACGTGCATGGAGTTGCCCTGCCTCTTTCTTCCGATGAGGTGTCACCCGTCATCTGGCAGGCGCTGACCGACGGCAGCTATGAGGCCAAGGAGGCCCGCAGCGTCCTGAAAGCTATCAAACCCGGCGACCGCGTGCTGGAACTGGGGTCCGGCATCGGTATCATCACCTCCATCATCGCCGGCATAGACGATGTTTCGGTGTGGGCTTTCGAAGCCAATCCTTCGACGGCGGCGCTGGCAGAACGGGTACTCGAGGCCAATTGCCGCGGCAATGTCGTGTTTTCACAGGGGCTTCTCACCGCCGATGCGCCGAGCATCTATCCTTTCTACGTCCGCAAGGATCTCTGGATGTCCTCCATGGACGAAAATCAGGGGCCTTATGAACAGCGCATCGAAATCTCCTCCGAAAATATCGACGCGTTTATTGCCAGCCACGGCATTACCGCCCTCGTGATGGATATCGAAGGCGCCGAGCGCGACCTGCTCGGTAGGGCCGATCTGACCGGTGTGGAGCGCATATTCGTCGAGTTGCACGACCATCTTTATGGCCTCGCCGGGGTCCGTGATATCATGCAGGCGCTGACGGCCAAGGGTTATGCCTATGATCCGCGCGGTTCCCGCGGACCCTGCGTGTTGTTCTCCAGGGATGACAGCCCGAGGGAATACGATCCCGACGTGGATTGAAGATAACAGTCGCCCAGCAGGTGATTGAATTCACGGAACCGTGTGCCTATCCTCTCGTTCTCACTCCATAGTGAGGGCGCGGAGCGGTTCGATGCGTGTGCATCCACGCGGATCGAAAAGATAATTTCACTAACAGCAATTCAATGCCAACTATTGTTGCAATTGTCGCAACCGTTGTCCTGCGTCATCATCCCTCCATCAAACCGGCGCACAACTGACAGCGTATCGGAAGATGCCAACGCAACCGAAGGAGAAACGATCATGGGCTTTGTGACAACGACGGACGGCACCGAAATCTTCTACAAGGACTGGGGCCAGAAGGATGCCCAGCCCATCGTCTTCCATCACGGCTGGCCGCTCTCTTCCGATGACTGGGATGCGCAGATGCTGTTCTTCCTCGCCAAGGGTTTTCGCGTCGTCGCCCATGACCGCCGTGGCCATGGCCGGTCTGCCCAGGTTGCTGAAGGTCATGACATGGATCATTACGCCGCCGACGCCTTTGCCGTCGTCGAGGCGCTCGATCTGAAAAATGCCGTGCATATCGGCCATTCCACCGGCGGCGGTGAAGTTGCCCGTTATGTCGCCAAACATGGCGAACCCTCAGGCCGCGTCGCCAAGGCCGTGCTCGTTTCCGCCGTGCCGCCGCTGATGCTCAAGACGGCGGCCAACCCCGAAGGCCTGCCGATAGAGGTTTTTGACGGCTTCCGCTCGGCGCTGGCCGCAAACCGCGCGCAGTTCTTCCGCGATGTGCCGTCCGGCCCGTTCTACGGTTTCAATCGTGACGGGGCGACCGCTCAGGAAGGCGTGATCCAGAACTGGTGGCGGCAGGGCATGATGGGTGGCGCGAAAGCCCATTATGACGGTATCAAGGCTTTTTCTGAAACCGACCAGACCGAAGACCTGAAGGCGATCAGCGTTCCGACGCTGGTGCTGCATGGTGAAGACGACCAGATCGTGCCGATTGCCGACTCCGCACTGAAATCGGTGAAGCTGCTGAAAAACGGCACGCTGAAGACCTATCCCGGCTTCTCGCACGGCATGCTGACCGTCAATGCCGATGTGCTGAACGCCGATCTTCTGGCCTTCATCAAGGGTTGATCTTCAGGCGAAATGGAATGCGGCCCCCTATGAGGCCGCATTTCGTGTTTTGCGGGTGTTGCGTCAAGCCAGATGCGCGAGCCAGTCGGTGCGGTAGGGATGAAGCCCGGCAATGGTATCAGGAGTGAAATGACGCTCCCGGCCGGCAAGTGGTTTGATGCCGGTAAGGAGTGCGGCGCCTGCGCTGGTGCCGGTGGAGCCGCCGACGGCTATCACCTCCGTATCGGTAAAACCGGCCAACGCCTTGAGATAAAGTGCATTGCTGGCAAAGGGGCCTTCCACCAGTATTGGGCCTTTCCGCCCGATCAGCGAAAGACTGAACTCCGTCATCAACGCAAGATAAAGTGCTGCCGCCGCGTGGCGCTCCGCGACTGTGGCATTGTCGTCGGCGATCCAGCGAGCCGTTTTGTCCGGGAAGGGGCCGGAGCCGCTGACGACGCTGGGCAACAGCATCATGCCTTTGGCCAGCACCTTTCCGAGCGCGGCTTCGATCTCTTCGTGTTGAGCAGACCCGAATTGCTGCGTCAGCATTTCATATTCCCTGCCGCCCATGAAGCGGGAGGAGGGAACGGAACGTCCGAAAGCATCGACATTCAACAATGTATCGCGGGCAGGATCCAGCGCCTCCGCCGTGCCGCCTATGGCGAAATTCACCACCCATGTGCCGGTCGAGACGACGGAAAAATCGCCCTCCCGGCGCAAGAGATGCGGCAGCAGCGACGCATTGGAATCATGGATGCCGCAATAGACCGGAATATCTGGCGAAAGCCCCATTTCCTGCGCCATTGACTTGCGGATGGGCCCGAGCACATCGAAAGCGGAACGCACCGGCGCCATCAATTGCGCGATGCCGAGACGCTGGACCAGCGTGGAGAAAGCTTTCCGCCGAGGGTTCCAGAGGTCCGTATGGCAACCGAGGGACGTCGTTTCGGTTGCGTGAACGCCGGTGAGCCGCCCCGCCCAATATTGCGGATAGGTGACGATGCTGTGAACCCTGGAGAATTCCCGCGGAAACGCGGTTTTCTGGAAATGGATCTGCGCGCCAAGGTTCAGGCCGACGGGAAGCTGCGGCGAGCCGGTCTCAGTAAAAACAGGCCGTATGTCTAGATAGGCCTCCTGAACAGCAGCGGGATAGGCGTGCTCATAATCGAGCACCGGCATGGCAAGCTCGCCGTTCTCATCGAGAAGCGCCGCTGCCGCACCATGGGTGGTGATGGAAATGGCGTTGAAACCCACCTCTTTGCCAAATCGCCGAAGAGCGGCGAGAATGAAGCTCCACAGCATCTCCACATCGTAATGCGGATAGATGCCGTCGCGAAGAACGGGGTTGGAGCGCCTGTCGCTGGCAATTTCGTCGCCGCTTTCGGTGTCGATGACCACGACCTTGGCGTTGGTCTTGCCGATATCGATGACCGCGATGTGGCGGGGCTTGATACTGTCGCTCATGGCAGATGGAACACCGGCACCAGGTCTTTTGCGACGGGCGAATTGTCGGGGTTACTTTCCATGATATCGGCCATATGCGCCCACCATTTTTTCATCACCGCATGTTCGGGCAATGCCGCCATGCCGTGGTTCTTCGGGCGGGTCAGCACGCCGAACAGGATGTTGGTTTCCGGGTCGAGATGGATGGAGTAATCGCTCACGCCCGCCTCATGCAGCAGCGTCACCAGTTCCGGCCATATTTCGTCATGGCGTTTTTGATATTCCGCCTGTTTACCGGGAAAGAGTTTCATCTTGAAGGCGTGTTTTTCGAATTCCGGCATGGCTCAGCCTCTCATGGCTCTAAGGCGACGAACGACGATGGGGATGGCGATGGTGATGATCAGCAACAGGCCGACGAAGATCGACATGACGATACCCGGCACGTTCAGCAGCCCGAGACCAAAGGTGACGAGGCCCATGACGAAGGCGGCGATGACCACGCCGGCAATGGTGCCGGAACCGCCGAGAATGGAAACGCCGCCCAGCACCACCATGGTCACCACCTCAAGCTCCCAGCCTTGAGCGATCGACGGGCGGGTGGAGCCGAGCCGCGAGGTGAGGCAGACGGCGGCGATGCCGCTCATCAGGCCGGTGAGCAGGAAGAGGATGAACTTCACGCGCTCGACGGGAATGCCGGAGAAGCGGGCGGCAAAGGGATTGGTGCCGATGACATAGACCTGCCGGCCGAAATTGGTGGCGTGCAGCAAAATGGCGAAGAGGACGGCCATGACGATGAACAGCACGAATTCGAAGGAGATGACGGAGAAGACGTAGCCTTGCCCGAAATAGGCGAAATCCGCCGGATATTTGCCATAGGCCTGATCGCCCAGCACCATATAGGAGATGCCGCGAAACAGGCTCATTGTGCCGATGGTGACGACGATGGACGGCAGTTTCAGTCCCGCAACGAGAAAGCCGTTGAAAGCCCCGCACAAAAGTCCGGTGCCGATGCCGATGGCGACGAGGCCGGGCGTGCCGACACCCATCTGCACCGCAGCGCCCATGGCGGTGGAGGCGAGTGCGATGATGGCGGCGACCGAAAGATCGATTTCGCCGGCGATGATCAAAAGCGCTATGGCAAAGGCGATGATCGCCTTTTCGGTGAAGTTAAAGGTCGCGTCCGACAGGTTCCAGGCATTGAGGAAATAGGGCGAGGCGAGCGAATTGGCGATGAAGATGAGGATGGCGACGCCTAGCAGCAGCACTTCCCAGCTGGCCAAGACGCGCCGCAGCGGCGTGCCGAGCTTG
Organism: Agrobacterium sp. ICMP 6402; assembly: GCF_009498615.1. Classification (NCBI taxonomy): domain Bacteria; kingdom Pseudomonadati; phylum Pseudomonadota; class Alphaproteobacteria; order Hyphomicrobiales; family Rhizobiaceae; genus Agrobacterium; species Agrobacterium sp. ICMP 6402. The sequence continues at coordinate 482,724 of NZ_QSNV01000002.1, forward strand.
TCTGGAATGATGCGCGGTGTCTGTGTCGGTTGCGAGGTCATGCTGCGGCCTCCTTGGCCTGATCGCTTGCTGCCCGGTCGCGCAGGATGATGCGGCCTTTTCGAGCTTCGGCGCGGGCGTTGAAGACGACGGCAAGCACGATGACCACGCCGGAAATCGCCATCTGCGCGAAGGGGGAGATGCCGATGACCGGTAGCGCGTTCTTGATGACGCCGAGGAACAGCGCGCCAAGCACGGCGCCGGCCACCGAGCCGATGCCGCCGGCAATCGAGATGCCGCCGATGACATTGGCGGCCACGCTGTCCAGTTCGAAACCGGCGGCGATATCCACATAGGCGACAGCATAACGCGAGACCCAGAGGTAGCTGGCGAGACCGGCCAGCGCGCCTGAGAGAACGAAGGCGAAAAAGCGCGTGCGGCCGACATCGATGCCCGCATAAACGGCAGCACCGGGGTTGCCGCCGGACGCATAGGCCGAACGGCCGAAGGAAGTGCGGCTGAGCACCAGCCACGCCCCGGCGATGATGAGGATGGCCACCCATGAAAGAACCGGCATGCCGAGAACCATGGTGCGCGGCACGTTGAGGAAGGTGGGTGAAAACTGGTGCGCGTTCACCCAACCGCCGCCCGACAGCACGAAGGCCATGCCGCGATAGATGGTAAGCGTGCCGAGCGTGACGACGATGGGCGGAATGCCGAGCCACCAGACCAGCACGCCGTTGATCGAACCCAGAAACGCGCCGATGCCGACCGCCATGGCGATGAGAAGCGGCAGCGGAATACCGGGAAAGGCGGCATTGGTCATCGCCACCGCCATGCCGGTGAAGGCGAGGTTGGCGGCCACCGAAAGATCGATGGATTTGGTGAGAATGACCGCCATCTGGCCGAGCGCCAGAATGATGAGGATCGAGGTATCGTTAAAGATGTTGACCAGATTACCCGGCCGGCTGAATCCGGGCGCGCGCAGCGCAAAACCGGCGATCATGATGACGATGATGCCTGCCAGCAGCCATTCGCGATTTTTGAGGAAACGTTGCATGGTTTTGCCCCTCTCAGGCGTTGCCGGTGGCGGCGCGCACCAGCTTTTCCGGAGAAAAATCGGCGCGTTCGAACAGGCCCGCCATCAGGCCTTCGCGCATGACGATGGCGCGGTCGGACATGCCGAGGATTTCGGGAAGTTCGGATGAAATCATGATGATGGAAAGCCCTTCGGCCGCAAGCTCGCTGATGAAGCCGTGCACGGCGGCCTTGGAGCCGATATCGATGCCCTTGGTAGGTTCGTCGAGAATGATGACCTTGGGCTGGGTGGCGAGCCACTTGCCAATCACCACCTTCTGCTGGTTGCCGCCTGACAGCGTGCCAACCGGCACGGAGAGTGCAGCTGCACGCAGATCGAGACGGGACGCATACTTGCGTGCCAGCGCGAATTCGTTGGCCGCCGCCAGAAAGCCCTTGCGGGAAGTGCGTGTCAGCGAAGGCAGCGACATGTTTTGGTAGATCGGCATGTCCAGCGCCAGACCGTGGCGGCCGCGCTCTTCCGGCACGTAAACGATGCCGGCGCGGATCGCATCTTCAGGCGAGCGGATGGTGAGCGGCTGGCCGTTCAGCGTCACTTCTCCCGAAGCCGGGCGGGTGATGCCGAACAGCGACTGGCAGAGTTCGGATCGCCCCGCACCGATCAGCCCATAAAGGCCGAGAATCTCGCCCTTGCGCAGATCGAGTGAAATATCTCGGAACTCCGTCTGGTGCGAATAATCGCGGACTGACAGAACCGTTGGCCCCAGCGTGACAGCCTGTTTGGGGAAGGCGTTCGTCACGTCGCGGCCGACCATCAGGCGAACGATTTCGTCCTGCGGTGTAGCTGCAAGATTACCCGTGCCGACCATCTTGCCATCGCGGAACACGGCGTAATTTTCGGCGATTTCATAGACTTCATCGAACTTGTGGCTGATGAAAAGGATCGCCTTGCCCTGCCGCTTGAGGTTTTCAACGATGCGGAACAGATCGTCGATTTCCTTGCGTGACAAGGCGGCGGTCGGTTCGTCCATGATGACGATGCGCGCCTCGACGGACAGCGCTCTCGCGATCGCGACCAGATGGCGCTGGGCGATCGAAAGGTCCTTCAACCGGATCGATGGATCGATGGTGCTCTCGAGCTGTTCCAGCAGCACGCTTGCGCGGGCATTGATGGTCTTCCAGTCAATGAGGCCGAAGCGGCCTTTCGGCGCATGGCCGAGGAAAATGTTTTCGCCGACGGAAAGCTCGTCGAACAGAACGGTTTCCTGATGAATGGCGGTGACGCCGGCATCGATGGCATCCTGCGCGCCGTGAAACGTGACGGGCTGACCATCCAGCAGGATTTCGCCTTCGTTGGGGCGGTAGATGCCGGTGAGGATCTTGACGAGCGTGGATTTGCCCGCGCCGTTTTCGCCGATCAGTGCGGTGACTTTGCCGGGGTACAGCGCGATATCGACGCCATCCAGCGCTTTGACGCCGGGGAATATCTGGCTGATGCCGCGCATTTCCAGAATGGGCGTGGCGCTGGAAGCTTCTGTCATTGGTAAAGTTTGGGGTTCAGCACGCATCTTCTGTCATACCGGTCAGTTTTGAGTGAAGCGGCGAGGGATACCCCCCTCTGCCCTGCCGGGCATCTCCCCCTCAAGGGGGGAGATCGGCAGGAGGCGCTACCACCACTTCATTCGCAAATGTCGAGATGGGCGAGACTTATCCGCGAGTCGATCTCCCCCCTTGAGGGGGAGATGTCCGGCAGGACAGAGGGGGGTGCCCTTCGCCCGCCGTCAGCAACTTCTCAGATCAAAAAATCTTCGAAAACTGATCGATATTCTTCGCGTCATAGATGAACGGATCAGCCATCGCCGCTTCGCTGTTTTCTCCGACCTTGATCTTGCCCATGCGGCCGGCTTCGATTTCCGAGCCCGGCTTGCCGTCTGCTTCACCCTTCACAAGGCGATAGGCAATCTGGGTGGCGGAATAACCGAGGTCGATGGGGTTCCAGATGGCGAATTCCTTGGTCGCGCCTGATTTGATGGCGCCGGCCATTTCGGATGGCAGGCCAAGGCCGGTCACGAAGACCTGACCGATCTTGCCGGCATCCTTCACGGCCTGCGAGGCGGCGAGAACGCCAACCGTCGTCGGTGCGACGATGACCTTCACATTCGGCTGCGAGGAGAGCAGGCCCTGCGCTTCGCGGTAGCTCTTGTCGGCCAGGTCGTCACCGTAAACTGTCGTGACGAGGTTGAGGCCGGGGAAGTCCTTCAGCTGCTTCTTCATCTCATCGATCCAGATATTCTGGTTCGTGGAGGTGGTGGTGGCCGAAAGGATGGCGAAATCGCCCTTGCCGCCTTCCAGATGCGATGCGGCGAGCTGCAGGCACATCTTGCCGATCAGCGCGTTGGACGAGGGGTTGAGCTGGAGAATGCGGCCTTCAGGCGCTACGCCGGAATCCCAGGAAATGACCTTGATGCCGCGCTGCGCCGCCTTTTTCAGTGCTGGAACAACCGCGTCGGGGTCGTTGGCGGAAATGGCGATGGCATCCACACCCTGCGCGATCAGCGAATTGATGACTTCGATCTGGCCTTCCGCCGTGGTGCTGGTCGGACCGGTATAGATGATCTCGACACCGCCGAGGTCCTTTGCGGCCTCCTGCGCGCCCTTGTTGGCGGCTTCGAAGAAGCCGTTGCCGAGCGACTTGACCACCAGCGCGATCTTCACGTCGGCTGCCTGAGCAATGCCGCCAAAGCCGGCGACAGAGAGTGCTGCGCTCAGCGCCAAAACGCTCGTCAATGTTCTGCGTGTAAGTTTCATGTCCCTTTTCCTCCCGTTTTGAACCTTGTTTTTCCTTGATCGGCGCTCCTCAAGCGACCGAAGAAGAATTCTCCTCATCCGGCGGACCGGCTGTTTTATCCGCCGCCACGGCACCGGCGATCAGCAGTTCGACACCGGCATCTTCCACCATCCTCGCCGCTTCATCCGAAATCCCGTCATCGGTGATGATGGTCGAGACGTTTTCGAGCGGGCAAAGAATGAGGCTGGACCGTTTTCTGAATTTCGAGGAATCGACCATCACGATCAGTTCTTCTGCCTGCCGCATCAGCTTCTGCTCGCTCTGGATGACCAGCGCGTCGGATTCCATGATGCCGAGAGCGCCCACGCCCTGCGCGCCGAGAAAAATCCGTCGCGCATAAAAATTGCGGATCGCATCGTTTTCGAAAGGCGACAGGATGAGGCTCTGGTCGCGATAGATCGCGCCGCCCGGCACGCTGACGCTGCATTTGGAATGTTTGACCAGATGCTCGGCAATCGCAAAGGAATTGGTCATCACCTGTAGCCTGCGCGCGGCCATGTAATGCACCATCTGGAATGTCGTCGTGCCGCCATTCAGGATGATCGCGTCACCCTCATGGCAGAGATCGACCGCTTTGCGCGCAATTGCGCGTTTCTTGTCGATATTGACTGATTCGGACACACGGAAGGGACGGGCGGCCAGATTGCCGAGCTGCGGCGGATGCACCGCCTCCGCCCCGCCGCGCACACGCCGCAACTTGCCCTGAACATGCAAAGACGCGATATCCCTGCGGATCGTCGCTTCCGACGCATCCGTCAGTTCAGCAATATCCTGCACCGTCACGACAGCTTTTTCCTGCGTGGCGCTCAAGATGATGCGATGGCGTTCGCGTTCGTGCATGGGGTCCTCCTGATTGTGATTATTCGCAATCTCTTTACGTTGTCAATCAAGAACGATCAAATTAATCAATATCGCGCTGCAACATGAAAATTTATGATCGTTTTTGATTGACATTGTGCTTTTGCATGCGCGATACCTGCGATCAATGGATGCGGGCCGATGCCGGTGCCGCCAATGCAGACCGATATGGGAGGAAGACATGACGGGAACATCCCGCCTTCTCGAAAGCCGTTGGGACGACGCTTACGCCAGGACGCTCGATGAGCCCGGCAAGCTGCTTTATCGTTCCAATCTGCTGGGTGCTGACAAGCGCATCACCAATTACGGCGGCGGAAACACCTCCGCAAAAGTGCTGGAAACCGATCCGCTGACTGGCGAGAAGGTCCGCGTCATGTGGGTCAAAGGCTCCGGTGGCGACGTCGGCACCATCAAGATCGATGGCTTTTCGACACTCTATCTCGACAAGCTGGAAGCGCTGAAGGGCATCTACAAGGGTGTTGCGGACGAGGACCGCATGGTCGGTTTCCTGCCGCATTGCACCTTCAACCTCAATCCGCGCGCCGCCTCCATCGATACGCCGCTGCATGGTTTCGTGCCTTATGATCACGTCGATCATATGCATCCGGACGCGATCATCGCGATTGCAGCGTCGAAGAATTCGAAAGAACTGACGCAGCAGATCTTTGGCGATGAAATCGGCTGGCTGCCCTGGCGTCGTCCCGGTTTCCAGCTCGGTCTTGATCTCGAAGCTTTCGTCAAGGCCAATCCGAAGGCCAAGGGCGTGGTGCTGGAAAGCCACGGCCTGTTCACCTGGGATAACGACGCCAAGGCATGTTACGAACTGACGCTCGCCATCATCAACAAGGCGATCGAATGGTTTGCAGGAGAGACCGAAGGCAAGACGATCTTCGGTGGTGCCGTGGCCAAAAGCCTGCCAGAGGCTGAGCGTCGCGCCATCGCTGCCCGGCTGATGCCGGAAATCCGTGGCCGCATCGGTCGTGAGGAGCGCAAGCTCGGTCATTTCGACGATCAGGATGCGGTTCTCGAATTCGTCAATTCGAATGACCTGAAGCCGCTCGGTAATCTCGGCACGTCCTGCCCGGATCATTTCCTGCGCACCAAAATCCGCCCATTGATCCTCGACCTCGATACGGCAAATCCCGATGTGGATACGCTGATGGCCGGTCTGGACAAGGCGCTCGAGGCTTACCGGGCCGATTACAGCCGCTATTACGAAGCCTGCCGCCACGACAATTCGCCCAAGATGCGCGATCCGAACCCGGTGATCTTCCTGATCCCCGGTGTGGGCATGTTGTCCTTTGCCAAGGACAAGGCGACGGCGCGTATCGCCGGTGAGTTTTATGTCAACGCCATCAATGTCATGCGCGGCGCTTCCACCGTGTCCGAATATCAGGGTCTTCCCGAGCAGGAAGCCTTCGATATTGAATATTGGCTGCTGGAAGAGGCAAAGCTGCAGCGCATGCCGAAGCCGAAAAGCCTTGCCGGCCGCGTGGCCTTCGTCACCGGCGGCGCTGGCGGCATCGGCCGGGCAACGGCGGAACGGCTGGTGGCCGAGGGCGCCTGCGTTGTGCTCGCCGATATTGACGAGGCGGCGCTGGAAGCCGCAAAGGGCGATTTCGCCAAGCGCTACAGCACTGACGCGGTGCGCAGCGTCAAGCTGGATGTGACGCAGGAAGACGCCGTCATTTCCGCTTTCGCACAAGCGAGTGTGGAATTCGGCGGCGTGGATATTCTCGTTTCCAACGCCGGCATCGCTTCCTCCGCGCCAGTGGAAGAGACGACACTTGCCATGTGGAACAAGAATATCGACATTCTCGCCACCGGTTATTTCCTTGTTTCGCGCGAAGCATTCCGGCTGCTGCGACGGCAAAATCTCGGCGGCAACGTCGTGTTCGTCGCTTCCAAGAACGGTCTTGCATCCTCGCCTAACGCTTCGGCCTATTGCACCGCGAAGGCGGCGGAAATCCATCTCGCCCGTTGCCTTGCTCTTGAAGGGGCGGAAGCCGGCATTCGTGTCAACACCGTCAATCCCGATGCGGTACTGCGCGGTTCGAAGATCTGGAACGGCGAGTGGCGCGAGCAGCGTGCTGCTTCTTCCAAGATCGAAGTAACCGATCTGGAGGAACATTATCGCAAGCGCTCGCTGCTGAAGCTCAACGTGTTGCCGGAAGATATCGCAGAGGCGATCTACTTCCTGGCATCCGATGCTTCGGCCAAGTCGACCGGCAACATCATCAATGTCGATGCCGGTAATGCGCAGAGTTTTACGCGATAAGGCGTTTGGCGCGTTCTTACTTTCGTCATTCCGGCCTTGAGCCGGAATACAGCCGACGCGCGTTTGCGCGGCGAGAAGGGTCTTTTCAGCCCAAGGATTTGGGCTGGCTGGATACCGGCTCAGGGCCGGTATGACGGATTGAGCGTGATCAACTAGCATGTACGGATTGATTTCCGGGGAGGAAAAAATGACCGAGACGAAAATCACCGCCAATTTGATCGCGGTTGAAAATGGCAAGCGCGCAGCCGCGCATAAGGAAGACTACGACGCGCTCGGCAACCAGCTTGCGCGTCGCAACATCGATATCGATGCTGTCACCGCGAAAGTTGCGGAATTTTTCGTCGCCGTGCCTTCCTGGGGCGTGGGCACCGGCGGTACCCGTTTTGCCCGTTTTCCCGGCACGGGAGAGCCACGCGGCATTTTCGACAAGCTCGATGATTGCGCCGTCATCAACCAGCTGACGCGCGCCACACCGAATGTCTCCCTGCATATCCCGTGGGACAAGGAAGATCCGAAGCGGTTGAAGGCCCATGCCGATGCGCTGGGTCTCGGCTTCGACGCCATGAATTCCAACACGTTTTCGGATGCGCCGGGCCAGAGCCATTCCTACAAATACGGCTCGCTCAGCCACACTGACGCCGCCACGCGCCGTCAGGCCGTGGAGCACAACATCGAATGTATCGAAATCGGAAACGCCATCGGCTCCAAGGCGCTGACGGTGTGGGTGGGCGATGGTTCGAACTTCCCCGGCCAGAGCAATTTCACCAGAAGTTTCGAGCGTTATCTTGCCGGCATGGCCGATATCTACAAGGCGCTGCCGGATGACTGGCGCATCTTTTCCGAACACAAGATGTATGAGCCGGCGTTTTATTCGACCGTCGTGCAGGATTGGGGCACCAATTACCTCATCGCCAATACGCTCGGCGAAAAGGCCTTCTGCCTCGTCGATCTCGGCCACCATGCGCCCAATACCAATATCGAGATGATCGTCGCCCGGCTTATCCAGTTCGGCAAACTCGGCGGCTTCCACTTCAACGACAGCAAATATGGCGATGACGATCTGGATGCCGGTTCGATAGAGCCATACCGCCTGTTCCTCGTTTTCAACGAGCTGGTGGATGCGGAATATCGCGGCGTAAAGGGTTTCCATCCGGCCCACATGATCGACCAGTCGCATAATGTGACGGACCCGATCGAAAGCCTGATCTCCAGCGCCAATGAAATCCGCCGGGCCTATGCGCAGGCTCTGCTGGTGGATCGCGCCGCTCTTGACGGCTACCAGCAGGATAATGATGCGCTGATGGCTTCCGATATGCTGAAACGGGCTTATCGCACTGATGTAGAACCGATCCTTGCGCAGGCCCGGCAATTGGCTGGCGGTGCGATCGATCCAATCGCGACCTACCGTGCGAGTGGTTATCGCAGCCTCGTTGCGGCGGAACGGCCTGCTTCCGTTGGCGGTAGCGGCGGGATCGTCTAGGGTTCTCGCATCCGTCATACCGACCTTGAGCCGGTATCCAGTGCGATCAAGTCTTTTATCGCGAAAGACTTGTTTCTCACGGGGCAGACGCGCCGTGGCCGGGATGCCGGATCTAGTCCGGCATGACGGGGAATAACCTCATCCTGTCGGGCTTCCTTACTCCCCCGAACGCGGCTGCTTGCGAACCTGAAAAGTATGCTCCGGCCCCGGAAACGCGCCGGAGCGAACCTCATCGGCATAGTCCCTTGCCGCATCCGAAACCGCCGCACCAAGGTCGGCGAAGCGCTTGACGAATTTCGGTTTGAAATCGGAAAACAGGCCGAGCATGTCGTCGGAGACGAGCACCTGCCCGTCGCAGGCCGGCGATGCGCCGATGCCGATGGTGGGGACGGAAAGTTTCTCGGTAAGCTCGCGGGCAAGCGGCTCAACTGTGCCCTCCACGACAATGGCAAAGGCGCCGGCCTGATCGACCGCAATTGCATCGCGCCAGATTTTCTGCTTTTCCGCCTCCGAATGTCCGAGCGAGCGGAAGCCGCCGGCGGTGTGGACCAGTTGCGGCATCAGCCCGACATGGCCGAACACGGGAATGCCGCGCGCTACCAGAAAGGCGATGGTTTCGGCCATTTCTTCGCCGCCTTCCAGCTTCACGCCGTCGCAGCCGGTTTCCTGCATCACCCGCACCGCGTTGCGAAAGGCCTGTTCCTTGGATTCCTGATAGGTGCCGAAGGGAAGATCGACGATGACGCAGGCATGCTCGACGCCGCGCATGACGGCGCTGCCGTGGGCGATCATCATATCCAGTGTGACGCCAACCGTCGTGTCCATGCCGTAAAGCACCATGCCGAGGGAATCTCCCACCAGCAGCAGATCGCAATGCGGATCGAGCAGGCGGGCGATCGGCGTCGTATAGGCGGTGAGGCAGACGATGCGCGCCTCACCTTTCATCTGCCGGATAGAGGCTGTCGTCAGCCGCTTCAGTTTTCCATGGGTGCTCATTGGGCAGCCTCTCTTTTTTCAGTTCTGTCGCGGCCGATGACGCGGTTATCGAGGAGCCGCGTGCTGCCGAAGCGAACGAACAGCGCCACCAGCACGGGGCCTGCCTGCACGGAGGCAACCGGTGCCAGCGTATCGGGATCGCGCACCGCAACGACCTCCGGCGAAGCCAGCGGCTCAGAGGCGATGAACTTTTCTATTGCCGCTTCGAAGGTGGCCGGATCGTCGAGGCCTTGGTCATAAAGCCGGTTGGCTTCCTCAAGCGCTCGCGGCACGATCACGGCGGCGGCGCGTTGCTCAGGGCTTAGATAGACGTTGCGGGAAGAACAGGCCAGCCCATCTGCCTCGCGCATCGTGGCGACGGGAACGACCCGCACCGGCTGGGCAAGGTCTTCCACCATGCGGCGGATCAGCGTCACCTGCTGATAGTCCTTCTCGCCGAAATAGGCGGCATCCGGCTGGACGAGATTAAAAAGCTTGGTCACGACGGTGGTCACGCCGGCAAAATGCCCCGGCCGCACCGCACCTTCCAGCTGGCTGCCCAGTTCCGGCACATCCACGATGGTCGACATCGGGCGCGGATACATCTCGGTTACATCAGGCGCGAAAAGAATATCGACGCCCGCCTCTTCCAGCAGCGCGCTGTCGCGGGCGAGGTCACGCGGGTAACGCGCCAGATCCTCATTCGCGCCGAATTGCAGCGGATTGACGAAGATGGAAACCACCGTCACGTCGTTTTCTGCCTTGGCTTGGGCAACGAGTGTGAGGTGGCCGATATGGAGAAAACCCATGGTCGGCACGAAGCCGACACTCTTGCCTTCGCGGCGAAAGGCGGAAATCGCATCCCGCAATTCGGCGACGGTTTTTACAAGGCGCATGGGGTCTCCTCCGGCTGCCCGATCACCCTCCGGCGAAAGGTGCTGGATAAAACGCGATTTGCCGAACGGGGTCAACGCGGCTGCGGGCATTATATCGATTAACGTCTCAAGAGACGACGACTGCGGTGAAAGTGCTGCGGTTCAGGACCTGCCGGTCCATATAGGAGGCCGCTTTTCTGCAAAAGCCTGCCGCCCTTCGCGCGCTTCATCGCTGCTGCTGATGGCGGCGATGGCGCCTTCGGCAAAGGCAAGCCGTTCATCGGATGACATGTCGCCCATCGCCAGCAAGGCTGCCTTTCCGGCTGCGATGGCGCCCGGCGCATTCTGTCGCAGCTTCGCAAGAACATCCTCGATCAAGCCATCGAGTTCCGCCGCAGGCGCGGTGCGATTGACAAGGCCGAGACCTGTTGCCTCCGGGGCGCTGACTGGTTGGCCGAGATAAGCCATTTCCTGAAGCCTGCCCAAGGGTATTTTCGCCAGAAGCTTCGCCGCCACCATGGCCGGGAAAAGCCCGACCCGCACTTCCGGCAGACCAAATTCGGCGTGATCGGCGGCATAGGCAAGATCGCAGGCGGTAACGACGCCAAGCCCACCGGCCAAGACCCGGCCGTTGATGCGGGCGATGACGATCTTGTCGCAGGTTTCAATGGCGCGCATCACGTCGGCAATGGGGTTTGTTCCATCCCGTGAGAGGAACACGCTGCCGGCGCTCTCCTTGAGATCGGCCCCCGAACAGAAACTGCGGTCTCCCGCTGCCGTTATGACCACGGCGCGCAGACCACGGTCACCGGATGCCGCGCGGATGGCATCGGCAAGCGCATCCGTCATGGCGGCGTTGAGGGCATTGTGCACCTCGGGCCGGTTGAGCGTCAGCCACAGAACATCCTTGCGTCTCTCACGCAACAACTCATCCGCCATGCAGGTCACCCTCCTGTTTTGCGGCAAGCAGCGCTTTTCCGGCGCGTGCCGCGTTCGGCCTGCCGAGATACCGGCTGATCCGGTCTCCGATCTTCGCCACGGCCATCAGGTCGATACCGGTTTCGATGCCAAGCCCCTGCAGCAGATAAACGACATCTTCGGTGGCGACATTGCCGCTCGCCCCCGGCGCAAAGGGGCAGCCGCCCAGCCCGGCAACGGAACTGTCGAAAACGGCTATGCTTTCCTCCAGCGAGGCCAGCACATTGGCGACGCCCTGCCCATAGGTGTCATGGAAATGCATGGCGATTTTTTCGCGCGGGATACGGGTCGACACCCGCTCGATGACATTGCGAATCCGGCTGGCCGTGCCGATGCCGATCGTATCGCCGAGCGAAATCTCATGGCAGCCAAGCGCGACAAGCGCCTCGGCCATCGCGGCGACCTCATCGGGCGCAACCGCTCCGTCATAGGGGCAGCCGGCAATGCAGGAGACGTAACCTCGCATGTGGATATTTCGGTCGGCGGCCGCCTGCGCGACATCGTGCAGCCGCTTAAGGCTTTCAGCGCGCGAGCAGCCGATATTGTGCTGGCTGAAGCCTTCTGATGCGGAAACGAAAACGGCGATTTCCGTCACACCGGCTTCGATGGCCGCCTCGAAACCTTTCATATTGGGAACAAGCGCCGGATAGGCCGTGCCGGGTCGCCGTCTAAGGCCCTGAAACACCTCTTTCGAACCTGCCATTTGCGGCACTTTTTTGGGTGAAACGAAGGCTCCCGCCTCGATGGCTGCCAACCCGGCTGCGGCCAGCCGCTCGATGAGTTCGATCTTGATGGCGGTGGAAACCTCCGCACTTTCATTTTGAAGACCGTCACGCGCGCCGACTTCGACAATCTTTGCCGCTTGCGGAAAACCCATGTCAGGTGCCCTCCGGCTCGAAATCCACCAGCACCGCACCGGCCGCCACCATATCGCCTTCTGCGCAATTGATAGCGGTAACGGTGCCTTTTGTCGGGGCACGGATCGTGTGTTCCATTTTCATCGCCTCCATCACCACCAGCGCCTCGCCGGCTTCAACGAGCGTACCTTTCTGGCTGAGTACGGCGCGGATAACGCCCGGCATGGGTGCTTCCAGACCGCCGGTATGGGTGGTGGCATCCGCGATATCGACGGGGTCTGGCTGGCTGATGCGATAATGCTCGCCGTCCAGAAAAAGCGTATGGCTGCTGTCCTCGGCGAAGAAATAGCCCTGCCTCTGCCTTCCATCCATGACCGCACGCAGCTTGCCATTCTCTGCGAGATTACCACTGACACGGATCATCCCTCCGCCGATTTCCAGCGAAAACCCGTCCTCATGCGTAACGGCAACCGCGAGCGGCTGGTGGTCGAGAGTGAAATTCAGGGTTTCCCGCGTCGGTGCATTCAGGCGGAAAGCGTTGGTGTTGTTCCATGGGCTATGGGGATCGGCCGATGATGGGGAACTGGTCCCGGCCGCTTTCTGTCGTGACAGAAGGAGGCCGAGCGCAGCTATGGCGATTTCGCTCTCGCCGGTGACTGCGGGGGCGAAAAGCGCTGCCTCGTTGCGGGGGATGAAGCCGGTATCGAGATCGGCGGTGGCAAAAGCCTCGAGCCCTGCAAGCCGCGCCAGAAACGCAACATTGCTGGTGACGCCGCAGATCGCCAGTTTTTCCAGCGCTAGCCGCAGCCGCCGCACGGCGGCGGCTCGGTCGTGATCCCAGACGATCAGTTTGGCGATCATCGGATCATAATGCACGGTGATGGCATCGCCGGCGCGGATGCCGCTGTCGATCCGGAGGTGCGGGCCGTCATCAGGAAAGATCAGACGGCTGACCGTGCCGATCGACGGCAGGAAATCATTTGCCGGGTCTTCGGCATAAATCCGCGCCTCGATGGCATGGCCGTTGATACGGAGATCGGCCCAGCCTTCCGGCAGGGCCTCGCCGTTCGCGACGCGGATCTGCCATTCGACCAGATCGAGGCCGGTAATATACTCCGTGACCGGATGTTCGACCTGAAGCCTGGTGTTCATTTCCATGAAATAGAACTCGCCGGAAGGGTCGAGCAAAAACTCCACGGTTCCCGCACCGCGATAGTCTATGGCGCGGGCGGCAGCGGTTGCCGCATCATACATGCGTTGGCGCAGCTCGTCGGGCAGGCCGGGGGCAGGGGCTTCCTCTATGACCTTCTGGTGCCGACGTTGGATCGAGCAATCGCGCTCGAAAAGCGAAACACAATTGCCATGGCCATCGGCGAAGACCTGCACTTCCACATGGCGTGGACGCTCCAGGTATTTTTCGATCAGCATGCGGTCATTGCCGAAGGCGGCCAGCGCTTCGCGTTTGGCACCGGCAAGCTCGGCTGCGAAGTCGAGCTTTTGCCTAACCACGCGCATGCCCTTGCCGCCGCCGCCGGCAGAGGCCTTGAGCAACACCGGATAACCGATCTTATCCGCCTCGCTCGCCAGCCGTTTCTCGGCCTGCTCATCGCCGTGATAGCCGGGAACAATGGGAACGCCGGCTTTCGCCATCAGCGCCTTCGCTTCGCTCTTGCCGCCCATGGCGCGGATTGCTTGCGGCGGCGGGCCGATGAAAATGAGGTCAGCGGCGGCGCAGGCTTCGGCGAAGGCGGCATTTTCGGACAGAAAGCCGTAACCCGGATGGATCGCTTCCGCACCGGTTGCTTTTGCGGCTGCGATGATTTTTTCCGCATCGAGATAGGAGGCGCGCGCCGGTGCGGGGCCGATGGCGACGGCTTCGTCGGCAAGCGCCACATGCATGGCGTTTCGGTCGGCATCCGAATAGACCGCGACGGTGCGGATGCCCATCCTGGCGGCGGTGCGGATGATGCGGCAGGCGATTTCGCCCCTGTTGGCGATCAGTATTTTCGAGAACATCGTCGCCTCACATCCTGAATATGCCAAAACGGGTGGGTTCTATCGGTGCGTTAAGCGCGGCCGACAGTCCGAGGCCAAGTACGAGGCGGGTATCCTTCGGATCGATGATGCCGTCGTCCCACAGCCTTGCACTGGCATAATAGGGATGGCCTTCCCGTTCGTATTTTTCCCGGATCGGCTGCTTGAACGCCTCTTCGCCTTCCTTCGACCAGTGGCGGCCATCGGCCTCGATGCCGTCGCGCCGGATTTGCGCCAGCACGGAAGCCGCCTGTTCGCCGCCCATCACCGAAATACGCGCATTCGGCCACATCCACAGAAAGCGTGGTGAATAGGCCCGCCCGCACATGCCATAATTGCCGGCCCCGAAGGATCCGCCGATGATGACGGTGAATTTTGGCACCTTGGCGGAGGCGACGGCTGTCACGAGCTTGGCACCATCCTTGGCGATACCGCCCGCCTCATAGGCCTTGCCGACCATGAAGCCGGTGATGTTCTGCAGGAAAACCAGCGGGATGCCACGCTGGCAGCAGAGTTCGATGAAATGCGCGCCCTTCAGCGCAGATTCCGAAAACAATATGCCGTTATTAGCGATGATGCCGACGGGATAGCCATGGATATGGGCGAAACCGCACACCAGCGTCGTGCCGTAAAGCGCCTTGAACTCATCGAATTCAGAACCATCCACCAGACGGGCGATGATCTCGCGCACCTCAAAGGGTTTTCGCGTATCGGCGGGAACGATGCCGTAAAGTTCTTCGGTTGGATAAAGCGGCTCCGCCGGTTCGCGCATGTCCAATTCTACCTGTTTGCGGCGATTGAGGGTGGAGACGATCCGCCGGGTGAGCGCCAGCGCATGGCGATCGTCATGGGCGTAATGATCGGTAACGCCGGATTGCCGGGAATGCACATCCGCGCCGCCGAGGTCCTCCGCGCTCACCACCTCGCCGGTTGCCGCCTTCACCAGCGGCGGGCCGCCGAGAAAGATCGTGCCCTGATTTTTGACGATCACGGACTGGTCGCTCATGGCTGGCACATAGGCCCCACCCGCCGTGCAGCTGCCCATCACCACGGCAATCTGGGCAATGCCCTGCGCCGACATATTGGCCTGATTGTAGAAGATACGGCCGAAATGGTCGCGGTCGGGAAACACCTCGTCCTGATTGGGCAGGTTCGCGCCGCCGGAATCCACGAGGTAAATGCAGGGCAGGCGGTTCTCCGTGGCGATTTCCTGCGCGCGCAGATGTTTTTTCACTGTCAGCGGATAATAGGTGCCGCCTTTTACCGTCGCGTCATTGGCGACGATCACACATTCGCGACCTGAGACCCGGCCGATACCGGTGATGATGCCGGCGGCGGGAACGGGTTCGTCATAGACCTCGTAAGCTGCAAATTGCGAAAATTCGAGGAATGGACTGCCGGGATCGAGAAGCGCTTCGATGCGGTCTCGCGCCAGCAATTTGCCGCGGGAAAGATGCCGTTCGCGGGCCTTTTCGCCGGCGCCTTTCGAGATTTTTTCGACGTGCTGTCGCAGGTCGCCTACGAGACCCGACATGAACTCTACATTGGCGGCAAAGGCGGGATCGCGGTTCAGGTTGGAAGTAAGCTTCATCGCGTTCTCACCCGTTGCCCTTAACCAGTTCGCGGCCGATCAGCATCCGGCGGATTTCGCTGGTGCCGGCACCGATCTCGTAAAGCTTGGCGTCGCGCAGCAGCCGTCCGGCCGGACTTTCATTGACATAGCCGGAACCGCCGAGAAGCTGGATCGCATCCAGCGCCACCTGTGTCGCCCGCTCGGCGGCAAAGAGGATAGCGCCGGCCGCGTCCTGCCTTGTGATGCGGCCATTGTCGCAGGCACGGGCCACGGCGTAGACATAGGCACGCGACGCATTCATGGACGAGTAGATATCGGCGATCTTGCCCTGCACCAGCTGGAATTCGCCGATGGGTTTGCCGAATTGTTTGCGCTCGCGGGCATAGGGCAGCACTAGGTCGATGGCCGCCTGCATGATGCCGACCGGACCGGCGGCCAGCACGGCCCGCTCGTAATCCAGCCCGCTCATCAGCACCGTCACGCCGTCATTGAGGCGGCCGAGAATGTTTTCTTCCGGCACCTCGCAATCCTCGAACACCAGTTCTGATGTGGGTGAGCCGCGCATGCCGAGTTTGTCGAGTTTCTGGGCCGGGCGAAACCCCTTGAATCCCTTTTCGATCAGGAAGGCCGTGATGCCGCGCGGGCCGGCGGACATATCCGTCTTGGCGTAAACCACCAGCGTATCGGCCTCGTGACCATTGGTAATCCACATTTTTGCGCCGTTCAGCACATAGCGATCGTCTCTGCGTTCCGCCTTCAGCCGCATCGACACGACATCCGAGCCGGCTTCCGTCTCGCTCATGGCGAGTGAACCGACATGTTCGCCCGAGACCAGCTTCGGCAGATATCTGTGCTTTTGCTCTTGCGTTCCCCAGCGGTGGATCTGGTTGATGCAGAGGTTGGAATGAGCGCCATAGGAAAGGCCGATGGAAGCCGAAGCCCGGCTTATTTCCTCCATCGCCACGCAATGGGCGAGATAACCCATGTCGGCACCGCCGAATTCTTCCGAAACGGTGATGCCGTGCAGACCGAGCTCACCCATCTCTGGCCAGAGCTTGCGTGGAAAACGGTCGTCGCGGTCTATTTCTGCCGCCAGCGGGGCGATTTTATCGTCTGCGAATGCACTTGCGCTGTCACGCAATGCTGCGATTTCCGGGCCGAGATCGGCATCGAAAATGGCGGCGAGGTTCAAACTCATCGCGTCTCCTCCTCCGGACGGTGTTTGCCGTCCCTTTTGTCAGTTGCCGGCACCTCCTCCGCGCCGGCAACCCTCATTTTTACTGCGCGTCACCTCCGGTGAAGGCGGCGGAACGGCGCACGAATGTCTTGATGGCGAAATTGGACTGGATGCGCGACACGCCGGGAACCGTGGTCAGGAAATCCAGTAGCTCCTGATAATGCGGCAGGTCCCGCACCATAGCGTGGATCAGATAATCGGAACTGCCGCTGGTCTGGTAACCGCCCACGACCTCGGGAATGGAGGCGACATGGTGTTCGAAGGTCGTCAGCGCTTCCTTGATCTGCCGTTCCAGCGTGACGGAGATGAAGACGCCCATATTACCGAGCAGCCGGTTCTCATCGAACACGGCGGTATAGCCACGAATGATGCCTTCCTCTTCCAGCTTGCGCACGCGGCGCAGCGTTGGCGTGAAGGAGAGGCCGATGCGGGCTGCCAGATCGCGCCAGCTCACCCGCCCGTCATCGCCGAGCACATGCAGAATCTTGCGGTCGAAACTGTCGAGCTCAATCATGGATCATTTGCTCTATGATATGACTAATTGTTGGATCAAAGATATCGTCAATCAAAAAACTGTCAATCAAAATAGCTTTGAAATGAATTCGAGTTGGTGATAGCGTTCACCTAGAGCGATGGACCGCTCTAGGTTTTTGCTTGGTATCGGATTATCCGAAAACCGCGGCACACTTTTCGGTCCGATGCTTTTGTCGAGGTCTGGAGGAGATCGCGATGACGGTCGTTTTCTCAAGCGAGAGAATGCCCAAGGGAGGTGAATTTGGCTGTGCATGACCCTGTCGTGATCGTCGGGGCCGCCCGTACTGCTATGGGTGGGTTCCAGGGCGAATTCAAATCGGTGGCGGCACCCGATCTTGGGGCCGCGGCGATCCGTGCGGCCGTCGAACGGGCTGCTGTTTCGGTTTCTGATATTGACGATGTATTGATGGGCTGTGTGCTTACGGCCGGGCAGGGGCAGGCGCCCGCCAGACAGGCAGCCATTGCCGCCGGCATTCCCAATTCGATTGGCGCAACGACCATCAACAAGATGTGCGGCTCGGGCATGAAGGCGATCATGCTGGGCCATGACCAGATCGCGGCGGGAAGCTCTTCCATCGTGCTTGCGGGCGGCATGGAAAGCATGAGCAATGCGCCCTATCTGCTGGATCGTGCCCGAAATGGTTATCGTCTCGGCCACGGCAAGGTCATCGACCATATGTTTCTCGACGGTCTCGAAGACGCCTATGACAAGGGTCGGCTGATGGGCACTTTTGCGGAAGATTGCGCTGAAGCTTACCAATTTACCCGCGCCATGCAGGATGATTATGCGCTCGCCTCGCTGGAACGGGCGCGTCGTGCCATCGCGGAGGGAGCGTTCGAGGCGGAAATAGCGCCTGTCGGTGATGTTATTGTTGACGAGCAACCGGGCAAGGCAAGGCCGGAAAAAATTCCGCAGCTGAAGCCCGCCTTTCGCGATGGCGGAACGGTGACGGCGGCCAATTCCAGTTCTATTTCCGATGGTGCGGCCGCTCTCGTTCTCATGCGTCGCTCCGAAGCGGAAAGGCGGGGCCTTTCGCCGCTGGCGACCATTATCGGTCAGGCCTCCCATGCGGATGCCCCTGCCGGATATCCAACAGCTCCCATCGGCGCGATGAAAACGCTGTTCGATAAAACCGGCTGGACGGCGAAGGATGTCGATCTGTTCGAAATCAACGAGGCCTTTGCCGTGGTGGCGATGGCGGCGATGCGCGATCTCGATCTGCCGCATGAGAAGGTGAATGTGCATGGAGGGGCCTGCGCGCTCGGCCATCCGATCGGCGCTTCCGGCGCGAGGATCGTTGTCACCCTGCTGGCCGCCCTGCAGCGTCACGGGTTGAAGCGCGGCGTGGCCGCAGTCTGTATCGGCGGTGGTGAAGCAACTGCGCTCGGCATTGAGCGGCATTAAGGGAGGCGGCGATGATCCTGAATGACGCCCAGCAGCAGATCAGGGACATGGCCCGCGATTTCGCCCGCGAGCGGCTCGCCCCTGGCGCCGCCGCGCGTGACCGGGAAAGCCGGTTCCCGAAAGACGAGCTGAAAGAGATGGGAGACCTCGGTTTCCTTGGAATGCTGGTCTCAGAAGACTATGGTGGGTCGGAAACCGGTGCCGTGGCCTATGCGCTGGCGCTGGAGGAGATCGCCGCCGGTGATGGCGCCTGTTCCACCATCATGAGCGTCCATAATTCGGTCGGCTGCGTGCCGATCCTGAAATTCGGCACGGAAGACCAGAAACAGCGTTTCCTGCCGAAACTGGCTTCCGGCGAATGGATCGGCGGTTTTGCGCTCACCGAACCGCAGGCAGGCTCCGATGCCTCCAATCTGAAGACCCGGGCGCGGCGAGACGGCGACCGCTATATTCTCGACGGCGCGAAGCAGTTCATCACGTCAGGCAAGAATGGCGATGTCGTCATCGTTTTTGCCGTCACAGATGTGGCGGCGGGCAAAAAGGGCATCAGCGCCTTCATCGTGCCGACCGATACGCCGGGTTACGAGGTGATCAGGGTCGAGGAGAAGCTCGGCCTTCATTCTTCGGATACCTGCCAGATTGCCTTTACCGACATGGTGGTTCCGGCCGAGTTGCGGCTGGGCGAAGAAGGGCAGGGATATCGGATCGCGCTTGCCAATCTGGAAGGCGGCCGCATCGGTATCGCTGCGCAGGCGGTCGGCATGGCGCAGGCCGCCTTCGAGGCGGCGCGGGATTATGCCCGCGAGCGCAAGGCTTTCGGACAGGCGATCATCGAACATCAGGCGGTGGCGTTTCGCCTCGCGGATATGGCGACGCGCATTACGGCGGCGCGGCAGCTGGTGCTGCATGCGGCGGCGTTGAAGGAAGCGGGTGAGCCCTGTCTTTCGGAGGCCTCGATGGCCAAGCTCTTCGCGTCCGAAATGGCCGAACGCGTCTGCTCGGACGCCATCCAGATTCACGGCGGCTACGGTTACATGGCGGATTATCCGGTGGAGCGGATTTATCGCGATGTGCGCATTTGCCAGATTTACGAGGGGACAAGCGATGTCCAGCGCATGGTGATCGCTCGGAACCTGTGAGGATTGTTTCGCGGTCTGGAGGAGACCGTGATGGGAGGAGTAGAATGGATATAACCGAAACGCCACATCTCAGCCTGCATGTTCCAGAGCCTGCGGTGCGGCCCGGCGGGGAGCCGGATTTCTCCAATGTGAAGATACCCAAGGCCGGCTCCGTGCCGCGCCCGGATGTGGATGCAGCGCCGGAAAGCATGCGCGATCTCGCTTATTCGATCATCCGCGTTCTCAACCATCAGGGCGAGGCTGTCGGGCCGTGGGCAGGGCTGCTTTCGGACGAGGAATTGCTGGTCGGCCTCAAAAACATGATGCGGCTTCGAGCTTTCGATGCCCGCATGCTGATGGCGCAGCGGCAGGGCAAAACCTCGTTTTACATGCAGCATCTGGGGGAGGAGGCGGTCAGTTGCGCCTTCCGCAAGGCGCTTTCCAAGGGCGACATGAATTTCCCGACCTACCGGCAGGCGGGGCTGTTGATCGCCGACGACTATCCGCTCGTCACAATGATGAACCAGATCTATTCCAACGAGCTTGACCCGCTGCACGGGCGGCAATTGCCGGTTCTCTATTCTTCGAAGGAGCATGGCTTCTTCACCGTCTCCGGCAATCTTGCCACACAATATGTCCAGGCGGTCGGCTGGGCGATGGCCTCGGCCATCAAGGGCGATACGAAGATTGCGGCCGCCTGGATTGGCGACGGTTCGACGGCAGAGTCGGATTTTCATTCCGCGCTGGTCTTCGCCTCCACCTACAAGGCCCCGGTCATCCTCAATATCGTCAACAATCAATGGGCCATTTCCACCTTTCAGGGCATCGCGCGCGGTGGTTCCGGCACATTTGCGGCGCGCGGGCTGGGCTTCGGCATTCCCGCACTCCGGGTCGATGGCAATGATTATCTCGCCGTTTATGCCGTGGCGCGCTGGGCCGTGGAGCGGGCGCGCCGCAATCTCGGCCCGACGCTGATCGAATATGTGACCTATCGCGTCGGTGCCCATTCCACCTCGGATGATCCAAGCGCCTATCGCCCCAAGACCGAATCCGAAGCCTGGCCGCTGGGCGACCCGGTTCTTCGGCTCAAGAAACATCTCACCCTGCGCGGTGTTTGGTCGGAAGAGCGGCACCGGCAGGCGGAGGCGGAAATCGCCGACGAAGTGCTTGAAGCGCAGCGCGAGGCGGAAAGCCACGGCACGCTGCATGAAGGCAAAAAACCGCCGAAAAAGGATATTTTCGAAGGCGTTTACGAGGAGATGCCGCCGCATCTCGCCCGCCAGCGCCAGAAGGCAGGATGGTAAGACATGGCAAGAATGACGATGATTGAAGCCGTCCGCAGCGCCATGGATGTGTCCATGGAGCGCAGCGACGATGTCGTGGTGTTCGGCGAAGATGTGGGTTATTTCGGCGGCGTCTTCCGCGCCACGCAGGGACTGCAGGGGAAATACGGAAAAACCCGCTGTTTCGACGCACCAATCAGCGAATCCGGCATTGTCGGCACGGCCATCGGCATGGCCGCTTATGGCTTGCGGCCCTGTGTCGAAATCCAGTTCGCCGATTACATGTATCCCGCCTATGATCAGATCACCCAGGAGGCGGCGCGCATTCGTTATCGCTCCAATGGCGATTTCACCTGCCCGATCGTGCTCAGAATGCCGACTGGCGGCGGTATTTTCGGCGGGCAGACGCATAGCCAGAGCCCGGAAGCGCTTTTCACCCATGTCTGCGGGCTGAAGGTGGTTGTTCCCTCCAACCCTTATGATGCCAAGGGGCTGTTGATCGCCTCGATCGAAGACCCCGATCCCGTGATGTTTCTGGAGCCGAAGCGACTCTATAACGGTCCCTTCGACGGTCATCACGACCGGCCGGTAACACCGTGGTCCAAGCACGATATGGGCGAGGTGCCGGAAGGGCACTACACCATCCCCATCGGCAAAGCCGAAATCCGCCGCCCCGGAAACGCTGTCACCGTCATCGCTTATGGCACCATGGTGCATGTGGCGCTGGCGGCGGCGGAAGAAACCGGTGTGGATGCCGAGATCATCGATCTGCGCAGCCTGCTGCCGCTTGATCTCGATAGTATCGTCAAATCCGTCTCCAAGACCGGCCGCTGCGTCATGGTGCATGAGGCGACGCTGACCTCCGGCTTCGGGGCAGAGGTGGTGTCGCTGGTGCAGGAACATTGTTTCTATCATCTCGAGGCCCCCGTCGTCCGTGTCGCCGGTTGGGATACGCCTTACCCGCATGCGCAGGAATGGGACTATTTTCCTGGACCCGCCCGCGTCGGACGCGCACTTGTCGAAGTCATGGAGGCCTGATTATGGCGGAATATATCATTACGATGCCCGATGTCGGCGAAGGCGTTGCTGAAGCCGAACTGGTGGAATGGAACGTCAAACCGGGCGATCCGGTGCATGAGGACATGGTGCTGGCCGCCGTAATGACTGACAAGGCGACGGTCGAAATTCCGTCACCGGTGGCGGGCATCGTCACCTGGCTGGCCGTGACGGTCGGAAACACCGTGCCAGTGAAAGCACCGCTCGTCCGCATCGAAACCGATGTCTCTGCTGCCGCTCCCGAGGGCAACGCGCCGGAAGCGGAAGCGCCGGCGGATATGACGGAAGCACCGCCACCCGTTGAAAGCCAGCCGGCTGCGCGTCCCGCCGAGGACTCGCCGCCGCCACTTCCAGCTGAGCCGCATCATAAACCGCTGGCGTCTCCCGCCGTTCGCCAGCGTGCCGACGATCTCGATATTGATCTCACAAAGGTCAAGGGAACTGGGCCGGACGGGCATATCACCCATGCCGATCTCGATGGGTTCTTAACCGTGCGGGGACGGCCGGAACGCTCCGAATACGTAGCGCCCCACGACAGCGCCGTCGAGGAAGTGAAGGTCACGGGGCTGCGGCGCAAGATCGCCGAGAAGATGGTGCTCTCCGCCTCCCGTATTCCGCACATCACCTATGTCGAGGAAGTCGACGTGACCGATCTGGAGGATTTGCGCGCGACCATGAACGGCAATCGTCGTTCCGGACAGCCGAAATTGACTATCCTGCCGTTTCTGATGTGCGCTCTGGTGAAAGCAGTGGCCGATCATCCCGGCATGAATGCCACTTTCGATGACGAGAACGGTGTCGTCCGCCACTACGAAGCCGTCCATATCGGCATCGCCACGCAGACACCGTCCGGCCTCACCGTTCCCGTGGTGCGCCACAGCGAAACGTTCGGCCTTTGGCAATGTGCAGACGAAGTCGCACGCGTTGCCGAAGCTGCCCGTACCGGCACGGCGCATCGGGAAGAACTGATGGGCTCCACCATCACCATCAGTTCGCTCGGGGCATTGGGCGGCGTGGTTTCGACACCCATCATCAACCATCCTGAAGTGGCGATCATCGGCGTCAACAAGATCATGATGCGGCCAGTCTGGGATGGAACGCGCTTCGTGCCGCGCAAGATGATGAACCTGTCGTCCAGCTTCGATCACCGGGTTGTCGACGGCTGGGATGCCGCCGTCTTCATCCAGGCCATCAAAGCGCTGTTGGAAAAGCCGGCTCTGATCTTTATCGACGGCTGAAAGCTTTTTTTCCGTGAAGCACTCCGGCTTCACGGAACTGTTTCGGTGTCGGTATAGGCTTGCGTTCGCGATCTTCGGGTATAGAAGAGAAAGAACGAGAAGCCGTGTTTTCTCATCATGATCATAGTGGCGGACGGGGGCGCTCCGGTGCCCAGCGCTTCGCTGTCCGCCGGCAACCGAATGAAGAAGAAGGTCCTCCCATGCGCACTCCCAAACCCGTTGTCCTGACTATTCTCGATGGCTGGGGCTTAAGCGAGGACAAATCCAGCAATGCGCCTGTTCTGGCGAACACGCCCACCATGGACCGGCTTTTCGCCACCTGCCCGAATGCGACGCTGACCACTTTCGGCCCGAATGTCGGCCTGCCCACCGGGCAGATGGGCAATTCCGAAGTCGGCCATACCAATATCGGTGCCGGCCGCATCGTTGCCATGGATCTCGGACAGATCGATCTGGCGATCGAAGATGGCAGCTTTTTCCGCAATGCGGCGATGCTTGATTTCGCCGCCAAGGTAAAGACCGCGGGCGGCGTAGCGCATCTGATGTGCGTCGTTTCCGATGGCGGCGTCCATGGCCATATTCTCCACGGCCAGGCGGCGGTGAAGCTGATGATCAGCCACGGTGTGAAGGTCGTCGTGCATGCCATCACCGATGGCCGCGATGTTGCGCCGCAATCGGCAGAAGATTTTGTGGCAGCGCTCGTGGCGAGCCTGCCGCAAGGCACCAGCATCGGCACCGTGATTGGCCGTTATTATGCGATGGATCGCGACAACCGCTGGGAGCGCGTTGAAAAGGCCTATGACGCCATGGTTCTCGGCAAGGGCGAACATGCGTCGGATGCGGTGAGCGCGGTCGCGCAGAGCTACAAGAACAATGTGACAGATGAATTCATCCTGCCGACGGTGATCGATGGTTATGAGGGTTTTAAGGCCGGCGACGGGTTGTTCTGCCTGAATTTCCGCGCCGACCGCGCCCGTGAAATCCTGCTTGCCATCGGTGCGGATGATTTTGATGGTTTTGCGCGTGAAAAGCCGGTGCTTTCGGCATTGCTTGGCATGGTGGAATATTCCACCCGGCACGCTGCTTTCATGACGACGGCCTATCCGAAGCGCGATATCGCCAATACGCTGGGCGCATGGGTGGCAAAACAGGGGCTGACGCAGTTCCGTCTCGCCGAAACCGAAAAATATCCGCATGTCACCTTCTTCCTGAATGGCGGCAAGGAAGAGCCGGAGGTGGGCGAAGACCGCTTCATGCCGAAATCCCCCAAGGTTGCGACGTATGATCTGCAGCCGGAAATGAGTGCGCCGGAAGTGACGGAGAAATTCGTTGAGGCGATCGGCAAGGGTTATGATCTGATCGTCACCAATTTCGCCAATCCGGACATGGTCGGCCATACAGGTGATCTGCAAGCGGCGATCAAGGCCTGCGAAGCTGTGGATCGCGGACTTGCCGCGGTCGTTGCTGCTCTGGAAAAAGTCGGCGGCGCGATGCTGGTGATTGCCGACCATGGTAATTGCGAAACCATGGTCGACCCTGTGACCGGCGGCCCGCACACGGCGCATACCACCAATCCGGTGCCGGTAATCCTGTTTGGCGGCCCGCAGGGTGCAAAGCTGCATGACGGCATTCTTGCCGATGTTGCGCCCACCTTACTGCAACTGATGAACGTGCAGCTGCCCCCGGAAATGACGGGCAAGAGCCTGATCGACCTGTAGTCGAAGGTCTTCGCGCGGGTGCTTTGCCACCCGCGCAGGCCATCTTTATCATGCTTGTCGTATGAACGTTGACCGGTTGAGCTACGGCTCTTTTGCCAGGAGGCGATCATGCGCCAACATGCCTGCAATCATGGCGCAGACGAAAAGAATGACCGGCAAAAGCCCGAGAGCGAAAGCCGACAATGCCGGGCCGGGGCAGAAACCGGCAAGCCCCCAACCGATGCCGAAAATGGCTGAACCAAGGATGAGGGGCCGGTCGATGCGGGTTTTTGCCGGAAGGCTGAACTCTTCGGCAAGAACCGGCCTGGCAATAAAACGGCTGAGCAGAACACCCGGCACGGCGACCGAGACTGCACCGCCAAGAACAAACATCAGGCTCGGGTCCCAATGGTCGCTCGCCACATCGAGAAAACCTGAAACGCGAGCCGGATCGACCATGCCGGAGAGCGACAGGCCGAAACCGAACAGTGCTCCTGCGATCAATGCCAGCACAACACGCGCCATGGCTTGATTTTTCATGACAGGGCTCCCGTTATTGTTGCAGCAAGAATGCCGGTCATCAGGAAGGTTGCGGTTGCGGCGATGGAGCGCCGGGAAAATCGCGCCAGCCCCATGATGCCGTGGCCGGAGGTGCAGCCGGAGCCCATGCGCGTGCCGAAACCCACCAGCAGGCCGGCAATGATGATCAGTGGCCACGGTGCGACTATGGTTACTGCGGGAAGCCGGCCAAATGCGGCGGCGTAAAGATAAGGCCCGGCCAGCAGGCCGGCCACGAACGCCAGATCGGCGAGACGCCGCTCTCGGCTGAGCATCCTGCCCATGATACCGCTGATGCCGGCGATGCGGCCGTTGAACAGAAACAGAAGGATGCTTGCAAGACCGAGAAGCATGCCGCCGAAAAGCGAGGGCCAATAGGGGCTCACGCGGCCGCCTCCGGCGCACAGAATATGGCGTAAAGAGCTTCGATAAGCTGGGCCGCTTTCGTCTCGCTCATCCGGTAGAAAATCTGCTTGGCTTCGCGCCGGGTTTCGACAACACCCGCTTCCCGCAGCACGCCAAGCTGCTGGGAAAGCGTGGGCTGGTGAATATCAAGCTTCGCCTCCAGTTCGCCGACGGAAAATTCTGCCTGCGCCAGCGTGCAGGCCAGCATCAGCCGGGCGGGATGGGCGAGTGTCTTTAAAAGCAGCGCAACTTCGACGGCGCGTTCTTCCATGGCGGGCAGGGGGATTTCGGTGATGCGCGGAGCCTGTTGCCATATATTGTCCTTCACCATGTGCTGCCCTCCAGCCCATCGAGCGGGAATTTGAGGTAGCGTTTGCCGTTGGCCTCCGGTTCCGGCAGACGGCCGCCTCGGATATTGACCTGCAATGCGTGCAGAATGAGCTTGGGCATCGGCAAGGTGCGATCCCGAGCTTCGCGCAGACGGATGAAGCCTTCTTCCGTCATGTCGGCCAGATGCGGATTGTTGCGTTTCTGTTCTCCGACCGTGCTTTCCCATTTCGGCGCGCGACCGCCGGGTTGGTAGTCATGACCGGTAAAAAGCCGTGTTTCGTCAGGAAGGGCAAGGATATCCTGAATGGAGGCCCAAAGCTCCCTGGCGCTGCCGCCTGGAAAATCGGCGCGCGCGGTGCCGGAATCCGGCATGAAAACCGTATCATGCACAAAGGCGGCGTCGCCCACCACATAGGTGGTGGAAGCCAGCGTGTGGCCGGGGGAAAACAGCACGTGGGCTTCCAGCGCACCGATGTTGAACCTGTCACCCGCTTCAAACAGCCGGTCCCATTGCGAGCCATCGGTCTCGAGGTCGAGCCAATTGTATTTCGCCTGCCAGAGCTTTTGCACGCCGGTAACTTTTGCGCCGATGGCGGTCTGCGCGCCGGTTTTCTGTTTCAGATAATGGGAGGCAGAAAAATGGTCGGCATGCGGATGGGTATCGAGTATCCATTCTACCGAAAGGCCCTCGCTTTCGACATAGGCCAGAATGGCATCGGCATTCATCGTGCCCGTCGCGCCGGATTTCTCATCAAAATCATAGACGGGGTCGATAATGGCGCAGCGTCCGGTCGCGGGGTCCGAGACGACGTATTGCAGGCTGGATGTACGTGGATCGAAGAATGCCTTGACGTGCGGCGTCGCCAAAGTCCGCCGCTCCAGCCAGCGAACCGCGCCGGACAGGTCAAAACCATGCGTCCTGCCGAAAGCCTCGATTTCGCTTTGCTGTATACGCGCGTCAAGCGCTTCGCCGAGCACGTAGAGTGTCAACGCGCGGGTACCGCCTTTGCAATGGGCAAAAACAGGGCCGTCGGCCGCGGCCATCGCCTGCTGGAAGGCCCGAATATCGGCCTCGGTTATGGCCGGTCCGGTCACCGGAATGAAGCTGTAAGTCAGACCTGCCGTACCGGCGGCGCTTTTTTCCCGCATGTTGCCCGGCTGGCCGGCGTCTTCTCCATCCGGTCGAGCGTTGATGATGCCTCTATAGCCTTGAGCGGAGAGTGAAGGGAAATCGGCGATCTCCGGCTGGCCGGCTACGGTTAGACGCTCGTTGATCTTGACGGCGCTCATCAGCATCTCCTGTTGTTCTAAATTAATATATGTTATTGTATAATGTATATCGTCTTCTTGCAAGAGTTGGAAATTTCTTATCGAGCGTCTGGGTTGATTTGATATCGTTCGTGACAGGGTATTCTGGCTGGCGCAAGGCTTCGCCCAAGATGGATGACCGCGAGGAGCAGGCAAGGCAGCCAGTCGTCAAGGCGTCCCGGCCCTTGCAATGTTGCGGGTGTTTGCTAACATGCCAGACAGGTTAAAAACAGGTGGGCTGGAATGGACGTTGAGAGCAGCACGAAGCAGGGGGTATCGCTCGCGGCGAAAATCAGTTCTGCACTGAGACGGGATTTGTCGGAAGGCGTGTTCCTCCCCGGTGACCGTCTTCCGAGCGAGAGCGCGCTCACGCGTGAATATTCCGTCAGCCGCACCGTGGTGCGCGAAGCCATCGCCATTCTGCGCGCCGATGGTCTCGTTGAAGCCCGCAAGGGCGCGGGCGTTTTTGCCGTGGAAACGAAACCGGCCAAGGAACTACCTTTCAACGATCTGGCTGTCGGGCGGATTTCCTCGGTGATCGAATTGCTGGAATTGCGCACGGTTTTCGAGGTTGAATCCGCCGGGCTTGCGGCATCGCGCCGTTCCGCCGTGCAGGTGGAGGCGATTGTCGACGCGCATAGGCAGATTGGTGATTGTCTCGCCGCGGGGCTGCCAACACGCGATGCCGATTTCGAATTCCATCTGGCGATTGCTCAGGCGACGCAGAACCGGCGTTTCCCGGAATTTCTTCAGCTGATCCGCTCCGGCATCATTCCTCGCGGGGAATTGCAGGGTGCTGCACCCGGCGCGCGTCCGAAGGACTATAATCTGCATCTCCAGGAGGAGCATGCGAGGATTGTCGACGCCATCATCGAAGGTGATGCCGATGCCGCGCGCCAATATATGGCGGCACATCTGCGCGGCAGTCTTGAACGCTACAAGGTACTTCTGCGCTCGCGCACAGCAGCGGAGTGAGTGAGCTTATATCATTGCTGTGGTTACGGACGGGTTTGATGTTATGGCGCATTGGCGCTGTGAGCGCGCTTTTATTTCCACCGAAAATCCCATTCGCATTCGATCGCGGCTTGTTTCGGGTGAAATGACCTCCAATGGAAGTGATTTCAAGAATCCTCCGCCTGCCAACCCGGTAGCAACCCAGCAGGGTCGCTTCGCCCCTGACGGCCTTTCCCTATTTCGAAACAAATCCCAGCACAGATTTCACAGCTTGCTTGCTTGACAGCTTTCAACACCTGTGACAACTTATCGATAGTTGTCAGACAGGATCGTGCCTTTGTTCTTCGCGCCGGTCGACTTCTGGCAAGGGAGGAACCATGTCAAAAAGACGTCTTTCGCTGTATGGCCTGTCCGGCCAGATCGGAAGTATTGCGGTCACGCTGCTCGGATTGTTGCTGCTGACCTTTTTCATTGGCCGCCTGATGCCTGCCGATCCCGTGCGGGCCATCGTCGGCGAGGATGCGACGCGCGAAACCTATGAACAGGTTTTCCATGCGCTCGGCTTCGACCGGCCGCTGTGGCAGCAATTCATCTATTATCTCGGCGACGTGTTCACCGGCAATTTCGGAACCTCGATCCGCACGGGCCGCCCGGTTATCGAGGATATCATCCGGGTCATGCCGGCGACGATGGAGCTTGCCACCTTCGCGATCCTGATCGGCGCGGGCCTCGGCATCCCCATGGGCGTCTATGCCGCTGTCAAGAAAGACCGCTGGCAGGACCATCTCGTGCGCGTTCTCAGCCTGTTTGGCCATTCCATGCCGATTTTCTGGACGGGCATGATCGCGCTGATCGTTTTTTACGCCCATCTCGGTCTTGTCGGCGGCGGTGGTCGCATGGACCAGTTCTATATTGGTCTCGTAGAAGAACGGACGGGCTTTCTGCTGATCGACAGCCTGCTGGCGGGCGATATGGAAGTGTTCTGGTCGGCGATCAACCACCTCATCCTGCCCGCCGCTTTGCTCGGTTATTCCTCCTCGGCCTATATCACCCGCATGACGCGCAGCTTCATGCTGGATCAGCTGGGCCAGGAATATGTGACGACCGCGCGCGTCAAAGGTCTGTCGCAGCGGCAGACGGTTTGGCTGCATGCCTTCGGCAATATCCGCGTGCAGCTGGTCACCATCATCGCCCTTGCTTACGGCTCGCTGCTGGAAGGCGCGGTGCTCATCGAGACCGTGTTCGCTTGGCCGGGTTTCGGCCAATATCTGACCAGCAATCTTATCATCGGCGACATGAATGCCGTGATGACCTGCGTGCTTATCGTCGGCGTCATCTTCATCGGGCTTAATCTCTTGTCCGACATTCTCTACCGCTTTTTCGATCCGAGGACCCGCTGATGACGGCTCGTGCAGAAACATCCTCTCGTCTTCCGGTGCCGTTGAACGCGCTGAAGAACATTGTCATCTTCCTGCTGAAAAGCCCGACATCGGCTTTCGGTCTGGTGATATTGCTGCTTCTCGTCGTTTCGGCCGTTTTCGCGCCGTGGCTGGCGACGCATGATCCTTACGTGCAGGACCTCGCCAACACGCTGCAGCCGCCCGGCAACGGCCATGTCTTCGGCACCGATGAGCTGGGGCGCGATATCTACAGCCGCCTGCTATGGGGTGCACGCATCACGCTGACCATCATCACGCTGGTGTCGATCATCGTCGGCCCGGTCGGCCTTCTGGTCGGCACTGCCTCGGGTTATCTCGGCGGCAAGTTCGATACGGTGATGATGCGTATCACGGATATTTTCCTGTCGTTTCCCAGCCTCATCCTGTCGCTCGCCTTCGTCGCAGCGCTCGGTCCGAGCCTCAATAATGCGATCATCGCGATTGCGCTCACCTCGTGGCCGCCGATCGCGCGTCTTGCGCGCGCCGAGGCCATGACGTTTCGGAAAGCGGATTATATCGCCGCCGCACGGCTTCAGGGCGCCTCGCCACTGCGCATTATCGTCAAGTCGATCATGCCCATGTGTCTGCCCTCAGTTCTTATCCGCCTGACGCTGAATATGGCGACTGTTATTCTGACTGCTGCCGGCCTCGGCTTTCTCGGTCTTGGCGCGCAGCCGCCGCTGCCGGAATGGGGGGCGATGATCGCCACCGGCCGGCGCTACATGCTGGATAGTTGGTGGCTGGTGACTTTCCCCGGCATTTCAATCCTCTCCGTCAGCCTCGCCTTCAACCTTTTAGGCGATGGCCTGCGGGATGCGCTCGATCCGAAACAGATGAATCGGAGATAAGACCATGGAAAAACCAATCCTTGACGTCGAAAATCTCCGCATCCGTTACGGTGGTTCACCGACCGAGGCGGTGCGCGGCATTTCCTTCACGCTTGGCCGGGAGCGGCTGGGCATCGTCGGCGAAAGCGGCTCGGGCAAATCTACCGTGGGCCGGGCCTTGCTGCGCCTCCTGCCATCAGCGACGATCACCGCCGACAGGCTGGATTTCGAAGGGCTCGATCTTCTGGCGCTCAGTGAAAAAGAGATGCTGAAGGTTCGCGGACGACGCATGTCGATGATCCTTCAGGATCCGAAATTTTCGCTCAATCCCATTCGTCGTGTCGGTGAGCAGGTGACGGAGACCTATCTACGGCACTTCAAGGCGTCGAGGTCGGAAGCGCGAGAAAAGGCGCTCGCCATGCTCGACGCGGTAAAAATCCGCGACGCCGCGCGCGTCTACGAGCAATATCCGCACGAGATTTCCGGCGGCATGGGCCAGCGCGTGATGATCGCCATGATGCTGTTGGCCGATCCTGATCTCGTCATTGCCGACGAGCCGACCTCGGCGCTGGATGTGACGGTGCGGTTGCAGGTTCTGAATATTCTCGACGGACTGGTGCGCGATCGCGGCATCGGCCTCATCATGATCAGCCACGACCTCAATCTCGTGCGCAATTTCTGCGACCGGGTTCTCATCATGTATGCCGGCCGTGTGGTGGAAACGCTTGCCGCGCGCGATCTCGATCAGGCGCAGCACCCCTATACGCGTGGCCTTTTGGCGGCGCAGCCGCGCATCGGCGGCTCGCGCACGCCGCTCGCGGTGCTGGATCGCCGTCCCGAATGGCTGGAGGAGAACGTATAATGGCCGTTTCCGTCGAAACCCGCGATCTTTCCATCACCTTCGGCAGCGGCCATACGGCGCTGAAAGTGCTGCCTTCGGTGTCCTTCCGCGTCGAACCCGGCGAGTGCTTCGGGCTGGTCGGCGAAAGCGGCTCGGGTAAATCCACCGTGCTGCGCTGCGTCTCCATGCTGAACGATTTCTGGAGTGGCGAAATCCTTATCAATGGCAGGTCGGTTCGTGACATGCCGCTGATCGAGCGATGCCGCATGTTGCAGATGGTGTTTCAGGACCCCTATGGGTCGCTGCATCCTCGCCAATCGGTGCGCACCATGCTTTCGGAATCGCTTGCGATCCATAAGCTCGGCGACCGCGAAGAACGCATGCGCAAGGTCATAACGGATGTCGGCCTGCCCGTGTCATTCCTCGATCGTTTCCCGCACCAGCTTTCCGGCGGCCAAAGGCAGCGTGTGGCGATTGCCCGTGCGCTGATCCTCGAGCCGTCGCTGCTTTTGCTCGATGAACCGACATCGGCGCTCGATGTCTCGGTGCAGGCGGAAATCCTCAACCTGTTGCAGCGCCTGCGCGAAGAACGCGGCTTCACCTATATCATGGTGACGCACGATCTCGCCGTCGTTGATCACATGTGCGACCGTTTCGCCGTGATGCTGCGTGGTGAAATCACCGAAATCCTGCCGCGCGACGCTATCGCCGGCAATAGGGCGACGCATCCCTATGCGCGCGAACTGATCGGCGCCTCACTGGAATATGAAGGCGCATGACGGCTCCAAAACCGTGACCGTCCTCCTCCGGGGCGTCACGCATAATAACATCTTCCCTACCTGCCCGGCCTTTGTGCCGGGTATTTTTTTGGATGGGGCAGGCCGAAAATAGAAGAGACTGGGTAGTGATTGTGCCTTGGGCTCGGGCTGCTGGCAAAGCGAAAACCTCTCTTCCGTCATGCCGGACTTGTGTGGACGATCACACGAATATGTGGTCCGTTCTTGCGATGGCGTTGAGGATCGTGACGAGCTTTCGGGCACGAATGAGGTAGCGGTGTCATCCGATGGTCGGCAAACCTCGCCAAACACGCCGACGTCATCCTCGGGCCTGTCCCGAGGATCTGCAACGGCTTGATTTTGTTGGCGTGTTTAGATCTTTGGGACAAGCCCAAGGATGACGTCGAGAAAAACGCACTACGTTCGCCAATAACCTCTATGCCATATAAAGTGTCCAGAATTTTAAACCGGACAGTGGTGACGGCGTGGGGGATGCTCCGCTTTCGTCAAACGCTTCGGGCTTG
The DNA here is from genome assembly GCF_009498615.1 of Agrobacterium sp. ICMP 6402. Classification (NCBI taxonomy): domain Bacteria; kingdom Pseudomonadati; phylum Pseudomonadota; class Alphaproteobacteria; order Hyphomicrobiales; family Rhizobiaceae; genus Agrobacterium; species Agrobacterium sp. ICMP 6402. Next base: position 516,027 of record NZ_QSNV01000002.1, read on the forward strand.
CGAGGCCTCGTTAACAGCAAAAAGGCGCGGGGTGAGCCGCGCCTTTTTCATGCGTCGATATGTCGACCGACTACCGCTCCTTGCTGACGCTTTCAAACCGCGAGAGCCAGGGGCTGACGATCATGCCCTTGACGTCGCTCCGGAAGGCGGCAGTGTCGATGACTTCCGAGAAGGGCTGAATGGACATGACGATTTCGTCCATATAGCCCTGCAGGTCCTCATAGAGTTTCGCCTGTTTGGTGGGGTCGCGCTCGACAAGCGCCGTCTCGATCATCTTGTTCAGCTTTTCATCGAAGAAGCTCGTCCGCCAGCTCTGGTAGTTGGTGAGCTTGGCGTCGTCGGCATTGTTGGGATTATAGGCGATGGAGCGCAGGTTGTTGTCCGGGTGCGGCTGCTGGCCGCCGCCGCCGCGACCGAGCAGCAGTTCGAAGTTACGCTCGCGCATCGCGCCGTAAATCTGGTCGCCCGAGCCGCTGATCAGTTCGGCCTGAATGCCGGCCTGCGCCAGCGTGTTCTGGATCGCCGTTGCCGCCTTCATGAACGGGTCTTCCGAAAGCACGCGCAGCGTCGTCTTGAAACCATTTGGATAACCGGCCTCAGCCAGAAGCGTCTTGGCCTTTGCGATATCGAGCTTGTAGCCCTCGTCGGGCAGCGCACCCATCACGCCGGTGCTGAGGGAGCGCTGATGCAGCTTGCCGTAATAGGGCATCACCGCCTTGTCGAGGCCTTCGTAATCGATCAGGTAACGCAGTGCTTCGCGCACCTTCTTGTTCGCGAATTTCTCATCCTTCATCGAAACGCTGAGGTAATAAAAACCGGAGCCGGGGGTGGATTCGATGGTGACGGCCTTGTCGGCCTCAAGCGATTTTAGGTCGGGGGCCTGCAAGGAGTAGGCGACGTCGATATCGCCCTTTTCCAGCATCAGGCGCTGCGACTGCGATTCCGGCAGATGGCGCATGAGGATGCGCTTCATCTTGGCTTTTTCACCCCAATAATCGTCATTGCGGGTAAGGATGATATATTCGTTGGATTTCCACTGGGTCAGCTTGAAAGGGCCGGAGCCGGCGGAATTCAGCGTCAGCCATGCGCCGCCCAGATCGCCGTCCTTTTCATTCTCAAGCGCCGTCTTGCTATCGATGATCGAGCCGGGACCATTTTGTCCGAGGATCATCAGGAGCAGGTTGGGGTCGTCCGGCTTCGGAATATTCAGCACGAAGGTCTGGTCGTTTTCGGCAACGAACAGCTCGTCGGCCTCTTCCAGCTTGAAGCCACGGGTTTTCAGGAAGGATGATTGCGCCAGATTGCGGGCGAGCAGCCGCTTCAGGCTCCAGGCTACGTCCTTTGCGGTCACCGCATTGCCGGACGCAAATTTCGCATCGGCGCGCAGATGGAAACGGATCGATTTCCGGTCCTCGGCAATTTCCCAGCGTTCGGCAAGGCGGGGCTGAACACTGCGATCTTCAGGCGAAAGCACGACCAGTGTGTCATAGACGTTGTTCAGAACCTGCACCGTTTCGCGGCCGGTGATGGCGGCGGGATCGAGGGTCAGGATGTTGCTCATGGTCGTGGCGACGATAAGCTGGTCTTTTGGCGTTTCGGCGAAAACACTGAGCGGCATGGCGCCGATCAGCAAGGCGCCAAGCGCTGCGGTTGCAAGAAAATGTTTCATCTTTCCTCCCAATGCGGCCGGTTCATACGGCCTTCCAAGTTTCGATCCACGCGCCTGGTTCCTCCAAAGGCTTTGCGTGATCAGCCAAGAATGTCTCTGACGGGTGCAACAAGCGCCCGGCCGATTGCCGCCGTTGCCGGCGCTTCCAGATGCACGCCATCCACCGGCGAGGCGCTGGCGACCGACCCGGCATCGAAGAAGGCGTGTCCGAGTTCGGTCGCAAGTTTGCGGTAAAGCGGGGCAAGCCGCAGCGATTGTTCGATATCGCGCCCGCCAGCAGGTTCTCCGCCGGGGCCTGCAACGCAGGGCGGCGGCGCGACTATCAATAGTTTCGGCACCGCCTCTCGTGGCTTGTAGATGAAGGTCTCGACGATCTGCGCCAACCTGCGCATGCCGGAAACGGCAGCTTCCGCCCTTCCGCCGTGTACCGGCTTGATGTCGTTGGTGCCGAGCATGACGATGACGAGATCAAGCGGCATGTGGCACGACAGCGCGACCTCAAGCGCCCGCGCGCCGTTGCGGCAGGCGGGACCGGCATGATCGTCATAACAGGTGGTGCGCCCTCCAAGACCTTCCGGGTGAACCTTCGCCTTGCCGGAAAGTGCTGTCTCCAGCACCTCCGGCCAGCGATGTTCGGCCGGGTGCCGCAGGCCCGTTGCCGGGTCCGCGCCCCAGGTGAGGCTGTCTCCAAAGGCGAGCACCGTTTTCATCGCCCGTTACCTCACCCGGTTGTTATCGATGAAGGTGAAATCGATGTCCTCGCCAAGGCCCGGCCGGTCGGGAACGTGAACGAAGCCGTCGCTGTCCATCGGGTCCGACAGCGACTTCAGATAGTCGTGGCCGTCATCATATTCGAGGAAGGGATGTAAGAGGCCGCGCTCGTACCAGCGGCAATTCTTGGTGGCGGCGACGACATGTAGATTCATGGCCGTGTTGCCATGCACTTCGCATTCCATGCCGAAGGCTTCGGCCAGATGCATGGTCTTCAGCGCCGGCGTGATGCCGCCGACATCGTTGACGCCGGTGCGCAGGATATCGCAGGCGCCGGCCTTGATCCATTCGGCGCGGTGCCAGTGCTTGCCGGCCGCACTTTCCGGGCCGACGACGGGAATATCAAGATTGTCGGAGAGCCATTTGTAGGAGGACAGCGACTGCTCATCCATCGGCTCTTCGATCCAGTCGAAGCCGAGCTTTTCGAGGCCACGTCCGAGCGCCAGCGCATCGGTGCGGGAATACCAGTGGAAGGCGTCGATCATCAGGTGAATATCGGGTCCGACCGCCTCGCGCACGGCGGCGCAGGCCTTGAGGTCCATCTTCACATCCGGCGCCCAGCTGACAGGCGGCATCCAGGTGTGCAGCTTGATACCCTTGTAGCCGCGCTTCACCAGCGTTTCGGCAAAACGGCCATAGTCCTCGGGCGTTGCCAGCCCGCCTTCCAGCTCGTCACCGCACATGATGGAGCCATAAGCGAGAACCTTGTCGCGATAACCGCCGATCAACTTGTATACAGGTTGTCCGAGCGAGCGGCCGGCGAGGTCCCAGAGCGCGCAGTCCACCACCGCCAGCGTCCGGTCCGTCAGCTGCGCCGCCGAGCCGCGCTGCCAGTGGGCAAGGTCCTGCCACAGGCGTTCGCGGTCACGGTGGTCTTCGCCGATCAGGACCTTCTTGACGAATTTTTCGATGAGATGCGGGCGAACGATCTCCGGCGCGGTGAAGGAGTGGCCTTCCTGCCCATCTTCCGTGCGGATGGTCAGCATGGCCTGTTCCACCTGATGCGCCGGACCCGGATGTGCGTGACCGGCACTGTCCGAGTGGCGACGGGTCGTCGTGCGGAAAACACGGACCTCGACGTCGGTGATGATCATAATTCCTCCCTCATGCAGGTATCGCAGCTTTCATGGTTGCTACAATGTCATACATGTCTGCGTTATTTGTCAACATGTATGATAATCTGTATTACATGTTTGAGGCGGAAATCAAGTTTTTTGTCGGGTAGCTCGTATCTGGCATCGTGGGCCAGACCGGCTTTGTGGCTGGCAGAAACTGCGAAAGAAACGGGGAAGTGGAGAGCTGGACGCGGCAGGATCGTCGCGAATAACCTATAATTTTAGTAGACTATTAAATCGCGCAACGATCTTTCAACAATGACCGGGACTATAAAAGACCATGCCGTGCCAGCCGCGCCCGTCATCGTGCATTCTGCTGAATATACGCGGCACGGAAGAATTGCCGCCTGAGCCCATCTTTGTCAGCAACTATTCCCGGACGCACACTATGCCCCTTTCCCATATCTCCCATTTCGCCTTTCTGGTTCCCGGCAATTATCACGATGATGGCCCCGCAAAGGGGCTGGAGGAAACGCTGCAGCTTTTCGAAACCGGGGAGGCGCTGGGTTATCACAGCGCTTGGGTGCGTCAGCGCCATCTGGAGCGGGGGGTATCCTCGGCTGCCACTTTTCTTGCCGCTGCGTCACAGCGCACCAAGCGGATCGGCCTTGGCACCGCCGTTATCCAACTGGGTTATGAAAACCCGTTCCGGCTAGCCGAAGATCTCGCCACGGTGGATATCCTGTCACGCGGGCGGCTGAATGTCGGCGTTTCCGTGGGCGCGCCGCCCTTTGCCCATCTCATCTCGGATTATGTCGATCCCGTTGCCGATGCGGATTACAGCCATGCGCGCGCTGAGAAGTTGGCCAAGGCCTTGAGATCGGAACCCCTGTCCAGTGACACGGAAGCCGGTAATGCGGCAGGCGCGCAGGTGCCGCGCCTCCGGCCCTTTGCCAGGGGTTTGACCGACAGGTTGTGGTATGGCGGCGGATCGCAGAATTCCGCTCGCTGGGCTGGCAAGGCAGGCTTCAATCTCCTGACCGGCAACATCGTCAGCGGTGAAAATACCGATGATTTTCTGACAGCGCAGGCGGCTCTCGTTGCCCGCTTCCGGCAGGAATGGGCGCATGAGCGCCAGCCGCGTGTCGCGCTTGGCCGGGTGATCCTGCCGACCGATAGCGCAAGCCCCGCGACGCGCCGCCGTTATGCGGAATTCGTTGCCGAGCGCGACAAGCGCACGACCACACCGCATGGTGCGCGCCGCACACTTTTCCTGCCCGATATCGTTGGCACGACTGAGGAGATTCTGGAAAAGCTGTCGCACGACCCCGTGCTGCCGCATGTCACGGAATTCCGTCTGGAATTGCCCTATGAGTTCCAGCCGGAAGATTATCGCCAGATCGTCACGGATTTCGCGTCCGTCGTACCGCAGTTTTTCGGCGGGCAGGCCGTTTTGAAAGTGGCGGCGGGGCAATAATATGTCCCTGACATCAGCCACTCCCGCTTGCAGCGGGAGACGGCTGGACATGGACCTGCGGTGCTTCAACAGCGCCGCATCTGCCATTCAATCGGGGTAGGGCAGGCCATAGCGGTCGCGGACCGTCGCACCTTCGTATTCGCGCGGGTAAACGCCGCGATCCTGCAGAACCGGCACGACCTTTTCCACGAATTCGGCAATATCGTCCGGTGCGCGCGGCGGCTGCAAGGTGTAGCCATCCACCGTGCCATCCTGCCACAGGTCGATAATGCCGTCCGCCACCTCTTCCGGCGTGCCGAGCAGCAGCCGGTGGTGTCCTTCCGAGCGCCTTAAGGCCTCACGGGCGGTGAGCTTTTCATGGGTCAATAACTCGGAAAGGCCAAGCCCCATACCAACTGCCCATTGCCGGTTCTGGTCGGGAATAAATCGCTCGCCATCGAGTTTTACGTCGGGATCGAAATCACGCGGATCAATGCCGTTTTCCCTGGCGAAGCGTGCCAGAAGACCGTCCTCCGAGCCGGTTCCGCTGTAAAGTTCATGCTTGCGCAACGCCTCCTCACGGTTCTCGCCGAGAATGACGACGAGGCCGGGCACGATGCGGATGCCGGAGGGATCGCGGCCGAAAGAGACGGCGCGGTCGCGGACCTTTTTACCGAACGCCTGCCCCGCCGGTCGGGACAAGATATTGCAATAAATGATCTCGCCATGGCGCGCCGCCAGATCGATGCCGCCTTCGGAAGCGCCGGCCTGGGCGATGACGGGGTGCCCCTGCGGCCCGCGCGGAACATTCAGCGGGCCTTTGACATGGAAGAACGCCCCCTCGTGATCGATCGTCTCGGCGGTCGTCGCATCCCAGAAGCGGTCTTCCGGTACCTCGCCTTCGCGGCGTGGGTCCCAGCTTGACCAGAGTTTCTTTGCGACATCGAGAAATTCGGTGGCCTTGGCATAACGTTCGCTGCGCGGCGGCAGCGGGTCGTTGCCGAAATTGGCCGCGACACTGGGATTGAAGTTGGAGACGATGTTGACGATCAACCGACCGCCGGTGACGACGTCGATGGATTGCGTTCGTCTCGCAAAATTATAGGGAGAATTATAGGTGGAGGAAACCGTCGCCACGAAACCTATATCCGGCACCTGCGCGGCAAGCGATGTGGAGAGAATGAGCGGATCGATGGTATGAAATGGGCGGCTGGCCGGGTCGGTCAGCAATGCCGGATGATCGGACAGGAAAACGGCATCGAACCGGCCTTTATGCGCCAGCTCCGTCAGCCGCCGATAATAGCCGATATCATTGATATCGTGCCGGTCGCCGCTGCGATATTTCCAGGCATTGGGAAGATATCCTGTCGTGTTGATGCCGACGTTGAGATTGAGCCGGCGTTTGGTCTTGCTCATGTTTTTACTTTTTCTTTTCAGCCCGTGTTGGATTTCCGGCCTGCGGCCGGTGTAATTGTCGGGAAGCGTAACAGCCGGGGTTGCGGTCGCGAGTTAAAAATCCTTGCCGCTCGGAGAAGAAAAACTTTCGCGGGCCGTCGTATCCGGCCCGCAGTTGAAGGGGGAGGTGGTCGAGGCGCGGACGATTATTTCACCGAAAATGCTCCTGTTATCGAAAGGATATTCTGTCTTCCCTCCGGAACGGTCGCGATATGGAAACGAATTTCCTTAACGCCCTCCTAAATAGTACACTTTATCTATAGAAAATATTCTACGGCGTGTAGCGTGCTGTCCAGATCGCAATTCGAGGACGAACGCCATGGCTGATGCCGCCCTTCGCCAAGCAACCCAACCCGTAACGCTGTGGTACACACGCTGCCCGGCGCCAACGCCACTCTCCATCGCGGTGCAGCTTGGCTGGATCGAGGAACGTTTCGCCGGTCATGGCATCTCTGTTTCCTCCATTCGCGATGCGGCTGATCCGGCCATTCGCCAGAGCCATTTCGATCATAGACTGGACTGGTCCTTCCGTCAGGGCGGCAATATTCCCCCCATCTGGGCGAGAGCCGGCGGCCGGAAAACGCGGCTGGTAGGGCTGACGAGAACCGACGAATTTCAGGCCGTCATCGCCTTGCCGGCAAGTGGAATTAGCAAGGGCGGTGATTTGAAGGGGCGGCGCGTCGGCCTGCCGAAACGACCGAACGAAACCATCGATTTTCAGCGCGCGACGTCCCTGAAGGGTATCGTCTCGGCATTGACCGTTTCCAGCCTCTCTGTTGCGGATGTCGAGCTGATCGATCTGACGGCAAGGGAACCGGTGCTGCTTGGGCCGACGGATGAGCGGTTCCATGGTCTGCGCCGACGGCTTCCCTATGGCGAGGAAATCGCAGCACTGCACCGCGGCCATATTGATGCGTTTTTCGTGAAGGGTGCGGAAGGCGTCACCGTCGCCAATCTCATCGGCGCGCAGGTCGTCGTATCGACGGGGTTTCATCCTGATCCGAAAATCCGCATCAACAATGGCACGCCGCGCCCTTTGACCGTGGATGCCACCTTTGCCGACGAGCGGCCCGATCTGGTGGCGGAACTGGTGGCCACCGTGCAGCGGGTGGCCCAATGGGCGAATGATAATCCGGCGGAAGCCGTGCGTTTCATCGCCCGCGAGATTGGTGTCAGCGAGGAGGCGGTTCTGGCCGCCAATGGCGCGGATGTGTATCGCAATCTCAGGCTCGATCTCGATCCGGCCGAGCTGGATGCACTGAGCCACTTCAAGGATTTCCTGCTGGAATGGAAGTTCATCCCTGACGATTTCGATGTGCGGCAGTGGGCCGATCCACGCGCCCTTTCTGTGCTGCAAGAGGCCACGCAATCCGATAGAGCGAAGTGAGGGCGTCATGACAGCCAACATTCTTGTAACCGGGGCAACCGGCAAGCTCGGCCAGCGTGTCGTCAGCCGCCTTTTGCAAAAGCAGGGGAAGGTTCGGGTGTTGACCCGCCGGCGTGAGGAAGCTCTCAAGCTCTGGGGCGACAGGGTGGATATTGCGGAAGGAAACTTCTCCGACCCGGCCAGCCTGAACGAGGCCTTGCGTGGCATAGAAACGGTCTTCCTGCTTTCGCCCATCGGTGAAACGCTGGCGACAGACCAGAATGCAGTCATCGATGCGGCTCTCTTTGCCGGCGTGTCGCGGATCGTGAAAATATCCGGCTCCGACTGGACCATTGAGCACGCCGCGCGCTCCATCTCCGGTGCGGCCCATGCGCAGGTGGAAGCGCATCTGGCCGGCAGCGGCATCGCGCACACGGTGTTGCGGCCGAATGCCTGGATGCAGGTGGCGCTGGAGCCCGTTGTTGTCGCGCTGCGCAGGGGAGAGGATGTGCCGGCCCGTTTCGGCAATGCGGCTGTCTCCTTCATCGATGCCGACGATATTGCCGATGTGGCTGTTGAAGCGCTGACCGCCAGCGCGCCGCTTGCCGGTCCCTTGGTGCTGACCGGTGGCGAAGCCCTGACGGCGCTGGAAATTGCCCGCATCGCTGCTCGTATCCTGCATCGTCCGGTCGGAGTATCGCACAACGTCCCGGCCTTTCCGCCCCATATCGGCGCGTTCGAACAGAAAGCGATAGGCGAATTCGGCCAGCTCATCCGCGAAGGTCTCGCCGCTTCCGTCAACGATAATATTCACCAGATTACCGGTTGTTTGCCCCGTGGGGTGGAAGGTTATCTGCGCGCACGGTTGGCTGCGCCCACCCCGCAGGGCGATCATTCCGAGGGAGAAAAGACATGGCGCTGACTGTTCCATTGCAAGATGGCCACGAACTGAAAGGTCCGGCCGATTTCGAAGACAGCCCGCTCAGCCGGGCGGTAAAACAGCCGCTGATGCTGGGCTTGTTCCTCAATCTGCAGGACATCAATTTCTCCAGCCTGCCGACCAGCAACAGCTGGACGTTCGATTACAATGTCGAACTGGTGAAGCGGGCGGAAGAGCTTGGTTTCGAGATCGCCTTCAGCCGCACGCAATGGCTGCCCAAGGGCGGTTATGACGGCGAATCCTCGCTCGACAGTTTCATCGCTCTGGGTGCCATGGCGGCGGTGACGAAGAGCATTCTGTTGATCTCCACAATTCATGTGCTTTACGGGCCTCTGCACCCGCTGCATCTCGCCAAATATGGTGCGACGCTGGATCATATCGCCAAAGGACGCTGGGGCATCAACATCGTCACCGGCCACCGCGCCATCGAACATGAAATGTTCGGCTGGCAGCGCATCGACCACGACAAGCGCTACGATATGGCGGGTGAATTGTTCGATGTGCTTCACCGGCTATGGGGCGAAACCGAAAACTTCTCCTATGAGGGCAAGCTCAATCCGTGGGCGATCAATAATGGCTGGATCACGCCGAAACCCGCCTTTGGCCGCCCGCCGCTGGTAACCGCGACCGGTTCGCCCGCCGGCATCGATTTCGCCGCCCGTCATTCCGATCTGGTATTCGTCACTTCACCCGGCGGCGCGCATATCGACAGCGCGCTGGAAACGCTGCCCGATCATGTCGCCACCATCAAGAACCGCGCCAGGGCCTATGGCCGGCAGGTGAAGACGCTCATCAATCCGATCATCGTCAGCCGTGACACGGAGAAGGAGGCCTTTGCCTATGCCGATGCCATCGAGGCGGGAAAACCGCAGTCCGGCACCCGCGCCTTCGCCACCAATAATTACGACAGCGACGCCCATGCCTGGCGTGGCCGCGGCGATGCGCGCCACAAGCAGGGGCGCAATCTCGGCGGCAACATCGAAATCATCGGTTCGCCGGAACAGGTGGTCGAGCAGCTTGTCAGCCTGAAAAAGGCTGGCATCGATGGCGTGCAGCTGAATTTCTACGATTTCCGCGAAGACCTTGATTATTTCGGCGAGCGCATTCTGCCGTTGATGAAGGAGGCGGGTCTGAGGCTCTGACGCCTCTTCCGCCCCGATTTTCCAGTTCCGAAGCCTGCACTTCGCAATCGCCGAGATTGCGAGAACGATGTTTTTTGCCCTGAGGAGATACCGTGAATATAGCCGTCGATCCCGTCAAAACATCAGCACCGAAAATTCTGGAGCGGATCGGGACCTATGTTCCCGAACTCGTCTCCATCCGCCACGATCTGCACCAGCACCCGGAAATCGGTTTCGAGGAGGTGCGCACATCAGGCATCGTCGCTGAAAAGCTCGCTTCCTGGGGCATCGAGGTGCATCGTGGTTGTGGCAAGACCGGCGTGGTCGGTGTGCTGCGCGGCCGCCACGCGGGCAATCGCTCCATCGGGCTCAGGGCCGATATGGACGCCCTGCCGATGCCGGAGGAAACCGGCCTGCCTTACGCGTCAATCTATCCCGGCAAATTCCACGGCTGCGGGCATGATGTGCACACCACCATCCTGCTCGGCACCGCCCGTTATCTGGCGGAAACCCGTGATTTCGCCGGCACGGTCGTCTTCATTTTCCAGCCGGCCGAGGAGGGTCTCGGCGGCGCGCGCGCCATGATCGCCGATGGGCTGTTTAGAGATTTTCCCGTTGACGAGATTTACGGGCTGCACAATTCCTCCCATGCAGCCCCCAATCATCTCAAGGTTTCGCCCGGCACCATTCTGGCGGGTGCGGATTTCTTCGATATCCGGCTGAAGGGCAGGGGCGCGCATGCGGCCCATCCGGATGTCGCGCGCGATCCGGTGCCGGCCACGGGGGAACTCATTCAGGCCTTGCAGACCATCGTCAGCCGCAACATACCGCCCACCGATCCCGCCGTGCTGTCGATCACCCGCATCGAGGCGGGATCGGCCTATAACGTCATTCCCGAAACGGCCTCGATTGCCGGAACCGTGCGGGCCTTCTCCGACAGCGTGCGCGAAACCATTCGGGGCCGCATCCGCACCATCTCGGATCACATCGCCGCGGCTTACGGCCTGACTGCCGAGGTGGATATTCGCGACATATTCTCGGTTTTGACCAATGACAACGCTTCGGTGGACATCGTTGCCGGCGTGGCGCGCGAGGTGCTCGGGGATGAGCGCGTTTCCACCGAACCGGGCCGCTTCATGGGCAGCGAGGATTTCGCCGATCTCCTGAAACACGCGCCCGGCGCGTTTTTCACCCTTGGCCATTCCGGCACCCTGCCGGCCCACAATCCCGGTTTCATCGTTGACGACGCCATTCTTCCGGTTGGGGCCACCCTGTTTGCCCGGCTGGTGGAAACCCGGCTGAAGGCTGTCTGAAAATTTGAAAACGAGTCTGCAAGAGGAAACATCCATGGATATTACAAGACGTAAGACATTGCTTCTGGCCGCTGCGCTGAGCGGGGCTGTCCTGTTGCCATCATTGCCGGCAGTGGCGGCGGAGGCGCCGAAAAAGGGCGGGATCGTCACTCTTGCGGGTCTTGGCGAGCCGACGACGCTGGTGCCGCTTTCCGATTCCAACACGCGCACCCGCGCCATTTCCACGAAAATCCTCGAAGGGTTGGTGCGGTTCGACGGCGAGTTCAAACCGCATCCGGTTCTGGCCGAAAACTGGGAAACATCGGCCGACGGACTGCGCCACACTTTCAGGCTGCGCAAGGGCGTCAAATGGCATGACGGCAAGGATTTCACGTCGCAGGATGTGAAATTCTCGCTGCTGGCCTTCAAGAAGGTCGGCCCGCGCGGGCGCTTCACCTTTGCCAATATTGCCGATATCGAAACACCCGATCCGCTGACGGCTGTGGTGGTGCTTTCCAAACCCGCACCCTACCTTCTGCGGGCGCTGACGGGCGGCGAAACGCCCATCCTGCCGGCCCATGCCTATGCTTCGGAAAACTACAATGAAAGCCCGAACGGCAATGCGCCCATCGGCACCGGCCCCTTCGTTTTCGAGGAATGGAAACGCGGCAGCTATGTGAAGCTCAAGAAGAACCCGAATTACTGGCAGGCCGATCTGCCCTATCTCGACGGTTTCGTGGCGCGCTTTGTTGCCGATGCGGCCTCCACCACCATTTCGGTGGAAACCGGCGAGGCGGATTACACAGCCGATGTTTCCTACAGCGATCTGGAGCGCCTGCGGCAGAATCCGAAACTTGCGGTGGAGGTCTATACCGACGCCTATCTCAACAATGCCGCCATCGTTGAGTTCAATCTGGAGAACCCGATCCTTGCGAAAAAAGAGGTCCGGCAGGCGCTGGCCCATGCCATCGACCGCGATTTCATCAACGATGCAATCTTCTTCGGAACAGCCAAACCAGCTGGTTCAAACATTCCGGCCGTCTTCACCGCCTATAATGATGAAAAGCCCTTCACCTATCCCTTCGATCTGGCCAGGGCAAACGAGTTGCTGGACAAGGCCGGTTACCCGAAAGGCGCGGATGGCACCCGTTTTTCGTTGCGGCTGGCCTTCCTGCCATCCGACGTCTTCCGCAAAACAGCTGAATATCTGCGTTCCTCCTTCGGCAAGCTCGGTGTGAAGGTGGACATCGTTGAAGGCGATCTCGCCACCTTCATCAAGCGCGTTTATACCGAGCGCGGTTTCGACCTGACGGTGAACGGCATCAGCCGGCTTTTTGACCCGACGGCGGGCGTGCAGCGTCTCTACTGGTCGGACGGCATCAAGAACCCGGCGCCTTATGTCAACGCCGCCCACTATAACAATCCCAAGGTGGACGATCGTTTCCGCGCTGCCGCAACCGAGGTGGATGAGACAAAACGGGCGGCGCAATTCCACGACATTCAGAAAATCACCGGTGACGACCTGCCGAATTTCTCGATCGTCGCTTTACCGACCGTCATTCTGCGCAACACCAGCCTGAAGTCTCTCGTGACGACCATCGACATTGCCTATGGCGATCTGGCGACGGCCTGGAAGAGCGATTGAGGGCAAGTCCGGCGATCCTGTGGAGCGAGAGTAATGACGAACCTTCCTCCACATTCGACGTCGTCCTCGGTCTTGTACCGAGGATGTGCCAAGTCATCCTGGCCTTGTAGATTGCAGATGCCCGGGATAGGCCCGAGCGTGACCAAGGAGAGGTTTTGCGCCAACGACCTCTCACCAGAACCCGGCAATTCTGCCGGGTTTTTTATTGCCGAAATCTGCCCTCCATTCTTTTTGCACCTTCGCGCCGCGCGCCCGTTTTCGAGAAAAACTTTGCGCATGAAACATGTCGGCCGAAACAGCGATGTTACTAACGGAAATTTCGAAAAAATCAGTTTCATCAGTAATTTAGCGCAAAGTAATTCTTCGTTTTAAAGCAAGAATTGCTTTCTGGACCCACGCTTTGGCCACCTGCACTGTGAGCAGGAAATCTCACCTGCAAATGATGGATGCCATGGCCAAGGACACACTTTTTCTGATCGCCCCCGGATTTGAGGACCCGAAACTCCCCGGTGTCCGGTTCGTCTGCCCGCATTGTAACCAGATCGAAGGCCTGCTTGCCGCCTTTCCAGAGCTTGCGGCGCAGATCGATATCCGCCGGGTCGGTTTTCAGCGTCCGCGTGAGGCGGTCATTGCTGTCGTGGGTGAAGAAAACCAGTCACTGCCGCTGTTCGTCTTTGCCGGCGATGTGCCCAACGACGCGACGGCCAAGGGCGACACGCATTTCATTCAGGACACCAAACGCATTTTGCAAATTCTTGCCGAGCGCCATGGGTTCCCGCAGCTGCATTGAGTTGCCGCACCCGCACATCGGATTTTTTCGGAGACAGACATGACCTTTTCCAGACGCCAGTTTCATAAAATAGCCCTCGCCGCCGGCGCTTTCGTGGCGCTGCCGGGCGGTTCTTTTGCCGCTGCCGAAGAGCCCGTTTCAGGCGGCACGCTGAAGATCGTGTATTTCCCTGAGCCGACCCAACTCGTGGCCATCAATACCAGCGCGGGCGGCCCGCAGTTCATCGGCTCGAAGATTTACGACGGGCTTTTGACCTATGATTATGAGCTTTCGCCGCAGCCCAGCCTTGCGAAGGAATGGAGCGTTTCGGCCGACGGGCTGGAATATGTCTTCCATCTGCAGCCGAAAGCGAAATTCCATGACGGCAAACCGGTGACATCGGCGGATGTGGAATTTTCGATCCTGCGGCTGAAGGAAGCCCATCCGCGCGGCCGGGCGACGTTCTCGCATGTCGAAAGCGTCGATACGTCCGATCCGCTGGTCGCAAAGGTGAAGCTCTCCAAGCCGGCACCGGGCCTGATCACCGCGCTCGCCTCGTCGGAATCGCCAATCGTGCCGAAGCATATTTTCGAAACCTTCAAGCCGACCGAAAATCCGAAAACCGCCCAGATCATCGGCAGCGGTCCCTTCGTGCTGAAGGAATGGGTGCCGGGCAGCCACGTTCTGCTGGAGAAAAATGCGGATTATTGGGATGCGCCGCGCCCCCATCTCGACCGCGTCATCATCCGCCTTATCAACGATGCGGGCGCCCGTGCGGCCGCACTGGAAACCGGGGAAGGCGATATCGGCCCCAACCCGGTGGCGCTTGCCGATCTGGAACGGCTGAAATCCATCCCGACGCTGAAGGTGGATGACCGCATCTATGCCTATGCCGGCCAGCAGAACCAGCTGGTGATCAACCTGGAGAACGACTATCTCAAGGACTTGAAGGTCAGGCAGGCCATCGCCCACGCCATCGATGTTCCGGCGCTGATCGATACCGTGCTTTACGGTTACGCCGTGCCCTCGCCCACGCCGATCAGCCCCGGCCTTGCGAAATTCCACAATCCCGACATTGGTTTTGCCGAGTTCGATATAGCGCTTTCGGAAAAGCTGCTGGATGAGGCGGGCTTCCCGCGCAAGGACGGCGGCAAGCGCTTCAAGCTCAGGGTTACCACCAACCCGTTCAATCCACAGACCTATTCGGATTTTATCGCGCAGGCGCTGTCGAAAATCGGTATCGAGGCGGATATCCAGAAGTTCGATTTCGGCACCTATGTGAAGGTAGTCTATACCGACCGCGCCTGGGACCTTTCGGTGGAATCCCTCTCCAACACCTTCGATCCGACGGCCGGCGTGCAGCGCGTCTACTGGAGCAAGAACTTCAAGATCGGTCTGCCGTTCTCCAATGCCAGCCACTATTCCAACCCGGACGTGGACCGGCTGCTGGAAGCGGCGGCGGTGGAACCTGACATCGAAAAACGCGCGGCGTTCTTCAGGGAGTTTCAGGCCGTCGTCGCCAGGGATCTCCCCGTCATCAATCTCGTCTCGCCCATCCAGCCGGTCGTCGGCAGCGTGCGCATCAAGGATTATGCGACGGGGGCGGAAGGTCTCAGCGGCAATCTCGCCAAAGCATGGGTGACGAAGGAAGCGTGAGGTTTCCTCACCTTTTTCGAAGCCGAGTCAGAGTTAAAAAGGGTTCATCGCCATGAGCAGAAAATCCGAGAAGCTGGTCCTCAATGCCTTCATCTATCCGGGCGGACATCATGAGGCGGCCTGGCGGCATCCAGAGTCGGAGCCGCACCGCGTCACCGATATAAGGCTCTATCAGGATATTGCCCGCAAGGCCGAGGCGGCGAAGCTGGATGCGATCTTCTTTGCCGATGCGCCGGTGCTGGACGCCAATATCCGTTATGCCGCCCGCCACCGGCTGGAGCCGATCACCATGCTGGCGGCCCTTGCCGCTGTCACCGAAAAGATCGGCTTCATCGCCACGGCCTCTACCACCTATTACGAGCCTTACAATCTCGCCCGGCTGTTCGCCTCGGTCGATCATATCAGCGGTGGCCGGGTGGGCTGGAACATCGTCACGACCTCGGCCGATGCGGCGGCCGGCAATTTCAATCTGCAAAAACATCCGCCCCATGCCGACCGTTACCGGCAGGCCATCGAGTTCGTCGATGTGGTGACGAAGCTCTGGGACAGCTGGGAAGACGACGCCATCGTCGCCGACAAGGAGAGCGGGCTTTTCGCCGATACCGACCGCATTCATCCTGCCAATCACGAAGGTGAGTTTTACCGGGTGCGGGGAGCTCTCAACCTGCCGCGCTCACCGCAGGGCAGGCCGGTCTATGTGCAGGCCGGCTCCTCGGAGGAGGGGCGTGGTTTTGCTGCCCAATATGCCGAGGCGATCTTTACCGCGCATCAGACTCTGGAGAGTGCGCGGTCTTTTTATTCCGATATCAAGCGTCGCGTGGCGGCCACGGGGCGCAATCCCGCCCATGTGAAAATCCTGCCGGGTATCAGCCCCTTCATCGCCTCCACCGAAGAGGAGGCACGAAAACTCGAGGCCTCCTTTAACGATCTCATCCAGCCTGCCTTTTCGCTCGGGCAATTGCAGCGCATCACCGGCATAGACCTCTCATCGGCCGATCTCGATCAGCCCTTGCCGCAGGAGGCTGTGGAAGCCACGCGGGCGCAGGCGGATAGCAGCCGTCATCAACTGGTTCTCGATGTCATCGACCGGGAAAACCCGACGATCCGGCAATTGCTGCACCGTCTGGCCGGCGGGCGCGGCCACAAGGTGATATCCGGAACGCCGGAACAGGTGGCGGACTGGATAGAGACCTGGTTCCGTGAGGGCGCTGCCGACGGCTTCAACATCATGCCGCCATGGCTGACTGGCGGGTTCGATATTTTCGTGGATGAGGTGGTGCCGATCCTGAAACAGCGAGGCCTGTTCCGCGAGGATTATGAGGGCGATACGCTGCGCGACCATTATGGTCTGCCACGGCCCGAAAATATCTACGCGGCCAAAGAGTTGCAAAGGGAACGCGCCTGAGGTGGGACGGGCGTGTTCAGGCGGCGGTCTCTAGGGAGAGTATATCCTCGCGCAACAAAGCGAGTAGAGATGCGACCTCCGGCAACCGCCGCCTGTCAGGGCTGGTCAGCAGGTGATAACGGCTGGCCGTCGGCTGCGGTGCGCCGAAAGGTGCAATCACGCGGCCGCTTTTCAGCTCTTCCGAAATCAGGGAGTGGCGCGCAAGGCCGATGCCGTGGCCGGACAAAATCGCTTCGATCAGCGCGGTCTGGCGTGAAAAACGGGGGCCGGTGGCCGAAAGCCTGAGCGGAATGCGGCAGGCGCGAAGCCAGTTTGCCCATTCGAAAGCGGCGTCCGCGCCATTGCCGCGCAACATTGCAAAGGAGAGATCGCGCAGCCGGTCAGGCTCGCCGCAAAGCCGGTGGCGGCTGGCGAAATCAGGCGTGCAGACGGCACTGACGGTATCGGTGAAAAGCGGTTCATGAATGAAACCGGGGATTTGCGCATGGGTGGCGATAATGGCGCAATCGGCATCGAAATGGGTGAGGTCTATGGTGTCGCCCTCAAGAGATAAGATCGAAAGGTCCATATCACCAAGCGCAGATGCGATGTTTCCCAGCCGCGGCGCCAGCCAGCGGGCGGCAAAACAACCTTCCGCCAGAACCTTCAGCTGCGGCCGGGCGTTCGAAACCATCAGGTCGGAAAGACTGCCGATCATCGTCTCGAAAGCATCTGCAAGGCCGGGATAAAGCGCGCTGCCGGCATCGGTCAGCAGCAATTCGCCGCGCTGGCGGCTGAAAAGCGGCTGACCGAGATGGGTTTCGAGAATTCGGACCTGCTGGCCGATGGCGGCGGTCGAGACATGCAGTTCCTCCGCTGCCCGCGAAAAGCTGGCATGGCGGGCGGCAACCACGAAGGCGCGCAGCGCCGTCAGCGGCGGCAGCCGGGAAAGTGTCGGCAGGCGAAAAGCCGCCCGGCTCCCGGCGGGAGCGATAAACTCCGTTCTCATTACTGCTCCTCCTGTGCCGCCTGCCATCTTCCGCATGGTCAGAACACCCGGCCTTCCCTAAGGTGGGTCGTGGTGCCGTTGAGGTAATAGTCGCCGATCACCCGCGCCTTATGGGCCAGCGGATTGTGATTGTAGACGGTGCGGATGTTGCGCCAGTGGCGGTCGAAATTCCGATCGCTCGATGTCGCCGAGCCGCCGCCGAGTTCGTAGAGATTGGTGGCGACCGTCAAAGACAGCTGCGAGGCGATAATCTGGGTGCGGGCGGTGGCGAGCGAACCTTCCAGCAACGCCGCTTCTATCGCCTCTTCATCACCATTCGCAAAGGCGACAGCCGTCCGGTCGAGCGTTCTGGCCGCTTCGCGGATGAGTGTCTTGACGGCGAAAGCGCCGGCGCTGATTTCGCCGAGCGTCTTCTGCACGAAGGGGTCTTGATTGGCGGTTTCCGCAGCGCTGTGAAGCGTGGTGCGCGCCTGGCGCAGAACATATTCCACACCGTCGTTGAGCGCCCCCTGAACCGCGCCGGCGGCAGATGCGGCGAGATGCAGTTGCCGCATGGCCGAGCTGTGGCGGCCGATCTGGGTGCCGAGCTTGCGGGTCGTCAGCTCATGCGGCAGCACCTCGACATTCTCAAGCAGCACGCCGCCGCTTGCGGTCATCCGCTGGCCCATGCTGTCCCAGTCATCGAGAATGGTGATGCCGGCACGATCAAGCGGAATGAGCACGCCGATCGGCTGCTCGTCATCGCCAATGGCGCTGAAGGTGCCGAAATCGGCAAAGGCGGTGCCGGTCGCATACCATTTGCGGCCGTTCAGCCGGTAGCGGTCGCCATCCGCACTCAGCCGCGTGGTGATTTCGCCGGGGCGTTTGGTGCCCTGTTCGGTGCTGGCGCCCGCGAAAAGTTTGCCGGCGAGGACCTGTTCGAGATGCCGCCGGTCCTCCAGCTCGATGGGTGCCAGCGCGAGGTTTTCGGTGAAGTTGAAATGGCTGCGAAGTGCGTGCGGAATATTGCTGTCGGCTTCGCCGAGGATCATCAGCACTTCAATATAGTCGGCAATCGAGCCGCCCGGTCCGCCCTTGGCTTCGGGGACACGCAGCGTGCCAATCTTCGCCTCTTTAATAAGGGCGAAGATGTCGAAGGGCAGGTCGCGCTGGCGCTCGCGGCGGGCGGCATCCCTGGCCGCGATAGCCGCAATGTCCTTAGCCCGGGCCAGAATCTCGTCACGGCTCGGCACGCCGGAATTGTCGGTGGTGGTTGTCTGTGGTTTCAGATTGGACATTGCGGTTTTCCCGTGAGCGGATGTGAGGGCCTGCGGCACAATCGCGCCGCAGGTTTTTTCTTATCAGGCGACCGCGCGCGGCTTGACGACCGGGCGGGGTGCGGCTTCGACATTGCGCGGCACGCGGCCTTCGACGGGATGACTCGGATCGTTGAAGCCGGGTGTAGAGGGATGACCTGTCGTGACGAGGCTGTCGACCAGCACTTCATCCTCCGCATCGATCTTCACATCGAGGGCGCGGACATAACCGTTCCAGTGCTCTTCAGTGCGCGGGCCGGTGATGGCGGCGGTGACGAACTTGTTGTTCAGCACCCAGGCCAGAGCGAAATCCGCTGCCGAAACGCCCTTCGATGCGGCGTGCGCCGCAACCTTCTGGGCAATTTCAATAGATTCCGGACGCCATTCCGTTTCCAGAACGCGCTTGTCGCCACGCCCGACGCGCGTGTCGGCGCCGGGCTGTTCGCCCGGCTGGTATTTGCCGGTCAGCACACCGCGCGCCAGCGGCGAATAGGACACGACGCCAAGGCCATAGTGATTGGCCGCCGGCAGCTGCTCGACTTCCGCCGTGCGGTTGACGATGTTGTAGAGCGGCTGGCTGGCAACCGGCCGGTCGATGCCGAGCTGGTCGGCCAGATGCGCAATTTCGGCAATGCGCCAGCCACGGAAGTTCGAAACGCCGAAATAACGCAGCTTGCCGGCGCGGATGAGATCGGCAATGGCGCGCAACGGCTCTTCCAGCGGCGCGTCGAAGACGGCGCGGTGGAAATAGAGGATATCGATATAGTCGGTGTTGAGCCGGCGCAGCGAATTCTCGACGGTCTCGATCACCCATTTGCGCGAATGGCCACCGAGATTGGGGCCCTTGGTGTGGGAATTGACGAATTTCGTCGCCAGAACCCAATGGTCGCGCGTGGCCTTGATGCCGCGACCGACGACTTCCTCTGACTTGCCGTCGTGATAGACATCGGCGGTGTCGATGAAGTTGATGCCCTGTTCGCGCGCCTTGTCGATGATGCGGAAGGCCACGTCATCCGGTGTCGGGCCTCCGAACATCATGGTGCCGAGGCTAAGCGGTGAAACTTTCAACGCGCTGCGTCCGAGATAGCGATAGTCGACCATTATGGTTGCTCCTTCAAGTTATTGGGCATGGTTGGCAAGTTATTGGGCATGGTGGCAAGCCACGGCGTGGTTCTTGCCGAAAAGGGTGTAATCCGGCGCTTTTTCGCGACAGAGATCGGTGGCGAGCGGGCAGCGGGTGTGAAACCGGCAGCCGGATGGCGGATCATGCGGGCTCGGCAGATCACCGGAAATCGGTGCCGCCTGTTTGCGGCGGGCGGGATCCGGAACGGCGGCGAGCAGCGCACGGGTATAGGGGTGCTTCGGCGAGGCCCAGAGTTCTGCGGTCGGCGCGCTTTCCACGATCTTGCCGAGATACATGACCAGCACCCGGTCGGAAAAATAACGCACGACGGACAGGTCATGAGAGACGAAGAGATAGGAGAGCGACAGCCGCTTCTTCATTTCCACCAGAAGGTTGAGGATTTGCGCCTGTATCGAAAGATCGAGCGCCGAGACCGGCTCGTCGCAGACCACCAGTTCCGGCTCCAGAACCAGTGCGCGAGCAATGCCGATGCGCTGGCGCTGGCCGCCGGAAAATTCATGCGGATAACGGTCGAGCGCATCCGGCGGCAGACCCACCTGCGCGATGATGGCCTCGACGATGTCTCGTTGCTGCGCCCTGTCGCCGATGCCGTGCACTTTCAGTGGCGCGGTAAGGATGGTGCGAACCGTGTGGCGCGGATTGAGCGAGGCGAAGGGATCCTGAAAAATCATCTGGATGCGGCGGCGGATGCCACGCAGTTGCGATGACGACATTGCCGTCACATCCGCGCCCTTGAAGGTGATCCTGCCGGAAGACGGCTCGACCAGTCGCATCAGCGATTTGCCGAGCGAGGATTTGCCGCAGCCGGATTCACCCACCAGAGCCACCGTCTCGCCGGCCTCGATATTAAGCGACACATCATCGACGGCGCGCACGGTGCCGCGTCCGCCCGTGTAATGGGTGGAGAGACTATGCACTGACAAGAGCGTCATCGGATACCTCCTGTGATGTCGGGAATACGAAGGGGCAGGCGGCGTAGCGGCCTTCCGAAATCGGCCGCAGCGGCGGCACGAACTGCCCGCAGAAACCACGGGCGCTCGGACAGCGCGGCCGGAAGGCGCAGCCGCGCTCGCCGGTGGCGGAGACGATGGAGCCCGGAATTTCGATCAGCGGTCCGTCACGATAATGCTGGCCGTCTTCCGCGCGCGGCGAGGCGGCGAGCAGGCCGCGCGTATAGGGATGGTAGGGGTTGGAGAACACCGGTTCCGGCAATCCTTCCTCTACCTTGCGGCCGGCATACATGACCATCACCCGATCCGCCCATTGCGCCACGATGCCGAGATCGTGGGTGATGAGGATGACAGCCATGTTGAGATCGCGGCGCAGATTGTCGAGCAGCTGCAGGATCTGCGCCTGTATCGTCACGTCGAGCGCGGTCGTCGCCTCGTCGGCGATCAGGAGTTTCGGATTGCAGGCGACGCCGATGGCGATCATGACGCGCTGGCGCATGCCGCCGGAAAGCTGGTGCGGATAATCATCCACACGACGGCCGGCATCGGGAATATTGACGAGGTCGAGCAACTCGATGGCGCGTTTGCGGGCCTGACGCCGGTCGATCTTCTCGTGGATGCGCAGCACCTCGATGATCTGTTCGCCGACCGTCAAAACCGGGTTGAGCGAGGTCATCGGTTCCTGAAAGATCATGCCGATATCGCGACCGCGAATGCCGCGCCATTGCCGCTCCGAAAGCGGCAGGAGATCGCGGCCCTCGAGCAGAACCCGCCCGCCGGTCTTGGCGTGTGACGGCAGAAGGCCGATGAGCCCGAGTGCCGTCAGCGATTTGCCGGAGCCGCTTTCGCCGACGATGGCCAGCATTTCGCCTGCCTGTAAGTCAAAGCTGACGCCCTTGACCGGCTGGGCTTCGCCGAAGCTGACGGAGAGATCGTGGACTTCGATCAGTTTGCTCATCGGCGTTCCTCCGAAAAACGCGGGTTGAGCGCATCGTTGAGACCGTCGCTGATGAGGTTCAGCGAAATGACGGTGAAGACGATGGCAAGGCCGGGAAGGGCGGTCAGATACCAGGCGGTGCGGATGACATCGCGGCCCGAACCGATCATCGACCCCCAGGAAACACGGTTGGGGTCGCCCAACCCCATGAAGGACAGTGCTGCTTCCATGAGGATCGCGCCTGCCACCATGACGGAGGAGGTGACGATGATCGGCGGCAGCGCATTGGGCAGAATTTCCTGAAAGACGATCCGCGCATGGCCATAACCGAGGCTTCGAGCCGCCAGCACATAGTCCTTCTCGCGGATGGCGCGGAATTCGGCGCGGGTGAGGCGGGCGACGAGCGGCCAGGTGATGATGCCGATGGCCGATGTGACCGTGGTGACCGAGGGCTGGGCGATAGCGACGAGCACGACCAGCAGCACGAAATTCGGCAAGGTCTGGAAGATTTCGATCAGCTTGACGAGAATATCGTCGATGACGCCACCGAAATAACCGGCGAAAGCACCAACGGCGATGCCGATGGTCAGGCCGATCAGCGTCGCCACGACACCGACGGTCAGCGAGATACGTGCGCCGTGCACGATGCCGGCCAGAACATCCCGGCCCATGCTATCGGTGCCGAGCGGATAGGCCGGGTTCTGGCCGGGCCAGAGGAAGGGACGGGCGACCATTTCCAGCGGGTCGCCGGGATAGATCAGCGGGGCTGTGAGAGCGGCGATGAGGACGGTGGCGAGAAACAGCAGCCCGACGATGGCGTTGGGGTTGGTCAGGAAGATTTTCAGTTCCCGCCGCAGGCCGCGCCGGGGCACGGAAACGGAACGGGCCGAAAGCGCATCCGGCGCGTGGATATAGGGCCAGACTTTTTCTTCGGGCTTTTTCGGTTTTGGATTGGTCTCTTCAGCGCCAAGTTCGGCCGTGTCGAGAACCGCAGTGATGGGGGAGGAATTCATCGGCTTTCTCCGATGCGGGGATCGAGCCATGCCTGCAACAGGTCGACGGCCGCATTGACGATGATGACGACGAGGGAAGAGAGAAGCAGGATGCCGAGCAGCACGCTGAAATCACGCGCCATCACGGCTTCGAAGGCGAGGCGGCCAAGACCCGGCCAGCTGAATACGGTCTCGACTACGACTGCGCCGCCCAGCAGGCCGCCAATATGCATGCCGGCCATGGTGGTGATGGGGATCAGCGCATTGCGCAGAATATGGCGTGTGGTGAGCCGGAGCGGCGAAACGCCCTTGGCGCGCGCCGTGCGCACATAGTCCTGGGATTTTACCTCCAGCATCGCCGCACGGGTGAGGCGGGCATAGATCGCCAGAAAATAAAGCGCCAGCGAAAGGGCGGGAAGAATAATATAGCGCAGCCTGTCCAGAAAGGCTGCGAAACCGGTGAGGTTACTGCCAATGGTGCTGTCACCGCCGGAGGGAAGCCAGCCGAGCTTGACAGAGAAGGTGAGGATGAGCATCAGGCCGATCCAGAAACCCGGCACGGAATAAAAAATCAGCGAACCGATCGAAATGATCCGATCCGGCAGCTTGCCGGAAAAAAGCGCCATGATCGAGCCGAGGAACACACCGACGAAAATCGCAATGCCAAGCGCTGCTCCCATCAGGGCAAGGGTGCCCGGCAGGCGCTGACCGATGAGTTCTGCCACCGGCATGCCGTAGCGAGGGGAAAAGCCGAGGCTGAACTGGGCGAGATTGCCGAGATAGTTCATGAGCTGATGCACGATCGGCAGGTCCAGCCCGAAGCGGGAGCGCATTTCGGCCATGGTCTCGACGGTTGCCGAACCCGCTTCCGCCGCCAGCACATCCGCCGCATCACCCGGCGCCAGTTGCAGCAGGAAGAAGTTCAGGATGACGATGCCCAGCACCGTCGGAATGGCCTGAATTGCCACCCGCTTTGCCTGCGATAAAATCCTCTTCGAATTCGACATCGGCTCCAGTCCGTAAACTTGCAAAACATAAATCAGCCTCTCGAAGGCAGGAGTATTAGTTGACTAATTTTATGGAATTTGTCAAAGAGTAATAGAATTATTTTCTGAATTTTACGGAAAATAACACGCTATAAAAAAGAAAATTCCTAATTAAAGGCAATATTGGTGTTTCATGCCAATATCGCTCTTAGTCATGAAACAAACTTCTTTCAAAACGTGGCCATTCAGTTTCACCGGGTTTTGCCGGCAATATCAAGGAGAGGGTATCGCATGACTGTTTTCAACCAGACGACGCGGCGTGGATTTCTGCTGGCGTCCGTGGCGCTCGGCGTCGTGTCGTTGCCGGGGCTGCAGCTCCGCGCGGCGGAGCCGACAAGCGGCGGCACGGCCACCCTGCTGATCTCGTCGGAACCGCCGGTGCTGACGACCATTGCGCACACGGCCTATAATTCCGTCTATATATCGCCCAAGGTCACCGAAGGGCTGCTGACCTATGATTTCGATCTCAACCCCAGGCCGCTTCTGGCCAAATCCTGGGACGTGAGCGCGGATGGCCTGCGGTACACCTTCAATCTGCGGCCCGGTGTGACGTGGCATGACGGTAAGCCGTTCACATCCGCCGATGTGGCGTTTTCCATCTCCACCATCAAGGAAGTGCATCCGCGCGGGCGCAACACATTCCTGAACCTCACCAGCGTCGAGACGCCGGATGAGTTGACGGCGGTTCTGGTTCTTTCCAAGCCGGCACCTTACCTGATAACTGCGCTTGCCGCAGCTGAAACGCCCATCGTGCCCAAACATCTCTACGAGGGTACGAAAGTCACCGAAAACCCGGTCAATCTGGCCCCCATCGGCACCGGCCCGTTCAAGTTCAAAGAGTGGGTGCGCGGCAGCCATATCGTTTTTGAGCGCAATGCCGATTATTGGGATGCGCCGCGCCCCTATCTCGACAAGCTGATTGTTCGCTTCATTCCGGATGCTTCTGCCCGGGCGATTGCCATCGAAACCGGAGAGATCGATCTCGCCCCCAGCACGCCGGTCGCCTATAGCGATCTCGACCGCCTGAAGGAGCTGCCGAGCCTCGGCTTCGAGACGAACGGTTATCAATATACCAACTCCATCAGCCGCGTGGAATTCAACCTTGAAAAGGACGTCTTCAAGGACGTGCGGGTGCGCCGCGCCTTCGCGCATGTGATTGACCGCAATATCATCTTCAACACGGTCAATTTCGGTTATGGCGCGACGATAACAGGGCCGATCAATCCGAAGCTTGCGAAGTGGTATGTCAACGATCTGAAGACCTATCCGATCGACCTGAAGGCCGCCGAAGCGCTGCTGGATGAGGCGGGATACAAGCGCGGTGCGGATGGCATCCGTTTCAAGCTCAATCTCGATTATGTGCCGAGTACCGAGGCCTATCCGCGCGGTGCTGACTATATTCGTCAGGCACTGGCCAAGGTTGGTGTTGACGTGACGGTGCGCACCCAGGATTTCGCCACCTACACCAAGCGCATCTACACGGATCGCGATTTCGATTTTGCCTATGAGGGCATGAGCAATCTCTTCGACCCGACCGTCGGCGTGCAGCGGCTTTATTGGTCTAAGAACTTCAAGAAGGGCGTGCCTTTCTCCAATGGTGCGGCCTACAGCAACCCGAAGGTCGATGCGCTTCTCGAAGCCGCCGCCATCGAGATCGATCCGGACAAGCGCATCGCGCAGTGGAAGGAAATCCAGCAGATCCTCGTCGAGGATGTGCCGGCGATCGACATCGTCGCAGCACCTGAAATCACCATCTTCAACAAGCGCATCGCCGATCACACCATCGGTGCCGAAGGGGTGGCGGGCAGCCTCGCCTTCGCGCATATCGCCGCATCCTGATCGTCTCACCAGACCCGGCCCGCGATTGCGGCGGGCCGGGACTTTTCCCTTTCATCGAGGCCAAAGCCATGAGCACGACACTTTCTGAAATCTGGTACACACGCTGCCCGGTGCCCACGCCAGTCGGGCTGGCAGCGCAGCTCGGTTATCTCGGGCAGACCTTCGAGGAGGTCGGCATCGCGCTGAAATCCATCATCGATTCGCCGGATCGTTCCGTGCGGCAAAGCCATTTCAACCACACGCTGGAATGGTCCTTCCGCCACGGCGGCAATGTGCCGCCCATCCGCGCCCGTTCCGAAGGGCGCAATACGCACCTCATAGGCATTACCTGGACGGATGAGTTTCAGGCGATCATCACCCTGCCGGAAACCGGCATCCGCTCGCTTGCCGATCTCGCCGGCCGCCGTTTCGGCGTGCCGCGCCGGCCGGAAGGCATCGTCGATTTTATGCGGGCAACGGCGCTGAAGGGCATCACCTCGGCGCTTTCGCTGGAAGGGCTGAAGGTCGAGGATATCCAGCTGACGGATATCGTCATCAAGGATTCGGTGCTGGCCTCGCAGGAGGGGCCATCGCTTTTCGGCCTGAAGCGTAGGCAATCCTTCGGCGAGGAGATCATCGCGCTGTTGCGTGGCGAGGTCGATGCGATTTTCGTCAAGGGAACCGCCGGCATCGCCGCTGCGAATCTTGTGGGTGCGGTGCAGGTGGCGGAGTTCGGTTTTCACCCCGATCCGAAGATACGCATCAATTCCGGTTCACCCCGTGTGCTGACGGTTGACGGACGGCTTGCCGATGAGCGCCCCGATCTGGTGGAGCGGCTGGTTGGTGCCATTGCCAGAGCCTCGCTCTGGGCGGAGCAGCATCCGGAAGAAACGCGCCGTTTCATCGCCCGAGAGGCGGGTGCCACCGAAGAGCAGGTTCTGGCCGCCAACGGGCCGGAGGTTCACCGCCATCTTTGCCTCGGTCTCGATGCGGACCTCGTTGCCGCTGTCGGCCATTACAAGGATTTCCTGCACCAATGGGGTTTCCTTGAAAACGACTTCGATCTCGGCGGGTGGATTGACGACCGTTTCGTCACGGCAAGTGAAAGGGCGGTTGCATGAGCGTCGCACTCTCCGCCGTTCCGCCGGTGCAGCCTTCCAGTCCCGTCGCCATCGCAACCGCGCTGGCCGAAGATTTCAGCCGGACCGCAGCGGATCACGACAAAAGCGGCGAATTCGCCGCCGGCAATTTCGAGGCGCTGTTCAAATCGGGCCTGCTTGGGCTCGTCACGGCTGAAAAAGACGGTGGCTGGGGGGAGGGCATGGAAACGGCGCATGCCGTGATCGCGGCCATTGCCAAGGGTGATCCCTCCACCGCCCTCATTCTCGCCATGCATTACAGCGTTCATGCCGCAGTCCGGCGTGGCAAGTGGCCGGCGGCTCTGGCCGCGAAGGTACTGGCCGCCAATAGCAGGGAGCCGGCGCTCTTGAACAATGCGCAGGCCGAGCCGGGTATCGGTTCGCCGGCACATGGCGGCCTGCCGGAAACGACGGCGCGGATCGAGGGCGAGTTCTGGGTGGTGAACGGCCGCAAGAGCTTCGTCACTGGCTTGCCGGGCCTTAAATGGGCAATCGTGCTGGCCGTGACGACAGAGGACGTGCCGCGCCTGATCCAGCTTCTGGTTCCCATCGATGCGCCCGGCATCCACAGGGAAAAAGCATGGGAAGCGACCGGCATGTATGCCACCGCAAGCGACGATCTGGTGCTTGAAGAGGTGAAGGTACCGCTTGCCGATTTGGTCGCCGAACAGCCGGCGGACGAACCGTTGCGGCGCGACGAGGTGGATGGTTATAATTTCTTCGTGCTTCTGGCGTCCGTCTATCATGGTGTTGCGCTTTCGGCGCGTGACGCACTGTTGCGCCATCTGACGGGCCATGTTCCCGCCAGCCTCGGCGCGCCGTTGTCCTCCATTCCCCGCATTCAGGAAGGTCTCGGCCAGATCGAAGTTCTGCTGGCGGCAAACAGGCGTCTGCTTCTTTCCGTCGCGCGCGATATCGATGCGGGAGAAAAGGTGGGAACGGATGCGCTGGCCGTTCGGCATGTGGTGATCGACAATGCGGTGGCGGTGACCGATCTGGCGCTGGAACTCGGCGGCAATCGCGGTCTGCGCCGGGACCATCATCTCGAGCGTCATCATCGCGATGCCATCACGGCGAGAGCGCATGCGCCGCAAAGCCATATGATCCGCACCATTCTCGGCCGACAGATTATCAAATCCGCCAGTGTTTGATCGGCGAGGAGATGGGCGGCCTTGCCGGACGAGGCCGCCCATTTTGTCAGTCCCGGAGTAGCGGCAACAGCCTGTCGCCCTGCCGTTCGATCTCCTGAAGATAGGGCGTGTCGGACAGCACGAAATGGGTGACGCCCAGCGCGCGATATTTGCGCAACGACGCGGCCACATCTTCCGCCGAACCCACCAGCCATGTGGTTGCGGCCCCGCCGCCGCCGAATTTGCCGGGTGCGGTGTAGAGATTATCATCAAGCACATCACCCCGCTGATGCAAATCCAGCAGACGACGCTGGCCGACTGCCACCCCTTGCAGGTGGTCGTTCCAGCGCACGCCATTGTTGGCGGCCATCTCGGCAACCTTCGCTTCCGCATCGCGCCAAGCCTCGGCTGTCGTTTCGCGCACCAGCGTGGTGATCCGTAGGCCGAATTGCAGCGGCGGCAGGTCGCGGCCAAGCTTATCACTCAAGTGCCTCAGCCGTTCGATCCGTTCGTGCACGCCAGCAAGCGGTTCGCCCCAGAACAGTTGCACATCGGCCTCGGTTGCGGCCACCTGTTCGGCGGCCTCGGAGGCACCGCCGAAATAGAGCCTCGGATGTGGCCGGTCAGCGCGCTCGGTGATGCGCGGCGAAACGGTGGAATTCTTGACCCGGAAATGCTCGCCGTCGAAAGTGACGTTTTCTTCGGTCCAGAGCCGCCGCACCAGCCCCATGAATTCTTTCGTGCGCGCATAACGGTGCGCCTGATCGCCTTCTTCGTCGCCATAGGCTGCAAGCTCATCCCGGCCGGAGACGACATTGATCCGCACCCGGCCACCGGAAAGTTGATCGAGCGTGGCGGCGGCTGAGGCGAGGTTGGCGGGTTTCCAGTAACCGGGGCGGATGGCGATCAGCGGCTCGAATGTGGTGGTGCGCGCCGCAAGTGCTGCCGCCACAGTGAACGTATCGGGCCGGCCCCAGCCGGTGCCGAGCAGTGCGCCTTTCCAGCCATGGTTTTCCAGCGCCTTCGCGTGGCTGGTCAAGGTGTCGAGACTATTGTGGTTGTCGCTGACGGCATCGCCCCGGTGGCCGGCTTTGACGTCATTGGGGATGTACCAGAGGAATTCGCTCTTGCTGCTCACATTATCCGCCTGAATTTTCGTTTATGTCGCGGTGAAATGGGCTGGCCGAGGTGCGGCCTTTGCCATTTTTAGGTTCAGGAGGCGAAAGCCTCCGATCCTGCGAGAATGGCAAACCGGCGGCGGCCCGGCCAAGCAGCGGCGTTTCTTTTGGGGTGTGGCAGAGGAAAAGCTTTCCGCATCGATCCCTCATATTGCACATATTTTCTATCGAAAAAATTTTAGACAATGTTTCTATAGGATTGGTTCCAGAACCCCCGTTATAAAAGCATTTTCTGCTCTTTCAGCACTGCCTAGATCAATTTTTCTCGAGGCAAGCGAAGGTGAGCAAGGCAATAGTCGATTAAAATCGGAAAATTCAGCATGCTTGGCACACACCGCCCGCAAAAAATGGAGTAGGCATGTGTACCACCTTGATTGTCTCCGGTCTCAACGGTTCGGATGAGGGGCATTGGCAGCGGCATTGGCTGTTCGATGATCCGCAGGCGCAACTGGTCGATCAGGAAAATTGGGATTGCCCGGTTCTTGAAGATTGGCTCGATCGTCTGGAAGCGTCGCTCGCTTCAACGGAAAGCGCCTATATCGTCGCCCACAGCCTTGGTTGCCTGCTGGTGGCGAATATGGCGTCGCGACCAGTGGCTGCCAAAATCAAGGGCGCGCTTCTGGTGGCGCCCGCCCATCTCGACAAAGTCGAGGCGATGCATCCCTGCATCGTTCGCTTCGGCGCTTTTCCGCAGGCGCCACTTGCTTTCCCCAGCCTCGTCGTGGGCAGCACGAACGACCCCTATATGAACCCGGAAGAACTGGCCCGCACTGCCGCCGATTGGGGAAGCGATCTCGTCAATCTCGGTTCCGTCGGGCATATCAACATCGCCGCCGGGTTCGGACGTTGGCCGGAAGGATATGCTCTTTTCGCACGCTTGAAGTCGGCAGCCGGTTCTGAATGGACGGCTACTCGATCGAGGAAGCGCGGATTGTCGGCCTTGCACGGTGCGCTGGTTCAGGGTGATGCCGGCGGTTTGTAGCGTTTTCATTCGTCAATGTATTCGCCTCCGGCGGTCGGTCCCCATTTGCGGCATACTGCAACCTTTGGGAGCTTTAATGCCGAATTATCCGCATTAAATTTTGAATTTCACCTTTTGATTGTTTTTGAGAGGCTGTATTTATTTTCTACAGAAAATATGGAAAAGTGTTTCTTCGCTCCGAATGGTTTTGTTGTCACATTTCATCGGTCATCAAATCAGGAAGGGGTAAGGAAATGTCCAGAATAAAGCTTGTAACGTCGGCTCTCGGCGGATTGTTGTTGTCGGCGGTATCGCTGTCTGCGGCGGGGGCTTCGGAAGCGCTGGTAACGGCCGACTGGCTGAAGGAAAATCTCGATAATCCGAATGTCCGGGTGTTTGAGGTCAGCGTCGATACCGGTGTTTATGAGCGCGGGCATATTCCCGGTGCAGTGAACCTCAACTGGCACACCGATCTCGTTGACAAGGAAAAGCGCGACATCGCCGCGCGTGAGAATTTCCAGTCCCTGCTGCAGAAGGCCGGTGTGGACGACGATACGACAATCGTTTTATATGGCGACAACAACAACTGGTTCGCCGCCTGGGGCGCATGGATTTTCGAAACCTATGGTCTCGGCGACCGGGTGAAGCTGCTGGATGGCGGCCGTAAGCTCTGGGAAGCGCAGGGCCTGCCTTTCGATACATCGGCACCGACAACGGCTGAAACGAAGCTGAAGCTCGGCGAGCCGGATACGTCGGTGCGGGCGCGGTTCGTGGATGTCGTTGCGGTGGCCGAAGGCAAACACAATATCAAGCTCGTCGATATCCGCTCGGCGGATGAATATTCGGGCAAAATTTTCGCGCCTGATGGCGTCAAGGAGCTTTCGGTTCGCGCGGGCCATATTCCCGGCGCTGTCAACGTGCCGTGGGGCACCATCGTCAACAAGGACGGGACCTTCAAATCCGCAGATGAGATCAAGGCGATCTATGCCGAAAAGGGCATCGACGGCTCCGCCCCGGTCATCACCTATTGCCGTATCGGCGAGCGCTCCAGCCACACCTGGTTCGCATTGAAGAAGATACTCGGTTACGACGTCCGCAACTATGACGGCTCCTGGACCGAATATGGAAATGCGGTCGGCGTTCCCATCAGCAATCCAACCGGCACGGTCTGGACAGGCAAATAAGCCGCCGCTCCCTCCTCTTCGAAGCCAGTGCGCCAGCGGTGTACTGGCGTTTCTCCTGACATGTCCGGTCCCACATGCGTTTCACCCTTCGCCGCCTCACGGCCTTTGCCATTTTATGCACGTTGGCTGTTGCGGCTCATCAGCTGGGGGCGCTTGAAAATGGCAGGCAGCTTGCATTTTCACTTCTGGCCGGCGTTGCTTTCGGCATTGTGATGCAGCGCGGACGGTTCTGTTTTCTCTGCAATTTTCGCGATTTCGTCGACAACAGGCGCTCGGATGGCGTTCTTGCAATCCTTGTCGCACTTCTTGCGGGCGTGGTATTTTATCAGATCATCACCATCGCGTGGATGCCGGTTCCGCAGCCCGGCCGCCTGCCGCCCAACGCGCATATCGGCCCGGTCGGCTGGGTCCTGGCGTTGGCGTCGACGGTTTTCGGTGTTGGCGCTGCGCTTTCCGGCTCCTGCCTGTCGGGACACTTTTACCGGCTGGGGGAGGGAGCCTTTGGTTCCGTTCTTGCCATTGTCGGTGCAGCGCTCGGTTTTCTGCTGGCGCTCCTCAGCTGGAATTTCCTTTATACGCTCAGCGTTTTCAGCGACCCGCCGATCTGGCTGCCGCACCATCTTGGATATGGCCTGGCGCTGCTGCTTGCCGGCTTTGTTCTGGCCGGGCTGATCTTCATTGTTCTCTTTTTCGACAGGGAAGCGCCTGTTTCATTGTGTGCATCGGAAAACCGGCTGCATCAGGCCCTGCGAAGCGTTTTTGTTGAACGCTGGCCGCCCGTCGTCACCGGGGTTCTGGTTGCAGCCATCAGCGCCTTTTCCTATTTCCGCGTTGCGCCGCTTGGGGTAACCGCCGAACTCGGCAGCATCGTCAGAACGGCTGGTGCATCCGCGGCATGGGTGCCGGAAACGCTTGCGAGCCTCGATACGGTACGGGGCTGCATCAGCGCGGTAAAAACCACGATCCTGTCGCCTAACGGCGTCTTTGTGCTGGGGCTGATCTTTGCGAGCTTCGCAGCCGCGCTTTCGGCGGGAAAATTCCAGCCATCCTGGCCGTCTACTGGTGGGCTGATGACCCGGTTTGCCGGAGGTGTGCTGATGGGCTGGGGTGGCATGACAGCGCTTGGCTGCACCATCGGCGTGCTGCTGTCGGGCATTCATGCGGGTGCGGTGTCGGGTTGGGTATTTTCCCTTTTTTGTTGTCTTGGCGCTTTTGCAGGTCTCATCCTCAAACGCCGGTTTGCCTGGCCGTGACGGTCATGCGCTGAAATCCTGCCGATTCTGGCCTTCGAAATGGAATTTTCCTCATCTTGGCAACCTTAGTCCGCATTTGCGAGCAGCCGGGTAATTATAGAATAGTAATTTGATGGAAAATATTGACGATTTTGGATCGTCGCCGGAGGATAGTGGGCGTTGAGCAAAGGAGGCGCACATGCCGCAGGGATTTCATGCGTTTACTTTTGATCTGTTCGGTCTGACCCGGCGTCGGCCTCACGCAGATGAGCAGGTTACTCTTCATCCGCTGGATCATTCCGGGCGTATCAGGCAGGGAAAAAGCGATCTCGAGCTTGAGCGGGAAGAAATCTGCGAAATGAACTTCGCCATGCTCAGCCTGTACCCGGTTTTCTAAGGTTACAGGCTGCCGGTGCGGCAAGTCTCGCGGAGGGAGACAAACACTCCCCTCTTCGGAAAAATTGGAACGAAATTTCTTATATAGCCGGGGGAATTGGCTACCCTTTTTTTGTCCGGTTTCTTGTCGGCCGGGTTGAGTAAGAAAGGGTCTGACAGATAGAACATTATTTCCATAGAATATAAATATTATGGAAAACGATGTCTATTTAATCCCCTGCCGCCGCTGCTAGCTATTGGACAATTCAGCTGTTTTCAGGAGCGATCGATGACACTGCAATATGCGGCCAAGGATCAACAATTCATCAATCTTCGCGATCCGGTTTCGGGTAAGGCTGCGGATGCCGATAGCCTGAAGGCGGCGCTGAGAACGCTCGGCGGCGGCGTCAGCGTCATCACCGCCGGAGAAGGCGAGGCGCGCACCGGTGCGACCGTCACTTCGGCCACCGCTTTGTCGGTCGATCCGCCGAGAATTCTGGTGGCGCTCAACCGGTCGTCGTCCACATGGCCGGTGGTGCAGCGTTTCGGTCACCTCGCCGTCAATATCATCGGCGCGAACCACCAGTTCATCGCCAACCAGTTTGCCGGCATTGGCGGCCTGAAGGGTGCGGACCGTTATCGCGGTGCGGAATGGACCCGGCTTGCAAGCGGCGCACCCATCCTTGAGGACGCCGTTGCCGCTATCGATTGCACCATTGAAGAGGCAATCGAGCGGCATAGCCACGTCATCATCATCGGCAAGGTGGAGGCGATCCGCATCGGCTCCGGACATTCGCTGGTCTATCAGAACGGGCGTTATCATTCGCTGGACTGAGTGAACGCATTCAACGGGTTATTTTTTGAGGGAGTTGAGCATGGGATCTGTCACGCCGCTCGGCGAAAGAATTCGTTTCATTCCTCCACGTCTTGGCGCGGATGGCGATGTGCTGACCGTCGCCCGGGCAATTGCCGGGAAATGTCCCTTCGAAAATAGCGGGCAGGTCCACGCGCGGATCGCCCGCTCCGGCCTTCTTGCCCTCTCGGTTCCGAATGAACTGGGTGGAGCGGACATAACCAACGATATTCTCGCGCAGGCGCTTTCGATTATTGCTGCCGCGGATGCGGAGGCGGCGCGTGATCTGGTCGAACATTTCACTGCGCTTGAATTCATCCGGAATGCCGGCGGTGAAGAGCAACGCAAGGCCCTCTTCGCCCGCCTCGATCTTGGTGAAACCTTCGCTCTTGCTTCCTCCGATCTCAGCGCGGAGCACGCGGTTTTAACGAACGACGACGATTTCGCCCTGCGGCTTCCCGACGATGTGGTGCGCCCTGTTGCTACCGATGCGGACTGGATTGTCGTTCCGGCTGTGAATGCGGCGGGAAAAAACCTGCTCGTGGTTTTGCGCAATCGGCCGGATACATCATGGGATGGCCTGCTGCGCGCCGATCAGGTTACATTTCTTGCGCAGGGCGCAGGAAATCTCGCCGCCTCCGTCGCCACCCTGCTGAAAGCGGCGGTGGCCCTGGGTGAAAAACAGCGTGAACTTTCGACGCTGCTGATTGACCGATTGGCAGACGAGGGCGCGGCGCGTCCCGTCATCGGCGAGGTTTTTCTCGCCACTGAACTCTTGAAAGCACAAATCTCCAGCCTGGCGGCAAATATCGATGCGGCGCAGGTGGGCTCGGAAAACGTTACCTTTCGTTCGGTCAGGAACAACGCCATCACGCTTGAAATCCTGATGGCGCGTCTCGGCCTTATCGATGGCCTAAGTGAGCCCGGGCTGATTGCATCTCTGGAGGATGATCTGCGCCGGCAATAAGCGAAGCCTATTTGCCGGCAGGAATGGAAAGCGCGTCCTGTCCGTCCTTCGCGACGAATTGTGCGAGCGTCATATTGTCCAGAATGGTTGCGATGGCGTCGCGCACGTCCGTCATCGAAACCCTGACCTGACAGGTCTCGGGATCGTCACAGTCGTCGCAGGCTTCAAAGGCGGTGCGGCTGGCACAGCGGATGGGGGCCAAAGGCCCGTCCAGCGTGCGGATAACCTGGCCGATCATGATTTCGGATGGCATTTTCGAGAGCGAATAACCGCCATTCGGTCCTTTCTTTGAGCGCAGGATACCGCTGTTGCGCAGCTCCAGAAGAATGGTGTCCAGAAATTTCTTCGGAATATTGTTGCGCGTGGCAATCTCGGTCACGAAGGCGGTCTCTCCCTGGGGCAATCGCGCCAGATCGACCAGAGCCTTTAATCCGTATTTGCCTTTTTTGGTCAACATCGCCTGATCCGCAAAGAGGGCCGGCACATTCCGCAACGCCGGCCATATTATTCCTAACTTACTAAGTAGTTTTTAGCGAATTCCCGCGCAAGCCGTTTCCTCCGGATATGGCTTTGAAAACCGCCTGTTTTCCGCCTTTTCGACGTCACATCTCCGGCGCTGCGGATATTTTTTGCCAGAACCGGTTTTCAGAATCGTGACGGAAAACAATATTTTCTCTGATCGCGTCGCAACGTGGAACGAACGTTCTTTATTAGAATATAAAATCAGTAGACAAAGTATGCATCAAAAGACATGCGAGGTGATGATGTATACTCTCAGTTTGCTGGATAAGAGCCCCGTTTCGGCGGGTGAGGATGCGGCAGGCGCATTCCGCGACACGATCAATCTCGCCAGACGCGCCGAAGATCTGGGTTACCGCCGGTTCTGGGTGGCCGAGCATCACAATTCGCCGGAGCTTGCCGGTTCCGCGCCCGAGGCGCTGGTGGCGTGGATTCTGGCGAAGACATCCCGCATCCGCGTCGGTTCAGGCGGCGTCATGCTGCAGCATTACAGCCCCTATAAGGTTGCCGAAGTCTTCAACGTGCTATCGGCGCTTGCGCCTGGCCGGGTCGATCTTGGTGTCGGCAAGACGCCGGGCGGGTTGCCGCTGGCCACCTCAGCCCTGCAACAGGCTTATGACCCGGCGCGAAAGCCGGATTTCGAAACGGCATTCGGAGAACTCACCACATTCTTGTCCGGTGTCGCGCCGCAGGACCACGCGCAGGCCGGATTGCAGGCAACGCCGGCGCCGCCGGTCGCAGCGGAGAGGTTTTTGCTCGGCGCCAGCCCGAAAAGCGCAAGGCTTGCGGCCTCAAAGGGATGGAACTTCGTCTTTGCCGGCCACCTCAATGGTGATCCGGAGGTTCTTCGCCGCAGCCTTTCAGCATTCCGCGAGGAAAGCGGGGGCAAAGTTCCGGTCCTTGCCCTGTCGGCTTTTGCCGCCAGTGACCCCGACCATGCCGCAAGGCAGGTGGAGGGACAGCGCATCTACCGGGTATTTCTGAGCGATGGCAGGGCGTTCAACCTTGGCCGGCGGGAGCAGGCGGAAGAGTTCGCCCGCCAGTCCGGTGACAGCGATTATCGCATCGAGGAGCGCAAGCCCAACGTCCTCCATGGCGCACCGGAAGATATTCACCGGGCGTTGCGTGCTCTT
The DNA here is from genome assembly GCF_009498615.1 of Agrobacterium sp. ICMP 6402. Lineage (NCBI taxonomy): Bacteria > Pseudomonadati > Pseudomonadota > Alphaproteobacteria > Hyphomicrobiales > Rhizobiaceae > Agrobacterium > Agrobacterium sp. ICMP 6402. The sequence continues at coordinate 552,468 of NZ_QSNV01000002.1, forward strand.
TCCGAAGAGCACGGCATTGAGGAATTCATCATCGAACCGCCGCATGTGGGGGCCGATCAGCGGCTTACCTCGATTGAACTCTTGGCCACGCATCGCCTTTCCCGGGCGGCGTGATCTTGTCCTCAGGAGAAATGACATGACGAGAAAGAAAATCCGTTTCGGCATCATGCTTCAGGGTCCCGGTGGGCATATGAATGCCTGGCGGCACCCCAAAAGCCCGGTCGATGCCAGCGTCAATTTCGACTTCTTCAGGAAGACGGCGCTGAAGGCGGAGGCCGCCGGCATTGCCTTCGCCTTCGTGGCGGACGGGCTTTACATCAACGACAAGTCGATCCCGCATTTTCTCAACCGTTTCGAGCCGTTGACCATCCTTTCGGCGCTTGCCTCCGTCACCTCGAAGATCGGTCTCGCCGGTACTGTTTCGACGTCTTATAGCGACCCTTTCACGATCGCCCGCCAGTTCGCCTCACTCGACCTGTTGAGCGGCGGCCGTGCGGGATGGAATGCCGTGACGACGCCGCTTGAAGGCACGGCCAGGAATTACAGCCGCAATCATCCGGAACATGCGCTGCGCTACGAGATCGCCGATGAATATCTCGAAGTCATCAAGGGCCTGTGGGATAGCTGGGACGACGACGCCTTCGTGCGCAACCGGGAGAGCGGACAGTTCTTCGAGCGCGACAAACTCCATACGCTAGGTCACAAGGGACGGTTCTTCCAGGTGGAAGGCCCGCTGAACATCCAGCGTTCGCCACAGGGGCAGCCGGTGGTGTTTCAGGCCGGCTCCTCCGATGCGGGCATCGGCCTTGCGGGCAAACATGCCGATGCCGTCTTCACCAATTCCGCTTTGCTGGAAGAAAACCAGACCTTCCTCAAACGTGTAAAGCAGAGCGCCGTTGCACAGGGCAGATCCGCCAGCGATGTGAAGATTTTCCCCGGTATCGGCCCGATCGTCGGCGAGACGCAGGAGGAGGCGGAGGCGAAATATGACGTCATCCGCAACCTCATCACCATCGAGGACGCGCTTGCCTATCTCGGCCGCTTTTTCGACCACCATGATTTCAGCGCCTATCTGCTGGATGAACCATTCCCTGAACTCGGTGATATCGGCAAGAACAGCTTCCGTTCAACGACCGACCGTATCAAGCGCCGGGCAAAGGAAAAGAACCAGACGCTGCGGGAAGCGGCGCTGGAGGCTGCGACACCCCGCGAAGGCTTCATCGGTACACCGGACAAGGTGGCGGATGAAATCATCCGCTGGGTGGAAAATGATGCGGCCGACGGCTTCATTCTGGGCTTTCCCGTAATTGCCGAAGGGCTGGATGATTTCATCCGCCTTGTCATTCCGGTGCTGCAGCGGCGCGGTTATTTCGATCCGCATCTGGAAGGGGCAACGCTTCGCCATCATCTCGGCCTGCCTTTCCGGGAAAGCGTCTATTCCAGCGGCGAAAGCGGCTCGGACAAGGCCATCGCATAAGGCTGCGGCCGGGCGGCGAGGCCGCCGCCCGCGCAGGTTAGAAGACGCGGCGCGCAAAAAGCCGTGCAGGAGACAGAACCATGAATATCCGCATTGACGGCGCGCGTCCGCAGGACGACGCCGAACGGGGAATCCTTGCCTTCATCGAGGAGAGCATCGCCATCCGGCATGATCTCCACCGACATCCGGAGCTGTCGCTCAAGGAAAACCGCACGGCGGCGCTCATCGCCCGTTATCTGCTGTCGTTCGGATATGAGGTGACGGAGGGTGTCGGCGGTCACGGTGTCGTTGCCACCCTGAAACGGGGTCATGGTGAAAAACGTCTCGGCATCCGCGCCGATATTGATGCGCTGCCAATTCATGAAGAGACCGGCCTTGCCTATGCCAGCGAAGCGCCGGGCGTCATGCATGCCTGCGGTCATGATGGTCACACAACGATCCTGCTTGCTGCCGCCCGTTATCTTGCTGAAACCTCAAATTTTTCCGGTACCCTGACGCTGATTTTCCAGCCCGCCGAGGAAATCGGCGCGGGTGCGAGGGCGATGATAAAGGACCGGCTGTTCGAGCGGTTTCCCGTCGATGCGGTCTTCGGCCTGCACAATTGGCCGGGTGTGGAAACCGGACAGTTCGGTTTCGTCGAAGGCCCTGCCATGGCCTCCGTCGACAAGGCGCAGGTGCGGATCGTCGGCAAGGGCGGCCACGGGGCGGCGCCGCATGAGACGGTCGATCCGGTTCTGGCTTCGGCAAGCTTCATCACCGCCCTGCAGAGCATCGTTTCCCGCAACGTCGATCCGCGCGAAATGGCGGTGCTGACCGTCGGTTCCATCCATGGCGGAACCGCCTCCAACGTCATTCCCGAGAGTGTGGAATTGCAGATCACCGCCCGGGCTTTTTCACCCGCCGTGCGCGACAGGCTCGAGGAACGGCTTCCGGCGCTCGCCAAAGCGCAGGCGGAAAGTTTTGGCGCCAAGGCGGAAGTCGCCTATTCCCGCGGTTTTCCGCCTGTCATCAATCATGCCGCGCAGACGATTTTTGCCCGCGATGTCGCCAGACAGCATTTTCCCGCCGGACAGGTAGCGGAAGGCTTTCAGCCACGCACGGCGAGCGAGGATTTCGCCTTCATGCTGCTGGAGCGGCCCGGCTCTTACCTGTTCGTCGGCAATGGCGACAGCGCGCCGCTGCACAGCCCTCACTATGATTTCAACGATGCGATCATCGCGCCTGCGGCCCGCTTCTGGGTGCGCCTGGCTGAAGCATACCTCTCCTGATTGCCCGTAACCTGAGGACCAACGACATGAGCGATAGTTTTCTCTACACATCCGTCAATGATCCGCTGGCGACGCCGCTTCTGGAGGAGTTGCTGTTTGAATATGACAGCCGTTACGGCACTTTTTTCAATGCGGAAGGGGCCAGGGCGGAACTGAACAAATATCCGCCGGAAGCCTTCAGCCCGCCTTCGGGCAATTTCCTGCTGCTGCTGCGCGACGGCAAGGCAATCGCCGGTGGCGCCTTCATGCGTTACGACGAGGAGACCGCCGAGTTCAAGCGGGTCTGGACCCATTCGACCCATCGTCGGCAGGGGCTTGCAAAAATCGTGCTGCAGGAGCTGGAGCAGCAGGCGATCCGGCAGGGTTATGCCCGCGTCTATCTGACGACGGGGTTCCGCCAGCCGGAAGCCGTCGGTCTTTACCTCACCAACGGTTATCGCGCCCTCTTCGACACGGCGGCCGATCCGGAGACGATCCGGTCGCTGCCGTTCGAAAAATGGCTTTCCGACACCGTTCTCGTTCCGACCGGGGAAAGCGCGGCGATAGCGCACACCAGCCCTCAACCCTCCTCAGCCCATCTGTGAAAGGCTTTTTCCTATGACGATAGCCTCTGATTTTCCGCATGTTGCGGTCAGCGAGCAGAAGGGTGAAGCGGTGAAGGGCGGTTATTCGCATTTTCGCATCGTTCCGGCCCGTTATCCCTTGCGAACGGTGGGCACGGTTTTCTCCGTTCTCATCATCGCCGCCGTGCTGCATTCCGTTTTCGGCAATCCGCGCTGGGGTTGGGACGTCTTTGCCGAATGGTTCTTCGCCGAGCCGGTGCTCGTTGGCCTTGGCCGGACATTGCTGTTGACGGCGCTGGGCGCGCTGTTTGGTTTTGTTCTCGGAACGCTGCTGGCACTTGCCCGTGTGTCGCGCTCGCCGCTGCTGGTTGCCGTTTCCTGGACCTATATCTGGATTTTCCGGTCGATCCCGCTGATCGTGCTTCTGCTGATCCTCAACAATCTCGGTTATCTCTATGAAACGGTGACGATCGGCGTGCCCTATACCGGCATCAACTTTTTCAGCTGGAATACGACGCAGCTGATGACGCCATTTGCGGCCGCTGTGCTGGGCCTCACTCTCAATCAGGCGGCCTTTGCATCGGAAATCGTCCGTGGCGGCATTCTCTCGGTCGATCAGGGGCAGCTGGAAGCCGCCGCCGCGCTCGGCCTTCCACGCCGGCGGCAGGCCTCCCGTATCGTTCTGCCGCAGGCCATGCGCTCTATCCTGCCAACGGCCTTCAACGACATCATCGGCCTCGCAAAGGGAACGTCGCAGGTCTATATTCTGGCGCTGCCGGAATTGTTCTACACCATTCAGATCATCTATCGCCGCAATCTGGAAGTGATCCCGCTGCTCATGGTCGCAACCGTCTGGTATCTGGTGATCCTGACGGCGCTATCGATCGCTCAGCATCATATCGAACGGCATTTTTCCCGTGGTGCGCTCCGCAATCCGCCCCCTTCGCTTTTCGCTACCGTCTACCGCACCTTCCTGCCACGCCGGGCAGCGGCGGAGCCGGCGGCCGTGGTGACAGTGCCTGCAAAGCGAGAAGCTTCGGTATCTGCGCGTGCAGGAGGTTTCCGCATCGGAAATCGTGGAGGTTCGGTGAATATCCACGGGGTTTCCAAGTCTTTCGGCACACTCAAGGTGCTGGATGATGTCTCCCTTTCCATTCCGGCAGGCAGCGTCACCACCATTCTTGGCCAATCCGGCTCGGGCAAATCCACCCTGCTGCGCTCCATCAACCATCTGGAGCGCGTCGATGACGGCTTTATCGCCATAGACGGCGAGCTGGTCGGTTATCGCCAGCAGGGCGATACGCTTTATGAGCTGAAGGAGCGGGAAATCCTCAAGCGCCGCGTCGAAGTGGGCATGGTGTTCCAGAGCTTCAACCTGTTTCCGCATCTCACCGCGCTTGAAAACATCATCGAAGCGCCGGTCGCGGTTCGCGGCATCTCGAAAGAGCAGGCGCAGGCCGAGGCGCGCGATCTTCTGGCCCGTGTCGGCCTTGCCGAAAAGGCCAATGCCTACCCGCGCCAGCTTTCCGGCGGCCAGCAGCAACGTGTGGCGATTGCCCGGGCACTCGCCCTGCGGCCCAAGGTGTTGCTGTTCGATGAGCCGACATCGGCGCTCGACCCTGAACTGGTCAACGAAGTGCTTGACGTCATCAAGGAGCTCTCCCGCTCCGGCGTCACACTCATCATCGTCACCCATGAAATCGGTTTTGCCCGCGAAGTCTCCGACAGGGTCGTCTTCATGGAACAGGGCCGCATCGTAGAAACGGGCACACCGGAGAAGGTGTTCAACAACCCCGAACATCCACGCACGGCCGAATTCCTCGCAAAAGTCCTCTAATCACAACAAAGGCAACACTCACATGGCTTTTTCATCGAAATTATTGTCCCTGCTCGCCGGTGGTCTTTTCACTGCCACCACCGCGCTCATTCCGGCCGCGCATGCGCAGGAGGTCGATCTGTCGCCCGAACAGAAGGGCCGGGTGCGCGCCGAAAAGGTTGAGGAGGCAATCAAGCTCCTGCCGGCGGGTCATAAATTCATTGCCGACGGGAAGCTGACGGTTGCGACCGTGCCCTTCCGCCTGCCACTGGTCGATTATGCGAGCGACACGAAAACGCCGATTGGCGTGGAGCCGGATATCGCCCAGCTGATTGCCGACAGCCTTGGACTTGAACTGCAGCTTGTTCCGATTGCCTGGGCCGACTGGCCGCTCGGCCTTGCTTCCGGCAAATACGATGCCGTCGCATCCAACATCACGGTGACGGAAGCGCGCAAGGAAAAATTCGATTTCTCCAGCTATCGCAACGATCTGCTCGGCTTTTATGTGGGCAGCAACAGCAAGGTCACATCAATCGGCAAGCCTGAAGATGTCGCCGGGCTGAAGGTGATCGTCGGCGCAGCCACCAATCAGGAACAGATTCTGTTGAAATGGATCAAGGATAACAAGGCGAAGGGACTGGCCGACACCGAAGTGCAATATTACGACGATCAGGCCGTGCTTGACGTCGCCCTGCAATCCGGTCGTGCGGATGCCTATCTCGGCCCCAATGCCACCTCGGCCTTTCAGGCGGCAAGCCAGAAAAAGACCAAGCTCGTCGGCACCTTCTCGGGCGGCTGGCCGGAAGCGGCGGAAATTGCCTTCGCTTCCAAAAAGGATGCCGGCATTGCCGAGGCCGTCACCGCTGCGCTGAATGCCCAGATCAAGAACGGCAATTACGGCAAGGTTCTCGCTCGCTGGAATCTCGGCTCGGAAGCCATCACCGAATCCCGCACCAATCCGCCCGGCCTGCCCAAGAGCTGAGCGTGAAAAACTGAGTTCCTAAAAGCTGAGTCGAAGGTGGGACATCACTCAGCCGGTGGCGCGGGCATCCTCCCGCCCGCGCTACCTCCGTCCCGCAATCCTTTCTCGGGAAATCATGATGAGTTTCACCTCTCGTTTCGCCACAGCCATGCTCGGCGTCTTTCTCTCTATCTCCGGTTTCGCCCCGGCCTTCGCAACCGATGTCTTCGATCTGTCACCGGATCAGCCCGGCCGTATCAGGGCTGAAAAAGACCCCGGTGCCATCGCCGCCGTACCGAAAGATTTCAAATTCGTCACGCCGGGCAAACTCACCGTTGCCGTTTCTCCCGGCGGGCCACCATTGGCGACCTATGCGACCGATGCGAAGACCGTCGTGGGCGCAGACCCGGAATACGCGCTTGCCGTTGCCGATAGTCTCGGCCTTGAACTGGAACTGGTGGCCGTGGCCTGGGCCGACTGGCCGCTCGGCCTTGCCTCAGGCAAATATGACGCCGTCATTTCTAATGTCGGCGTTACCGAACAGCGCAAGGAAAAGTTCGATTTCTCCACCTACCGTCAGGGCCTGCACGGCTTCTTCGTCAAGTCCGACAGCGGCATAACCTCCATCGCCGAGCCGAAGGATGCCGCCGGTCTGAGGATCATCGTCGGTGCCGGCACCAATCAGGAGCGTATTCTGCTGAAATGGAGCGACGAGAATGTCGCCGCCGGTTTGAAGCCGCTTGAATTGCAATATTACGATGACGAGGCGACGCGGCTTGTCGCGCTTTCCGCCGGCCGGGCGGATGTGATCGTCCAGCCGCATGCGCAGCTGGTTTTCATTGCCGCGCGCGACAAGACCATCAAGCGGGTGGGAACCCTCTCGGCCGGCTGGCCGGAGCGCTCCGATGTCGCCATTACCACCCGCAAGGGTTCTGGACTGGCGGATGCACTGACGCTTGCCACCAATGATCTGATCAAAAGTGGAGCTTACGCGAAAATTCTCGATCGCTGGCAGCTTGCGGAAGAAGCCCTGCCGGAATCGCGCACCAATCCCCCCGGACTGCCAAAGAGCTGACTGGTCAAAAAAAAGCGGCGGACGGCAATATCCGCAGGTTCGCCTGCGGATATTGTTTTGCTGTTATGGCTTCAGAAATCCGCAACCTTGCCCCATGACGAACCAAGGAACCGGCTGGGGTGATAAGGGGCGGGATCGACGATCGGGCTTGAACCCGTGACGATATCGGCGATCAGATGACCGGCGCCCGGCCCGATGCCGAAACCATGACCGCTGAAACCTGCGGCGAGAATGAAACCGGGCAACTCGCTGGTTTCGCCAATCGCCGGCACACCATCCGGCGTGCTGTCGATGAACCCGGCCCAGGCGGCGGAAATTTGGGTTTTACCAAGTGCGGGCAGGAGTTCGATCGCCCTTTTGTGGGTCTCCCGGATGGCCGCGGCATTGGGTTTCGGATCGAGAATGCGAACCCGCTCCATCGGCGTCGGCGCATCGAGCCGCCAGCGCTTCAACGTTTCGTGGCCGCCGCGAACGCCTTCCAGCCCACCCGGCCGCAGGCTGCGCCAGCGCTTGAGGAACATCGGCACGAATTCACGCGCGAACCGCATCTGCTGCGCCGTCGGATCGACGCGGCCAAGGCCGCTGATGGCGAGGGTGTAACCGCCGTTGTTCCGGCGTGTCAGGGAAACGGCCTTCGTATGCAACGCGTCCGGCAGGCCTTCCGCACCCGGCGTGACCGAGAGGATGGAGGAACGGACGGAAGCCTGCGGGAAACGAATGCCCAGCTGACGGCAAAAGGAAGACGCCCAGGCCCCGCCGGACATGATGGCGGTTTTGGTGCGGATCGTGCCTTTTTCGGTGACGACGGCGCTGACCCTGCCGCCTTCCGTCTCAAGCCCGCGCGCGGCGCAATTCTGATGCACCGTGCCGCCGAGCTTGATGATGGCGCGCGCCACGGCGGGTGCTGCCATGGACGGATCGGCCGTGCCATCGGTGGGTGAGAAGACGCCGCCCTTCCAGCGTTTGCCCGTGGCGCGCCCCCGCTCACTTGCCTCATCGGCGCTCAGCATATGCGTCGTCACGCCGGCGGTGAGGGCAAAGTCGCGCCAGCGCGCCCAGCCGGAAAGTTCCGCCTCGTTGTCGCTCAGGTAAAACAATCCGCAGCGGCGAAAGCCGGTGTCTTCGCCGCTTTCCGTGGCAAATTGTTCCCAGAGAGCAAGGCTCTGGGTCGAAATCGGCAATTCGCGCGCATCGCGGTTCTGCTGCCGGCACCAGCCCCAGTTGCGGCTGGATTGCTCCGCGCCAACAAGGCCTTTTTCCACCAGGGCCACTTTCAGGCCGCGACGGGCAAGGTAGTAGGCTGCGAACACCCCAACGACGCCACCGCCGATAATGACGGCGTCCGCGGCTTTCGGCAGCTCCGGCGATGTCGTGATCTGTTGCAGCGGGGCGGGCATGGGGCGAACTCCTTATATTCATCCTAATTTACCTTGGCTGGCGTGCAAGCGCTGCCAGACTGAGCAGTTTGCCGGAATCTCCTGCTGTTCGGGGCTGTGTCTGCAACTCTTTATGCTGCATCAAAAAAACATGCTTACATCGACAGGGCTCGCGCATGTGATAAGATTTCCACTGCAGCGTCAGAATTTTATGCCGCTCGCTCAAAAACAAAAAAGGGGTTCCGCACGTGATGAAACTTGACCGGATCGATATCAAGATTCTCTACGAACTGCAGAAAAACGGTCGCATCACCAATGTGGAACTGGCGGAGCTTGTCAATCTTTCGCCAAGCCCCTGTCTGATGCGGGTGAAGAAGCTCCAGTCCGAAGGTTATATTGAAGGTTATTCGGCGCAAATCAACATCAACAAGCTTGGCCAGACACTGACCGTCTTCACCGAAATCACCTTCAAGAACCATCGTCAGATCGATTTTGCCCGCTTTCTCGGCGTTGTCGAAAAGATCGATCAGGTGGTGGAATGCCACCTCGTTTCCGGTGGTTACGATTACCTGCTGAAATTCGTCACGTCAGGCATCGTTGAATATCAGTCGATCATGGAGCGGCTGACGGATATGGATGTCGGCATCGATAAATATTTCAGCTTCGTGGTGCTGAAATCGCCGATCACCAAATCGCATATGCCGCTGACCAGCCTGTTTCCGCTTTGAGGGACGGGAACATTTTTGGCAAGGTTGCCAAGGTGCTGAGGCAGGTCGCCTCACACTCGACATCATCCTCGGGCTTGTCCAGAGGATCTGCAACCAATTGATTTTATTGACGTGTTTAGATCCTTGGGACAAGCCCAAGGATGACGCAGGAATATTTATACTCTTCGCCCTGAACTTCGATGCAATGGCTCACCTCTTGGAGAACGCCCGTACCAACTCCGCATCCTGCTGAAGATTGTCGAGCCATGTCGGGTCAAGTTTCGGCACTGAGGAGAACAGCAGCTTCGAATAGGGATGGGTGGGCGATTTGATTGCTTCGGTTTCCAGATGCTCCACTTTCTGGCCGCCATACATCACGACGATTTCGTCGCAGATTGTTTCAACCACCGAAAGATCGTGGCTGATGAAGATGTAAGAAAGGCCAAGCTCCCGCTGCAATTCTCCGAGCAGATCTATGATCGCGGCTGCGACGACCGTATCGAGCGCCGAGGTGATTTCATCGCAGATGATGAGTGATGGTTCGGCCGCAAGCGCGCGGGCGAAATTGACGCGCTGCTTCTGCCCTCCGGAAAGGCCGGAGGGATGGCGGTGGCGGACCGAGCGCGGTAGCTTCACCATATCGAGCAGCTGGTCGATCCGCGCATCGCGGGCCTTGCCTTTCATGCCGTGATAAAAGGTCAGCGGCCGGCCGAGAATATCTTCGATGGGTTTTGCCGGATTGAGCGCGGTATCGGCATATTGGAACACGATCTGCATGCGGCGCAGCTGGTCGCTGGTCCGACGCCGGGCATCGACGTTGAGTTCATGCCCCTCGAAGACGACGTGACCGCTCGCGGCGGGCAGAATGCCGGCAATGGCGCGCGCCAGCGTCGATTTTCCGCAGCCGGATTCGCCGATGATGCCGAGATTGCGGCCGGGATAGACCGCAAGGCTGACGGAATCCACCGCACGCACCAGCGGCATCCGGTCGTCGCCTTTCGTGCCATAACCGGCGATCAGCTGATCAATATTAAGGAGCGGTGTCGCCTCACTTTGCCTGAGCGGTGTCACGACGCGCACCTTGTCGTTAAAAGCGGTCAACAATTCGCGGGTATAGGGATGTTGGGCGTTCTCCAGAATATCCTTGGTCGTGCCGGTTTCCTGAACCTCGCCGCCTTTCAGCACGACGATCCGGTCGGCGATCTGGGCAACGACGGCAAGGTCGTGCGAAACATAGACGCCGCCGATGCCGCCCTTGCGCATCGCCGATTTGAAGGCACGCAGAACCTCGATCTGTGTCGTCACGTCAAGTGCGGTCGTCGGTTCGTCGAAGATTACCAGTTGAGGATTGCCGATCAGCGCCATGGCGGCGGAGAGGCGCTGCAGCTGGCCGCCGGAAACCTGATGCGGGTATCGCTCGCCGATGGTTTCCGGATTGGGCAGTGACAATGCCTTGAAAAGCTCAACCGCTTTTTTACGCGCCTCCTGAGGCGGCATAAGGTGGTGGATGCGGGTGACTTCGATGACCTGATCAATGATTTTCTGCGCCGGGTTGAATGCGGCGGCCGCACTCTGCGGCACATAGGATATTTTCGTGCCGCGCACTTTGGCGCGCTCGGCTTCGGAAAGCTGCACCATGTCGCGGCCTGCCACGGTGACGCTGCCGCCGGAAATGCGGCAGCCCGGCCGGGCATATCCCATCAGGGTTAGCGCGATGGTGGTCTTGCCGGAGCCGCTTTCGCCGATCAGTGCAACGATTTCGCCCTGGGCGATATCGATATCGACGCCCTTGATGATGTCGATGCGGCGGCCAGAATCGGTGGTGGCCTCGACTTTCAGTCCGCGGATTTCAACGAGATTGGTCATTATTCGCTCCTGTCGCGGATTTTCTGCGGCAGATTGTCGATCAGCAGATTGACGCTGATCGTCAGGCTGGCAATCGCCAGCGACGGGAAGATCACGGCCGGCGCGGCAAAGGGCAGGCCGCCGATGTTTTCACGCACCAGCGCACCCCAGTCGGCATTCGGCGGCTGCAAGCCGAGGCCGAGGAAGGAGAGGCCCGACAGAAGCAACACGATGAATACGAAACGCACGCCGAGATCGGCGAGTACGGGGCGGATGATGTTCGGCAGGATTTCCGAGCCGACGAGGTAGAACAGGCTTTCGCCGCGCACGCGGGCGACGGTGACGAAATCCATGGTGTTGACGTTGACGGCGAGCGCCCGGGCGAAACGATAGGCCCCCGGCGTATAGATGACCGACAGGGTGGCAATGAGTACGGGGATGGAGGAACCGACGGCGGCGACGACCACAAGCCCGAAAAGCTTGCTCGGAATGGAGTTTACCGCATCGAGAAAGCGGCTGAGGGCCGCATCAAACCAGCCGCCGACCACGGCGGCACACATGCCGAGAACGACACCGGACACGCAGGCGATCGTGACTGCGGCAAGCGAGATGCCGACGGTGAAACGTGCGCCCATGAGAATGCGGGAAAACACGTCGCGGCCGAGATAATCGGAACCGAGCCAGAGATCGGAGGTCATGGGGCCGAAATAATCGAAGTCGACGATTTCACCAACCGGATGGGGAATGAGATAGGGCGCGAAGATCGCCACCATCGCCCAGAGAAAAATAACGAGAAAGCCGAAAACGCCGACTGCGTTGATCTTGTAACCCAAACGCGAGGTCCCCGACGTTGTTTTGATATGATCGGTCATCAGCGCAGCCTCGGATTGGACATGATGGCGATGATGTCAGCCGTGGTGATGAGGAGGAGATAACCCACGCAGAAAATCATCGCGCAGCTCTGGATCAGCGGCAGGTCGCGGGTCGCGACGCCATCGACCATCAGCTTGGCGATGCCGGGATAGTTGAAGATGGTTTCAACGATGATAACACCGCCGACGAGATAGGAGAGCGACAGGGCCACGGCATTGACGATGGGGCCGAGCGCATTGGGAAGCGCGTGGCGCAACACGATGCGCATGCGCGGCGCGCCCTTTAACAGCGCCATTTCGACATAGGGCGTATCGAGCGTCTCGATCACTGCGGCGCGGCTCATGCGGATCATCTGTGCCGACACGACAAAGGTGAGGGTGATGACCGGCATCGCGTAAACGCGCAGCACATCGAACAGGGTATGAACCTCGCTAACCAGCGACAGGGCTGGCAACCACTTCAGATAAACGGCGAAAACCAAGACGGCGAGCGTCGCGATCATGAATTCCGGCACGGAGATGACGCCGATGGTCAGCACCGTGACGACGCGGTCGTAAAGCGTTCCGCGCAGCATGGCGGAGCTGATGCCTAGCGTCAGCGCCAGCGGCACGGCGATGACGGTGGTGATGCCGGCAAGCTTCATGGAGTTGACGAAACGCGGGCCGATTAGATCAGCGATCGCCATGTTGTTGGCATAGGATGTGCCGAGTTCGCCGTGCAGAAGGCCGAAGAGCCAGCGAACGAACCGCAAAAGCGCCGGGTCGTCGAGATGCATGGCGGTGCGCAGGCCGGCCACGGCCTCCGGCGTCGCCGCCTGGCCAAGCAGGATCGTCGCCGTATCACCGGGCAGCAGGCTGGTGGCGGAAAAGACGAGAAATGACACGATAAGCAGGGTCGTCAGCATGACGACCAGCCGCCTGGCGATAAGGGACAATATCCGGCTGTTCATTGACATGCTCCTGCGACCGACAAAGAGGCTTTCCGCGCTGGCGGAAAGGTTGCCGGACGCATTTGCGCGCCCGGCCCATGGTCTATCAGGCTTCGAGCCATACGTATTCCGCAAAGGCGTAACCCATCATGCCGCCGAGCGGATTGGCTTCCAGGCCCTTGAGCTTTGAGGAGATGGCATCGACATTCGAAATATAGGCGGGAATGATGGTGCCGGCTTCGTCGGCGATCATCGTTTCCAGTTCGAAGTAGATCTGCTTGCGCTTTTCGAGGTCGAGCATGCCGCGTGCTTCGAGCATCATCTTGTCGAACTTCGGCGACTTGTACTGGCTTTCGTTCCACGGCGCGTCGGAGGCGTAAAGCAGCGAGAACAGGATGTCCGGCGTCGGGCGCGGATTGATGTTGCCGAAGTGAACCGGCGCCTTCAGCCAGTAATTGCTCCAGTAACCATCCGAGGGAACGCGCTGCACATCCAGCTTGACGCCGATTTCGGCGGCGGAGGCCTGGATAATCATCGCCATATCGACAGAAGAGGCTGCCGCATCCGATGCGATGACCGGAATGGACTGGCCGATGAGACCTGCCTTTTCGAAGTGGAATTTCGCCTTATCCGGGTCGAAGGCTTTCGGCTTCAGGTCCGGATTGTGATAGGGGTTCATCGGCGGCACCGGCTGGTCGTTGCCGACTTCGCCAAGGCCGCGCAGCGCCGCCTTGACGATCTGCTCACGATTGACGATCGACTTCATGCCGGCGACGAAATCGGCATTGTTGCCCGGCGACTGATCCAGCCGCATGTTGAGGTTGGTATAGTTGCCGGAGGTCGTCTTGGACAGCACGACGCCTTCCTGCTTGTCGAGCAGGCGCAGCGCACGTGGGTTGATGGCTGCTGCAAGCTGGATATCGCCGGAAATAAGGGCGTTGACGCGGGCATTGTCGTCGGAAATCGCCATGAATTCGAAACTGTCGATGTGCGGCCCGCCGGACTTCCAGTAATTGGCGTTCTTGGCCATGATCGAGCGCACACCCGGCTCGAACGTCTCGAGCTTGAAGGCGCCGGTGCCGTTGCCCTTGGAGAAATCCGTGGTGCCGTCGGCAACGATCATGAAATGGTGCAGGGCCAGAATGGCCGGCAGGTCGGCATTCGCATTTGCCAGTGTGATCTCGACGGTGCTTTTGTCGAGAGCCTTGAAGCCGGTCATCTGGGCGGCGATCTTGGCGACCTTGGAGCCAACGGCCGGATCGAGGTGGCGCTTCAGCGAGTAAACCACATCGTCTGCGGTCAGCGCCTTGCCGTCATGGAAGGTGACGCCGGAACGCAGCTTCACGGTCCAGGTCTTGGCGTCCTTCGTTTCGATGGATTCGGCCAGTTCCATCTGCGGCGTGCCGGAAGCATCGAGGAAGCTCAGCCGGTTATATAGGGCGCAGCAGCGGACATAGTCCGTGGAAAGCGAGGCTTTTGCAGGGTCGAGCGTATCGGCCGTGGAGGAGGACCAGCCGGCGGCTTTCAGCGTACCGCCTGAAACGGGGGTGGCCGCCACGGCCTGCGAGGCGCGGCCGAGAATGGCCGAACCGGCGGAAAGGGCGACGCCGCCCGCCAGCATCATGTGAAGCAGTTCTCGCCGCGTCGCGCCGCGACGGATGGCCTGTTCAACGGCGGCATCGTCGGAGCGGGTCCAGTTTGTAATCCTGTCACTCATGGTCTTCCCCTTTTGTATGATTTGTTAAAATGCGTCTGCAGAAATGTCCGGCATGTCGCGTCCCAGTTCGCGCCACGCCCTTGGCAAAGGCGGTTCAGCCGCCGGTTTGTTTCACGGCCTCGGCAAGGCCGGCCATGGAGGTGAAGTGATAGTCCGGTTGGGTAAAGTTTTCCGGCTCGATCGTGCCGCCATATCCCTGCTGGGCGTGACGCCGCTCGATCCAGCAATTGGTCATCCCGAGTTTCCGGGAAATGCCGATATCGTGGTACTGGCTTTGCGCGACATGCAGAATGTCGTCCTTTGATGCCCCTTCACTCTCGACGAAGGCGAAAACCTTCTCGAAAAATGCCGGGTCCGGCTTTTCCGTGCCGGTATCATCGGCGGTGAAAGCGGCATGAAATGGGTTGCCGAGTTCGCTGGCGAAATATTCGAAGGCCCAGCGCTGGGCATTGGTCATGGCAATGAGGCGATGGGTCTTTGCAAGCTGCGCCATGGCGGCACGGCTGTCTTCGAAACCCTTCCAGTTCTTGGCAGCATCGCGCAGCCGCTCGCCAAGCGCGCGTTCGGCCGGCAAGCCCAGTTCCGGAGCGATGATGAGATACACTCGGACGAGGTCATCCGGAAACAGGTCGGTCGCATCGGAGTAACGCGCCGCGCGGTAAAGGCCCAGCGCTTTTTCACCGTCGACCTCGACGCCGTTTTCAGCACCGATCTGCATCAGGGTCGATTTCATGCCGCCTTCGAAATCGATGAGAGTTCCCACCACGTCGAAGCTCATATATTTGAAGTCGTTCAGGTTTTTGGGCAATGTCGGTCTCCGCTCTGCCGCCTCGTCCTCTTGGGGGAGACTGCGGCATTTTATTTTGTTCCCGGACGGGATCCTTGTCCCGTTCCCATTTTTGAAAACGCCGGTTTTCATGGCGTTTCGTGCTTTTTCTAAGGATAGTTTGGCACTTCCCGCACGCCGTATTCGCCGAAATGGATCGGCTCTTCGGCAGAATATTGCGAATATGCGGTGCGTCGCGACATTTAGAGAAGGTGTCGCGACACAGCCGGGTTGCCGCTTCAGGCCATCGCTGCCCGCACGGCGGGGTCTTCGAGCGTCTGGTCGAGGGTTTTCAGTGTCCGCTCGACAATGGCGTCGATCTCGCTATCGGTGCAGCAAAGCGGCGGTGCGTAGCCCAGTATGCCGTTTGCGAAGGCGCGCACGACAAGCCCGTTTTCCCAGGCGCGGTCGAAAACCTTGCGTGCAGGGGCCGCCGCTGCCGGCAGCGGGGTTTTCTTGTCCTTGTCGGTCACAAGCTCGACGGCGGCGAGCATGCCGCGACCGCGCACATCGCCAACCAGCGGGTGGGCTCGAAGGCTCTCCAGCCCGGCCATCAATCGCGCCCCGGCGCGGCGACCATTTTCCAGCAGCCCGCCCTCGTAGAGTTTCAGCACTTCCAGCCCGACGGCGGCGCTGACGGGGTGGGCGGAATAGGTATAGCCGTGCCCGACGGCCGCATCGCCTGCGAAGTCGGCAATTGTATCATAAACATGATCGGCCATGAAGACCGCGCCCATTGGAACATAACCCGATGTCAGACCCTTTGCGGCAGTGATGAAGTCCGGCACGATATCCTCGTCGGCACAGGCAAACAGCGGTCCGGTGCGGCCAAAGGCGGTGATGACTTCGTCAGCGACGAACAGGATGCCATAGGAGCGGCAGAGTTCGCGCATTGCCTTGATCCAGCCCGGTGGCGGCACCAGAACACCGCCCGAGCCCTGAATGGGTTCGGCATAAAAGGCTGCAACCCGATCCGGTCCAATAGTCTCGATCTTGTCCTTCAGAATTTGCAGGGAGGAAGCGATGATGGCGGCCGGGTCGCTGCCGACCGGGTTACGGTAGGCATAATGCGACGGGATTTTATGCTGCCAGTCGTAAGGCACGCCAAAACCGGCATGAAAAGCGGGCAGGGCGGTGAGGCCCGAACCGGCCGTGGTGGAGCCGTGATAACCCTGTTCAATGGAAATGAACTGGTCACGTTGCGGCTCACCCTTTGCATGCCAGTAATAACGAATGAAGCGGATGGTGCTGTCCACCGCGTCCGAACCGCCAAGCGTGAAATAGACGTGGTTGAGATCGCCGGGCGCACGGTCGGCAAGCTCGGAGGCGAGCCGGATGGCCGGTTCGCTGCCAATGTCGAAATAGGCGGTGGCATAGGGCAGTTCGCGCATCTGCTTTGCCGCCGCCTCGACGATGCTGTCATGCCCGTAACCGGCATTGACGCACCAGAGACCGGCAAAACCATCGATCAGCTGATGGCCGGTCATATCGGTGATGGTGGCGCCCTTTGCCGATTTCAGCACGCGCACACCGAGCTTTTCATGGCCGCGGAAGGAAGAGACGGGGTGCACCAGATGGGCTCGGTCTAGTTCGATCAGTGAATTGCTTAACATGGGTCTCTCCAGATTCAGCCCAGTGCCTGGCTGGTCAATGCGAATGTTTTCAGTGTTTTGTCGGCAGGGATTTCGGCTTTGGCCCGGCGCATGGCGATGCCACCGCCGACATGACCAAGACCCTGTTCGGCAAGCCAGGGGCCGAGACCGGTATCCGCTGTGGTGTCCACACGCAGGAATGCGCCGGGGCGCTCGGAAAGCACGAAAGCGATCAGATCCCGGGCGATTTCAGCATTTTCCGCCACAACCGGACCGATGACCTCGCCGCGACCGAAGGCGCGCAGGCCCACGAAACCCGTGATGACGCCTTGTTCTTTCACGACCGCGAACCGCGCCCTGTCGGCAAGTTGCGTAAAGAGTGCCGTGCGGTCTGCGCCGAAAGCCTGCGCATCAAGGGTGGCGAGTTCGGCCGGAACAATGGTCTCCGCCCACGCCACACCGGCTGGCTTATGGGTCGCAACCGGAATTCCCTGATGCTGGAGCACGTCGCCGCAGGCGGCAAATCCCAGCTTCTCGTAAAGCGGAAGACCATCGGCGGTGGCGGTCAGGCGACATTCGCGATTTTCGGCGGCGTCGAGGGCTGCGTTCATCAACTGGCGACCGAGACCCCTGCCGCGCATGGTTTCATCCACGATCACCATGTTGACGGAGGCACAGGTGTCGCCGAGAAGCGTTGCCATCGCGGTTCCGACGACACGGCCGTTTTCCACAGCGATAAAGCCCTTGCTCAGGGAAAGGACCAGCGCCCAGTCTTCCCGGCGGTGTGGCCAGCCGGCCTGGCGGGAAAGTTCGACGGCGGCATCGAGATGTTGAGGCTCGAAATTCTGGATAGCGATCAGGCTGGCTTGCATGGCCCAACTCCGTTTATTCTGCTCATTCATTGATAGACCGGGGGTAAAAGAACATTGTCCCGACGAATGGCAAGGTTCGATATGTTTCACTGTTGCTTTTACCCGCCGCCGCATCTTATGCCGCCCTTTATTCGCATCAGGAGGTAAAACGGGGCGTGGCGGTGACGGGCCGGAGGTGTGAACGCAACTCTCTGCCAAACTGGCGGCTGCATACGCAACAATCTGCTTCCACTGATGGCAATTGCGGTGCGCCGACCGGGCAAAGGCTTTCTATGATCAATTCATTCCGGCACGGCCGATCTCCAAGCAAGGATGACGACGACATGACCATCTTCCGCCCGAAATACATTTCCTTCGATTGCTACGGCACGCTGATCAATTTCCAGATGGCCGAGGCCGCCCGCGATCTTTACGGCGATCGCCTCGACGAAGCGCAGATGCAGCAGTTCATCAAGAATTTTTCGGCCTATCGTCTGGATGAGATCATGGGCGCATGGAAGCCCTATGCGCAGGTCGTCCATAATTCTCTGTCGCGCAGCTGCAAGCGCAATGGTGTGGTTTTCAAGGATGAGGATGCGACCTTCGTTTACGAGCGCGTTCCGACCTGGGGTCCGCATGCGGATGTGCCGGCGGGTCTCGCCAAGGTGGCGAAGGAAATTCCGCTGGTCATCCTGTCCAACGCCATGAATTCGCAGATCATGTCGAATGTCGAAAAGCTCGGTGCGCCCTTCCATGCGGTGTATACCGCCGAGCAGGCGCAGGCCTACAAGCCGCGCTTCCAGGCTTTCGAATATATGTTCGATATGCTCGGCTGCGGCCCGGAAGATATGCTGCACGTTTCTTCCTCGTTCCGTTACGATCTGATGTCGGCCCATGATCTCGGCATCAAGAACAAGGTCTGGGTCAATCGCGGCCACGAGCCGGCCAACCCCTATTACGGTTACGTCGAGATCGCCGACATCTCCGGTCTCGCGGGCGTCGTCGGACTGTAAGGAAGGACTGGATCATGAAGCTCGTCTCCTATTGGCACGATACCGCGCCCCTGTTTGCGGGGGCGGCGCAGGGTCCTGTCGAGGGCCACTATGATGTGGCCGTCATCGGTGGCGGCTTCACGGGTCTGGGTGCTGCGCGCCAACTGGCCAAGGCCGGTGCGCGCGTCGTCGTTCTGGAAGGGCAACGCGTCGGCTGGGGCGCTTCCGGCCGCAATGGCGGGCATCTCAACAATGGCCTTGCCCATTCCTATCTTTCCGCCAAGGCGGAACTGGGCAAGGAGCGCGCCATCGCTCTCTACAAGGCGCTGGATGATTCAGTCGATACGCTGGAAGCCCTGATTGCCGAGGAAGGCATCGATTGCAACTTTCGCCGTTCGGGCAAACTGAAACTTGCCTCCAAGCCGCAGCATTTCGAAGGTCTGGCCAAGAATTTCGAGGCGCTGCATGCCGAGGTCGATCCCGATACCGCACTTCTGTCCGCCGCCGATCTCAAGGCGGAAATCGGCTCGCCCTTTTATGGCGGCATGCTGTCGAAGAAAAGCGCCATGATGCATATGGGCCGTTATGTCGCCGGCCTTGCAGAAGCCGCCAGCCGCCACGGCGCGGTGATTTTCGAAAATGCGGCGGTGACGAAGCATATCCAGAACGGCAAGACCCACACGCTGGAAACGACACGCGGCAAAGTGACGGCCGACAACGTTCTGGTGGCCACCGGGGCCTACACACCCTCCGGCTTCAGCTATTTCCGCCGCCGCATCATCGCGGTCGGCAGTTTCATCATCGCCACGCGGCCGCTCACGGATGCCGAAGTCAAGGCATCGGTTCCGGGCAACCGCACCTATGTCAACTCCATGAATATCGGCAATTATTTCCGTCTCGCGCCGGATAACCGGCTGATCTTCGGCGGTCGCGCGCGTTTCTCCGCGACATCCGATCAGCGCTCGGATGCCAAGAGCGGCGCGATCCTGACGGAAAGTCTGCACCGCATCTTCCCGCAGCTGTCACATGTGCCGATCGATTATTGCTGGGGCGGTCTGGTCGATATGACCAAGGACCGTTATCCACGCGCCGGTTTTCATGACGGGGTATGGTACGCCATGGGCTATTCCGGCCACGGCGCGCAACTCTCCACCCATCTCGGCATGATCATGGCCGATGCCATCATGGGGCGGCCGGACAACAACCCGCTGAAGGGGCTGGACTGGCCGGCGGTGCCGGGCCATTTCGGCAAGCCGTGGTTCCTGCCGCTGGTGGGGTATTATTACAAGATGCTGGACAGGTTTCAGTAGAGAGCGTGATCGAGCGCTGAAGTTGATGGCGAACGTTTCGCATCATCTCAACGTCATCCTCGGGCTTGTCCCAAGGATCTAAACACGTCAACAAAATCAAGCCGTTGCAGATCCTCGGGACAGGCCCGAGGATGACGTCGGCGTGTTTGGCGCGGTTTGCCATTCATCGGATGACGCCCATACTTCATTCGTGTCCGAAGGTTGGGATACGTCTGAACAGCATTAAAAATCAGTATTATAGACGGTGATCGAAAATTTAAACCGGACAGGCAGTGGGCTTGACCCGAGGACGACGGAGGAAAGGGCGGCTTCCGGGCCGCTTTTTTGTTGGCATTGGCGCAAAAAGAAGGGCCGCAGAGCGGCCCTTTAGGCGAGGAGAAAGACAAGGGCTCAGGCAAGCCCGCCAATGTGGAATGTCTTGATTTCCAGATATTCTTCGATACCGGCCTGCGCACCTTCGCGGCCAAGGCCGGATTGCTTGACGCCGCCGAAGGGGGCGACTTCGGTGGAGATCGCGCCGGTGTTGAGGCCGACCATGCCGAATTCCAGCGCTTCGCCCACACGCCAGGCGCGTTTGAGGCTCTCCGTGTAGAAATAGGCGGCAAGGCCGAAGGGCGTGCCGTTGGCGATGGCGAGGGCTTCCTCTTCGGTCTCGAAACGGAAGAGCGGCGCGACGGGGCCGAAGGTCTCTTCGCTTGCCAGACGCATCTGCGTGGTCGCTCCGGTCAGCACCACGGGTGCTGTATATTGCGGACCATCAGGCAGATCATGCGGCTTGGTGATGATCTTCGCGCCCTTGGAGATCGCGTCATCGATATGGGCGCGGATCTTGGTGATGGCAGGCTCGTTGATCATCGGACCGATGGCAACGCCCGCTTCCGTTCCTGGGCCGACCCGCATGGCATCGACGCGATCCGCCAGTTTTTTCGCGAAGGCGTCGTAAACGCTCGCCTGAACGAGAATGCGGTTGGCGCAAACGCAAGTCTGGCCGCCATTGCGGAATTTCGAAACCAGCGCGCCTTCGATAGCGAGATCGAGATCGGCATCGTCGAACACGATGAAGGGCGCGTTGCCGCCGAGTTCCAGCGATAGCCGCTTGACGCTGTCGGCAGCGCCACGCATCAGAAGCGAACCGACGCGGGTGGAGCCGGTGAAGGAGATTTTCCGCACCGTCTCGTTGGCCATGATTTCGTTGCCGATCTCCGTCGGCATGCCGGTGACGATGTTGATGACGCCGGTGGGGATGCCGGCCCGTTCGGCGAGAACGCCAAGCGCCAAGGCCGAATAGGGCGTGAATTCCGAAGGCTTGATGACCACGGTGCAGCCGGCCGCAAGTGCTGGCGCGACCTTGCGGGTGATCATGGCGTTCGGGAAGTTCCATGGCGTGATGATGCCGCAGACGCCGACCGGCTCTTTGAGGATAACGATCCGCCGATCCGGCGTCGGCGAGGGAATGGTGCCGCCGCTGATGCGCCGGGCCTCTTCCGCAAACCATTTGACGAAGGACGCGCCGTAGCGGATTTCGCCCTTCGCCTCGTCCAGCGGCTTGCCCTGTTCGATAGTGAGGATCAGGCCGAGATCGTCGACATGCTCGATCATCAGCGCGAACCACTTTTCGAGAAGCGCTGCGCGCTCCGCATGGGTTTTCTTCTTCCATGCCGCAAAGGCGGCGTTGGCCGCTTCGATCGCTGCGCGGGTTTCCGCGCCGCCCATGTCAGGCACCGTGCCGATCACTGCCTGTGTCGCCGGGTCGATCACGTCGACCACCTTGCCCGATGCCGCCGCCTGCCATGCGCCGCCGATCAAGCCCGTCTGGCGAAAGAGATCCTTGTCCTTCAAACCCTGCATCATCTGTCTCCGAAATCAGTCGAGCGCCGCGAGAACTGCGGCAGTAATGGCGTCCGTCTTGTCCTGGCCCGGCATGGTGCCGATGCCTTTGCCGGTCGCCTTTTCGAGCGCCGCCATGATCTTCGCGGCCGCATCATGTTCGCCGAGATGATCGAGCATCATCGCGCCGGACCAGATTGCGGCAATCGGGTTGGCGATGCCGAGATGGGCAATGTCGGGGGCGGAACCATGCACCGGCTCGAACATCGACGGCGCGCTGCGGTCTGGGTTGATATTGGCGGAGGCGGCAAAACCGAGGCCGCCCTGAATGGCGGCACCCAGATCGGTCAGAATATCGCCGAACAGGTTAGAGGCGACCACGACATCGAGGCTTTCCGGGGCCATCACCATGCGCGCTGCCATGGCGTCGATATGGTAGCTCGAAACCTCGACGTCAGGATATTCCGCGGCGAGCTTTTGCGTCACCTCGTCCCAGAACACCATCGAATATTTCTGGGCGTTGGACTTGGTGACGGAAGCGAGTTTGCCGCGACGTTTCTGTGCCTGCTCGAAACCGAAGCGCAAAATGCGCTCCACGCCCTTGCGGGTGAAGATCGAGGTTTCGACGGCCACTTCGTCGTCCGTGCCCTGATGCACGCGCCCGCCGGCACCGGAATATTCACCCTCGGTATTTTCACGGATGCAGAGAATGTCGAAGCCACCGGCTTTCAGTGGTCCCTGCACGCCGGGCAGAAGTCGGTGCGGGCGGATATTGGCATATTGCACGAAAGCCTTGCGGATCGGCAGCAGCAGGCCGTGCAGCGACACCGAATCCGGCACCTGCGCCGGCCAGCCGACAGCGCCGAGCAGAATGGCGTCGAAACCGCGCAGGGTCTCGATACCGTCCTTCGGCATCATCGCACCGGTTTCCTTGTAGAAGGCGCAGGACCAGGGGAATTCGGTGCCTTCAAGCGCAAAGCCGGTGCTTTTCGCAGCGGCGTTGAGAACCTGCCATGCCGCGTCGGTGACGCTCTGGCCGATGCCGTCTCCGGGAATGAGTGCGATGCGATGCGTTTTCAAGACATTTCCCCTGTTACAGTCCAATCAGGACACTTTTGCTCTTGCGGTTGGCGAGATAGGCCTCCCGTCCGAGATCCTTGCCGATGCCGGAGCGTTTGTAACCGCCGGTCGGCAAAATATGGTCGCGCGAGCGGCCATAACGATTGACCCAGATCGTTCCCGCCTGAATGGCGCGCGACAGGCGCAGGACACGCGAAATATCCCGACTGAAAAGACCCGCCGCCAGACCGTAGGTCGGATGATCGGCAAGCGCCAGCGCCTCCTCTTCCGTGCGGAAGGTTTGCAGCGTCAGCACCGGTCCGAAGATTTCCTCGGTAACGGCAGGCGAGGTCTGGTCGACATTGGCGATCAGCGTCGGCTGGTAGAAATAGCCGGGTCCGTCCATGTTCGCACCACCCGTCAGGCATTCGCCGCCATGGGCGACGGCGGCCTGCACGATGCTGTCGATGCGCTTGCGCTGCACGTCGGAAATGATCGGCGAATATTGCGTCGCCTCGTCCCATGTCGGGCCGGGCTTGACGGCCTTCATGCGGGCGATGATCGCCGCCGAAAGTGCCTCGGCCGCACTTTCCTCGACGACGATGCGCGAACCGGCCACACAGGCCTGCCCGGCATTGGAGAGAATATTGCCGGCAATCGCTGCCGCCGCCTTTTCGATATCCGCATCGGCAAAAACCAGCTGCGGGCTTTTGCCGCCAAGTTCCAGCGTCATCGGCTTGATGCCGGTGCGGGCGACATTGGCCATAATGGCGCTGCCTGCGGCGGTGGAGCCGGTGAAGCTGACTTTCGAAATGTCAGGGTGTCCGGTAATCGCGTTGCCCGTCACCGCGCCATCACCCAAAACGATGTTGATGAGACCTGCCGGCAATCCGGCCTTGATGGCCAGTTGCGCCATGAAAACGCAGGAGAATGGCGTCATTTCCGATGGTTTGAGCACCACGGCATTGCCGGCGGCCAAGGCCGGGCCAAGCTTCCAGCCGGCCATGGAGACAGGATAATTCCACGGCGTGATGGCGCCGACGACGCCATAGGGCTCAGTCATGATCATACCGACACTGGCATCATCGGTCGGCACCAGATCGCCGCCTTCCTTGTCCGCAAACTCGGCAAAGAAGCGGATTTGCTCGGCGGTGACGGCGATATCGCCGGCAATCAGGTGGCCCACCGGCCGTGTTGAGGAAAGCGCCTCGATTTTCGCCAATGTTTCGGCTTCCGCTTCGATCAGGTCGGCCCAGCGTTGCAAAACCTTGGTGCGTTCACGCGGCCGCACGCCGCCCCAGTTGCTGCTTTTCAGCGCCGCCTTGGCGGTTTGCACCGCCTCGTCCACCAACGCCGCATCCGCCTTCGGGCAGCCGGCATATTCGATGCCGTCAGACGGGCGATGCATGTCGATGCCGTTTTTAGCCGTGATCAGCCGGTCGCCGATGAAGTGGCCGATCGGCAGGGATAGGCTGTCTGGATCGAAGCTGAGCGTCATGGGAAATCCTCTGTGGATATGCCCTTAAAACTACTCCCTGCCGGCAAGCGAAATCGGCCGACTGCGGCCGGGACGGTGAACGAAAATCCCGTTTTGTCACCGGCAGACAGCGCAATCTTCGGCGATGCGCTGCCTGTGGTGTTTTTGCGGTTTCCGCGACCGCGACTGATTTCGAAAATGCCGGGTTTCACCTCATCCGTTCACTGTGACGTAAATCTTGCGCACCGTCTCGATGGTCTTCCAGACGCCGACGAAACCCGGCTTCATGACGAAGCTGTCGCCTGCCGTATAACGCTGCGGTTCGCCGCCATCAGGGGTGATTTCGATGACGCCGGCCAGAATATGGCAGAACTCGAAGGTTTCGCCCTTGATCGAGCGGCTTTCGCCTGGGGTCGCTTCCCAGATGCCGGTTTTTACGGTGCCGTCGCGGGCTTCGTCCAACGCCCAGGTCTTGAACGAGGGATCGCCGGCGATGAGGCGTTCCGGCAAGGCCTTGGAGGCCTTCGGCTCGAAATCGGGATTGGTGTCGATGGGCTTGAGAAGCGGCATGGATTTTCCTTTCAGAGATGGGTGGCTGATCAATATCCGCGGCTGCGGTCGACGAGGCCGAGCGGTTCGAGACCGGTTTCGTATCGTCTGATGTTATCAACGACGGTGCGGGCGGCGGAATGGGGTTGGGTGACGCTGGCAATATGCGGCGTCAGCAGAATTTTCGGATGCGTCCAGAAACGGTGGTCTTTCGGCAGGGGTTCGGGATCGGTGACGTCGATCACGGCGCCTGAAAGCCTGCCGCTATCCAGGGTGTCGATGAGGGCGTCATGGTCGAGCTGTTTGCCGCGCCCGGCGTGAACCAGAGCCGCGCCTTCGGGGAGCGAATTCAGACGCTCGGCATTCAGAAGTCCAGTCGTCTCATCGGTCAGCGGCAGCAGGCAGACCAGAATATCGCTGGTGGAGAGGATGGTGCCCAATCCCTCATCGCCATGATGACAGGTGACGCCATCGATCTTGCGCGGCGAGCGGCTCCAGCCGGACAGTGGAAAACCGAAAGGTTTCAGCCGCTCCAATGCTGCAATGCCCAGTATGCCGAGGCCGAGAATGCCCACCCGGCACTCCTCCGCCTGACGCTGGGGCAGGGCTTTCCACACTTGCTGGCGCTGCTGTTGCAAGTAGACCGGCAGGTTGCGGTGAAGGGCAAGCACGCCGAGGCAGACATATTCCTGCATCATGCGGATAATGCCCTCATCCACCATGCGCACGACCTTCACCGTTTCCGGGATGGCCTCGATGTGAAACTGATCGACACCCGCGCCGATCGAAAAGAGCACTTCGAGATTGCGATATCGGGCGATGTCGTCAGGCACCGTCCAGGTGATGAGATAACGCACCGCATCGGGATCGACGCTCGAAACATCCATCGAAAACGGCAGATTGGGAAACTCTGTGACCAGGGCCTGCCGGAAGATTTCACCGCGTTTTGCGTCGGAATTGAAGAGAAAGGTCATCTGAAATCCATATGTCCCGAAGTTTTAAACCGCGCAGCGGTGGCCGAGCGTTTCCAGCATCGATTGGCAGGCTGAAAGCTCAGCCGCCGTAATGAACTCGTCCGGTTTGTGGGCGCGGCCGATATCGCCCGGCCCGCAGATGATGGCATCGATGCCCGCCGCCTGAAAAAGCCCGGCTTCCGTGCCGTAGCTGACGGCTGCGAGGTTGGGGGTGTCGGTCAGTTCCTCCAGAAGCACGGCGAGCGGTGCATCGGCTGGAAGCGACAGCGCGGGGTAAGCGCTCATCGGTGTCCATTCGATATCGACGCCCTTTGCGGCAAGCGCTTCGACGGCGCTTTGTACCGGCTCCAGCAGGGCGAGCGGGGAGACGCTCGAAATTGCCCGCGCTTCCAGTTCTATGGCGCAATGATCGGGGATGATGTTGATTGCCTGCCCGCCTTTGACCGTGCCAATCTGCAAGGAGGAGTAGGGCGGTTCGAAGGTCGCTTCGAACGGTCCCCGCGTCAGCACATCGGCGGTGTCGACTGCTTTCGCCATGATGCCTGTCATCAGGTGAATGGCGTTCACCCCCTGATCTGGACGCGACGAGTGGCCTGACCGACCACGCAGCGTGATGCGCGCTGCGGCCTTGCCCTTGTGGGCGCGAACGGCGCGCATATTGCTTGGCTCGCCGATGATCGCGCCTGCCGGCGGGGCGCACAACTCCGGCAATCTGGCGATGAGATGGGGAACGCCGCGACAGCCCGCTTCTTCGTCATAGGAAAAGGCGATATGTATCGGTCGTTTCAGCGACATGCGCGAAAATGCCGGTGCTGCGGCGAGAACCGTGGCGAGAAAACCTTTCATGTCTGTGGTGCCGCGTCCGTATAGCCGGTCGCCTTCGGTTCTGAGCGTAAACGGATCGGAGGTCCATTCCGGTTCACCGGCCGGCACCACATCCATGTGGCCGGAGAGGATATAACCGGCGCGATCGGCTGGACCAAAAGTGGCGAAGAGATTGGCGCGGTCGCCCTCCGGCCCCGGCAGCAACGATATTTTCGCGCCGTGGCTTTCCAGATAATCCGCAATCCATCCGGCAATATCGCCATTGGCGGTTCCGACGATGGACGGGAAGGCGACGAGACGCTCAAGGATTTCGATTGCGTTCATGGTCTTCCCCACAGGTCTTCCCCACTGACCGGCCGTTATGCTGGCCGGATTATTCATCGCAGAAGCTTAGAGTGGCCGGCGGCGTTTATCTGCTGAAATGCCGATGATTTCGGTAGATTGTTGTGTCCTTCCAGTGCTTTCAGAAAATTCGTGCTGGCGAGGCTGGTTATCTTCGGATGTCATGGGCTGGGCTGCCGGGACTCCAAGGTTCCGCGCCGGAGGGAATGAGAGCCGTTTGCTATGGAGCTGCTCAAAGTCGATAGTTTCGAATTGCGGACCGTGGATATCGCCGATGTGGAGGCCGATCATCTGCATGCCTTGTCCATGGCTGTCGGATGGCGTTATCACGCCAATGAATGGTGTTTCCTGAGGCAATGCGGCGTCGGCCTTGCCGCACTGGACGAGATCGACCGCGTCGTCGCAACCGCCATGCTTTTTCCCTATGATCCGAATTTTGCGACGCTTGGCATGGTCATCGTTTCTCCCCGTCTGCAGGGTCAGGGCGTCGCACCCTGGCTGGTGCGGCAGCTTTCGGCAAAATATCCTGCCGCGGCCTTGCGGCTAAATGCAACGGAGGTGTCGCGGCGACTTTTTTCCTCGCTGGGTTTTGCCGGAGATACGGAAAAGGTGCATCTCCTGCGGGGCAAGGCGCATTGCGCCACAGAGACGCCACAGCTCGGCAGAAAACAGCGGATCGAGCCGCTTTCGGAAGATCAAATTTCCGCCGTGGAGGATCTGGATCAGGCAGCTTTCGGCGTTTCGCGCCGGGGCGTCCTGCAACGTCTGCTGCGGGAGAATGCCGGTTACGGCCTGTTCGAGGCGGACCGTCTTGTCGCCTTTGCACTGCGCCGGGCGGCGGGGCGGGGCCATATTGTCGGCCCGGTCGTTGCGGGTGACGAGGCGGATGCGATCGCGCTGGTCAGGCGGCATTTTGCCGATCTGGAGGGGCAACTTGTCCGGCTCGACGCCGTGCGCGACAGCGGTCTTCTCACCGATTTTCTGGCGCAATCCGGGCTGGTGGAGATCGAAACACTCACCACCATGTCGAAAAACGCGCCGCAACCGGCCGGTTTTGGTGCGGGACAAATTTTCGCGTTGGCAGGCCCGTCTTTGTGCTGATCTGCGGCACTATCGCAATTGACGCCTCGCTTCTTGCCCCGTATGTGAGAAAGCGACGGTTCCTGCAGCCGAAAGGCGAAGGGATTAATAGGGAACATGGTGCGGGTGATGATGATCGCCCAATGCCGTGGCTGCCCCCGCAACTGTAAGCGGATTGCCGTTCATCCTCGTGACGCTTCAAAGGCGTCATGCCACTGCATTCTCTAGAATGCGGGAAGGCAGATGAGCGGCGTAAATTCGTGAGCCAGGAGACCTGCCGTCAAAATATGAACCATCGTTACGGGCGGGGAAGCCCGGAGGAGGAAATTGTAATGTTATTTCATAACATTTGGTTTGCGTCCCGTCGTTGTTCTCCGTACAAGACGTTCCGCTGTTGCTGCGCGTTCTAACGCCTGCTGCTCTGGAACAAGCGATTTAATTTCGACTGGAGAACACATGTTTATTTCTGGACCCCTGTCGGCCTATGCCGGCTTTCTGGCCGCTGCGCTTGCGGCTTTGCCTGTCGCTTCCGCCCATGCTGCCGAAACGGTCTATCCCCTGACGATCAACAGCTGCGGTCAGGACATCACCTTCAAACAGGCGCCCGCCCGCACCGTATCCGTCGGCCAGAGCACGACCGAAGTGCTCTATCTTCTCGGCGTTGCCGACAGGGTGGTAGGCACCGCGCTGTGGATCGGCCCGGTTCTGAAGGGTTACGAGGAAGCCAATGCCAGGGTGGAGCGGCTGGCCGACAATGATCCGAGTTTCGAGGCCGTCGTCGGCAAGAGGCCGGATCTGGTGACGACGCAGTTCCAGTGGCAGATCGGCCCGGAAGGTGTTGTCGGTACGCCGGCGCAATTCGCCGAGCTGGGTATTCCCGTCTATACCTCACCTGCCGATTGCGTCGGCAAGGACAATTCCGGCGGCGGTGACGGCGTGCGCAAGACCGGTTTCACCATGGATCTGATCTATCAGGAAGTCCGCGATCTCGCCAAGATCTTCAACGTGCAGGATCGCGGTGAAGAGGTCGTTGCCGACCTGAAGAAGCGCGAGGAAGCCGCCCGCGCCAAGATAGCCTCGGCGAATGGCAAGCTTTCGGCCGTCTTCTGGTTCTCCAGCGCCGAACTGGATATCGACCCTTATGTAGCGGGCCGCCATGGTGCGCCTGGTTACATCATGTCGGCGCTGGGGCTGACCAATATCATCGAAAGCGATGAGGAATGGCCGACCGTCGGCTGGGAAACCATCGCCAAGGCCAACCCGTCTGTCATCGTCGCCGGCAAGATGGACCGTCGTCGTTTCCCCGCCGATGACGTGGCGGTCAAGCACAAGTTCCTCGCAACCGATCCCGTGGCCAGCATCATGCCCGCCGTCACGCAAGGTCATGTCTTTGACATGGATGCGCAGGCGATGAACCCGACCATCCGCACGATCGAAGGCATTGAAACGCTGGCCGAAGCGATCTCGGCTGCCGGCCTCGCCAAGTGAACGGTCTTTCCGTCAATCTCAGCAGGGCGGGGCTGGTTTTTGCCGCACTCGCCCTGCTGCTCGTCGCGCTGATGGCCGGAGCGGCGATCGGCGAGACCGCAATTCCGTTCGATGTGGTGGCAAAAACCATCGCCAACCGCGTCTTCCATGCGGGTTACCCGCTGGAGCCGCTGGATGAAGGCATCGTCTGGAGTTACCGTCTCAGCCGCGCCGTTGTCGCCGCCTGTTGCGGTGCTTCGCTGGCGCTGGCCGGTGCAGTGCTGCAATCGCTTCTGCGCAACCCGCTTGCCGATCCCTATATTCTCGGCATTTCCGCAGGCGCTTCCACCGGCGCGGTGGCCGTGGCGCTCTTGGGTTTTGGCGCAGGGTTCCTGACCATGCCGGCCGGCGCGCTGATCGGAGCTTTCGTGGCGTTCTCGCTGGTCAGCCTGCTGGCGGTGCGGGCGGGACACGGCAACAGCGCCATCATTCTGGCGGGGGTGGCCGGTTCACAGCTATTCAATGCCATGACCTCGTTCATCGTCACCAAATCCGCCAATGCCGAACAGGCGCGCGGTATCATGTTCTGGCTTCTGGGCAATCTTTCCGGTGTGCGCTGGCCGGATGTCTGGCTGGCTCTGCCGGTCTGTATTGCCGGTCTTGCGGTGTGCCTCTGGTATTCCCGCGCGCTGGATGCCTTTGCCTTCGGCGGTCAGGCAGCCGCCTCGCTTGGCATTCCGGTGCGCCGGACCTATGCGGTGCTCATTTCGGTTTCGGCGATCATGACGGCGGTCATGGTGTCGCTGGTCGGCTCCATCGGCTTCGTCGGTCTCGTCATTCCCCATGCGGCGCGCATTTTCGTCGGCGTTCGCCACGGGTTGCTGCTGCCGGTAACGGCGCTGACCGGCGCGGTGTTTATGATCGTCGCCGATATTCTCTCGCGCATCGTCATTCCCGGTCAGGTGCTGCCGATCGGGGTCATAACCGCGCTTGTCGGCGCACCGGCTTTCGCCTTCATCCTCGGGCAGAAAAGGGGGCGTTCATGAAATTATCCGCCCACGACCTGCATTTCCACGCCGGCAATGTCGATATTGTCAGCGGTGTTTCGCTCGATGTCGGGTCCGGGGAGTTTCTGGGCATTATCGGCCCGAACGGTTCCGGCAAAAGCACGCTGCTTTCCATGCTGGCCGGCATCCGCAAGCCGCGCCGAGGCCATGTCACGCTTGGTGAGGAGCCGCTTGCTTCCTTCGGGCGGCGTGAACTGGCGCGCCGGCTGGCCTTTGTGGAACAGCAGGCCGAAACCACCGAGCGCATCACCGCCCGACAAGCCGTGGAACTGGGGCGCACGCCCTATCTCGGCCCGCTTTCCGCCTGGTCGGCCAGTGACGATGCCATCGTTGATGCCGCGCTCGACAATGTCGATATGGCGGACAAGGCGCAACGATACTGGCACCATCTTTCCGGCGGCGAACGACAGCGCCTGCATATCGCCCGCGCCTTGGCACAACAGCCGCATATCCTGCTGCTGGATGAGCCGACCAACCATCTCGATATCGGCCACCAGATCGGCCTGCTCGATCTGGTGCGGCGGCAGGGGCTGACGGTTGTGGCGGCGTTGCATGATCTCAATCACGCCGCGATGTTCTGCGACCGCGTCGCCATCATGCATTGCGGCCAGATGATTGCGGCCGGTCCACCGCGCGAGGTTCTCACATCGGCGACGATCGCCGATGTTTTCGGGGTGCAGTCCGTTGTCACCACGGATGAAGGCGGCTTTTCCCATATTCGTTTTCTGCCGGCGCATGGAGCGGCCGATCAGACGAAGAAAGCACTGGTGCGATGACGAGATCGAAAAAGCTTCGCCTTGGCTTGCAGCCGCGTAGCGCTCTGGCTGGAATTATCTTGGTGCTGGCCACGAGTCTTCCCCTGCATGCCATGGCCGAAACCTTCGAGGTTAAAATGCTGAACCGGGGCGAAAAAGGCCCGATGGTATTCGAGCCCGATTTCCTTGAGATCGCCCCCGGAGACCACGTGCGCTTTGTGCCGACCCACAAGAGCCACAATGCCGCGACCATCGACGGCATGGTTCCTGAAGGTGCCGAGGGTTTCAAGAGCCGGATCAACGACGAATTCGAGACTGCTTTCGACAGGCCGGGCTTTTACGGTATCAAATGCTCGCCGCATTACGGCATGGGTATGGTCATGCTGATCAAGGTGGGGGAGGCGACCTTGCCGCAGAGCTACAGGACGGTCGACGTGCCCGGACGCGCCAAGCCCCGGCTGGACGATCTCTTTGAGCAGGCCGAAAAATGAGACGGCTCTGGCCGTCCTCAGTCTTTCGCGGACATATCCGGCTTCACGGCGCAGACCGCATAACGGTGCTGCAGGCCACGCAGAATGCCCTTCAGCAGGCTGAAGTTTTTCGACTGGGCGCGGTGGATACCCTGTAGCTCCTGATCGACAGCGACGGGTTCGAAGCCCGTCGCGCGCAACAGCGCCGCGACATCACCGGCCCGCGCGCCGCTGGAAAAATAGACCCGTGAAAGAATGCTGTTGAAAGCATTGCCCGGATCCGCTGGCTTGTGCGGCTGGTCCGGTTTCACGAGGCCGATGCCTTCCAGACCTGCGGCCAGTTTCTTGACGAGTTTTTCGCGCCAGCCGGTATTGACGAAATCGCCGTCGACAATCAGCAGCCGCCCGCCCGGTTTTAGCACGCGGAACCATTCGGCGAAGCTTGCCTGTGGGTCCACCAGTGTCCAGACGAGATGACGCGTGATGATGACATCGGCGCTTTCATCCGGCTCCATGGTATTTTCGGCATCGCCGACAAAAAAGCGGATGATGCGGCCGCGGGTTTTGGCTTTTTCGCGGGCAAGCGCCAGCATGGTTTCCGACCAGTCCATGCCGGTGACCTGAAAACCGAGATCGTCCATCAGATGCGAGATGACGCCGGTTCCGCTGGCGAGATCGAGCGCCTTGCGGCCCTCTCCCTGTCCCAGATGCTTCAAAAGCAGCGCATGCCAGGCTTTACGCTCATCTTCGGAAAAAATCTCGTGTCCGGGGGAAAGATCGAAGGTCGCGGCGCGGCCGGACCAATAGGCTTTGATTTCATCTCGCAGGCTGTCGTTCTTGCCATACTGGATTGTGTCGATCATCGGGTTCAACTCATGTGCCGGTTAGTTAAGAATGGCTCTAAAACATAAATCTTGACTAGTATAGTCAGAAAATAATACAGCCGCGCCAGTCAACACTGGAGAGCAATATCCGATGCGCATCTCAGCCAAATCCACGGCACTTGCCCTTGGCCTTCTCGTATCCGCCGCCTGGCCGGCATTGGCCGAAAAGGTCACCGTCAAGGATGTGACCGGCCGGGATGTCGAAGTCAATGTTCCCGTTTCGCACGTCATTCTCGGCGAAGGCCGGCAGATTTATTTCCTGGCGGCGCTCGACAAGGAGAACCCTTTCCAGCACGTCGTCGGCTGGCGCGATGACCTGGCGAAGGCCGATCCGGAAACCTATGACGCCTATCTTGCCAAATATCCTGAGATTGCCAAGCTGCCGACCTTCGGCGGCATGAAGGACGGCACTTTCGACGTCGAGCAGGCCGTTGCGCTGAAGCCGGACGTGATCCTGATGAATATCGACGCCAAGACGGCGACCGAAGAGGCCGGCTACATCGAAAAGCTTGCCAAGGTTGGCATTCCCCTTGTTTATGTCGACTTCCGCGAAAAGCCGATGGAAAATACCGAGCCGAGCATGCGCCTGATGGGCAAGCTGACGGGCAAGGAAAAGATCGCCGAGGACTTCATCACGCTCCGTGCCGACTCCATCGCCAAGGTCACCGATACGCTCGCCAAGGCCAATCCAAAGAAGCCGGTGGTGTTCGTCGAGCGCGCCGGCGGTTACTCCGACGATTGCTGCATGTCCTTCGGCAACGAGAATTTCGGCAAGATGGTCGAGCTTGCCGGCGGCATCAACATGGCGAAAGACATCATTCCCGGCACCTTCGGCACCGTCAATCCGGAACAGATCATCGCCTCCAACCCGGAGCAGATCATCATCACCGGCGGCAACTGGAATGGTTACGTTCCAGGCGGCAACTGGGTCGGCGTCGGTTATGGCGCGGATGTGAAGGAAGCCCATCGCAAGCTGGAAAACCTCACCAAGCGCCCGGCCTTTACCGGCGTGCAGGCGGTGAAGGACGGCAATGTCCATGCCATCTGGCACCAGTTCTACAACAACCCGTACCAGTTCGTGGCCATTCAGGAAATCGCCAAGTGGCTGCATCCTGATCTCTTTAAGGATCTCGACCCCGAGGCGACCTTCAAGGAACTACATGCCCGCTTCCTGCCGCTTGACTACAAGCCCGGCTACTTCGTGTCGCTGAAGGATGCGAAATAAGACAGGGACGGTGAAGAGGAGCGCCGTCCGTTCGATGGATGAAGCCGCAGCCATGCGGCTTCATCATTTTGTTTTGCAACTCAATGAGGACTTCTCATGCGGCTCAATGCTCTGAGGCATCTTGCGGTGCTGGCCTTCTCTCTTCTCGCCATGACAGCCCATGCAGGCGAGATCACCGATGTTACCGGCCGCAAGGTCGAGCTGGACCTGCCGGCCAAGCGTGTCATCGTTGGCGAAGCCCGCCAGATCCACGTCATTGCGGCGCTGAAGGGCGATAAAACATTCGAAAACATCGTCGGCTGGCGTGACGATCTGCTCAAGAAAGACCCTGACAGCTACACGGCCTATGTCGAGCGTTTTCCGCAGATCGAGAAACTGCCGCGCTTCGGTTATCTGCCGCAGGGCGACTTCAGCCTGGAAACGGCGATCACCCTTTCCCCTGATGTCATCACCCTCAATCTGGAAACAGAAAAAACCGCCAAGGAAAGTGGTTTCGAAGAGAAGGCTGCTGCTGCCGGCATCAAGATCGTCTATCTCGATTTCCGCATCGATCCCGACAGGAATAGCGAAACCTCGATCGAAATCCTCGGAAAACTGTTCGGTGCGGAAGAGCGCGCCAAGGAATTCATCGCCTATCGCCGTGCTGAAATCGCCCGCGTGACCGACCGGCTCGCCAGCGTCAAGGACCTGAAGCGCCCGAATGTCTTTATCGAGCGTTCGCCCGGCATTTCCGGCGAGAACAATTGCTGCCGCACCTTTGGGCCTGCAAATTTCGGCGCGATGGTCGATCTGGCCGGTGGTCACAATATTGCCGACGGCATCATCAAGACGACCTTCGGCGATCTCAATCCCGAGCAGCTGGTCGTCGCCGATCCTGACCATGTCATCGTCACCGGCTCGAACTGGGCGGCGGAATCCGACATCAACCAGTTCGTTCCCCTTGGACTTGGCGCAGACACGGCGCTTTCGCGCGAGCGGCTGGCCAATCTGATGACGCGTACGCCGTTTCCGGAACTGAAGGCGGTCAGCCAAGGCAATGTCCATGCCGTCTGGCACCAGTTTTATGGCGCTCCATACGAGTTTTTGCCGATCCAGCAATTTGCCAGGTGGTTCCATCCGGACCTCTTCGCCGATCTCGATCCGGAAAAAAATGCTGAGGAATTTTACCGGAAGTTCCTCCCCGTTACCTACAAGCCAGGCTATTTCGCCTCGCTCGAAAAAGGTTTGAACCAATGAGTTCGCTGAATGAAAGCGCCGTTGGCGTCAGTGGGCGCGATCAATATCGCGCCCTTGCCGCGCGCAGGATCATTATTCTTGTCGGGCTTTTCATTGCCCTGTGTTTCAGCATGGCCGCCGATATGGCGCTCGGTCCGGCGCGCTATACCATCTCCCAGGTTCTGGCGACCATTGCCGATCCGGCCGCTGCTGCAAACCAGCTGCGGGTGGTGATCTGGGATATCCGTATGCCGATTGCGCTGATGGCGGTCACCGTCGGTGCATCGCTGTCGGTTGCGGGCGCGCAGATGCAGACCATTCTGTCCAACCCGCTCGCCAGCCCCTTCACGCTCGGCATTTCGGCCGCCGCAAGTTTTGGCGCGGCGCTGGCACTTGTCGGCGGCGTGGCGATCTTTCCGGCTGCCGTGCATTACATGGTGCCGATCAATGCCTTCATCATGGCCATGGTTGCGGCGCTGTTCATCCATTTCGCCTCGACGCTGCGCGGTGTGACGGTCGAAACCATCGTGCTCCTCGGCATCGCGCTGGTCTTCACCTTCAATGCGGCCCTGTCGCTGCTGGAATATCTGGCCTCCGAACAGGCGCTCGCCGCCGTCGTTTTCTGGACCATGGGCAGCCTGACGAAGGCAACATGGGAAAAGGTCTATGTGACCGCCGCCATTCTCGTCATCACCGTGCCGATGTTCATGCGCAACGCCTGGGCGCTGACGGCGCTGCGGCTCGGCGATGACAAGGCGGCCAGCATGGGCATCAATGTCCGCCGGCTGCGATTGCAGACAATGCTGACGGTCAGCCTGCTGGCGGCCATTCCGGTTTCTTTTGTCGGCACCATCGGTTTTGTCGGGCTTGTCGGTCCGCATATCGCCCGCATGCTGGTCGGTGAAGATCAGCGCTTCTTCCTGCCCGGCTCGGTCATCTGCGGCGCGCTGCTTCTGTCGACGACCTCGGTCATCAGCAAGGTCCTCATCCCCGGCGCCATTCTGCCGATCGGGGTCATCACGGCGCTGGTCGGCGTACCGTTCTTTTTCGTACTTATTTTCGGTAACAGGAGGCGTGCATGGTAGCGCTCGCACTGAAGGATGTCGGTGCCGCCTATGGCCGCACCACTGTTCTGTCCAAGGTCGGTATCGATACGCTGGAAAGCGGCAGCATGACGGCGGTGATCGGACCCAATGCCGCAGGCAAATCCACGCTGTTCAAGCGCATCGCCAGCCTGATCTCCGGTCCCGGTCTGGTGGAACTCTCCGATACGGCGCGCGGCAACCGCGCCATCTGCTACATGCCGCAGGATACCGGTGCCAATGCCGTGCTGACGGTCTACGAATCCGTGCTTCTTTCCGCCAAGCAGGGCGGCCATAGCTGGCGGGTTCAGGATGATGAGCTGTTTGAGATCGATGCCATTCTCAAGGCGCT
This sequence comes from Agrobacterium sp. ICMP 6402, assembly GCF_009498615.1. Classification (NCBI taxonomy): domain Bacteria; kingdom Pseudomonadati; phylum Pseudomonadota; class Alphaproteobacteria; order Hyphomicrobiales; family Rhizobiaceae; genus Agrobacterium; species Agrobacterium sp. ICMP 6402. Next base: position 589,295 of record NZ_QSNV01000002.1, read on the forward strand.
GAAAATCCACGATCTTGCCTTCCGCGGCCTCGGCGAATTGTCCGGCGGCCAGCGGCAGCTGGTGTCACTGGCGCAGGCGCTGGCGCGCAAGCCGGAAGTCTTGCTGATGGACGAGCCGACATCGGCGCTCGATCTTCACCGGCAGATCGAAGTTCTGGGCTTCGTGACCGAGCTTGCCCAGAAGACCGGCATGATCGTGTTGATCGCCCTGCACGACCTCAACCATGCGCTGCGTTATTGCGAAAATACCATGGTGATCGCGCGTGGTGAGATGGTGGTGAGCGGCAGTACCGAAGCGGTGATAACCTCGGATATGCTGCGCGATATCTATCGCATCGATGCCCGCATCGAGCCCTGTTCCCAGGGTCGGCCGATGGTTATCGTCGACGGAGCTATCTAACGGCTGCAGAAACAGGCCGCATCTACCGGGGGCCGCACAAATTCTTGATGACAATAGTCATGAAATATCTGTTCGGCTGACGGTTTGGATGCTAGAGATTTTTACCGGAAATCTGCGCTGCCAATCAGCAGCTTGCAGTTTCGTTGATCCTTGAAATTTCTCTCGGTTGAGACATGGGCATACGGGAAGATGACAAGCGTTATAACGCTTACGTCGCGCATAGGGTCGACCTGATCAAATACGCCACCCTCATTTTGGGGTCCCGGGCGGACGCGGAAGACGTTGTTCAGGAGGCCTTCCTGAAATTCGTTCCGGAAGCCTCAGGCAACCCCTCCAACCTTAAATCCTATCTCTTTCGCATCGTTCGCAACCTTGCCCTTGATAATCGCCGACGCAGCCGGCAGGACCTGCGGGAACGGCCGGATGACACCCCGTTCTGGGGTGTGCCTCAGGATCACGGTACGCCGGAGGAACATGCGCTGTTCTGCGATGAAGTCCGGCAGATGCAGACTATTTTGGCCTCCCTGCCGGTTCAGGCACGCGTGGCATTGGAAATGCACAGATTCGGTGGTTACAATATGGAGGAGATCGCGCGTCACCTCGGTGTGTCCGTGGCCAGTGCTCACCGTCTGATCAAAGGCAGCATTGCCGCGATTACCAAAGAAATGAAGTAAAATTGCCCCGCTTGCCGCATCCCGTGAAAAAAATCTCTCTCTCAAACGTCTTTATAACAACGCGGAAGACTAGGCGGCTCCTCCGCCTGCCCACAGGAACTGGCCGGGTTCAATGACCATTGATCCAGATAATAAAATAGAACTATCGAACGGGAAGGCGGAAGAAGCGGCCGAATGGCTGCTCCGCCTCCAGGCAGGCGCAGTGGAACCGCGGCTGAAGGCTGAATTCGACCGATGGCTGGCTTTGTCTCCGGCAAACCGTCTTGCCTGGGAGCGGACCTGCAAGACGTGGCGTAACCTCGGTCTGGTAGAGCCGGAATTCAAGAACCTCTGGGAAGATGCGCCGCATCTGCCGGAAAAGGCTGCGAAACCGGTATCGAGGCGACGTTGGTCCGGGCGGCATTATGCCGGTGCGGCGATGGCGGCGGCGGCTCTCTGTCTTGCCGTGCTGTTCGTCCCGGCGTCTCTCGTCCGTATCAAGGCTGATTATCAGACCAGCACCGCTGAAAGCCGCACGATAATTCTCGATGATGGCAGCAGGGTACAGCTTGCGGCGGCGAGCGCGCTTTCCACGGATTTCACCAATGGTCGCCGCACTGTGAAGGTGCTGAAGGGCGAAGCTTTCTTCGATGTCGCGCCGGACACCACACGCCCCTTCATCGTGGAGGCGAAAAACGTCACCGTTCAGGTGCTGGGCACGGCTTTCGACGTCGACCTGACGGATGGTGTAACGCAAGTCGCGCTTGCCCATGGTTCCGTGGAAGCCTCCTTCCGCAACGCACCGCCAACGCGGCTCGTGCCGGGCGAGATGCTGATTGTCGATGCCTCCGGTGCGATCCGGAAAGAAAATGTTTCCGTCGAGGATATTGGCGGTTGGCGCAACGGCGAGCTTTACGTGGTGGATGCGACGATCGGTTCTGTGGTGGAGCAGATCCAGCGTTACCATCCGGCATGGCTGACAATGGCCGACAAGACGCTTGCCGGGCAGCGGGTGACGGGTTTTTATGATCTACGCGACCCGGACCGCGCGCTGGAAGCATTGGTGGAGCCCTATAGGGGCAAAGTTCACGCGATTGGCGACAGCGCCCGCATCATCACTCGCTTCTGAAATCTTCTGAAACAAAAATCATGTTTATTTTCAGTAATTTATAAAATTTCTTCCGAAAGCCTGAAAAAAATTGCCGAGGCAATCGTCTTTTTGTTGAGTAATCCGGTCAAGATATGTCCGGAGTGAAAGACAGGAAGACAAAACTAGTATGCGCCTCCAGATACGTATGACGGGCCACGGGAAAAAAGCGGGAGGGCAGACGCGCAGGGCCGTGCTGCTGGCGACAACGGCGCTTGTCGTTTCAGTCTCGACGGTGGTTTTTGCACAGACCGGACCGAATGCCGCAAACAGCCAGCGCGCCGGTGGTGAGCAGGGCGCAACGCGGCCATTCAATATTCCCGCCCAGTCGCTATCGTCCGTCGTCGGCGCTTTCGGGCGGCAATCCGGCCTTCAGGTCACGCTTGCCACGCCATCTGCCGGCAATGTGCGCACCAATGCCGTTGCCGGCAGTTTCACGGTGCGGGAGGCCCTGTCACGGCTGCTGGCCGGCACGGGCGTCAATTTCCGCATTGCTGGAAACGGCAGAACGGTTGTCATCGGCACGGGGCAGGCGGCCGCCGATCTTTCCGGGGCCGAAGGCACGACTGTTCTGGAAGCAATCACCGTCACTGGTAAAACAGGGCGCAATTCCATTGCCGGCACCGGTTATCAGGGAACGCCGGACTGGGTTTATGAAACCCCTGCCAGTATCAGCGTTGTCAGCCGTGAGGCGATCCAATCCGCCGGCGTGCGCAACACCCGCGATGTTTTCAACCGCGTGTCCGGTGTTTATGCCGGGGAAGGCAATGGCAGTTTCCCGACGGTCTCGCCCAATGTGCGCGGTTTGCAGGAAAGCGGCCGCGTGGTCGTCTCCATCGATGGTGCGCGGCAGAATGCACAGCGTGGTTTCAGCACCGGCGGCGCCTCGATTTATTCCGCCAATAATGGCCAGGCCTATGTGGACACGGCCTTTATCCGCGCGGTTGAGGTCGAGAAAATGACCAACGCCACCTCCGGTAATGCCGGTTCTCTGGGTGGCAAGGTCGAGTTCCGCACCATTCGCGCCGCCGATCTGATCCCCGAAGGTGCGAACAAGGGTGGCGAGGTCAATATTTCCCGGGGCACCAACGGCTATGATTTTCAGGGCTCGGTTCTGGCTGCCGTTCGAGAGCCGGATGGCCCGCTTTCTTTCGTCGCAGGTTACAGCCGCACGATCATGGACGAATACAAGATCGGGACGAAAGGCGAGGCCCGAAGCACCGCACTGACAATAAAAGATCTGCTCGGCCGGGATGGCTGGTCGACCTTCTTCAAGGGAGAAGGCGATTTCGGAGATGTGCAGACATCATTGTCGTGGATGCATCAGCAGAATGATTTCGTGCAGGGCGCGGCCGAACAGGTTGACCGGGAAAGCGTGCGAAACGACAGCATCGTGGCCAAGCTGGACTGGGACCCCGAAAGCGAACTCATCGATTTCAAGTCGTCGCTGTGGCTGAACGATAACATGACGCATGAGCTGCGGTCGGCGCGTCCCGGATATGCAGTTGAAACGAACCTTGATATGGGCCTGCGCAGTTTCGGCGGCAGCGTGGAGAATACCAGTCGTTTCGATACGAAAGTTGGCGCGCTGAGCCTTACTTACGGGGCTGAAGCCTTCCGGGATATAGCGACATCAGTTGCCACCAGTTCCAAAATCGCGCTCAATCCGACATGGGAGAGCAGCTATACGGCGTTCAGCCCCGCTGGACGACGCGACGTGGCCAGCCTGTTCTTCAACGGAGAACTCCAGCCTGCCGATTGGGTCACGATACGCGGGGGTGTTCGGTATGACTGGTCGCGCCTGAAAGGAACGACCACCTATTATAACCAGACCGTGATTGAAAAGGGGGTAAACCGTATAGTGGGGACGGGGGACAATTATCTCGCCTACGCTTCGCAATATGTACAGACGACCTATGACCGAATTTATACGAGCTGCACCACAGGTGCATATGCCGGTCGCGTCTTCACGCCGACCCAGCAGGCAAATTTCTGTAACACTTTGAACAATGTCTGGCCCAATACCAGAGGCGAAATCATCAATGGTCGGTGGCACGATGCCGGCACCACCTATTTTGGTACGACCTATGATACCGAGTACCCCTCTTACGATGTCGAAATAGACCGCACAGATAGCGCTTGGCTGCCTTCGGCGACGGTAGAATTCAAGCCGACCGACTGGTTCCGGCCTTATCTCAGCTATTCACAGAGTTTCCGTCCGCCCACTATTCTCGAAGCCTTCTTCGCCGGTGCGCGACCGGGGGATTCGGTGGGTTATGAATATGCCCCCAATCAATCCTTGCGGGCGGAAAAGGCAACGACCTATGAAATTGGCGCGAATATCAGTTTGGATGGTGTGTTGCTGGACCATGATTCCGTGCGCATCAAAATGGCCGCCTTTCGCCGCGAGGTGAAAGATTACATCGCGCTCGGTTATCTCGTCACCGATCAGGTTGCGGACCGCACCTATACCAGCTTCGTCAATCTCGACGGCACGACCTATATGCGCGGGCTTGAATTTGAGGGCAATTATGATGCGCGAAGCTTCTGGCTCGGCGGTTCTGCAACGTTGCTGAAAACAGACTGGCCCGACAAAACGCAGGTTTTTTCCAACGGCACCACAACAACGAGCGGCGAGATCGTTGCCTGGCCCGGCGATGTGGCCCCAAAAGTTAAGCTCACGCTCGATGGCGGTATGCGTTTCTTTGAAGAAAAATTCTCTCTCGGCGCACGGTTGAACCACGTCACACCGACACAGTCGCGCACGCTCGATACGGAGGGCAATCTGCGTGAGGTGACCGATCCCTACACGACGGTAGATATCTATGGGTCCTACGCTTTCAATGACAAGGCGACGCTTCGTTTCGCCGTCAACAACCTGACGGACCGCAAATATATTCCGGCAACAAGCGCCTACACCGCGCCTGGCCGTACCTTTATCGCGACGATGAACGTGAAGTTCTGAGGCGCGAAAGCAATTCTCCGGGCTGGGTTGCAGCCCGTCCCGGAGATGAAACGCCTTCGTCACAGGACGAAGGTATCTATATTGGCCAGTAAAGGAGTACACCTATGGCTACCACAATTCAACTGACGCAGTCTTCCTCCGACCTGATCGGTTACCTCAACGGTTGGACGAGCGGTTTCGGTTCGACCTATGGTGCGTTCTACGACGCTCAGACCAGCTCTCTCGCCACCACCACCATCGACCCGAACACCACCTATGAGGCATGGGGCGACGGCAGCAACGGCGGCAAGGGCATCGTCATGAGCGGCGCTCTGCAGTACTCCCAGGGCAACCTGACGGGTTCGGTCGACAGCATCGTTCTCGGCACCGGCTACAGCCAGTCCACCAGCGGCATCGCCGTCAGCCAGCAGGAACTGCTGATCGATCCCGATAGCGCCTACTCGCTTGCCGGCGCGCGCGATCTGCTCGATCTCGCCGTTTACCAGCTCGCCCGCTTCGGCTCGCTGGCCGGTTTCTATGATTATTTCGCGGCCACCGGCACAGTGATTGAGGACACAGCATCCTCCAACACCCTGACCGGTTTTGCGGGCGCGGATACTTTCGTATTCTCTGGCGGCAATGATGTGGTGCAGGCAGGTCCCACTGGAACCTACGGTTATCAGGATGGTGCGGACAAACTGGACGTCTCCGCCTGGGGTGCTGGCAGCATTGACGACGTCATCATCAGCAACAATGCAAATGGACACGCTGTCATTGAAAATCTCTTTGGTGGCGACACTATCACACTCGTTGGTGTAGATTCCAGCGTACTCGACGCATCGGACTTCATTTTCGCCAGCGCATCGGCGCTTGCCGCGTAAAGGAAAAACAGGCTGTGGGCTTTCAAAACCACCAGCAGACACCGCCGCAGTCCCTCACTGCGGCGGTTGTTTCGCCCCTTAAAAGCACGTTTCTCGGTGTCGCGCTCGTCAGCGGCGTGGTCAATATACTGGCGCTCACCTCGCCGCTCTTCATGCTGCAGGTCTATGACCGGGTGCTGGCCAGCGGCAGCCTGCCGACGCTGGTCGGGCTCGCCATTCTCGCGCTTGGCCTTTACGGTTTCCAGTGCCTGCTCGATATCATCCGCGCCCGCGTTCTGATCCGCATCGGCGAAGACTTCGACATGCGCCACTCCGGCAGGGTGCATGATGCCGTGGTGCGCCTGCCGCTCGTCAACCGCATGCCGGGCGACGGGTTGCAGCCGCTGCGCGATCTCGACAATGTCCGCGGTTTCCTCTCCGGCACGGGGCCAACAGCCTTTTTTGATCTGCCGTGGATGCCGCTTTATCTCGGCATATGTTTTCTGTTTCATTTCTGGATCGGCGTGACGGCGCTCGCCGGCGCGATATTGCTGATATCCCTTACCGTTCTGACCAATATCTTCTCGCAGAAACCGATCCGCGACACTATGGTCGAAAACATGGCCCGCAACCGGCAACTGGAGGCCTCGCGCCGCAATGCCGAAGTCGTTCAGGCCATGGGGCTTTCGGGCCGGCTCGGTAAACGCTGGCAGGTCTCCAACGAGGCCTATCTTGCCGCCAATCGCAAGGCGGGCGATGTGGCCGGCGGTCTTGGCAATATCGCGAAATCCCTGCGGGTCGTGCTGCAATCGGCCATTCTCGCGGTGGGGGCATGGCTTGTCATCAACCAGGAAGCTTCGGGCGGCGTGATGATCGCGAGCTCCATCATGATGGGCCGGGCGCTGGCACCTGTCGATCTGGCCATTTCCAACTGGAAGTCCTTCGTGGCGGCCCGGCAGAGCTGGGCGCGTCTGGGGGCGCTTTTTGCGCAGATGCCCACCACAGCCGCAGCCATGGCGTTGCCAAGGCCCGAAAAGGAATTGCGGGTCGAGAACGCCACTATCGTTCCGCCGGGAGAGAGAAAGCCGACCGTTACCGGGCTCGGTTTTGTCATCACCGCCGGAAATGCGCTCGGCGTCATCGGCCCTTCCGGCTCCGGCAAATCCACGCTTGCGCGCATTCTCACGGGCGCCTGGATGCCAGCGGCCGGCAAGGTGCGGCTGGATGGTGCGAGCTTCGATCAATGGGATCGCGCCGCACTCGGCCGCCACATCGGTTATCTGCCCCAGGGAGTCGAGCTATTCGATGGTACGATCGGCGAAAATATTTCCCGTTTCGAGGATAATCCTGATCCGGAAGCCATCATCGCCGCTGCGAAGGCCGCCGGCGCGCACGAACTGATTCTGCGTTTCGAAAATGGCTATGACAGCGATATCGGCGAGGCCGGGTCCGCGCTTTCGGCGGGACAGCGCCAGCGCATCGGCCTTGCCCGCGCGCTTTACGGCGATCCCTTCATCGTGGTGCTGGACGAGCCGAACGCCAATCTAGATGCGGAAGGCGAGGCCGCCGTGGTCAAGGCGATTGCGTCGGTCAAGGCGCGCAAGGGCATCGTCGTCGTCGTCGCCCACAGGCCTAGTGCCATAGGCGTAGTCGATTTTATTTTGATGATGGAAGAGGGGCGCATGAAGGCTTTTGGTCCGCGTGACGAGGTGTTGTCGAAGGTGCTGCGCGTTCCGCAGGCACAGGCGGCCAAGGGATTTACCGCATCCGCGCAGACGATCTCACCGCTGCGCGTCGTAGCCAATGCCCGACCCAAGACACTGGTGCTTGAAGAGGCCCGTGAAGAGAACGGTCAGGAAGGAGATGCGGATGCCAAACATTGATCCGCGCACCCATGTGTCTCGCTCTATCCGCACACATCTCCTCGCCGGCCTTGCAGCAAGCGTTGCGTTGCTTGCCGGTGTAGGCGGCTGGGCTGCCACCACCAATCTCGCCGGTGCCGTCGTCGCGTCCGGTCATCTCGTGGTGGATTCCTACAGCAAGAAAGTGCAGCACCCGAGCGGTGGCGTCGTTGGCGAAATTCTGGTGAATGAGGGCGACAGGGTGAAGGCCGGCGATGTCGTCATGCGTCTCGACGCGACCCAGACCCGCGCGAATCTCGCCATCGTCACCAAAAGGCTGGATGAGTTGAATGCGCGCATGGCAAGGCTGGAAGCGGAGCGGGACGATATGCCGGAACTCGTGTTTCCCCAGGCTCTCATCGCGCGAAAGGACGATCCTGATGTCGTTTCCGCCATGCGCAGCGAAACCAAGCTTTTTGAATTCCGCAAGTCTTACCGCGAGGGCCGGAAAGCGCAGCTTTCCGAACGGATCACCCAGTTCGAGCATGAAATTGAAGGCCTGAAGGCGCAGGAAGTCGCTTATGATAACGGCCTTGCGGTTTTGCAGGCGGAAATCACCTCGCAGAAATCCCTGCGGGAACAGGGCGTCGTCTCGGTGCAGCGGCTGAACAGCTTGCAGACGCAGGCCGCGACCTTCGGCGGTGAGCGCGGCGAAAAAATCGCTTATCAGGCACAGACCGCGGGCCGTATCACGGAAACAAAACTGCAGATCCTGCAGATCGATCAGGAACTGCGCACCGAGGTTGGGCGGGAGTTGCGCGAGATACAGGCCCAGATGGGGGAGTTCGTCGAGCGCAAGGTCGCCGCCGAAGATCAGCTGAAACGCATCGATATTATCGCGCCGCAGTCCGGGATGGTGCATGAAATGGCGGTGCATACCGTCGGCGGCGTCGTGACGCCGGCAGACCCGATCATGCTTATTGTACCTGACGGTGACGAACTGGCGCTGGAAGTGCAGATCATGCCAAAGGATATTGACCAGTTGCAGGTGGGGCAAAAGGCGATGTTGCGCATGACCGCCTTCAACCAGCGGGTCACACCGGAACTGGAAGGCCATATCAGCCGCATTGCGGCGGATATCACCACCGATCAGCGCACCGGCCTTTCCTATTATCTGGCGCGGATTTCCGTGCCAGCCACGGAACGGGAAAAGCTGAACAAGGCGCCGCTGGTGCCGGGTATGCCGGCAGAGGCCTTCATCCAAACCAGCGAAAGAACGGCGCTATCCTACATCGCCAAGCCGCTGACGGATCAGATCAGCCGCGCCTTCCGGGAGGAATAGAACCACGAGCCGGGCCTCCGGGCTTTAATCGATGTCGCCAAGACGGAAGCCGGGGAAGCCTTTCGTCTGCGTCGGGATTGCCCAGACGCCGCCCGAGAACGGCGCTTCGTTCAGCTGGTCCTCGGACATGTTGTGGCGGTGTGATGTCAGGAAAAGAATACTGAAATCAGCTCCCCCGAAGCAGGGCATGGTGGGATGCGGCACAGGGGCTGTGATCACATCCGCCAGCTTGCCATCGGGCGTGAAAACGTTGAGCAGGCCGGCAGAAACGCCCGCGCTGTAGTAATTGCCGTTGCTATCGCAGCAGCCGCCATCTGGCCTTCCCGTTTCTTGCGTCATCTCGGCCACCAGCACGCCCTCATCGAACCTGCCGTTGGCCCAGTCGAATCTTCGCCGGCGTATCCATTTCTGGATGGAATCGCTCTGCCACATGATGGAACCGTCCTCGGAAAAAGCGAGGCCGTTCGGGCATGTCAGCCCGGTCTGCATGCGCTCGGCGTTCGTTTCAGTGATCCGCCAGAGTTCGCCACGGGGCTCCATCTCCGAAAGCGGCACATTGTGCATGGTTCCCACCCAGAACGCGCCGTCCGGGCCGATCCGCCCGTCGTTCAGCCGGCAGGCGATGCCTTCGGGTGCGGGAATGGAGTGGAGGAGCCGCGTTTTGCCGCTGTCCGGATCGAGGACGATGATATCCATGCCGCAGGCGATGATGAGGTCGCCGTTCTGGCAAAGCCCGAGGCTTGAGACCGTGTGGGGAAACGACCATTCGCGATAGTGGCCGGGCTCAAGCGCTGCGGACCGCACCGTCTTGCCGAGAATATCGCACCAGAAAAGCACCTGTCGCCGCTCGTCCCACACAGGGGATTCGGCCAGCGTGCTCATCGTGTCGCACAGAAGTTTCGCCTGCGAGATGTCAAGCGCTTGTCCGGGGTTTGCTGTATTCATGATGCTCGAACCGTTGAAAGGGGATGCCGCAGAATTATTCGAAATAGTCCTGATGGTTCTCGAAAACCTGCGAGAGAATGCCGAGGACGCGTCTCAGATGCTTGCGCAAATTATCTGTTGCGCGGGCTTCGTCTCCCGCCCTGATCGCGTCATACACCGCCTCATGTTCGGCAAGCAGGCCCGCCATATGCGCCTCGTCGGTGATGGCGAGGGCGCGCAGGCGATCCAGTCCCGCCTTTTCGCGGATCAGCAGTGATTCCAGCCTTTCCAGTCCCGTTGCGGCGGCAAGCGCGCTGTGGAACTGGTCGTCATGGATACGGAAAGCTTTTCTGTCTCCACGGCGCATGGCTGCCCGCTGGCCGTTCAGGGCATGTTCGATCTCCTGTTCGGCTTCCGCCGTCAGGCCGATCTGGCAAAGCCTGCACACTGCTGCAACCTCAAGCGCCTCGCGAATGAATTGCGCGCTGCGAATGTTCTTGTCCGATAACCGCGAAACATAGGTGCCGCGGCTTGGCAGCGTGACGATCAGACCGTCATCCCGCAGGCGGCTGAGCGCCTCGCGCACCGGCGTGCGGCTGGAATTGAAGGAATGCCCGATTTCGTTTTCCGAAACCGCCTGGCCCGGAAAAAGCTCGCGGGAAAGAATGGCGGATTTCAGCGCGGAGTAAATCTGGTCCACAACCGGGCGGTTAAGGTCCAGCCGTTCCATCGTCGGCACGCCTGTTACGGGAATTTTCGGCATGTACCCTCCACTGTTTCCATAACCGGTATACCGGAACACAAGGCTGTTGACAACCGGCATACCGGTATGCAAATGATTACGCATTGGGAAGGAGGCTCCCGAATGCAAACTATTAAGACCTGCGTCATCGTTGGTGCCGGAATGGTGGCGAAGACGCATGTGCTTGCCTGTGCGGCAAGCCCTGAGAAAATTCGCCTGAAGGGCATCGTCGATGGTGGTTCCGGCCGCGCCAAGGCGCTGGCCGCTGAAGCATCGAAACACACCGGATATGATGTCGCCGTTTATTCCTCGGTCGAGGAAGCGGCGCGCGATGCGGATGTCGATTTCGCCATCATCGCAACACCGCCCAATGCCCGCATCGATATCGTCGGGAAACTGGCGAAGGCGGGCAAGCATATCCTTATGGAGAAGCCCGTCGCCCGTAACACAGAGGAAGCAGACGGTCTCGTCGCCCTGTGTCGCGAGGCAGGTGTCACGCTCGGCATCATCTTCCAGCACCGCATGCGGGCTGCATCGCAAAAAGCCCGTGAGCTTGTTAATGGCGGCACGCTCGGAGCGCTGGGTCTCTGCGAAATTTCCGTGCCGTGGTGGCGCGCGCAATCCTATTACGATGAACCGGGCCGCGGCACGCTGGCGCGCGATGGCGGCGGCGTTCTGATCTCCCAGGCAATCCATACGATTGACCTGGCATTGAGCCTGACGGGGCCGGTCGCCCGTGTTCAGGCCATGGCTGCGACGACGCGGTTCCATCGCATGGAAACCGAAGATTACGTTTCTGCCGGGCTGCGCTTCAGGAATGGCGCTGTCGGCTCGCTTGTCGCGAGCACCGCGAGTTTCCCCGGCGCTGCGGAATCGATCCTCCTGCATTTCGACAATGCCAGCCTGCGGCTCGCTTCCGGTCTGTTGCATCTCGACTGGCGCGATGGCCGGCAGGAGACATTTGGCGGCGCGGCCGCTGGCACGGGCGGCGGCGCTGACCCCATGGCTTTTACGCATGAATGGCATCAGGGTGTCTTCGATGATTTCGCAGACGCCATCTCTTCAGGACGCCCGCCGGTCGTCTCCGGCGAAGCGGCTCTTTTGTCTCACAGATTGATCGACGCGATCATCAACTCGGCCGACACCGGCAAGGAAGTGGAACTGCAGGATGACTAAAGCAATCAAGTTCGTCGCTCTCGGTATAGAGCATCGGCATATTTTCGGCATGGCCCAGAATCTGCTGGACGCCGGCGCAGAATTTGGCGGCTGGTGGACAGAAGGCGAGCCCGATGTCGTGGAAGGCTTTGTCAAGCGCTTCCCGGATGTGCCGCGCGCAGCATCGAAAGAGGCGCTGCTAGCTGATGGCAGCATCGATCTCGTTGTCATCGCCGACATTCCGTCCAAGCGTGCCGATCTGGCAATCGCCGCCATGGAAGCCGGCAAGGACGTCATGTCGGACAAGCCCGGCTGCACCACCTTCGAACAGCTTGATCGTCTTCGCCAGACAGTCGCAAAAACCAAGCGTATCTGGACCGTTGATTTTTCCGAGCGCTTCGAAGTGCCGAGCGTGACCAAGGCTGCCGAACTCGTTGCACAGGGCGCGATCGGCCGCGTCATCCAGACCGTCGGCCTCGGCCCGCATCGTCTGAACCGCCAGATCCGTCCGACGTGGTTCTTCGAACGCGCGGCTTACGGCGGCATCCTCACCGATATTGCCAGCCACCAGATTGATCAGTTCATGTTCTTCACCGGCTCGACCGAAGTCGAGATCGTGTCCGCCACCGTTGCCAATTACGCCAATCCGGGCGATCCGGGCCTGCAGGATTTCGGCGAAGTTGTGCTGCGCGGTGACAAGGGCCACGGTTACATTCGCGTCGACTGGTACACGCCGGATGCGCTACCGACCTGGGGCGACGGCCGCCTAACCATCCTCGGCACCGAAGGTTACATCGAACTGCGTAAATATGTGGATGTCGGCAACACCGAAGGTACTGACCGCCTCGTTCTCGTCAACGGCGACCGCTGCGAATACATCGATGCCTCCGGTGCCGGCCTGCCGTATTTCGCCCGCCTCTGCGACGATATCCGCAACCGCACGGAGACGGCAATGACGCAGGAACACGTCTTCAAGGTCTGCGACCTCTCGCTTCAGGCACAGGCCAAGGCCGAGGGAGCCTCGAAATGATTGGTGTTGCCATCATCGGCGCCGGCATCGGCGCCCAGCATCTGAGCGGCTACCGGGCGCTGCCGAAGCGCTTCGTCGTCAAGGCGATCTGCGATCTCGATCTGGAGCGCGCCCGCTCCGTCGCCGGCGATGATACTTCCATTCGTTTGACCACCGACCTCGATGAGGTTCTGGCCGATGAAAGCATCCAACTCATCGACGTCTGCCTGCCGCCGCACCTACATTTCCCCGTGACGCTGAAGGCGCATGCGGCGGGCAAGGATGTGGTCTGCGAAAAGCCGCTGGTCCGCTCTCTGGAGGAGGCCAACGCGCTGATCGATTCCGTCAAGAAGACCGGTCGCGGTGTGTTTCCGGTCTTCCAGTACCGTTTCGGACAAGCAATGCGCCAGATGCGTGCGCTGATCGATGCCGGTCTTGCCGGCAAGGCCTTTGTCGCAAGCTCGGAAGTTCATTGGAACCGTGGCGCCAGCTATTACGACATTCCCTGGCGCGGCACCTGGAAGGGTGAATGCGGCGGAGCGATCCTTGGCCATGCCATCCATGCCCATGATCTTCTCTGCCACGTTCTCGGCCCGGTCGATGAAGTTTTCGCGATGGCCGATACGCGCGTCAACACCATCGAAACCGAAGATTGCGCCGCACTCAGCTTCCGCATGAAAAGCGGCGCGCTGGCAACCAGCTCGGTCACGCTCGGTGCTGCGGAAGACACGTCGCGTCTGCGCTTCTGCTTTGAAGGCTTCACGGCGGAAAGCGGCACCTTGCCCTATCGTCCGGCGGAAGACACCTGGCGTTTCATCGCCCGCGCGCCGACCACGCAGGACCAGATCGACGCCGTTCTGGCAACGGTGGCTGATGGCGAAAACGGCTTTGCCGGTTTTGTCGAAGCCATTGCCGACGCGATGGAAGGACGCGGCGGCAAGGAAGTGACGGTCCATGACGGCTTGCAGTCCATCGAACTCGTGACGGCCATCTACCGGTCGGTTCGGGAAGGAAAGCCGGTGCGTCTGTCCGACGCGGCTGAAGGCGAATGGATCAAGGGCTGGGCGCCGCGCGCATCTGCCAACGCATAATCATCTAACGGGAGGAAACCAGATGACCAGAAAATACAGCATGGCATTGGCGCTCGCCTTGGGTGCGGCGTCTTTTGCCGGTGCCGCTCAGGCAGCCGAGGAAGTGCGCTTCACCTGCGCTTATGACGGTAACGGCTGCGAAATCCTCAAAGATATTCTCGCGCGTTACGAAAAGCAGCATCCTGATGTGAAGATCGTCACCGATGTCGTGCCCTACAAGGCACTGCTGGAAGGCCTGCCCGTGCAGCTCGCCGGCGGCAGCGGCCCGGATTTCGCAACGGTGACCGATCTTGGTGGCCTCAACCGCTATTATCTCGATCTGACGCCCTATGTGGACGCGAAATATTGGGAAGACAACTTCTCCAACGTGCTGAAATGGTACCGCAGCGGCCCCGACGACAAGGGCATCTACGGTATGCACACGCAGCTCACCATCACCGGCGCCTTCATCAACCGCACCCTGTTCGACCAGGCAAATGTTGCCGTTCCCGGCAAGGATGCGACGATGGATGACTGGGCGAAGGCGGCAAATGCCGTTGCCAAGGCAACCGGTACGCCTTACCCGATGGCGATCGACCGTTCCGGCCACCGCATCGCTGGCCCGGCCATTTCCTATGGCGCGAAGATTTTCGATGCTGACGGCAAGCCGATCCTCGTCGACGAAGGGTTCACGACGTTCGTGAAGAAGTTCGTGGAGTGGAACAAGGACGGCACCATGGCGCGTGACGTCTGGGCCGGTCAGGGCGGCAATACCTACCGCGACGCCGCGCAGGAATTCATCAACGGCCAGCTGGTCTATTATTACTCCGGCAGCTGGCAGACCGCGCGTTTCGACAGCCAGGTGGGCGATGCGTTTGACTGGGAAGTCGTGCCGCAGCCCTGCGGTGGCGCAGCCTGCACCGGCATGCCCGGAGGAACCGGCATCGTCGGTTTCAAGCAGACCAAAAACCCGAAGATCGTTGCCGATATCCTGAACTTCATGGCTCAGGACGAGAACTATCTCGACTTCACCGTTCGCACCCGTAACGTTCCGGCCAACAAGTCCGTGGCTGACAAGGGCGTGACCTATACCGGTGCAACGCCTGCGACGCAGAAGGCCATGAACGCCTGGCTCGACCAGATCCCGAGCCTTAGCCCGATTGCCTATGCCTACCAGGGTTACAAGAATAATCGTGCCATGTTCAACATCTCCGTCCAGCGCATCACGCAGGCCACCGTTGGTGAAAGCACCGTTGATGAGGCCATGGCCCGTGCAAAGACGGACCTTGAGGAAGCGTTGAAACAGGCGAAGTGATCCATCGCCTTCCGGCGCGGCGCATGCCGCGCCGCGCCGGATCGAAGGAGGACCCCTCATGTATAAATTTCTTGCGCCCGTGATGGGCATCGTCGAATTGCCTTTTTCCTTCCTGCAGAAGGTTCTTGGCCACAGGCGGATTGCTTGGGTGTTTCTGACACCCAACCTGATCCTGTTCGCGGTCTTCGCTTTCCTGCCGATCCTGCTGAACATGGCCTATTCCGTGACCGGCAGCGAACACATATTGCTTTCCGAGCGCCCTTCGGTGGGCGGCGAAAACTTTTCGGTCCTTCTTTCCTGTCAGAATTACCTTGATCCCAATTCCTGTGCGCGCGACCTGTTCTGGCGCTCCGTCTGGAACACGTTGTTCTTCGTTGTGCTGCAGGTGGGTTTCATGGTCGGCTTTTCGCTGATCACGGCTATCGTGCTCAACCGCGATATAAGGGCGCGCGGCTTTTTTCGTGCGGTATTCTTCTTCCCGGTTCTGTTGTCGCCCGTCGTCGTGGCGCTGATCTGGAAGTGGATTCTCCAGCGTTTCGGTGTGCTCAATGCAGCGATGGAAGGCCTCGGACTCGGTTCGGTAGACTGGTTGCTCGAGGCCAATCTCGCCTTCGGCTGGTCGGTCTTCCTGTCGGTCTGGGCGCATATGGGCTTTTACACGCTTATTCTTCTGGCCGGCCTTCAGGCAATCCCGCGTGATGTCTATGAGGCGGCGCAGCTCGACAAGGCAAGCCCGTGGCGCATCTTCCGGCGCATTACCCTGCCGCTGCTTGCACCCACCATGCTCGTTGTTCTCGTCCTGTCGGTCATCAAGGGCGTCCAGACTTTCGATGAAGTCTTTGCCTTTACCGGCGGTGGCCCCGGTTCGGCGACGACCTTCATCATTCAATTCATCTATCAGACCGGCTTTGCCGGGACGCCCCGGAATTTTGGCCTTGCTGCTGCCGCTTCGCTGCTGCTCGCCGTGGTCCTCGTGGTGCTGACCGCCCTGCAATTCCGGGCAAACAGGAGCAAGGTCGATGGCTAGGATTGGCGCATTTCTGACCCGTACCCGCGGCCGTAATGGCAAGTTGCACTGGACCGACTGGCTGTCTTACGCTTATCTCGGCGTTGCTGTGCTGATGATGTTCGGTCCCGTCGTCTGGCTGGTGCTCTCATCGTTCAAAACTGAAGCCGATCTTCAGCGTTTCCCGCCACGGCTTCTGCCCTATAGCCAGGAAACCGTTGCCGTCGACGGGCAGGCGGCGCCACTTCCGGCCTATGTGGACAAGGATGGCCGCAAGTTTGGCATGATCAGACGCATCGGCCTCGTGGCCCAGGTGGTTGATCCGGCCAAACCGACTGAAGTCTTGAAGATGCAGTTCAACGAGCTGAAGCCGGCTGAAAAGGTGGCGCTGGCGACGGAGAACTATACCGAGCTGTTCCAGCGCTTCAATTTCCCGCTCTATTTCTGGAACTCGACCTTCATCACGGTGACATCGACCATCATCATGCTGATCGTCAATTCCATGGCGGCCTTTGCGCTGTCGAAATATCAGTTCAAGGGCAGGGGTGTCGTGCTGGCGTTGGTGGTCGGCACGCTGATGATCCCGCAGACCGTCGTGCTTGTGCCGCTGTTTCTTATCACCAGCCAACTCGGTTTGATCAACAGTCTCTGGGGCGTCATCATTCCCGGCGCGGCAACACCGACAGGTGTCTTCCTGCTGCGGCAATATATGCTGACGATCCCGGATGAAATTCTCGATGCGGCGCGTATGGACAAGGCCAGTGAGTGGAAAATCTACTGGCGCATCATCCTGCCACTTTCCGCACCGGCGCTTGCGGTTCTCGCGATCCTTGCGATCATGTGGCGCTGGAATGACTTCCTCTGGCCGCTGATCGTGCTGACCCGCAACGACAACTTCACCCTGCAGCTGGCGCTCAACTCCTTCCAGGGAGAGATGACGACGGAATGGAGCAACCTTCTGGCGATGACGGTGCTGACACTCGCTCCTATCGCGCTGGTCTTCATGTTCCTGCAAAAATATATCGCCACCGGCATTGCGTCCACGGGCGGCAAATAATCCTCAGGGAGGAAATACGACAATGGCAAGTATTCAGCTTCGTCAGGTCAAAAAGACATATGGCGCACTCGATGTGATCAAGGGTATCGATCTCGATATCAAACATGGCGAGTTCTGCGTTTTCGTCGGTCCATCCGGCTGCGGCAAGTCGACCCTGCTGCGCATGATCTCGGGCCTCGAGGAATTGACTGGCGGCGATATCGTCATCGGCGGCGATGTGGTCAACACGGTGCCGGCGGCGGACCGTGGCCTCGCCATGGTGTTTCAGTCATACGCGCTTTATCCGCATATGACGGTGCGCGAAAACCTGTCTTTCGGGCTTGAGAATATCGGCACCCCCAAAAAGGAAGTCGCCGAGAAGATCGGTCAGGTGGCGAAGATGCTGCAGATCGACCAACTTCTGGAGCGTCGCCCCAAGGACCTGTCGGGCGGTCAGCGCCAGCGCGTCGCCATCGGCCGCGCCGTTGTGCGTGAACCCCGCGTGTTCCTCTTCGATGAGCCGCTTTCCAACCTCGACGCAGAGCTGCGCGTCGATATGCGTGGTGAAATTTCCAGTCTGCACCGGCGTCTCGGCAACACCATGATTTATGTGACGCATGATCAGGTGGAGGCCATGACCATGGCCGACAAGATTGCTGTTCTGCGCGCCGGCAAGCTTGAACAGTTCGGCGTGCCGCTTGATCTCTATAACCGCCCGGCCAATATTTTCGTGGCAGGCTTCATCGGCTCGCCGAAGATGAATTTCTTTGCAGGGGAAGTGACCTCGGACGCAACGCCTGCTCTCAAAATCGCAACGGGCGAGACTCTCCCGCTGCCGCAGACGGGCTTTTCTTACAAGCCCGGCCAGAAGGTGACGCTCGGCATTCGCCCGAACCATGTGGAGCCGGGCGAAGGCGGGGCGTTGACGATGTCGGTTCGTACCGCCGAGCAGCTGGGCGGCGAGTCCTATCTCTACGGTAATCTCGGTGACGGCACCCCGGTGACGCTGCATCTTTCCGGCCAGACCTCGACATCGGCGGGCGAAGTCATACGCCTGTCGGCGCCGCTTCAACACGCCCATGTTTTCGATACGACGAGCGGGCTGACGCTCCGGCAGGACTGACAGCCTTTGGCGCAACCCGCAACGCAGGACCATTGACATGACCGATAAAAAACTCCGCTCCGACCGCTGGTTCGCACCCGACGACCTGCGCAGCTTCGGCCACCGCTCTCGCATGATGCAGCTTGGTTATGCGGAGGAGGATTTTGTTGGCAAGCCTGTCATTGGTATTCTCAATACCTGGTCGGAGTTGAACACCTGTCACTCGCATTTCCCTGAAAGGGTGAAGGATGTGAAGCGCGGCGTGTTGCAGGCGGGAGGCTTCCCCGTCGAAATGCCATCGCTATCGGTCGATGAAAGCTTCACCAAGCCGACATCGATGCTTTACCGCAACATGCTGGCGATGGAGACGGAAGAAATGATCCGTTCGCATCCGCTTGATGGCGTGGTGCTGATGGGCGGATGCGACAAGACCACGCCCGGTCTCGTCATGGGGGCAATCTCGGCCGGTGTGCCGATGATCTATCTGCCGGCCGGCCCGATGCTGCGGGGCAACTATGCAGGCAAGGTTCTGGGCTCTGGCTCGGATGCCTGGAAATATTGGGACGAACGCCGCGCCGGTAACGTCACCGATGAGGAGTGGCGCGGCGTGCAAGGTGGCATCGCCCGCTCTGCCGGCGTGTGCATGACCATGGGTACGGCCTCGACCATGACGGCCATTGCTGATGCGCTTGGCATCACGCTGCCGGGTGCCTCCTCCATTCCGGCTGTCGATGCCGAGCATCAGCGCATGTCCGCTGCCTGTGGCCGCCGCATCGTCGAGATGGTTTCGGAAGACCTGACGCCGAACCATATCCTGACAGCGGCAGCGTTCCGTAATGCCGCCATCGTCGCAATGGCGACGGGTTGTTCCACCAATGCCGTCGTGCACCTCATCGCCATGGCGCGCCGCGCCGGTGTGCCAATGACGCTGGATGAGCTGGACGAGCTTGGCCGCGTCACGCCACTCATCGCCAATGTCCGTCCTTCCGGCAAAGACTATCTGATGGAGGACTTCTATTATGCCGGTGGTCTGCGGGCGCTGATGAAGCAGCTGGAAAGCCGTCTCGACTGTTCGGTGCTGACCGTCACCGGCCGCAGCATGGGCGAAAACCTCGAGGGCGCGAAAGTCTATAATGACGACGTCATCCGCTCGCTCGATAATCCGGTCTATGCAGAAGGATCGCTTGCCGTCTTGCGTGGCAATCTCTGCCCCGACGGCGCCGTCATCAAGCCTGCTGCCTGTGATCCCAAACTCCATGTGCATCAGGGCCCGGCGCTGGTGTTTGACAGCTACCCCGAAATGAAGGCCGCCATCGACGATGAGAATCTCGATGTGACGCCTGACCATGTGCTGGTGCTGCGCAACGCCGGTCCGCTCGGCGGTCCCGGCTTTCCGGAATGGGGCATGTTGCCCATTCCCAAGGCGCTGATCAAAAAGGGCCACCGCGACATGCTGCGCATTTCCGATGCACGGATGTCCGGCACCTCCTATGGCGCCTGCGTGTTGCATGTCGCGCCGGAAAGCTTCGTCGGCGGCCCGCTGGCATTGCTGAAAACCGGCGATATCGTCCGCCTCGACCTGCCGCAGCGTCGCCTCGATATGCTGGTCAGCGAAGAAGAGATCGCTCAGCGTCGGGCGGCATGGCAGACGCCTGTGCCGCGTTATGAACGCGGTTACGGATATCTCTTCTCCAAGCACGTGACGCAGGCCGATCAGGGTTGCGATTTCGACTTCCTGCAGACAGATTTCGGGCGCTCCGCCGGTGAGCCGGATATTTTCTAAGAGACACCTCATGTTGAAGCGATTGCTCATCACCGGTGCCGGCGGAAAGCTGGGCAGCATGTTGCGCGGGCGGCTTGGCCATGTTGCCGAAACCATTCGCCTGTCCGACGTCGTTGATCTCGGTTCGCCAGCGCCTCACGAAGAACTGGTCCGCTGCGCGCTGGAGGACGAGCAGGCCGTTCGTGATCTGGTCAAGGATTGCGACGGTATCGTTCATCTCGGCGGTGTTTCCGTCGAGAGGGCTTTTGACCCCATAGAGGCCGCCAATCTGCGTGGTGTCTACAATCTCTACGAGGCGGCGAGGGCACACGGCAGCCCCCGCATCCTTTTCGCCTCCAGCAACCACACGATCGGTTATTATCCGCAGGGTCAGCAGCTTGGTCCGGATACGCCCATTCTGCCTGATGGCCTCTATGGTGTCTCGAAGATTTTCGGGGAGGCCATTGCAAGCCTTTACCACTCCAAATTTGGTCAGGAGACGGCCATCGTGCGCATCGGCTCCTGTGACGAGAAACCCACGAACTGGCGGATGTTGTCGACCTGGCTGAGCTATGGCGACTTTGTTTCGCTGATCGAAGCCACGTTCCGCGCACCGAAACTCGGATGCCCCGTCATCTGGGGCGTCTCGGCTAATGACGACAGCTGGTGGGATAATTCCCATATCGATTTTCTCGGCTGGCAGCGGCGCGACAACGCTGCGCGCTACCGGGCCGAAATCGAGCGCGACGTACCGCGCCCCGATTCTGAGGCTGCGATTGCAAAATATCAGGGCGGCATCTTCATAGACGAGCCCATTCACAAGACTTGAAACACATCCATCGGCCCATTGCGAGGAGACTGCCATGAATAATGAAACGCGCGAAAAACTGCTGACGATTTCCGTCGCCACACTGGCGACGGCGCTTTACAAGCGTGGCCTGCGAAACCAGGTCATTCAGGGCGTTCGCCCGCTCGGCTACAAGGGCACGAATATGGTGGGCCCAGCTTTCACGCTGCGCTACATGCCGGCCCGCGAAGACCGCAACCAGCTTGTGGAATTCCGCAATCCCGCTCATCCGCAGCGCGTCGCCATTGAAACCTGCCCGCCGGGCCACGTACTTGTCATGGACAGCCGCAAGGATGCCAGCGCTGCGTCGGCCGGTGATATTCTCGTTACCCGCCTGATGGTTCGCGGCGGTGCGGGCATCGTTTCCGATGGCGGTTTCCGTGATGCGGCCACGATCGCCGAGCTGGATATCCCGGCCTATCACACCCGCCCCTCCAGCCCCACGAACCTCACCAAACACGAGGCGATCGAGATCAACGGCCCGATCGGCTGCGGCGATGCACCGGTTTTCCCCGGTGACATCATCGTCGGTGATGCGGATTGCGTCATTGTCATCCCGGCGGGCATTGCCGATGAAGTGGCGACCGAGGCCGTGGAAATGACGGCTTATGAGGATTTCGTGGTGGAGCAGGTGAAGGCCGGCCAGACGATCATCGGGCTTTACCCCTGCACCAAGGAAGAGCACCAGACGGCCTTTGCCGAATGGCGCAAGAAGAACAACCGCTGAGCTTTATAGCCAGCCCAATGCTTTCGCCGCGCGGATCGCCTCCGCGCGGCGTTTGCAATCCAGCTTGCGGAACAGGTTGCCGAGGTGAAATTTCACCGTCACTTCCGAGATGTTGAGCGTCTGGGCGATCTTCTTGTTTGACATGCCGCTCGCCAGCAGTTGCAGCATCTGCGCCTCCCGCTGCGAAAGCCCGCCATGCAGCGCGCGCGCCTGCGGGGAGTTTACCGAGGCGGCGAAAATCGACAGCGCGGTACGGACATCGGAAGAGGTTTCGATGAAACTGCGAATGCGGCGATTGTTCAGAAGCGGTGACAGGAACACGCGCTCTTCCGACAGCACGCCGTTGCAGCCTAGACGCGTCGCAGATTCGAGAGCGATGAGGATATGGGCGCGGGCGGCGGCGTTGTCGCGGCGCTGGTGCGCAGTATAGCTCTGCCAGATTCTCAGTGCGACCTTCTCGCGGTTGGTTACCTTGGGGTTGGCGATCATCGCGTCTATCTGCCGCGAAAGATAAGCGCGGGGCGTGAAAAGATGCACCGCATCGCGCAGCCACGCCATCACGTAGGCGATTTCGTCCCGGCGTGTCAGGCGGGACAGGTCTTCATGGGCGCTCTCCACCCAGTTGCGGCCCATGGGCATGCGGATTGCGGATAGGGTGGCTGCGGCGTCGGCCCAGCGGTTGGCGTTCTGATAAGCGATGGCCGTCCTGATCTCCATCATCGCATGGAATTGCAGCCCCTCCGAAAGATGGATCCACAGGCCATCGAGAAAGCCCGGACGAACGGTCATCGGAAAATGGTCGATCAACACCTGCGAGGCGTAAAACAGGGCAAACTGCATCAGGCTCGGCCAGATTTCGGCAGCGGCGAAGTGATCGAATTCATGCTCTAAGAAATGCAGCAGGTCGCGGGGCTTTCCCGCCTCATAGGCGAGGCAGGCTTCGGCGAGCCGCAGCATCCGGAACTCCTGCTCTGCATCATGCGCCACCTGCTCCAGCCGTGCGCGGGCGTCCTGCGCCGCCCGGCGGGCCAGAAGCACATCGCCGCTCATTAGCCGCAGCACAATCTGGTGCAGATGGATGAAGAATTCGAGCAGCGGCTGACCGCCCATCTTGCGCAGATAGATGAGCGCGCGGGCGGCGGCCGCTTCGGCTTCGCGAAAATTGCGGCGGCGGATTTCGAATTCGAGCAGCGCGTTGTAATAAGCTGCCCATTTGCCGTGATCGTCCATGGGATAATCGGCCATGAATTCCCCCAGACGTGTTATGACAGCGTCATTCGGGGTCAGGTCCTCGGCAATCATCAGGTTCAGGCGGAAGGTGCGGGCTGCGAAGGAAAAACGCGAGCCGCGGGCCAGCACCTTGAGCGGATCGAGATAATCCGATCCCAGGCTCTTGCCGAGCAGATGGCGCACGCGCTGCAATTCACCCTGTTTCAGCAGTGCGCGGGTAACGGCGAAGAGCACGGTTTCATTCGCCGCGATCATATCCTGCGAAAACCGCATGATGATCTCGCGGAACCGGTCGACGCTGCTCCTGTAGATCAGTTCACGGCCATCAGCGCGCTCGAGGATCTGGGCGGCATGGGTCTCATAACCACGATCGAGCAACATGGCCATGGCGGCCAGTGAACGCCCGGCCTTTTCGAAAGCCGAGGCAACCTCCACCACGGCGCTGCCGGCTTGCAATGTCGTGAGGCGTTCTTTCGCCGCCAGCGCCAGAAGCCGTATCAGCGTGCCGTGTTTTTCCGGATTCCTGCTCAGGAAGGGTGGCAAAAGCTCCGTCCAGTCCGCTTTGGGTTCTGCCGACGGATTTTCGAGCCAGAATGAAAGTTCCACCGTCTGGGCTGGAGAGAGATGCGGCAGATAGTTTTCCCGCAGATAGTCGGCGCAAAGTTTCTCGTCGGCCTGGCGGGCGAGGGACAGGAAGGCCGGCCACCCCGCATAGTCGTCAAGCACCAGACGCTTCTGTTCCGGTGGAAGGTGGTCCGCCTCATCCCCACCCAAGGTCAGGTCGTTCGAACCGATGGTGAGCGAACCGCGATGCAGGATCTGCCGCGCCAGCCCGCTGATGCGTTGATCCGGCCGGCAGGCGATGACGACGAAACGCACGGCTTCAAGAACAGGGGCGGGCATGCGCACCGCACGCGCGAAGACCGGCACATCCCACAGCAGCCAGCCCTTTGCCGCATCGTCGCTTCGTGGCTGGTGCGTCCGGCACACCTCTGTTCCCAGTTTCTGTGCCAGCATGTCCAGCAGCACGCTTTTCCCAGCACCCGCAGGCGCGCGCAGAAAAATCACGCCTGCGGTTTCGCTGGCAATGCGGTGGCAGAGTTCCGTCCGAGGCAGAAGCGTCATTCGAAAAGGGATAGGGGGTTTTATTTCAAAAACCTATACTCATTCTTCAAAAAACTATACCTTTCGGCAATTGTTCAAACCGACATGCGGTGAAAAATTGTGCGCAGGCAACTGATGCACAAGGAACGTTCCACCGATGCAGCAACATCCGCTGGTCGCGATTTTGAACAGGCTCGGCGCTTTCGTGCTGGTCATGATCGCCCTGTCCATCATGATTTTCGCGTTGGCCCGCGTGGTACCGGGAGATCCCGCCCGCATGGCGCTCGGCCCGGCGGCAACGCAGGAACAGGTAGATGCGCTGCGCGGCGAGATGGGTCTCGATAAGCCGCTGGCTGTCCAATATCTCGACTACATCGGCAATGCGCTGCATGGCGATCTCGGCTTCTCGCTGGTGTCCCAGCGTCCCGTCACCACCGATCTGGCGCAGACTGTTCCCGCCACCGTCGAGTTGGTGCTGGTCTCGGTCGTCTTCATGTTCGCCGTCGCCATCCCGCTCGGCGTCATCACCGCGCATTACCGCGACCGGCCGCTTGATCATATCGGCCGCATCCTGTCGCTCACCGGGGTGACGATCCCGAGCTTTCTCTTCGCCATCACGCTGCAATTGCTGGCCGCCAGGTTTCTCTCCGGCTGGCCGATCATCGGCAGGCTTGACCACGGGCTCGGCTGGCAGGGCGGTCCGACCGGCTTCATCCTGATCGACGGCATGCTGGCCGGACGGTTCGATGTGGTGCTGGATGCGCTGAAGCATCTCGCGTTGCCGGCCTTTGCGCTTTCCATGGCAGGCATCGGCCAGATCACCCGCATCACGCGCTCCTCGATGATCGAGAACCAGCGCAAGGACCATGTGCTGACCCTGCAAAGCTTCGGCGTGCCGGAGCGGGTCATCATCTTCCGTTATCTCTTGAAGCTCTCTTCCATTGCGCCGCTGACGATCATGGGGCTCGAATTCGCGTCCTTGATCGGCAATGCCTTCGTGATCGAGATGGTCTTCGCCTGGGGTGGTTTTGCCTCCTACGGGCTGAACGCCATCCTGCAGAAAGACCTCAATGCCGTGACCGCCGTGGTACTGGTGGCCGGCCTGTTCTTCATCGTTGCGAACCTGATCGTGGATGTCCTGATCTCGATCATCGACCCGCGCCTGCGCCGCAAGGAGGCTCGCTGATGGCTGATATGAAAATGCTCGAACCCACCGATCGCGGTTTAAGCGCCGGTTACATGATGTGGTATCGTTTCAGCCGCAATCCGGCGGCGGTCATCGGCTCACTGATCCTGTTATCGGTGCTGGTGCTGGCGATCTTTGCGCCATGGCTCACGCCCTATCCGAAACATATCGGCGCGGTCGTCGATTTCCGTGCCCGCCATATGCCGCCGGATCTGGAGCACTGGTTCGGTACCGACAAGGCCGGCCGCGATATCTTTTCCCGTACCATTTTCGGGCTGCGGGTCTCGCTGCTTCTCGTCATCGGCGTGCTCGGAATCTCGGTTCCCGTCGGCACGGTGCTCGGCCTGATCGCCGGTTATTTCGGCGGCTGGACCGAGAAACTCATCAGCGGCCTGACGAATGTGATGCTGGCCATGCCGCCGCTCGTGATGGCGCTGGCGGTCTCCAACCTTCTGGAACCGACGCTGACGAACGCCATGATCGCGATCACCCTTCTGTGGTGGACCTGGCATGCGCGGCTGATCTATTCGGTATCGAAGTCCATCGCGTCCGAGGATTACATCGAGGCGGCGCGCCTTGCCGGTGCCGGCCCGCTGCATATTCTCTTTCGCGAAATCCTGCCTAATTGCGTCTCGGTCATATCCGTCAAGACGACGCTGGATGCCGCCTTTGTCATCCTCTTCGGTGCGACGCTGAGCTTCCTCGGTTTCGGCGTCAAACCGCCGACCCCCGACCTCGGATCGATGGTTGCCGACGGGCGCCAGTTCATGCCGGATTTCTGGTGGGAAGTGCTCTGCCCCGGTGCAGCCGTGCTGTACGTGACGCTGGGTTTCAACCTGCTGGGCGACGGCCTGCGTGACATGTTCGACGTGGAAAGCTAAAGTCATGACTGAACTGCTTCTCAAGGTCGAAAACCTCAACGTCACCTTCACCAATTACGGCCGCACGCGCCAGGTGCTGCGCGATGTCGCCTTCACGGTTGCCGCGGGCGAACGCGTGGCGCTGATCGGCGAAACCGGATCTGGAAAATCGGTCACCGCCAAGACGATCATCGGCACCCTGCCGAAGAATGCCGCGATCACGTCCGGCGCCATCATCATCGATGGCCGGGATGTGCTTGCCCTGCCGCGCAGGGAACGGGAGGCCCTGAAAGGAACGGCGTTTTCGCTGATCATGCAGGACCCGCTGTCTTCCTTCAATCCGGTCTTCAAGATCGGAACGCATCTCGATGATGTCATGCGCTTTGCCGACAAACGCGATGGCATCAACTCGTCCAAGGCCGAGCGCCGCACCCGCATTGCGGCGGTTCTGCGCCGGGTGCAGCTTGCCGATACCGAGCGGGTGATGAATGCCTATCCGTCCGAGCTTTCGGGCGGTATGCGCCAGCGTGTGCTGATTGGACTTGCGCTGCTGCATCAGCCAAAGCTCCTGATCGCCGATGAGCCGGGCACGGCGCTCGACGTGACGACGCAGGATGAAATCCTTAACCTCATCAACCAGCTGGTGGCCGAAGAAAACATGGCGCTGCTGATGATCACCCACAATCTCGGCGTCGTGCGCAAGGTGGCGGACCGGGTCGTGGTCATGCATCATGGCGATATCGTCGAGACCGGTCCGTGCGCGCAAATCCTGCATGCTCCCGCTGCGGATTATACGCGTTCGCTGCTGGATGCGGTGCCGCCGCTCTATGGCTCACGTGTCACGGATCTCGCGCAAAGCACGCGGCAGCCGATCATCACCATCGAAGGCCTGAACAAGATTTACGGCAGACGCAATGGCTACCATGCCGTGCGTGACGTGAACCTGACGCTGAAGCAAGGCGAGGTTTTTGGCCTTGCGGGTGAATCCGGCTCCGGCAAGACCTCGGTTGCCCGCATGATCATGGGCCTTTCGCGTCCCACGTCTGGCAATCTTGTCATCGACGCCCCGGCGCCAGAGCGCGGCAAGCGGTTGACGCAGATCGTCTATCAAAATCCCGGCACCTCGCTCAATCCGAAGCGTACTGTCAAACAGACGCTTGCCCTGCCGTTGAAATCCATCGGCATGGACGGGCAGGCGCGGGAAAACCGGATGCAGGAACTGTTGGGGTTGGTGCGGTTGCCGCAATCCTATCTCGGCAAATATCCGCATGAGCTTTCCGGCGGACAGAAGCAGCGCGTGGCGATTGCCCGCGCGCTCGCGGCAGAACCGAAAATCCTCATCCTCGACGAGCCGACGGCGGCACTCGATGTTTCGGTGCAGAAGACGGTGATCGACCTTCTCCTGCAGCTGCGCGAGGAGCTTGGCCTGACCTATCTGATGATCTCGCACGACCTGTCGCTGATGCGCAATTTCTGCTCGCGCATCGCCATCATGCTGCGCGGCGAGATCGTTGAGGAGGGCGTGACGTCTGCGGTCTTCGCCCAGCCGTCGCATCCCTATACCCGCGCCCTGATCGCGGCCATCCCCGTCGTCACCGACGAGGAAGAGCGTCTGAAACCCACCGTGACCGAGGAAGAGCGCATGCGTTTCCTCGTAAAAACGACCGATTGATGAAAGAGGAGCCTGACGTGTATCGCGTTGGAATTGACGTCGGCGGCACGAATACCGATGCCGTTGTGTTACAGGATAAAACCGTTCTGGCGGGGGTGAAGGCCTCCACCACTGAGGATGTGACGTCCGGTGTCATCGAAGCCCTTGAAAAGGTCATCGAGGCGTCGGGCATCGACCGGGCGCGCATCGGCGCCGTGATGATCGGCACCACGCATTTCACCAATGCGGTGATCGAGCGCCGGCATATGGATGAGGTCGCCGCCATCCGGCTCGGCCTGCCATCCGGCGCCGGCCTGCCGCCAATGGTGGACTGGCCCGATGATCTCAAGGAAATCGTTGGCAACCACGGTTATCAGGTCCGGGGCGGCTATGAGTTCGATGGCCGCGAAATTTCGCCGCTCGATGAGGACGAGATCGTCCGTATCGCGGCCGATATCCGCGCCAAGGGCCTGAAGGCCGCCGCCGTCACCTGCGTTTTCAGCGGCATCAATGATGCGATGGAGCTGCGGGCGAAGGAAATCCTTCAGGAACGTTGCCCCGGCCTGCCGGTGGTTATGTCGAAGGATATAGGCCGCCATGGTCTGCTCGCCCGCGAGAGTGCTGCGATCATGAATGCCAGCCTCCTGTCGCTCGCCGACCGCACGGTTGCCGCTTTCGGTGAGGCGCTGAAGGCAGCGGACATAACCTGCCCGTTCTACATCACGCAGAATGACGGCACGCTGATGGCGGCTGACGTGGTGCGCGGCTTCCCCGTGCTCACCTTCGCTTCCGGCCCGACGAATTCCATGCGTGGAGCGGCGTTCCTCACCGGCCTCAAGGATGCCGTGGTCGTGGATGTCGGCGGCACCACTTCCGATGTCGGCTCGCTGTCGCACGGCTTTCCGCGCCAGGCGTCCACGACGGTGGATATTGGCGGCGTGCGCACCAATTTCCGCATGCCGGATGTGTTCTCCATCGGCCTTGGCGGCGGCTCACTGGTGGTCAATGGCGACCATGGCCTGACCGTCGGCCCGAAATCCGTTGGTTACCGCGTCCGTCGCGAGGCGCTCTGCTTTGGCGGCTCGACCTTGACCGCAACCGATATCGCGGTTGCTTCCGGCAAGGCGGATGTGGGCGAAAAGGTACTGGTGTCCACTCTCGATAAAAGGCTGGTGGATGCTGCGGTCCAAAAGATCAACGACATGCTCGAGGCATGCGTGGAGCGTAGCCGCATCTCGTCATCACCGGTGCCGGTGATCGCCGTTGGCGGTGGTTCGATCCTGATGCCGGATCGTATCGGCGATCTGGACGTCATCCGCCCGGAGAATTTCGCGGTGGCCAATGCCGTCGGCGCGGCGATCGCGCAGATCAGCGGCGAGACCGATCGCGTCTTCTCGCTGGTCGAGGGGCGAACGCGCGAGAGCGCGCTGGCCGAGGCCGAGGCTGAGGCACGCGAGAAGGCGATTGCGGCAGGCGCACTCGCCGAGACGCTGGAAGTCATCGAGCGCGAGGATATGCCGCTCGCATACCTGCCGGGCAATGCCACCCGCATTCATGTGAAAGTTGTTGGAGAAATGGGGGCCAATCATGGCTGACACGCGCAAGCTGAAATATGACGAAGCGGCATTGCGCACGCTGACGCGGGAAGATCTCGACGCGCTGGAAATCGGTGCCGGCATTCTCGGCACGGGCGGCGGCGGCAATCCTTATCTCGGCAAGCTGCTGGCGCTGGAGGCCATGAAGGCCGGTTACGAGTTGAAGATACTCGCGACCGACGCCATCGAGCCGGACGCGCTCTGCATGTCCATCGGCGGCATCGGCGCGCCGGTGGTCGGCGTCGAGCGCATTCGCGAGGGCCGCGAAGGCCTACGTTGCCTGCGCGCGATGGAGGAGCTGATCCGCACGCCCGTGGACGCCATTGTCTGCGAGGAAATCGGCGGTTCCAACTCCATGAACCCGCTGGTCACGGCGGCGCTGGGCGGCCTGCCGATCCTCGATTGCGACGGCATGGGCCGGGCTTTCCCGGAAATGCAGATGACCACCTTCTCCATCTATGGTCACAGTTCCACCCCATCGGTGATGTGTGACCTGCATGGTAATGCCGTCATCTTCAGCCACGCCGTTTCCGAAGTCTGGCACGAGCGCATGGCGCGTGCCTGCGTCGTTTCGCAGGGCGGCGGTGCGATGCTGGCGACCGCGCCGATGCAGGCGCATTACGTGCATCAGTATGGCATTCCGAAAACCTATACCAAGGCGATCGCCATCGGTGAGGCGGTGATCCGCGCCCGCAAGCAGCAGGAAGACCCGATTGCGGCTGTCTGCGCGCTGGAAGGCGGACGGCGCATCTTCAACGGCAAGATCACCGATCTGAAGCGTCATCTGCGCGGCGGTTTCGCCGTGGGCGATGTCGAGCTTTCTGGCTTTGACGATTGCTCGGGCCAGACGGCAAGCGTGGCGATCCAGAACGAATTCCTGCTGTTCCGCCGCGACGGCAAGGTGGAAGTGACCGTGCCCGACCTGATCGTCCTGCTCGATGTCGATACGGGTTATCCGATCACCACCGAAGTCCTGCGCTACGGCCAGCGTGTGGCCGTCATCGCCATCCCTTGCCATGACCTGCTGCGTAGCGCCCGCGCGCTTGAGGTCGTTGGACCGGCGGCATTCGGTTACCCGGAAATTCCTTTCTCACCGCTGCCCGTACCGGTCAGCAAGGCTGCCTAACCATAAGTGGGGCCAATGCCCCCAATAAAGAGGAGAACGATAATGAAAATGCCTGTACTTTCTTCCCGTCTCGCCGCGCTGGCGCTAGGCACGGCGCTCGTGTTGCCGCTTGTTTCTTCCGCAGCCTTTGCGGAAGATAAAGTGTCGGTCGCGGTCAATACCATGCAGATATTCAGCTCGCTCGACCCCGCGAAGGTGACGGATTACACCGGCTACATGGCCATCGTGAACATGTATGACGGCCTGACCACGGTGAACGCCAAGGGCGAAATCGTGCCGCATCTGGCGAAATCCTGGGATATTTCGCAAGATGGCCTGACCTACACCTTCCACCTGCGCGACGATGCGAAGTTTCAGGATGGCACGGCGGTAAAGGCTGCCGATCTTGCCTGGTCGATCCAGCGCCTGCTCGGCATCAACAAGGGCCCGTCGAACCTCATCGTCGGCGTACTGAAGCCCGAAAACGTCACCGCGCCTGACGATGCGACGCTGGTCATGAAGATCGAGCGCCAGTTTTCGCCCTTTATGGCCGCCACACCGCTGATGATGGCTCTGAACAAGACGCTGATCGAAGCCAATGCCAAACCCGAAGACAAATGGGGCGAGGCCTATGTCGGCGAACATTCCGCCGGTTCCGGTCCCTACAAGCTCGTCAGCTACAACCGTTCCGCCGATATGGTCATTGCCCGCAACGCCGATTATTTCCTTGGCTGGAGCAAGGGCAAGCCGATTGACGAAGTGCGCTTCGTGCAGACGAGCGACGACGCCACCGTCAAGGCGCTGGCGGAAAAGGGCGAACTCGGCCTTTCCTCGCACGGGCTTGGCAACGACACCTATGAATCCATCGGCCGGATGAAGGGTTACAAGCTGATCCAGACACGCACCGCCGGCGGTTTTGTCATCAAGCTCAACACCAAGGTTTACCCGACCGACGACGTTCACGTTCGCCGCGCCATCGCCTATGCGACGGACTACAAGACGATCCAGGAAGTGATCTATCCCGGTTTCGATATGCAGGGACCGCTTTCCGATGCCTTCAAGGATGCGCATAACGGCGATATCCAGCCCGGCGTTTATGATCTGGAAAAAGCCAAGGAAGAACTGGCCAAGTCGAAATATGCCGGGCAGAAGATCACGCTCGTCAACAGCTATGTCGCTTCGCTCGCTTTCGAAGCGGAAGTGGCGTTGCTGCTGCAGTCCAGCCTCGAGCAGATCGGCATCACGCTTGATATCAAGCCGGAGCCGTGGAACCGTATCGTCGAGCTGTCTTCCAAGCCGGAAACGACGCCGGCATCGACGCAGGTGAACATCTCGCCGACCTATCCGTCGCCGGATGCGATGTTCTACAACCAGTATCACTCCAAGGCTTCCGGCACCTGGATGTCGATGGAATGGTTGCAGAATGCCGAGATCGACGGGTTGATCGACAAGGTCCGCGCCACCACCGATGTCAGCGAGCAGAACACTACCTACAAAGAACTGCAGACGAAGATCGCCGATCTTCAGCCGGATGTCTGGGCCGTTGCGCCGAACCGCCGTTATGCCGCGAACAAGTGCCTTCAGGGTTACGAGTTCATTCCCATGCAGAGCTGGGACCTGAACTTCTCCAATTTCCATTGGGACTGCAAAGCGGAGTGATCTTCGCTTCATGAAAACCGGCCCCGCCACAAAGGCGGGGTTGGCCAGACTTGGAACTTCAAAGGGAAGGAGCATCGCTTGCAGCCGGAAAGGCTGTGGCATGCCCGAGGATGACGCATGATCCAGGAATTTTCCGAAGACGATATCGAACCTCTGGCCACCGGCGCCTGGATTCTGGGAACGGGCGGCGGCGGCAACCCCTATATCTCGACGCTCAATCTGCGCCGTCTTTATGACGAAGGCAAACGGGTGAAGGTCATGGATCCCATGGCGCTCGCCGATGACGACATGGTTGCGGTCGTCTCCAAGATGGGTGCGCCGCTTGTCGGTCAGGAGCGGCTGGGAGACCCTGTCCATCTCGCCCGCGCTGTCGAGGTGATGGAGGATTATCTCGGCAAGCCGTTCCGGGCGATCATGAGCGTCGAAATCGGCGGTTCGAACGCACTGTCGTCCTTCCTCGCCGCCGCCATGCTTGACCGACCGGTCGTGAATGCCGACGCCATGGGACGCGCCTATCCGGAAGCGCAGATGACATCCTTTGCCATCGGCAACCTGCCGATGTTTCCGCTGTCGCTGGTCGATGTCCGCGACAATGAGGTGATCGTGACGCGGGCGGCCTCCTGGAAGTGGATGGAGCGCATCTCGCGCAAGGTCTGCACCGAAGTCGGCTCCACCGCCGCCACCTGCAAGGCACCGCGCACCGGCAGGGAAGTGAAGGAATGGGGCATTCACTACACCGTCACCAAGGCGACCGAACTCGGGCGCGCGGTGATGGAGGCGCGTGCGCGCCATGACGATCCGGTTCAGGCGGTTCTCGATCATGAGGGCGGCAAGCAGCTGTTCCGCGGCAAGGTGGTGGATGTGGCCCGCGAGACCACCGGTGGTTTCCTGCGTGGCAGCACGACCATTGAAGGCATCGATGCCGACCGCGGTTCGCGCATGGAACTGGCCTTCCAGAACGAATGGGCGGTCGCCTTCCGCGATGGCCAGCCGGTTGCCATGACGCCGGACCTGCTTTGCCTTCTCGACACTGTTTCCGGCGGCGCCATCGGCACGGAATCGGTGCGTTACGGCCAGCGCGTCACGGTTGTCGCCTTACCCGCGCCGGAGCTCTTGACGACACCTGCCGGCATCGCCGCCGTCGGCCCGCGCGCCTTCGGTTATGACATTGATTTCAGATCGGTATTCCCATGAAACGCATCGGTATTGACGTTGGCGGCACCAATACGGATGCCGTTCTGATCGATGGAGACACTATCGTCGCCTCCATCAAGGTCCCGACCACGCAGGATGTCCTCTCCGGCGTAAAGGCGGCGCTCGCTCATGTGGCAGGCCATGTCGGCGCGGCGGACCCGCCGATCGATGCCGTGATGATCGGCACCACCCATTTCACCAACGCAGTGGTGGAGCGCGCCAGGCTGGAGCGGGTCGCCGCCATCCGCATCGCGCTGCCGACAGGTTCTTCGCTGCCGCCGATGTGTGATTGGCCGAAGGATCTCCGCGAGGCCGTCGATCCGCTGATCTTCATGGTGCATGGCGGCCATGAATATGACGGCAGCCCGCTGGTGCCGATGATCCCCGACGAAATCCGCGAGGCGGCGATGAAAATTCGCGATGCGGGCATTACCTCCATCGCCATTTCCGCGACCTTTTCGCCGCTGACGACGGAATGTGAGGTGCGGGCGGCGGAGATTGTCCGTTCGGTGATCCCTGATGCGCGCATCACGCTTTCCCATACGCTTGGGCGCATCGGGCTTCTGGAGCGTGAGAATGTCGCCCTCCTGAATGCTGCCTTACAGACGCTTGGCAAGACCACCGTTCAGGCATTTTCGGATGCGCTGCGCGAAGCCGGTGTGAAAGCACCGTTCTATCTGACTCAGAACGATGGCACGGTGGCGCTGGCGGATGTGGCTGCCGCAAACCCCGTGCACAGCTTCGCCTCCGGCCCGACGAATTCGATGCGCGGTGCGGCCTTCCTGACCGGGCTTTCCGATGCCATGGTGGTGGATGTCGGCGGCACCACCTCCGATATCGGCTGCCTTGTCGGCGGGTTTCCGCGGGAGGCGAACAATATCGTCCATATTGGCGGGGTGCGCACGCTTTTCCGTATGCCCGATCTTCTACCGATTGCGCTCGGCGGTGGCACCATCGTCGATCCGCAGACAGGCAAGATCGGTCCGCGCTCGGTGGGGTATCGCATTCTCACGGAAGCCCGCGTTTTCGGCGGCGAAACGCTGACGACATCGGATATTGCCGTGGCCGCAGGCCTGATCGAGATGGGTGACAAAGATCGCGTGAAGGGGCTGGACCCGGCTTTTGTGCAGGCCTCGCTTCAACGCATCCGTGACATGGTGGCCGACAGTTTCGACCAGATGAAGACGTCTGCGGAAGACGTGCCGCTGGTTGCGGTTGGCGGTGGGGCTTTCCTGATCCCCGAAACGGTTCCGGGCGCATCGGAAGTGCTGCGTGTGGAAAATGCCGGCGTTGCCAATGCGCTCGGCGCGGCCATGGCGCAGGTTTCCGGCGAGGTGGATCAGGTCTTTTCCGGCCTGAGCCGCGACGAAGCCCTTGCGAAAGCCGAGACCGAAGCGCAGAACGCGGCGGTTGCTTCAGGTGCGGGGCGCGAAAGTCTCAAGACGCTTGAAGTCGAGGATATCCCGATCGCCTATCTGCCTGGGGGCGCGCGGCGAGTCCGCGTGCGGGTCATCGGCGATATTGCCTTTCATTGATGGTAAGAGGCCCTGCCGGGACGGGGCTACGAGGGAGTGAGCACATGACGAAGATCGCACTGGCCATTCACGGTGGTTGTGGCGTGATGCCGGAAGACAGCATGACGGCCGAGGAGTGGGCTGCCGCGCGTGATGATCTGGCGGCAGCGCTGCGTGCCGGTTACGGTGTGCTGAAGGCTGGCGGAACCGCGCTCGAAGCCGTCGAGGCGGCTGTCGTTGTCATGGAGGATAGCCCGCATTTTAATGCCGGGCATGGTGCCGCACTCAACGAAAACGGCATTCACGAACTCGACGCCTCGATCATGGATGGTGAAACGCTGGCGGCAGGTGCGATCAGCGCATCCCGTGCCATTCGCAATCCGGTGAAGGCGGCTCGCGCGCTGATGGTGGATGAGCGTGCCGTCTATCTGACGGGTGAGGCGGCCGACCGCTTCGCAAAGGAAAAAGGGCTTGCCACCGAGCCTCAATCCTATTTCACCACGCAAAAGCGCGTGGAGGCGCTGGCGGCGATGAAGCACCATGCCGCTACAGGCACGGAAGCGACCGAAAACGAAAAACACGGAACCGTTGGTGCGGTGGCGCTCGATGCGGCGGGGCACCTTGCCGCGGCCACTTCGACGGGTGGTTACACCAACAAACCGGACGGCCGGGTGGGCGACAGCCCGGTAATCGGTGCCGGCACCTATGCGCGTGATGGCGCCTGCGCTGTATCAGGCACCGGCAAGGGCGAGTTTTTCATCCGTTATGTCGTCGGCCATGAGATCGCGTCCCGCGTCGCCTACCTCGGACAGGATCTGGAAACCGCTGCCGGCAATCTGGTCCACAAGGATCTGGCCCCCTATGATATCGGTGCCGGACTTGTGGCGATCGACGCCGAAGGCGGCGTTGCCGCACCCTATAACACGCCCGGCATGTTTCGTGGCTGGGTGACGCCATCGGGCGAGGCACGCGTTGCCACCCATGACACGGTCTATGAGGTGAAATTGTAGGCCGCTATCTCGTTCGGAATAAAAAACCGGTGACATGAAGCACTATCGGCGGCAAAAGGTTTGAACCGATACAGGCGCGTTTTTCATCCATGGTGCTGGCCTCATGAACATCAAGCAACTCGAAGTCCTGCGCACGCTTCTCTCCACCGGCTCCACCATCGCTACCGCCAAGGCCATGGGCCTCAGCCAGTCCGGTGTCAGCCGGCTTCTGGCGCAGCTGGAGGCGGACCTGTCGCTGACGCTGTTTGCCCGTGACAAGGGGCGGCTGATACCGACGCCGGAGGCCGCACTTCTTGCCAGCGATGCGGAAAATGTGCTGCTTGCCGTTGATCGTATGTCCGGCCACGCTGAAGATCTGCGCAATGGTGCGGCCGGTCCGGAAATCGTCCGCATCGGCCTGCCGAGCAGCATGTGGGAAAATTTTGCGCCCGCGATGCTGATCGACTATGTCAGGGATTTTCCGGGGGTGCGTATCGAGACTTTTTTCGAAACGACCACCGCCATCAACAAGCTGGTCGGCGAGCGGGTAATCGATCTCGGTTTCCTGCGAATGGAAGGCGAGATCGGGCCGGGCATCGATGTCGAGCGTGTTGCGACTGGTAAAAGCGTCTGCGTGGTCCGGCAGGACCATCCGCTTGCCGGGCTTGCCGAAATCACCGTCAAGGACCTGCGCAACATTCCGCTGATCCTGATCGGCCGGCAGCGGCCGAACCGCATGGCGCTCGATCAGGTCTTCAAGAAGGCGGGCGTCAAACCGATGGTGAAGATCGAGACCCATACCAACAGTTCCGCCTGCGCCTATGTCGCGCACGGGCTGGGGGTGACGATCATCAGCAGTTTTTACGCGAATCTCTACCGGCACCTTCCCGTTGTCGCCCGACCCTTCATTCCCCAGTCGACGCAGGAGTTCGGTCTTGCCCGTGCCTCAGGCGCGCCGCTTTCCATCGCCGCCCAGGCCCTCAGCGACGCGCTGAAAAGGGAAATCCAGCTATCGCAAAAAATCGACTGAAAACGGGGTTTTGCGCAAGAAATCTCATTGTCCCTGTCAGGGCAGAACATGCGGCCATTCTGCATAGATGTATGACGTTTACGCATAATATTGCGCCTTATTTATCATTCCGTCATAGTCATCGGCAACGAAACCGATAGAGGCGGGATGTCATTTCCGGCCATCAATCGTGGGGAACCGATGATAAGATTTATACTGAGCCGTCTTTTGATGGCGCTGCCGACGATCGCATTCGTGTCGATCACGGTTTTTGCGCTCATCCGCTTCATTCCGGGCGATCCGGCCGCCCTGATGCTGGGCGACATGGCGCAACCGGAACAGATCGAGGCCATGAGGACCGAACTCGGCCTCGACAAGTCCATGCCGCAACAATTCGTCATCTGGGCCGGTAATGTGGTGCAGGGTGATTTTGGCCGCTCCATCGTCAATGACGAGGCGGTGTTGCCGCTGGTCGTATCGCGCTTTCTCGTCAGTGCAGAGATCGTCGTGGTCGCCGTGTTGCTCGCCAGCCTGATTGCGGTTCCGGCGGGTGTTATCGCCGCGTGGAAACAGAACAGCCTCACTGACCTCGCGCTTGTGGGAACGGCAACCCTGCTGCTGTCCATCCCGACATTCTGGCTGGGCCTTCTGCTTCTGCTGTTCTTCGGTCTCAAGCTCGGCTGGTTGCCGGTGCTGGGATATGTGTCGATCGGCGACAATCTCGTCGGCGGCATGCTTTATCTCGTCCTGCCTGTCATGACGCTTGTCATCCACGAAATGGGTGTTCTGATCCGCATGGCGCGCGCCTCCACGCTGGAAGTGCTGCGGCTGGATTACATCACCCATGCTCGCGCCAAGGGGCTTTCGGAAAGTGCTGTACTCTGGCGGCACGCCTTCAAGAATGCCTTCGGCCCGACCTGGACGATGATCGGCCTTATCCTCGGCAATCTTCTCGGCGGCATCGCCGTCATCGAGACGGTGTTCACCATTCCGGGTCTCGGACGGCTGATGGTCGATAGTATCTTCGCCCGCGACTACCCCGTGATCCAGGGCTGCCTGCTGTTCGTCTCGCTGTCCTATGTGCTGGTCAACCTCTTCGTCGACCTTCTTTATCCCCTCTTCGATCCGCGGGTGGTTGCCGAATGAAAAAGTTCACACTCAACGGGCTTATCGGCGGCTTTCTCATCGCCATCCTGCTCATCACAGCCATGACAGGCCTGCTCTGGACGCCGTATGATCCGATGAAGCTCGGTTTCGCCTCGCGTCTGGCCGGCCCAAGCGCCAGTCATCTGCTCGGCACCGACGAATTCGGGCGCGATGTTTTGAGCCGCCTGATGGTCGGCGCGCGCGCCAGCGTCTGGATCGGCTTCCTGACGGTCAGCTTCGCGACGATCTTCGGTACCCTGATCGGCCTTGTCAGCGGTTATGCGCGCGGCTGGGTGGATGGCGTCATCATGGCCATCAACAATGCACTCTTGGCCTTTCCGGGTATTCTTCTGGCACTCGGTTTGCTCGCGGTGTTCGGCGCAAACCAGTATGGCATCATCTTCGCGCTCGGCATCGCCTATACGCCATCCATGGCCCGCGTGGTGCGCGGTGCGGTGCTTTCTCTGCGTGAGCGGGAATTCATCGAGGCGTCGCTGGTGATGGGCAATGGCGAGATCTACACCATGTTCCGCCATATCCTGCCCAATTGCATCGCGCCGATCACGGTTCTTGCCACCTCCATGTTCGGCTGGGCCATCCTGTCGGAAAGCGCGCTCTCCTTCCTCGGTCTCGGTGTGCCGCCGCCGGCCCCTACTTGGGGCAACATGCTGGCCGCCGGCCGGCCCTTCATCCAGCAGGCCGTCTGGCTCGGGCTGTTCCCCGGTCTCTGCATCGCGCTGACGCTGCTCGGCATCAATCTTCTGGGCGATGCCCTGCGCGACAGGCTTGACCCGCGCATGAGAGGTCTCAAATGACGGACAATACTCTTCTTACCGTGCGCGGCCTTTCGCTGGAGGTCAAAGGAAGTGGCCACCGGGTGGTGAAGGATGTCTCCTTCGATATTGCCGCTGGCGAAATCTTCGGCATCGTCGGCGAAAGCGGATCGGGAAAAACGCTTGCCACACGCTCGCTCATTTCGCTTCTGCCGCCTGCGATTGCCGTTACCGGCGGATCGGTCATCTACAAGGGGCAGGACGTGATGTCCCTGCCGGCGAGCGCGCTTCGCCGCCTGCGCGGCGCAGAGATCGGCGTCGTGTTTCAGGAGCCGATGACCTCCCTCAATCCGTCGATGACGATCGGCCGACAGCTGGAAGAGGGGTTGGTCCTTCACACGAAGCTGTCGCCGGAAGAGCGCCGCGAGAAAATTCTCGGCATGTTGCGGCGGGTCGGCATCCGCGACCCCGAAGGCGCACTGGCAGCCTATCCGCATGAGTTTTCCGGCGGCATGCGCCAGCGCATCATGCTGGCCTCGGTCATGCTCCTGAAACCGGCCTTGCTGATTGCGGATGAGCCGACGACGGCGCTCGATGCGGTCATCCAGCGCGACGTCATGGAACTGATGGTGGAACTGACGCGGGCTGAAGGCACCGCCGTGCTGCTCATCAGCCACGATCTGCCGATGGTGGCGCGTTATACCAGCCGCATCGTGGTGATGGAAAAAGGCGCCATCGTAGAACAGGGCCGCACCGAAGACCTGCTGGATGCGCCGCAGCATCCCTATACGAAAAAGCTGCTTTCCTCTCTGCCCTTTCGGGGGGAGCCGCGCGCCATCGACACCAGCAAGGCACCGATGGTTTCGGCAAGGAATATTGTCGTCGATTATGCCGGCCGCAAGTCGCTGCTCAAAAAGGCCAAGTCGAAGCGGGCGCTGCATGGTGTCAGCATCGATATTCACGAGGGCGAGGTCGTGGCGCTCGTTGGCGGCTCCGGTTCCGGCAAGACGACGCTTGGCCGCACCATTGCCGGTCTGGTCAAGGAAAGCGAAGGGCAAATCCGCTTTCAGGGCCGGGAGCGCAACGAGGACTGGAACGATTATCGCCTGAATTGCCAGATGGTGTTTCAGGATCCCTATTCCTCGCTCGATCCACGCATGACCATTCAGGCGCTGGTGGAAGAGGCGCTGCGGCTCGTACCCGGCCTTGACCACGTCGCCAAGCGCAAGCGGGCGCTGGAAACGCTGGAGGAGGTGGGGCTGGCGGCGGATTACGCCGCCCGGTATCCGCACGAGCTTTCCGGCGGCCAGCGCCAGCGTGTGGCGATTGCCCGCGCCATTGCCCGCCGCCCGCGTTTCCTCATCGCCGATGAGCCGGTTTCGGCGCTCGATGTGACCGTGCGGGCGCAGGTGCTCGATCTCTTTTCCGATCTGCAGAAACGTTATGGTTTTTCCTGCCTATTCATCAGCCACGATCTCGGCGTGGTCGAACAGGTGGCCGACCGTGTCGTCGTCATGCAGGACGGCCGCATCATCGAAGAAGGTGACCGCGACACGATTTTCGACAGCCCGAGAGAGGCCTATACGCGCCGGCTGCTCTCGGCCATTCCCGCCCTCGACCAGAATGAAAAGGGTGGTGTGACACTGAAATGGCGTCTGGAAGATGAAGTTTAACAGGAAGATGACAATGACCGTGGCTGCCCAACTGAATGCGATCTGTGATGCACAGCCTTTCGTGACGCGCTTCATGGTGCGCAATCTCCTGACCGGCGAAGAGATCGGTCGGGGGGAAAACGAGGAGACGCCATCGGGCAGCACCCGCAAGACGTCGATCATGATGGCCGTGCTCAAGGCCGCCAGCGAAGGGCGGATCGATCTCGACCAGCCCGTCACCTATGAGAAGCGGCTGGCGGAAGAGGTGGCGAGCGGCATGTTCCGCTATATGACGCCGGGCATCGTCATTTCCCTGCGCGATGCGCTGGCCGGCATGATGGTGCTGAGCGACAATGTCTGCACCAAGATGGTGCTGGAACGGCTGACGCTGGAAGAGGTGGACAGCTATTGCAAGTCGCTCGGGATGGCCAATACCCACCACCGTTTCCTCATTCCGCCGCTGGCACTGGCGGCTGACCATCCGTTGAAAACCGTCACCACCACCTCGGCGGCGGATCAGGTGCTTCTGCTGCAGACCATCCTCGATGCCCAGTCCTCGCCGGAGGCGCAGGCAAAGCTCGGTTGCAGCCCGCAATTATGCGGTTGGGCGATGCAGACGCTGAAAAACCAGATTTTGCGTTATGGAATCCGCTCCCGCCTGCCTTTCGAGGCCATGGTGGCCAGCAAGAGCGGACGCGGCAAGCGCGGGCGCATGGATGCCGGCATCGTCTACAGAAACGGCGCACCGTCCTTCATCATCACCGCCTATACGGACGAGGTGCCGCAAACCATGCCTGATGGTACGCCCGGATACACCATCGCGCTCGAAACGATCGGCCGGCTGGCACAGGCCTGCTGGGACGGGTTTTAATCAATCACAATCAACGACAACAAAGAGGGTAGAACAGTGAAAAAACTTCTTCTCGCAGGCGTTGCCCTGCTGGTAACGGCCAATATCGCGGCGGCCCGCGACATCACCATTGCGCAAAGCTCGGATCTGCGCAGCAACAATCCGGGCGTGAACCGTGACGGCAATACGGACGGGGTTATCCTGCATATCGTCGAAGGCCTTGTCGGCTATAACAATGCCGGCGAGGTGAAACCGCTTCTCGCCGAAAGCGTCGAGGTTGCGCCTGATGGCCTGACCTATACGTTCAAGCTGCGCAAGGATGTGAAATTCCACAATGGCAAGCCGCTCACCGCAGAGGATGTCGTCTGGAACTGGACACGTTACCTGAAGCCGGAAACCAAATGGGCCTGCCTCAATGATTTTGCGGAAGGCGGGGCAGCACACGTCACCGGCGTCAAGGCCACGGATGCATCTACGGTCGCGATCACGCTTGCAAAACCCTCCGCCGTCTTCCTCGGCCTGATGTCGCGGCCGGAATGCGGTTATACCGGCATGATCTCGCCGGAATCCGTCGCTGCCGATGGCAGCTTCGTCAAGCCGATCGGCACCGGCCCTTTCCAGTGGGATGAGTGGAAGAAGGGCGAATATATCCGCCTTGCCAAATTTGCCGATTATGTTTCGCCGGCAAATGACGGCAAGCCGGATGGCATGGTCGGCTCCAAGCGGCCGCTGGCTGACGGTATCAAGTTCATGGTCATTCCGGATGCATCGACCGTGAAGGCGGGCCTTGAATCCGGTGTGCTCGATACGGCCGAGATTTCTCCCGATCTCATTCCGGAATTCAAGACCAACGAGAAGATGCAGCTGATTGTTGCCCGCAACAACGGCAAGAACCTGTTCTACATCCAGACGCGCGACAAGGTGCTGAGCAATCCCGGCGTGCGCCGCGCCATGGCGATGGCGCTTGATCTCGACGAACTGGTCGCCGCCGCATCGAACGGCACGGGCGAAGCCAACGGTTCGATGGTCTCGCAGGACTCGGTCTATTTCGACGAGGCCCAGAAGAAGCGTCCGGCCTATGACGTCGAGGCGGCGAAGAAGGAACTCGAGGCCGCCGGCTACAAGGGTGAGCCGATCTCGATCATCGCCAACAAGCGCGGCAACGTGCCGAGCTTCCCGGCCGCCGTGATGGCGCAGGCCATGATGCAGCAGGCGGGTCTCAACGTGCAGATCGAGGTGCTGGATTATGCCACGCAGGTCGACCGCCGTCGCTCCGGCAATTATCAGGTGATCTCACAGTCGGTCGCCCCGCGCCTCGATCCGGCTCTGATGTATGCCTTCTATGTCGGCAACAAGGACAAGAATGCTTCGCTGATGTGGGATGATCCGAAGGCGATCGAGCTGATGAAGGCCGCCTATGTCGAGGCCGA
This sequence comes from Agrobacterium sp. ICMP 6402, assembly GCF_009498615.1. NCBI lineage: Bacteria > Pseudomonadati > Pseudomonadota > Alphaproteobacteria > Hyphomicrobiales > Rhizobiaceae > Agrobacterium > Agrobacterium sp. ICMP 6402. The sequence continues at coordinate 632,124 of NZ_QSNV01000002.1, forward strand.
CCAGACCAAGCGTCAGAAGATTTTTGACGAGTTCCATGAGCTGATGCTGAAGGAAATGCCCGGCATCTTCCTTTACGACATGGTCGATGTCTGGGGTGCGACGAAGAAGCTCAAGGGCCAGCCGGTCTGGCAGTCGAACGCCCGCCTCTGGGAAGTCTCGGTCGACAACTGATCCACTATCGCCCGCGCCGGAAGTAAAGCCCGGCGCGGGCATTTTCCATCATAGACCGTAAGGATTTGGCGGTGCCTCCGCCGAAACGATTGCGTGCGCCCGCAAAGGGCGGAAATGCGAGGACAAGCCATGAACCGTGAAGCCGTGATGTCGATTGCCGCCGAAATCGAAGCGATGAAGCCCGATTTCACCACCCTGAGCGACAGCATCTGGGATTTTGCCGAGCTGAAATTCGAAGAACGGCAATCCGCCGGCGTTCTGGCAGCCGCGCTTGAAGAAAATGGCTTCGCGGTCCGCCGTGGTGTGGCGGGCATGGAGACGGCCTTCATCGGCGAATTCGGCAGCGGCAAGCCGGTCATTGCCTTCCTCGGTGAATTCGATGCGCTGGCCGGCATGAGCCAGGTGGCCGATGTGGCGCAGGTTCAGCCGCTTGAACCTGATGCCACCGGCCATGGTTGTGGCCACAACCTGCTCGGCGTCGGCTCGCTGATGGCGGCCATCGCGCTTGCCCGGCATCTGAAAGCCAGCAATCTGCCCGGCACGGTGCGTTATTACGGTTGCCCCGGCGAAGAGGGTGGTTCCGGCAAGACCTTCATGGTCCGCGCCGGCCTGTTCGACGATGTCGATGCGGCGCTGACCTGGCACCCGGCACCCTTCAATGGCGTACGTTCCACCAATAATCTTGCCGTGCTGGAATATTTCTACCGTTTCAAGGGTGTTGCGGCTCACGCCTCCAACGCCGCCCATCTCGGCCGCTCAGCTCTCGATGCCGTCGAACTGATGAATGTCGGCGTCAATTTCCTGCGCGAACATATGCCGCAGGATTGCCGGGTGCATTATGCGATCACCGATACCGGCGGCAAGGCGGCGAATGTGGTGCAGGCGAAGGCCGAAGTGCTTTACCTGATCCGCGCCCCGGAAATGCGCCAGGCGCTCGATCTTGCCGCCCGGGTGGACAAGGTGGCGCGCGGTGCGGCCATGATGACCGAAACCGAGGTGGAGATCATCTTTGATACTGCCTCCACCAACCTTCTGCCCAACATCACGCTGGAAACGGCGATACATGAAAACATGGTGGCGCTTGGCCCTGTCGCCTTCGACGAAGCGGATATCGCTTTCGCAAAGAGTATTCAGGACACCTTTACTGATGAGGCGATCAAAAGCAGCATCCGGCTCTACCAGATAAAGGGCGATGTCTTTTTCAACCGGAAGATCGATGGTTCGACGCCCCTGCATCTCGGCCTGCGCGATTTCGAGGGCGAGTCACATTTCCGGGCGGGCTCCACCGATGTCGGTGACGTCAGCTGGATCACGCCGACCGCGCAGTGCTGGACGCCGGCCTGGGCGATCGGGACAAATCCGCATACCTGGCAGGTGGTAGCGCAGGGCAAGAGCCCGGCCGCCCACAAGGCCATGGCGCATGCCGCCAAAACGCTCGCATCGACCGGTCTTGCGCTGATGACCTCGCCGGAATTGCTCGCCAGTGCAAAAAAGGAATGGCAGGAAAAGACCGAAGGCAGCGATTACGTCTGCCCGATTCCCGCAGATGTCATGCCCGGTTCGCATAAATAGAACGTACCGTTCCAGCATCCGTTTCAATGGCCGATATGCGGGCTTGAGATTGAATTCGACCTCGCATCAAACTTGGCGCTATCCTCGGGCTTGCCCCGGGGGTCCATAATTTCAAAGGTTTATGGCTCCTCGTCGCAAGGGCGGGGAGGACATGAAAAGAACGGGCCGGTACACCTGTCGGCAATCCGGCCCGAAGCTCCATCCCTCTTAATCTCCCGTCATCACCGCCTTGTGTGCCGCTTCGTCGCCTGGCTGCGAAGAAAACATTGACGTTCGAACCAAAAATGGAATAAATATATCGAACAGCAGAAAATCGGTTTCATTATTCCGTTTTCTGAATGTGAGGAGGTAGCGGCGGGCTTTCGGGTCCGCTTCCGGCTGGGAGAGGTGGCGCCGGACACCGCGGAGGAGAAGACAATGAAGAAGCTTATTATTGGTGCAGCCATGTCTGTGCTTCTGGGCACGGCGGCACATGCAGAAACCGTCGGTGTTTCGATGGCTCAGTTCGACGACAACTTCCTGACCGTGCTGCGCAACGGCATGCAGGATTATTCCAAGGAACTGAAGGGCGTTACCCTGCAGGTTGAAGACGCGCAGAACGACGTTGCCAAGCAGCAGAGCCAGATTCAGAACTTCATCGCGTCCAAGGTCGATGCGATCATCGTCAACCCGGTTGATACCGACGCGACGGCGGCCATGTCGAAACTTGCGACAGAAGCCAAGATTCCTCTGGTTTATGTTAACCGCCAGCCGGTGAACGTGGATAGCCTGCCGGACGGACAGGCCTTCGTGGCATCTGAAGAAACCGTGGCCGGTACGCTGGAAACCAAGGAAGTTTGCCGTCTTCTCGGTGGTAAAGGCAAAGCCGTCGTCATGATGGGCGAGCTTTCCAACCAGGGCGCGCGCATGCGCACGCAGGCCGTGCACGATGTTCTGAAAACCGATGACTGCAAGGGCATTTCGGTGGTTGAAGAGCAGACGGCCAACTGGCAGCGCACGCAGGGCGCCGACCTCGTCACCAACTGGCTCTCCAGTGGTGTCGAATTCAACGCGGTCATCGCCAACAATGATGAAATGGCCATTGGTGCCATTCAGGCGCTGAAATCCGCTGGCAAGGACATGAAGGACTATGTCGTTGCCGGTGTAGACGCCACGCAGGACGCGCTTGCCGCCATGCGGTCAGGCGATCTCGATGTGACGGTGTTCCAGGATGCTGCGGGCCAGGGCAAGGGCGCTCTCGATGCGGCGCTGAAGCTGGTCAAGGGCGACAAGGTCGACAAGAAGGTCTACATTCCCTTCCAGCTCGTCACGCCTGAGAACGTCAAGGACTACGTGGCCAAGAACTGACGATCCCGTTCCGGCATTTGCGCCCGATTGAAGTAACATCGGTAGCAGATGCCGGACTCGGACGGCAACCGAAGGCCCAGCCTGCGGGCTGATCTCGATAATTAGAATTTCAGTGAATTCAAAGTGTTACAGCGCCCTTTTTGTCTTTAATGACTCGGCGCTGTAAGCCTCCCCGGAGGACGGCTGCGATTTCGCAGGCCCATTTTCCGGTCATTTTTGTCTATTGTGGAGGGTGAGATGGTCGTCAGTCCATCGACAATGGCCGCCGTGCGCGCCAGCGGCGCTGTGCCGAACGCAGAATTTCTTCTGGCAGCGGACGGCATACGCAAGGAATTTCCCGGCGTCGTGGCGCTTGATGATGTGCAGTTCCACCTCAAGCGCGGCACCGTGCATGCGCTGATGGGCGAGAACGGCGCCGGCAAATCGACGCTGATGAAAATCCTTGCGGGTATCTACCAGCCGGATGTCGGCGAAATCCGCCTGAAGGGCGCCCCTATACGCCTCGATTCCCCACTCGACGCGCTCGAAAACGGCATTGCCATGATCCATCAGGAACTCAACCTGATGGCCTATATGACGGTGGCCGAAAACATCTGGATACGCCGCGAGCCGAAAAACCGGCTTGGTTTCATCGACCATGGCGAAATGTATCGCCGCACGGAAGCGCTGCTGGAAAGGCTCGGCATCGACCTTGACCCGGAAACGCGCGTCGGCGAGCTGTCGGTTGCGAGCCGACAGATGGTCGAGATCGCCAAGGCGGTTTCCTACGATTCCGACGTTCTGATCATGGATGAGCCGACATCGGCGCTGACGGAGCGCGAGGTGGAACATCTGTTCCGCATCATTCGCGACCTCAGGGAACGCGGCATCGGCATCGTCTACATCACCCACAAGATGAATGAGTTGTTTGAGATCGCCGACGAGTTTTCCGTCTTCCGCGACGGCAAATATATCGGCACTCACGCCTCCACCGATGTGACGCGTGATGACATCATCCGCATGATGGTGGGCCGCGAAATCACCCAGATGTTCCCGAAGGAAGAGGTTCCGATCGGCGATGTGGTGCTGTCGGTCAAGAACCTGACGCTCGACGGCGTGTTTCACGACGTCTCTTTCGATGTTCGTGCCGGTGAAATTCTCGGCGTTGCCGGTCTTGTCGGCTCGGGCCGTTCGAATGTGGCGGAAACGGTGTTCGGCGTCACGCCGGCGTCGTCGGGTACTGTTGCAATCAATGGCAAGCCGGTTTCGATCATGAGCCCGACGGAGGCCATTCGCCACCGCATGGCGTTCCTGACGGAGGACCGCAAGGATACCGGGTGTCTGCTGATCCTCAATATTCTGGAGAACATGCAGATCGCCGTGTTGCAGGACAAGTATGTCGCCAACGGTTTCGTGCAGGAAAACGCTCTTTCGGAAGCCTGCGAGGAAATGTGCCGCAAGCTCCGGGTCAAGACGCCGCATCTTTACGAGCGTATCGAAAACCTGTCGGGCGGCAACCAGCAGAAGGTGCTGATTGGCCGCTGGATGCTGACCAAGCCGCGCATCCTCATTCTGGATGAACCGACGCGCGGCATCGATGTCGGGGCCAAGGCGGAAATTCACAAGCTGGTTTGCGAGATGGCGCGCGAGGGCGTCGCCGTCATCATGATTTCCTCCGAAATGCCGGAGGTTCTGGGTATGAGCGACCGTGTCATGGTCATGCATGAAGGTCGGGTCACGGGTTTCCTTGACAGAAGTGAAGCCACGCAGGTGAAGGTGATGGATCTCGCATCGCGGTGAGGCGCGCCGGGATTTCTCGAGGAGGAACGATTATGAACACAAACGCCGCCGCCAACGCAGAGTTGGATGCAAAATCCGGACGCAAGCCGCACAGGCGCATACCGCCGGAAGCCAATATCTTTTTCGTGCTGATCGGCATCGCGCTGGTCTATGAAATTCTCGGCTGGATTTTCATCGGCCAGAGCTTCCTGATGAACCAGCAGCGCCTGACGATCATGATCCTGCAGGTGTCGGTGATCGGCATCATCGCCGTTGGCGTGACGCAGGTCATCATTACCGGCGGCATCGACCTGTCCTCCGGTTCGGTTGTCGGTCTGACGGCGATGTTGTCTGCCAGCGTGGCGCAATCCTCCACCTGGCCGCGGGCGCTTTATCCGGGCTTGACCGACCTGCCATTCTTTATACCGCTCGCTGTCGGCATATTGGCCGGGGCTTTGGCCGGGTTCATCAACGGGCAGCTGATTGCACGCACGAAAATCCCACCCTTCATCGCAACACTTGGCATGATGGTGACAGCGCGTGGCCTTTCCAAGTGGTACACGAAGGGCCAGCCGATCTCCGGCCTGACCGATGGTTTCAACTTCATCGGCACGGGCATCTGGCCGGTCGTCGTTTTCCTCGTCGTTGCCGCGATCTTCCACGTTGCGCTGCGTTATACGCGTTATGGCAAGTTCACCTATGCGATTGGCGCTAACCAGCAGGCGGCACGCGTTTCCGGCATCAATATCGAGGCGCATCTGATCAAGGTCTATGCCATTGCCGGCATGCTGGCAGGTCTCGCCGGCGTCGTCACCGCCGCCCGTGCACAGACGGCACAGGCCGGTATGGGTGTGATGTATGAACTTGACGCCATCGCCGCAGCCGTTATCGGCGGCACATCGCTTGCCGGCGGCGCTGGCCGCATCACCGGAACGGTCATCGGCACCATCATTCTCGGGGTCATGACATCCGGCTTCACGTTCCTCAGGGTCGATGCCTATTATCAGGAGATCGTCAAAGGCCTGATCATCGTGGCCGCCGTCGTCGCCGACGTCTACCGACAGAAGAAACGCGCAAAGCGCTAAACACTCCTCCTCCCGGACTTGGGGCAAGCTTTCAGGCTTGCCCCTTTTTTTGCGCTGGCCTTGGAGACCCGGCTTATGTCGGAGGGCAGGGGATGATTTTTAGGCCTTGCTGTTTCGGTACTCGTGAACAGCCTTGCCGAAGGCCTCGAACAAGGCGCGGGACGGCGCGTCCGTCTCGGCCCAATATTCCGGATGCCATTGCACACCGACGGCAAAGCCCTTGGCGTCGATGACGGAAACGGCTTCGATCGTGCCGTCCGCTGCCGTTGCCTCCACCTGAAGGCGCGGTGCTGTTTCGGCAATCGCCTGCCGGTGCAGCGAGTTGATCTGGATTTCACCCGACATGCCGAGGTGCTGCGCAATGCAGGAGCCTTCTCGGACATGCACGGGCTGGCGGATGGCGAAGGATACGTCGCGGTCGTCATGTTCGGGCTTGCGGTGATCCCAGATGCCTGCCTGTTCCTGAATCTCGGAGGCCAACGTGCCGCCGAGCGCAACATTCAACTCCTGAATGCCGCGACAGATGGCCAGCATCGGAATGCCACGTTCGATGGCGCGGCGAATGAGCGGCAGGCTGGTCGCGTCGCGGGCGGGATCGAAGGGGCCGTCGCTTTCCTGCGCCTCTTTTCCATAGAGGGAAGGGTGCACATTGGTGGCCGAGCCGGAGACGAGCAGGCCGTCTACCCTGTCCAGAATGGCGTCGACCTCGTTACCGTCCTCGAAGGCCGGAACGATGAAGGACATGACACCGGCCACCTTCAACGCTGCGGAAAGATACTGGTTCTGCGCCGCATGCCAGTCGGCTCCGGTGAAGTGCCGGATGTCGGCGGGAACGGCAATAATGGGTTTTGGCATGGTGGCTCCGGGGCGAATCTTCGAAATTTGTGCGACTGCCGGTGCGCCAAGTCAAGCAGGTGTTTTGCGTTTTGCCGGTAATGGATGCGCCTAAAGTATAAGGCGGTGCGAGGATATTTCAGTTGCAAATAAAATACGAAGGGGAGTTCCCGAAAAGGCCGGTTTTCCGCGATTAATTCTTGGCCCGGGTGCTTGTCAGCCGGGCGGTAACCGTGCTTACTTTGCTGCGATGCCTGAACAGCAAAGAGGGGAATTCAAAGCTGCGGGCAGCGTTCATATCTGGGAGGATATAGATGGATCGCCGTTCCTTTATGAAAAAAGGTGCGCTTGCGGGAGCCGCTACGGCCGCTCTGGCCGCGCCCGCCATTGCACAGCAGAATACCAAGATCACCTGGCGTCTGACGTCGTCGTTTCCGAAATCGCTCGACACGATCTATGGCGGTGCCGAGGATATTGCCAAGCACGTCTCTGCCGCAACCGACGGCAATTTCACCATCCAGCCCTTTGCTGCCGGTGAAATCGTGCCCGGCCTGCAGGCGGCCGATGCCGTGTCGTCAGGCACGGTGGAAATGTGCCATACCTGTTCCTACTATTACGTCGGCAAGGATCCTACCTTCGCCATCGGCACGGCGATACCCTTCGGCCTCAATGCCCGCCTGACCAATTCCTGGTTCTATGAAGGCAACGGCAACAAGCTGCTCAACGAATTCTACGCCAAGCATAATCTCTACGGCATGATCTCAGGCAATACCGGCGCGCAGATGGGTGGCTGGTTCCGCAAGGAAATCAATACCGTCGATGATTTCAAGGGCGTGAAGATGCGCATTGCCGGTCTGGCCGGCAAGGTGGTGGAAAAGCTTGGTGTCGTGCCGCAGCAGATCGCCGGCGGCGACATCTATCCGGCACTGGAAAAGGGCACCATTGATGCCGCCGAATGGGTCGGACCCTATGACGACCACAAGCTAGGTTTCTACAAGGTTGCGAAATATTATTATTACCCGGCCTTCTGGGAAGGCGGCCCGGTCATTCATTCCTTCGTCAATCTGGACAAATGGAACAGCCTGCCGAAGAACTACCAGGCTGTGTTGCAGGATGCTTGCGCCTTTGCAAACACCAGCATGATGGCGAAATATGACGCCAAAAATCCGACTGCGGTGCGGCAACTTGTGGCTGAAGGCGCTGTTCTGCGGCCGTTCAGCCAGGAAATCCTCGAAGCCTGCTATAAGGCTGCGCTGGAAGTCTATGCCAATATCTCGGCATCCAACCCCGACTTCAAGAAGATTTACGAGGACCAGGTGGCCTTCAAGCGCGAGGGCTATCTGTGGATGCAGCTTGCGGAATATACGTTTGATACATTCATGATGATTCAGCAGCGCAACGGAAAGCTCTGATCTTTCGGTAAAGGCGGACCGGCAGAAAGCCCCGGAGATTTCGGTCTCCGGGGCCTTTTGTTCTTGAGCTGGAATTTCGGCCTCGCTGGCCTGTCAACCAACACTGATCAATTTATTATATCCGCGTGCCTGATGCCTGGATGGCAATGGGTCGGCGCAGCGTTGCGCGGGGATCGCTTTCGATCACCGCTGCGCTGCGCCGGTCGTGCTCTTATGGCCCGATCTTGGGCGGCTGGTTAAGGTCGGGTTGGGTGTTCGGCACGGGCTGCTGAGGTTGCGGTCCGCCCAAATTGAGCGGCGGCAAACCGAGCGCCGGCGGTGCTGCCGGAGCCTGGTTCCCCAGCCCGGATGGGGCTGGAGCCGGCCCACCGAGGTTGAGCGGCGGCAGACCCATGGATGGCTGTTGCTGAGACGCGCCGCCGCTGAGCGGAGGCAGTGACAGGTTGTTGTTTCCCAGCCCGCCGGGTATCTCGATCTTGATGGTGCTTGGATCGACGGTGGTGTGGCCACTCTTGTAGGTCAGGACCAGGCCGGGGAATGCGATGACGACCAGGATCATCACAAACTGGATGATGATGTAGGGGAATACACCCTTGTATATTTCCGTTGTTTTCACACCGGGCATTTTTTTGCCCGTCACCTTGTCCACCCAGGTGGAAGTAGGCGCGATTGAACGCAGGAAGAACAGCGAAAAACCGAAGGGCGGGGTCAGGAACGAGGTTTGCAGGTTGATGCCGAGAATAATGCCGAACCAAACGAGGTCGATCCCGAGTTTCTCTGCCACCGGGGCGAGCAACGGCACCATGATGAAGGCGATTTCAAAGAAATCGAGAAAGCAGCCGAGGATGAAAATGATGATCGTGACCACGATCAGGAAGCCGTATTCCCCACCAGGCAGGGCAAGCAGCAATTCTTCAATCCAGACATTGCCGTTGATGCCATAGAAGGTCAGACCGAAAACGCGGGCGCCGATGAGGATCATCATCACGAAGGCGGAAAGCTTCGTCGTCGCATCCAGCGCGTTCTTGACGATCGCCAGCGAAAGTCTGCCTTTGGCGAGCGCAAGGATAAGCGCGCCGGTTGCGCCCATCGCGCCGCCTTCGGTCGGTGTGGCAATGCCGAGGAAGATGGTGCCGAGGACGAGGAATATGAGCGCCAGTGGCGGCACCAGAACGATAATGACCTGTTCGGCGAGGCGTGAAATGACCTTCTTGCTCGCGGCGCTATTAAAAATAGCAACGAGATAAACCGCGAATACGGCGAAGGCGAGCGCTGTAACGAGCCGCCATTCCGGGCTTGTTATGCCGCTGAAGAGCACATGCATGCCGAGGAAATAAAGCGCCACCGACAGGGCGATCATCACCAGCAGCGAAGTAACGCCGTTTCCGAGAGTGCGGGCTTCCTTGGGAAGTGCGGGCACGAGCGCCGGTTTGAAAATCGAAATGGCGAAGATATAGGCGCAATAGGTCGCGACGATCAAAAGCGCGGGGTAGAGTGCGCCGACATACATGTCACCGACCGAACGGCCGAGCTGGTCCGCCATGACGATCAGAACGAGAGATGGCGGGACGATCTGGGCCAGCGTGCCGGAGGCGGCGATCGTGCCCGCGACGAGCGGACGGTTATAGCCGTAACGCATCATGATCGGCAGCGAGATAAGGCCCATCGCCATGACGGAAGCAGCCACGACGCCGGTGGTGGCGCCCAGCAGCGCGCCGACGAGAATGACCGCATAGGCGAGGCCGCCACGGATCGGGCCGAAAAGCTGGCCTATCGTATCGAGAAGGTCCTCCGCCATGCGGGAACGCTCGAGGATGATGCCCATGAAGGTGAAAAACGGGATCGACAACAGGGTGTCATTATACATGATCCCGTAGATGCGTTCCGGATGAGATTGCAATAATGGCCAGAACAGGCGGATTTCCGGAGAAATCCACGATAGCTCCACGCCCAGGGCAAAATAGATGAGACCGCCGGCGGCCAGGGTGAAGGCGACGGGGTAGCCGAGCAACAGCATCAGCATCACGCTGCTGAACATCACCAGCGGCAGGTTGTGCGCAATCAAATCTATCATGTCAGGTCCCTGCCGTGTCGTGGGTTTCTGTTTCGGAATCCGACAGCACGGTTTCGCGGGGATCATCGATATATCCCGCAATCACTGCGTATCGCTTGATGATTTCCGAAAACGCCTGAAGTAGAAGCAGGGCAAAGCCCAGCAGGACGACAAGTTTTGCGGGCCAGATGATCAGCCCGCCGGCGTTGGACGACATTTCTCCGGAATTAAACGAGGTCCAGAACCACGGCCAGGCCAGATATGTCATCAATCCGGCAAATGGAACGAGGAAAATGATGTGAAGCACGAAATCGACGACGTCGCGCGTGCGCTTCGACCATGTGGACGACAGGATATCGATCCTGACATGTTCGTTCTTCAGAAGCGCGTAAGCCGCAGCCAGCATGAAAACGGTGCCATAGAGATACCATTGCACCTCGAGCCATGCGTTTGATGACATATCGAACATCTTGCGCACGACGGCATTGGTGGCGCTGATCAGGACTGCTGCCAGCAACAACCAGGACACAGACTGACCGATAACCGTGGTGACCGCATCAACGGCACGGCTGATTCCCAAAAAAAATTTCACTTTCCCCTCCTCAGGACCAGATACAAGGTCCGGACCGCGACTTTTTTATTGGCGGTTTATTGAGCTTGCCGCCAAGCAAGTCGGTTTTTTGTTGTTTGCAGGTGCTTATTGAACCGCTTTTCAAAAAGCAACTCAGAACGGTATAGTCATCCTCCGAGAACCCCGTATGGCAAGCACTTGCAATGATTTATCGTGCACTGATTTTACCCTGGACGCTACAGCATGCCCCTTTTGCAACGGATTAAAATTCGCTTTTCCACGGATGTCGGAACCAACCGCGCGGGTTGATGATCCATTGCACTTTTCAGCGACTTCATGTTACCTCTGGCTTCGGAGAATCCGGTATGAGCCCGTGATCGCGGGCAGGGCAGGTTCCCTGGCGATACGGGAATGACGGATGGAGCAAAGGGGAAGCGGAATGAGCGAACACCACACGGGTCCGGTCGAAGTTGGCGCCGAGATGAACTACGCCGAGCACGAAAAGACCTATAATGGTTTTCTGGCTATGGCGAAATACGGCACGATGCTCCTGTGCGTGCTGATGCTGGCCATGGTCGCTGGTTTCTTCGCATCTGCGGGTCTTCTTGGCGGTCTTATCGTGTTTCTCGTGCTTTCGGCCGCGGGCTTCATTCTGCTGCGCTGAACGGTCTCCTTCTCGGGCGGTTTCCCGATGCGGAAACCGGGCGACGCCGGATATCGGAAAGGCCAGCCATGAAACGCCTGCTATCCTGCCTGATTTTGTTTGCGGCGCTTTCGCAGCCCGTTCTGTCGCGGGATATTTTGCCGTCTGAGCAGGACAGGCTGCATACGCAGATTGAACGGTTCAGTACCGCCTTGAACGGGCAGGATTTCGAAACCGTCGGCAAGACGGTGCCGCCCAAAATCTTCGAGTTTATCGCAAGGAATGCGGGTGTTTCCGTCGAGCAATTGCGCAGCGCCTTGACGACGCAGATGCAGATGGCGCTTGCGGCGGTCAAGATAACCGAGTTCACCATGGACAAAGGGGCGATCAGCGTTGAGCAGACGCCGGATGGCACGCCCTATGCGCTCATTCCGACAAAAACGGTGATGGAAACCGGCGGCCAGACGATTGAGGCGAAATCCCATACGCTGGCTTTGATGGACGGCGCGGACTGGTATCTGCTACGCGTGAGCGACCAGCAACAGGTAGCGATCCTGCGAAAAGTCTATCCGTCCTTCGCCACGGTGGAATTCCCTGATGATTCCATGCAACCGGTGAAATAACCCGCTTATTGCTGTCGGCAGCTTTAGAGCAGGCCTCACGCTCTTCACTTATGAAAAACGCCCCGGTCGGAAAGGATCGACCGAAATCGCGGTCTCTTCGCCGTTCGCCAACTGGGTCACGAGGCGGGCAGTGGCTGCCGATTGCGTCAGTCCCAGATGGCCATGGCCGAAGGCGTAGATGACGGAGGGTGTGGTACGCGCGGTGCTGATGACGGGAAGACAGTCCGGCATTGACGGACGGAAACCCATCCATTGCGTTCCGCCTTCCATTTTGAGGCCGAGCAGGAAGCGCCCCGCCTTTTTCAGCATCGCTTCCGACCGTTTGAAATTCGGCTGCAGCTCCAGCCCGCCAAGCTCGACCGCGCCACCGACGCGGATGCCTGAAGAAAGCGGTGTCACGACGAAGCCGTGATCGTTGAAATAGAGCTGGCGTGTCAGGTTGAAGGCGCCGGCGGGCAGGGTGGTGTTGTAACCTCGCTCGGTTTCCAGCGGCACGATATTACCAAGCGTCGCGGCAAGTTTCCTCGACCAGGCGCCGCAGGCGATTACCACCCTGTCAGCATCGATCTTGTCGCCATTTTCCAGGGTGACGATCGTGCTTTCACCGACGGCATCGATGCGTTCGGCCTCGCCTTTACGCAGGCTGGCCCCACGGGCAATCACCAGATCGAAAATGGCGCGGGTGAAATCGTAGGGGTCGGAGACCTGCAGACCATCGGGGGAGAACATGGCATGGCGGAACTGCGGGGCAAGGCCCGGCTGCAATTCATCTATCTCATTGCGGCCGACACGTTCAAAGGAGAAGCCCGCGCGCTGCTTTTCGTCCCAATCCTTCGCGGCGGCATTCAAGCTTGCTTCGCTATCGTAAAGATCGAGTGTGCCGGTTTTTGAAACGAAGGACGAAAGCTCCGGCATGGCGGCGACATGCGCCATTTCACTGGCTGCCAGCCGGTTGATATCGCTGAGTGCCCGAAGCCCGTGACGGAAGTTGCGCTCGGCGCTGGCACGCCAGAAGCGCCAGAGCCAGGGGGCGATCTTTGCGGCATAGGCCGGTGGCACGCTGAGCGGACCGAGGGGATCGAAAAGCCAGCGCGGCGCTTTCTTCATGACGCCGGGGGCGGGAATGGGGATGATTTCGGGAAAGGCCAGGATGCCGGCATTGCCGGAACTTGCACCGCGGGCAACTTCGCCGCGTTCCAGAAGAACAACCTCACGGCCGGCATTTTGCAGGTAAAGCGCCGCCATGGAACCGATAATGCCGGTGCCGATCACCAGCACGTCGCATTTCAGGGTTTTAGTCATCGGCGCTCCTGCAACACAAATCTCTCAAGCCCGCCATAACAATGAATGCCGCCCCGATGAAAGGCCGCATTGCACCGCGGCCGCAGAAATATCAGCACTGTGGCAAATAAGCGGTCCACATCAGAGGGGATGCCGCAGGTCGGAGGGCTGGATTTCTCGGCTTTTAACAGCAGCTTCGGCCTCTGAAGCAATAGTTATAATTCATCATTAATCGCTATTTAACGGTGTCCCGCTAATTTGCGTGCGGGCAGACCGATCAGTTTTCATCTCCTGGATTAGTGAGGATTGAGGAGGTCCGCAAACTGGTCATTGTTGGGGGTTCAAAAGCATGTCTCACTTTTCTAAGTTTGGTTTGGATGCATCTGCGGTGCTGGAAGCCCTGAACCGCTCACAGGCCATCATCGAGTTTGATCTGACCGGCAAGGTTCTCAAAGCGAACGATAATTTTTGCAAGGCGATTGGCTATAGTCAAAATGAGATCGTCGGGCTCCATCACCGCACGTTCCTTTCCGCCGAAGATGCGGCGTCTGCGTCGTACAAGACTTTCTGGGAAAAACTGTCGCGCGGCGAGCACGACAAGGGGCAATATCGTCGGCGTGCGAAAAGCGGCGCGGATATCTGGATCGAAGCCTCTTACAATCCGGTTTTCCGTTTCGGCAAGCCCTACAAGGTGGTCAAGATCGCGACCGACATTACGGCCATCAAGCGCCAGAGCGCGGATGACAACGGCAAGCTCGCGGCACTCTCCCGTGCCCAGGCCATGATCGAATTTTCGCCCGATGGAACGATCCTCAGCGCCAACGAAAATTTCCTCGAAGCGATGGGATATCAGGCGCAGGAGATCATCGGCAAGAACCACTCGATGTTCTGCGAACCTTCTTATGCCAGGTCGATGGAATACCGCACCTTCTGGGAAGATTTGCGAACCGGTCGTTTCTCCACTGGCCAGTTCATGCGGCTTGGCAAGGATGGCAAACGTATCTTCATCCAGGCATCGTACAATCCGATCCTCGATGACCGTGGCCAGGTCTTCAAGGTAGCCAAATTCGCCTTCGACGTGTCGGACCGGGTGCATGCGGTGGAGGAGCTTGGCGCGGCGCTGGAGCGACTTTCCCAATGCAACATCCGCGTCACGCTGGACAAGCCGTTTGTCGGCGAGTTCGAGGGACTGCGGCGGGACTTCAACAAGTCCATCGCGGAATTCCAGAAGACGCTGGAGAATGTTCTCGGCCAGACCGGCGATCTGACCCGCAGCAGCCAGGAAGTCAGCGAAGCCTCCGTCAATCTTGCCGAACGTTCGCGCGAGCAAGCGGTGGCGCTGGAGGAAACCTCGGCGGCGCTTGAAGAGATCACCGCGACGGTTCGTTCGTCCACCGAAAACATGAAAGAGACGCGCAAACTCGTGCAGAGCGCGCGGACATCCACGGTTGCTTCCACGGAAGTGGTCGAGCGGACGGTTGATGCCATGCAGCGCATCGAGACGGCATCGCGGGAAATCAGCCAGATCATCGGTGTTATCGATGAAATCGCCTTCCAGACCAACCTTCTGGCGCTGAATGCCGGTGTTGAAGCGGCACGTGCGGGTGAGGCTGGCAAGGGCTTTGCCGTGGTGGCGCAGGAAGTGCGCGAACTGGCGCAGCGTTCCGCCAACGCCGCCAAGGAAATCAAGGCGCTGATCAACAATTCCGGCAGCGAGGTTCTCGAAGGCGTCCGGCTGGTCGGTGAGACCGGCGAAGCGCTAAAGCAGATCGACGGGCTGGTCAGGCACATTGACGGCAATGTCGAGATGATTTCAAAGGCGGCCGACGAACAGGCTGTCGGCATCAGCGAGATCAACAAGGCGGTCAACCGGCTGGACCGGATGACGCAGGAAAATGCCGCAATGAGCGCCCGCACCACCGCGATCAGCGCCACGCTGGCTCAGGGTGCCGATGTGCTTGCGCAGCTCGTCAGCCTGTTCAAACTGAACCGTCGTAACATTCAGCGCGAAGACGGTTCATCTGTCCGGTCGGATTTTTCGAATGCCGGCCGTCAGGATAAGGAATCTGGACGGAAAGCCGCATAAAAAGGCGGGCTCATGCTCGCCTCGACCTGCTGACGAAATTGTTGGATGCGGATGCCTTTGATCGGGCATCCGCATTTCTTTATCCCTGCAATGCCGGCCGTTCGATGCCGAGGTGGTCGCGCAGCGTTGAACCTTCGTAGTCCTTGCGGAACAGGCCACGCTCCTGCAACAGCGGCACGACTTCGCGGTTGAATTCTTCCAGCCCGCCGGGGAAGAAGGGCGGCATGACGTTGAAACCGTCGGCAGCGCCGTTCTCGAACCATTGCTGCATGCGGTCGGCCACGTCTTTCGCCGTGCCCATGACGATGTGGTGGCCACGGCCGGCGGCAACACGCAGCGCGAGTTCCCGGATCGTCAGCTTCTCGCGGCGCGCCAGCTCGGTCAGAAGCTCGGCGCGGCTGCGCAGCTGGTCGGAGATCGGCAGATCCGGCAGCGGGCCGTCGAGATCGTATTCTGTCAGGCTGTGGCCGATACGCTCCTCCAGCAGCGGCATGGCGCTCTTGATGTCCGTCCAGCGGTTCAGTTCCTTCAGCTTTTCAGCAGCTTCGTCAAAGCTCTTGCCGATAATCGGCATGAATCCAGGCATGACGGCAACGCTTGCGGGATCGCGGCCGAACTTCGCCACCCGCGCCTTGAGGCTGGTGTAGAAGGTCTGCGCCTCGGAAATCGCCTGCTGGGCGGTGAAGACGATATCGGCGGTGCGGGCGGCGAGATCCTGACCCGGCCCGGAGGAACCGGCCTGAATGAGAACCGGGTGTCCCTGCGGCGAACGTGGAATGTTAAGTGGACCCTTGACCGTGAAATATTTGCCTTCGTGGTCGAGAATATGGACCTTTTGCGGATCGACGTAACGGCCCGCCTGCTTGTCCTTGACAAAGGCGTCGTCGTCCCAGCTGTCCCACAGGCCACGCACGACATTCACATATTCTTCCGCAACGGCATAACGCTCGTCATGCTCGGGATGGTCCTTGGAGAAATTCGCCGCCGTGCGGGCGTAAGATGTGGTGACGATGTTCCAGGCCGCACGACCATGGCTCAGATGATCGATGGAAGCGAAGGCGCGGGCGGTGTGGTACGGCTCGCCATAGGTGGTGGAGGCAGTGGCGGCCAGCCCGATCTTGTCGGTCACCATGGCTAGGGCCGCCAGCAGTGTCAGCGGCTCGAAACGGGCAATCATGGAAGGGTGGGCGTCTACACCGCTGGTCAGGCCGTCGGCCAGGAAAACCATGTCGAACTTCGCCGCTTCGGCCATTTTCGTGACACGGGTGAGCAGGTCAAAATTCTCGCTGCCAGCCTCCGCATCCGGGTGACGCCAGCCGGAAACGTGGTGGCCGGCGCCCTGCAGGAAAAGGCCGAGATGCATTTGTCTTTTGCGGGTCGTATTGGTCATGGGGTCATGCCTTCATGTCGGTCGTGTTATATTTCAGTTGCCAGAAGCATTTCGAGCTTCCTGAGATCGGCTGCGGTTTTCATGCTCCGCACCAGTGCCGGAATTCCGGCGAATTTCTCATTGCCGCCAGTGGCGTCGGCGAATTTTTCGGTTGGGTCATCGATGCCGGGCAGGCCATCGACGCGGCGCGACAGCACGGTGCCATCCTTTTTCGTCACCTCGATGACCACAAAACGGGTGGTTGGATCAGGTGACAGGCGGCGGGCGGTCTCGTCATGTTGACGCGAAACTTTTGCCGAAAGCGCCAGCAGATCGGTACGCACAGGGCTTTCATCGAAATGGCCGATGGTGAGCGCGCCGTCCACAAGCGCTGCGGCAAAGACATATTCGGCGCTGAAGCGGGCATCAATGCCGGTCTGAGGGGCGGGCGTGCCGATAAGGGCTGCATCGCCGCCCGGCGGGAAAGTGATGACCGCAGTTTCGATCTCGTCCGCCGTCAGATCATGCGCGCTGCGCAGTGCAAGCGCGCCGACGGCGACGGGGTGGGCGGCGGTGCAGCAGGGAAAGGCCTTGAGGGTGAGGCCGGGCGAGACGATCTGCCAGGGTGCGCCCCAGCCCGAAAGAACCCGTTTCGGCTGTTCCACGCCAAAGGCGAAGGCGGAATAAAAGCCGATGGGGTTTTCCAGAAAATCCGGTGCGCCCTGAAAACCCGATCGTGCCAGCCGCGCGGCGGTGAGGCCGGCGCGGGTGGCAAGCCCGGCATGCAGCGGCTTGGCATCGAACCCGAATTGCAGGCGAAGCCCGGCTGATTGCGTGGCGGCGAGGCCAAGTGTGACCGCCGTGGTCTGCGGATCGAATTTCAGAAGATGGGCAATAGCTGCCGCAGCGCCGATGGGTCCCAGCGTGGCGGTGGCGTGGAAGCCGTTTTCGTAATGTTTCGTGCCAAGCGACAGGCCAATCCGCGCCATTGTCTCCAGCCCGACAATATAGGCGGCGATGAAGGCATCCGCCGTCGAAGCTTCCTCGACTGCAACGGCCAGAAGTGCGGGAATGATGGCGACCGTGGGGTGGCCGCGCACGCTGCCGTGGACGTCGTCATAGTCAAGCGCATGGCCGGCATGGCCGTTGATGAGGGCGGCGGTAAAGACATCCGTGCGCAGATCGTGGCCGATGATACCTGCCGTCCCTGAGGTGCCTGAGGTAAAGCTGTCGATCAGGATTTTGGTGCTTCTGTCGGCAGCGCCGCCGAGCACGCAGGCGAAAAAATCGATCAACGCGGTGCGGGCAATCGCCACCGCCTCATCGTCGCGCAGCGGATCGGAGGCGGCGATGGCTTCGGCGAGATGAAGGGTGAGTTTTTCCTCGGTCGTCATGGCGTCATATCCCTTCGCCGTCATTGACCCGCGCCACCTGCCCTCCCAGACCCTTGACGAAGGCGTTGATGCGCGGATTGGTCGACTTGTAGAAGATATGGTCAGGTGTGCCCTGGTCAACGATCAGGCCGTTTTCGGTGAAGACGATATTGTCGCTGATTTCCTCGGCAAAGCGCATTTCATGGGTGACGAGAATGCTGGTCATGCCGTCATTGACGAGATCGCGGATGACGGCGAGCACTTCGCCCACGGTTTCCGGGTCGAGTGCCGACGTCACCTCATCGAACAGCACCAGTTCGGGGCGCATGGCAAGCGCGCGGGCAATGGCCACACGCTGTTGCTGGCCGCCGGAAAGCTGGCCAGGATAGGCATCGACCTTTTGCGACAGGCGGACCTTTTCCAGCAATTCGCGGGCATGGCGTTCTGCTTCCGCCTTCGGCGTGCCGAGGATTTTGATCGGCGCGATGGTGATATTTTCCATGACAGTCAGATGCGGGAAGAGGTTGAACTGCTGGAACACGATGCCGATGCGCTTGCGCAGTGTTATGCGCTCGGCTTCGGTTTTCAGCTGGTCGACACGGGTGCCGCCGACGGTGATCTTGCCCGATTGCGGAATGAGCAGGCCGTTGATGCAGCGCAGGATGGTGGATTTGCCGGAGCCGGAGGGGCCGATGATGGAAACGGCGTCGCCCTTGTTCACCGTCAGATCGATGCCCTTCAGAACCTGATTGTCGCCGAAGGACAGGTGTACGCCTTCCAGTTCGACCAGAGCTTTTGCGACGGTTTGTGGTGCGGGTGCGGACATGGCTTGTTCCAATCAGCGGGAAGCGAAGCGCCGCTCAAGGCGCTGCGTGAAACGGGAGACGGGATAGCAGAACAGGAAGAACGCCATCAGGACGGTGAGATAAACGACGACGGTGAAATCGTTGCGCTGCACGGCGGTGCTGGCGTCTGTCGCGGCATGCAGCAGCTCATGCACGCCGACCAGCGAGGCAAGTGCGGTACCCATGGTTATCGAGGCATAAAGGTT
The DNA here is from genome assembly GCF_009498615.1 of Agrobacterium sp. ICMP 6402. Lineage (NCBI taxonomy): Bacteria > Pseudomonadati > Pseudomonadota > Alphaproteobacteria > Hyphomicrobiales > Rhizobiaceae > Agrobacterium > Agrobacterium sp. ICMP 6402. Next base: position 651,354 of record NZ_QSNV01000002.1, read on the forward strand.
CATCCATGGCGGCAGCGAACGTTTGACGCATTGCGGCAGGATGATCCAGCGCAGGGTCTGGTTGCGCGAAAAGCCGAGGCCCTGTGACGCTTCCCATTGCGCGGTGGGAATGGACTGGATGGCGCCGCGGGTGATTTCGGCGATGTGGGCGCTGGCCGGAATGGCAAGCCCGACCACGGCCTTGATCCAGTCCGGAAACGGAATGTAATGGCCGAAGGCGACGATCTCGAAAGGGAAGATGTAAGTCGCTGCAAAGATCAGCACCAGATGCGGGGCGTTGCGGAAGATTTGCACATAGGTCAGTGCCGGCGCCCGAACCAGACGATAGGGTGCAAGCTCCATGATGCCGAGCAGGACGCCGATGAAGGTGCCGATGGCGATCGCCAGAATGCTGATCAGCACATTCATGGCGAAACCCTTGGCCAGATAGGGCAGCCATTGTAACAGCACCTGTCCCAGCGAAGGATCGAGGATAAGCCACAGCACGACGGCGACAAGCACGCCGAGCAGCAGAATGGTGCCGAAGGGCAGCTTCTTTGCTGCCCGCGTTTGAGAAACCACCGCGCTCATTGACCGAACCCCGGAACTGCGAGACGCCGTTCGAGCCAGAGACCGGCCCGTGCGACGATGAAATTGATGACGCTGAAGAAGATGAGGATCACCAGCATCAGCTCGACGACATTGTCGCGCTGTGTCCATATCAGGATCGAGGCATAGGTGATTTCACCGACCGCAATCGCCGATCCGACGGTGGTGAGCTTCACCAGATTGATGAGATTGTTGATGATCGAGGGCAGGGCGGTGCGGATCGCCAGCGGAAACTCCACATAACGCAGCACTTCGAAAGAGCTGAAGCCGATGGCCCGCGCCGCTTCGATGGTGGTGGCCGGCACCGCTTCGATACCGCCTCGCAGCGCCTCCGCATGGAAGGCGGCGATATGCAGGCCGGTAATGGCGACGACCCAGAAGAATGGCGTGAGCGGGTTGTTCTGTGCCCCACCCAGCACGTTGGAAATCAGCATGTTGAGCACGAGGAAGCCGCACATCAGCTGCACCAGCGTTGGTGTGTTGCGCGTCAACTCCACATAAGCGCGCACGGGGCCGGCGAGCCAAGCCTTGCCGGAGGTCAGCATCGCCGCGAATATGAAGCCGAAAACGAGGCTGAGCGGCAGAGTGACGGCGACGAGGATGAGCGTCATCTTCATGCCGTCGAGCCAGATTTGAACCTCGTAACCGCTGTTCAGAAAATCATAGTTGAGGCCGAGATGCGCGGCCAGTTCTATGAAGCGCGCTGTAAAAGAATCCTGCATCGGAAATCCATGCTGTTATTGCGGGTGCCGCCCTGCGGGCGGCGCCAGAGTTGCCTGCCTTGCCATACAAGCAGAAAAGAAGCGCGGGCGCATCTCGCTTCCGTCATTCCGGCCTTGAGCCGGAATCCATCCGCCGCGCATCTGCGCGGCGAAAACAATCTTTTCAGCCCCAAGACTGGGGCTGGCTGGATACCGGCTCAAGGCCGATATGACGGCGGTGGGGTAGGCAAGCGCGACACCGTCGCGCCCGTTTTCACTGCGCAGCGGAAAGCTTGGTCTTCTGCTCTTCCATAAAACCGATGCTCGGCAGGCGGTTGGCCTTGGCGAATTCGATCATCTTGCCGGAAGCGTGCAGCTCCTTGACGATCTTGTCGAGAGCGGCCTGCGTGTCGGCCTCGCCCTTGCGCAGCCAGATGACAGAATCGGACGGGATGAGGTCGGTGGGGATCAGGATGCCGTAATCCTTCCACTCATCGGCGCGGTCCTGCAGCATCAGGCTCAGCGTGCCGTTGACGTGAACGGAGACATCACAATTGCCGCCCTTTAGCGCCAGTAGCGATTCCGGCTGGCTCGGCAGCGCCTTCACCTGCGCGCCATATTGCTCGATCAGCGGCTGGGTGTAGTTGGAGCCCTGAGAAACGCAGGCGATCTTGCCCTTCAGATCCGACCAGTCCTTGATGCCACTATCCTTGCGGCCGATGGCAGCGCCACCCTGGCGGTCATAGGGGGTGGGCACGTAGTCCAGCGTTTTGGCGCGTTCTTCAGTGTACTGCATGTTGGCGATCAGAATATCGACCTTGCCCTGCTGCAGGAACTGCACGCGGTTGGGCGGGGTCACGGTTTCGGTGACCAGTTCAACGCCGAGACCGGCGGCCAGCGCCTTGGCAACGTCGATGTTGAGGCCCTTCTGCTCCTGCGTCTTCGGATCGATAAAGCCGAAAGGCGCGCCGGACAGGATGACGCCGACGGTAAGCTTGCCACGACCCTTGATGCGGTCAAGCGTCGCATCGGCGTGAGCGGCGGTCGCCATCGAAGCAATGACGACGGTTCCGGCGATGAGTTTTGCGGCAAATCTGGAAAAAGAGAGGGCCATGGGTATTTCCTTTTGATTGTGAATGGAAACTACATGAGGCACCCGCCAAGAGCGAGAATTGGCATTGCGCGAAAAATAGTATGAATAAAATCGTGTTCCAATAAAGCTTTGAGCGCGAAAAAATATCCTAATAATTTTAAATCGTAGAATCCTGTTCTTTGTCTTCCTGTTTGGGCTTTGTCGCGAAGGGCGGCAGGTAATCCACCTGCTGCCTGCTCACCGGATAGCGAGCGGATGCCGCTTGTTTCTTCTCCCCCCGGGGAGAAGATCGCGGCAGCAGGATGAGGGGGCGAGGGTCGAGACATGCGGAGAGCTTGCCCCCTCATCTGACCCTTCGGGCCATCTTCTCCCCGGCGGGGAGAAGAAACAAGCCGCACGCCCTGTGCTTATCTCCCGGCATTATAGGCCGCAATCGCCGCCATGTTGACGATATCGCTGTCCTTCGCACCCATCGAGGTGATCTGCACCGATTTGTCGAGACCGACGAGCAGCGGGCCGATGACGGTTGCGCCGCCCAGTTCCTGCAGCATCTTGGTGGAGATGGAGGCGGAGTGGATGGCGGGCATGACCAGCACGTTGGCGGCACCGGAAAGGCGGGCAAAGGGATACTGGCTCTGCATACGATGATGGTTGAGCGCCACATCCGCAGACATTTCACCGTCAACCTCGAAATTGACATTGCGCCGGTCGAGGATTTTCACCGCTTCGCGCACCTTGTCGGAGCGTTCGCCGACCGGTTGGCCGAAGGTGGAATAGGCGAGCATGGCGACGCGCGGCTCGTAACCGAAACGGCGGGCGAGGCCGGCCGCCTCTTCGGCGATATCGGCAAGGTCTTCGGCCGACGGCATGTCGTGTACGGCGGTATCGGCCACGAAGACGGTGCGGTTGCGCGAAACGACCAGCGAAACGCCGATGACGCGATGGCCGGGCTTGGTGTTGATGCAGCGGCGGATATCTTCGAGCGCGGTCGAATAGTTGCGGGTAACACCTGTCACCACGGCATCCGCATCGCCCATCGCCACCATGCAGGCGGCGAAATGGTTACGGTCATTGTGGATCAGGCGCTGCACGTCGCGCAGCAGGAAACCGCCGCGCTGCAGCCGCGCATAGAGATAATCGACATAGGCATCGACGCGGCTGGAGAGACGGGCATTGGTGATCTCAATATTGGCCCGGTCGAGATCGATGCCGGCACGTTCCGCATTGGCCTTGATGATATCGTCGCGGCCGAGCAGGATGGCGGTGCCAAGACCTTGAGCGGTGAACGAAATCGCCGCACGCATGACCTGTTCTTCTTCCGCTTCGGCAAAAACGACACGCTTCGGTGAGCGGCGCACGCGCTCGTAGAGACGCTGCGTTGTCGAAGCCATCGGGTCGCGGCGGGCGGAAAGCTCACGGGCATAGGCGTCGAGGTCCGGCAGTTCGCGCTGGGCGACGCCGGTCTCGATGGCGGCTTTCGCCACGGCCACCGGAATGGCCGAGATCAGGCGCGGATCGAAGGGAACCGGAATGATGTATTGCGGCCCGAAACGCGGGCGGTTGCCCTGATAGGCGGCGGCCACATCATCAGGCACGTCTTCACGGGCAAGATCGGCCAGCGCGTTTGCGGCGGCGATCTTCATCGCATCGTTGATCTGGCGGGCGCGCACGTCGAGTGCGCCGCGGAAGATATAGGGGAAGCCGAGGACGTTGTTGACCTGATTCGGGTAATCGGAGCGTCCGGTCGCCATGATGGCGTCGTCGCGGATGCGCGACACTTCTTCCGGCGTGATTTCCGGGTCCGGATTGGCCATGGCGAAGATGATCGGCTTCGGGGCCATGGAGCGGATCATCTCTTCGCTGAAAGCACCCTTTTGCGACAGGCCGAACACCACATCCGCACCCTTCATGGCCTCTGCCAGCGTTCGGTTATCGGTCTTCACCGCATGGGCGGATTTCCACTGGTTCATGCCTTCGGTGCGGCCCTGATAGATCACGCCCTTGGTATCACAGAGCGTGATGTTTTCGGGGTTGAAGCCCATGGCCTTGATGAGGTCCATGCAGGCGATTGCGGCAGCGCCCGCGCCATTGCAGACCAGTTTCGTCGTCTTGAAATCGCGGCCGGTCAATTCAATGGCGTTGATAAGCCCGGCGGCGGCGATGATGGCGGTGCCGTGCTGGTCGTCATGGAAAACGGGAATATCCATCAGCTCGCGCAGGCGGCTTTCGATGATGAAACATTCCGGCGCCTTGATGTCTTCCAGATTGATGCCGCCGAAGGAGGGGCCGAGGTACCGCACGCAATTGATGAATTCATCGGCGTCTTCGGTATCGACCTCGAGGTCGATGGAATCGACATCGGCGAAGCGCTTGAAGAGGACCGATTTGCCTTCCATGACCGGCTTCGACGCAAGCGCGCCGAGATTGCCGAGGCCGAGGATCGCGGTGCCGTTGGAGATGACCGCCACCATGTTGCCGCGCGTCGTGTAATCGTAAGCACTCGCCGGATTTTCGGCGATGGCTTTCACCGGCACAGCCACGCCGGGCGAATAGGCAAGCGACAGATCCCGCTGCGTCGCCATCGGCTTGGTCGGGGTGATTTCCAGTTTCCCCGGTCTGCCTTGCGCGTGGAAATCCAGGGCTTCCTGATCCGTAACCGATGTTCGTGTGCTGGCGGGTTTTGGCGTGTCGGACATGGGCTGTGTGCGCTTTCCTGTCGTTAATCGTATAAAAATATTCGTTGTTGTTATGGTATTTTTTGCACGCCTGCCAAGCGTTGAATGTTGTTCAGTGCAGCAAATTTAGCACGAGTGAATTTTACGGACGTTTCAATCGATTAAGTCGATATGGTTCAATTTTGGGAAGCGGGTTGGCAGATGAATTTCCGCGATCCCTTGCGTCATCGACGCGGCGGATCAGGCGGAACCTCGCGTTTGCCCCGGCGTTAGCAGGATGGGTCCGCAGGCAATCGGCATGTGCTCCCAATGCCCGCCATCCGTTCACCAAGCTTTCACAGAGCGAATTTATGAGCTTGCGCTTGTGTGCCCGTGAACCGATGATGGCGGCATTGGCAAATATGTATATTGTCCGGCGCGCCGGGAAATTTATTAGAGTTGGAAAGGTTTTATTGTGAAGGAACACTCTCGAAAGATCACGCCGGTTCTTCTTGCTGGCGGTGCGGGCTCGCGGC
>NZ_QSNV01000020.1:0-203 GCF_009498615.1 Agrobacterium sp. ICMP 6402
GTCGGCATTCGTCCGACCTCGAAGACGACGGTTACCGGCGTTGAAATGTTCCGCAAGCTGCTCGATCAGGGCCAGGCCGGCGACAACATCGGCGCGCTGGTTCGCGGCGTTACCCGTGACGGCGTTGAGCGTGGTCAGATCCTGTGCAAGCCGGGTTCGGTCAAGCCGCACAAGAAGTTCATGGCAGAAGCCTACATCCTGAC
>NZ_QSNV01000020.1:256-19193 GCF_009498615.1 Agrobacterium sp. ICMP 6402
CTTTTCCCGCAAGGGATTTGAGAAAACCCCGCTGGAGACAGCGGGGTTTTTTATTGCGAGAAAATCTCAGCAGTCGATCCGCGCAATGTCACCATCCCTGAGATGGAAGAACGCGTCCTGTGGTACTTCGAGGCGAAGTGTTTCGTCTTTCGGGAGGCTCGCATAAACGCCGCGCAATATCCGGCTGGTGATGCCGTGGCAGATGATGATCGCATCGCGGGCCTGTCTCTGTTTGATCGTCTCAAGGCTACGGCTCACCCGGTCCGCCATTTTTTCGAATGTTTCGCCGCCAGGCGCGTGAAAAAACCATTCATGCCGATCCAGCCCGTCGCGCAGGCCGGGATATTCGTGATCGATCTCGTAATCCGTCATGCCGTCCCAAGCGCCCATACCGATTTCCATCAGGCCGGGATCAAGGGTGATGCCGTCGATCATGCCAATCTCACCCGCTATGATCTCACAGGTCTGTCTTGCCCGCCCGAGCGGACTGGAGAAAATATGCGCTTCATCGGTTCCGGTCAGCCCGGCCAGCCGGCGCCCCATGCGTGCGGCCTGTTGCCGTCCCAATTCCGTAAGGGGCGAATCGACCTGACCCTGCCAGCGCTGGGCGGCATTAAATTCGGTCTGGCCGTGACGGACGAGATAGATACTCATGGGTTTTTCCTGTGGGGGAGTATGAGGAAGATCAAAGGAGTAGGCATTGTGCCGGGTGGGGCAGGCGGCTTGTCCGTGTATTTTGCCAGACATTGTGAAAAAACGAAAAACACCCTTGCCATTCTTTTCCCTGCGCCTTAAAGGAACGCATATCGAACTGGCCAAGCGATTTTCGCGGCCGGTTACGGTGATGAAGGGGTATAGCTCAGTTGGTAGAGCGGCGGTCTCCAAAACCGCAGGTCGTAAGTTCGAGCCTTACTGCCCCTGCCACTTTCCATTCGCAAGCGCGGGTCTTCGCTGCAAGGCAGATGGATGCCGGATTTCCGGCGAATTTCGCGGAATGTCGATTTCCTCTTGTTAAAAGTGGAATCGGTGTTTATGTAGGTCAAAACAGACACGCGGTGCGTGGGGCTGATTAATTCGGCTTTACGTGCCGTAATTGCGTGGGCAGTCAATGGCATCCAAAACCAATCCGTTTACGTTTCTGCAGCAGGTTCGCGCCGAAGCGTCTAAAATTACTTGGCCGTCGCGCCGCGAGACCATGATTTCGACGGCTATGGTGCTGGTGATGGTCATTTTCGCGGCTCTGTTCTTCTTTGCTGCGGACCAGCTCATCGGCTGGCTGCTCAGCCTCGTGCTGAACGTCGGCCGGTAACGGCACGGTCAAAGGATTGAACGGAGAATAAAAATGGCAGCGCGCTGGTATATCGTTCACGCATATTCGAATTTCGAAAAGAAGGTCGCTGAGTCGATCGAAGAAAAGGCCCGCCAGAAGGGCCTTGATCATCTTTTCGAGAAAATCCTCGTGCCGACCGAAAAGGTTGTCGAGGTGCGTCGCGGCCGTAAGGTCGATAGCGAACGCAAGTTCTTTCCAGGTTACGTGCTGGTGCGCGCCAATCTGACGGATGAGGCCTATCACCTCATCAAGAACACGCCGAAGGTTACCGGTTTCCTCGGTTCGGACAATAAGCCTGTTCCGATTCCCGATTATGAAGCCGATCGTATTCTCGGTCAGGTTCAGGAAGGTGTCGAGCGTCCGAAGTCTTCGGTTTCGTTCGAGATCGGCGAGCAGGTTCGCGTTTCCGACGGTCCGTTCGCGTCGTTCAACGGCGTGGTGCAGGATGTCGACGAAGAGCGTTCGCGCCTGAAGGTGGAAGTTTCGATTTTCGGCCGCGCTACGCCGGTCGAGCTGGAATACAGTCAGGTCGAGAAGGTCTGACTGGAGGGGTGAAACCCCAAGCGCGTGGAAGGCAATCTGGCCCTTTAAGCCGGGGCAGGGCGCCGCACCACGCAACCGCAGCCGCCGGAGCGATCCGGCTAGAGAGAAGCCGGGTAACCGGTTTGAATTGAAAGGCAGAGAGATATGGCTAAGAAAGTTGCAGGCCAGCTCAAGTTGCAGGTAAAGGCTGGGTCGGCCAATCCGTCCCCGCCGATCGGTCCGGCACTTGGTCAGCGTGGCGTTAACATCATGGAATTCTGCAAGGCGTTCAATGCCGCCACGCAGGAAATGGAAAAGGGTATGCCGATCCCGGTCGTCATCACCTATTACCAGGACAAGTCCTTCACCTTCATCATGAAGCAGCCGCCGATGACTTATTGGCTGAAGAAGGAAGCAAAGATCACCTCCGGTTCCAAGACGCCTGGCAAGGGCGCCAAGGTCGGCTCCATCACCAAGGCTCAGGTCAAGACGATCGCAGAAGCCAAGATGAAGGATCTGAACGCAGCCGACATCGAAGGCGCAATGGCAATGGTTGAGGGCTCCGCCCGCGCCATGGGCCTGGAAGTGGTAGGTTGATCATGGCCAAGGTAGCAAAGCGCATTCAGAAGATCCGCGAAGGCGTGGATCCCAACAAGCTCTACGTTCTCACCGACGCCATTTCGATGGTCAAGGAGCGTGCGGTTGCCAAGTTCGACGAAACCGTTGAAGTTTCGATGAACCTCGGCGTTGACCCGCGCCATGCGGACCAGATGGTTCGTGGCGTTGTCAACCTGCCGAACGGCACGGGCCGTGACGTTCGCGTCGCCGTTTTCGCCCGTGGCGTCAAGGCTGATGAAGCCACGGCTGCCGGCGCTGACATCGTCGGTGCGGAAGATCTGGTTGAAATCGTTCAGAGCGGCAAGATCGACTTTGATCGTTGCATCGCAACCCCGGACATGATGCCGCTCGTCGGCCGTCTCGGCAAGGTACTCGGCCCGCGTGGCATGATGCCGAACCCGAAGGTTGGTACGGTGACCATGGATGTTGCCGGCGCCGTCAAGGCGTCCAAGGGCGGCGCTGTCGAATTCCGCGTCGAAAAGGCCGGTATCGTGCACGCTGGCATTGGCAAGGCATCGTTCGACGCCAAGGCTCTTGAAGAGAACATCAAGGCTTTCGCTGACGCAGTTATCAAGGCAAAGCCGACGGGCGCCAAGGGCAACTACGTCAAGCGCGTTGCCATCTCCTCGACCATGGGTCCGGGCGTCAAGATCGACCCTTCGTCGGTTTCGGCTTAATCAATTCTCGCGCGTCTTTCGGGGCGTGTGATTAAAAGAATTTCCGGCTCTCAGGGAGCCGGAGATTTCCGGGGAAACCCGGAACTCCTGTCCGAGATTGCAGGTGGCCATGTCTTTCGGGATCTGGCCTTAATCATTCAACCTGCATGAGACGGGTGAGGCTGGATTTGAGACATCTTCAGGATGTCTGACTGTCCGGTTCGAACCTGGTGTGCCTGTGCCTGAAGCCGTTTGCGGCGACAGAGCGGGGGACAGGATCCTCGAGCGTCGCTCGGGATCTTTGTAAAAAGGTCCCCTGGGGCAAAGGCAAACCCGACGGGTTCACAATCATGTGGTCCCGTCTACTGGAGACAGACAGTGGAAAGAGCGGAAAAACGCGAATTCGTCACGGAGCTGAACGAAGTCTTCAAGGCTTCCGGTTCGGTTGTCGTGGCCCACTATGCTGGTGTCACCGTTGCGCAGATGAACGACTTCCGTTCGAAGATGCGCGCTGCCGGAGGCACCGTCAAGGTCGCGAAGAACCGCCTGGCCAAGATCGCTCTTCAGGGCACGGAGTCGGAAGGGATGACAAATCTCTTCAAGGGCCAGACGCTGATTGCATACAGCGTCGACCCGATGATCGCTCCGAAAGTCGTTATGGATTTCGCAAAGACCAACGATAAAGTCGTTGTTCTCGGCGGTTCCATGGGTGCAACCACGCTCAACGCCGAAGCAGTCAAGTCGCTTGCGACCCTGCCTTCGCTGGACGAGCTGCGCGCAAAGCTGCTGGGCCTTCTCAATGCCCCGGCAACTCGCGTTGCTACGGTTGTCGCCGCACCTGCAAGCCAGCTTGCACGCGTGTTTTCGGCTTACGCCAAGAAGGACGAAGCCGCTTAAGGCGGTTTTTCGCTGTAATTATTCAAACCGGTTCGAACCGAATTAAAGGAACTGACAAATGACTGATCTCGCAAAGATCGTAGACGACCTCTCCGCATTGACCGTTCTGGAAGCTGCAGAACTGTCCAAGCTTCTTGAAGAAAAGTGGGGCGTTTCCGCTGCTGCTCCGGTAGCTGTTGCTGCTGCTGGCGGTGGTGCTGCTGCTGTTGTTGAAGAAGAAAAGACCGAGTTCGACGTTGTCCTGGTTGACGCTGGCGCCAACAAGATCAACGTCATCAAGGAAGTCCGCGCTATCACGGGTCTCGGCCTGAAGGAAGCCAAGGACCTCGTTGAAGGTGCTCCGAAGGCTGTCAAGGAAGCTGTTTCCAAGGCTGAAGCTGCTGACCTCAAGAAGAAGCTTGAAGACGCAGGCGCCAAGGTCGACGTTAAGTAATCTTGCGATTGCTTGCGGGGGAGGCTGTCTCAGCCTTCCCCGTCTGTCATCGTTTTAAACCTTATTACCCAAAAGCCGCGTGAAAATGGCTTTTGGGTAATGGGTTCTTCAAGAGAATGGTTCCGAACCGGCTCATCTAGGCAATCCGGCCTGATCGATCCGGGATGTGGAACGAGATTGATGACACCCATTGCTTGACGGGATCGACTGGCCATCGGTTCCCGTCCGTTGCAGGCCCGGATGCAATTTTAAAGGAGCGACGATGGCTCAGACCCTTTCGTATAATGGTCGCAGGCGCGTACGCAAGTTTTTCGGCAAAATTCCAGAAGTAGCGGAAATGCCGAACCTCATTGAGGTTCAGAAGGCTTCGTATGACCAATTTCTCATGGTTGACGAGCCCAAGGGCGGTCGTCCCGACGAGGGATTGAATGCCGTATTCAAATCCGTATTCCCGATCACCGACTTCTCGGGCGCATCCATGCTCGAATTCGTATCCTACGAATTCGAAGCGCCGAAGTTCGACGTCGAGGAATGCCGTCAGCGCGATCTGACCTATGCTGCGCCGCTGAAAGTGACGCTGCGCCTCATCGTGTTCGATATTGACGAGGATACGGGCGCGAAGTCCATCAAGGACATCAAGGAACAGTCCGTCTACATGGGCGACATGCCGCTCATGACCAATAACGGCACCTTTGTCGTCAACGGCACCGAGCGCGTCATCGTTTCGCAGATGCACCGTTCGCCGGGCGTGTTCTTCGACCACGACAAGGGCAAGAGCCATTCGTCGGGCAAGCTTCTGTTTGCCGCGCGCGTGATCCCGTATCGCGGTTCCTGGCTCGACATCGAGTTCGACGCCAAGGACATCGTCTATGCGCGTATCGACCGTCGCCGCAAGCTGCCCGTGACCTCGCTCCTGATGGCGCTTGGCATGGATGGCGAAGAAATCCTGTCGACCTTCTACACCAAGGCTTCCTACGAGCGCTCCGGTGACGGCTGGCGCATTCCGTTCCAGCCCGAGACGCTGAAGAACGCCAAGGTCATCACCGACATGATCGACGCCGATACCGGCGAAGTCGTTGTCGAAGGTGGCAAGAAGCTGACCCCGCGCCTTATCCGCCAGCTCGTCGACAAGGGCCTGAAGGCGCTGAAGGCGACGGATGAGGATCTCTACGGCAACTTCCTTGCCGAAGACATCGTCAACTACGAGACGGGTGAAATCTATCTCGAAGCCGGCGACGAAATCGACGAGAAGACGCTGGGCCTTATTCTTAAGTCCGGCTTCGACGAGATTCCGGTCCTCAATATCGACCACGTCAATGTTGGCGCCTATATCCGCAACACGCTCTCTGCGGACAAGAACCAGAACCGCCAGGAAGCGCTGTTCGACATCTACCGCGTCATGCGTCCGGGTGAGCCGCCGACCATGGATTCGGCTGAAGCGATGTTCAACTCGCTGTTCTTCGATGCCGAACGTTACGATCTCTCGGCCGTTGGCCGCGTGAAGATGAACATGCGCCTCGACCTCGACGCGGAAGACACCGTGCGCACGCTGCGCAAGGAAGACATCCTCGCTGTCGTCAAGATGCTGGTCGAACTGCGCGACGGCAAGGGCGAAATCGACGACATCGACAACCTCGGCAACCGCCGTGTTCGTTCTGTCGGCGAGCTGATGGAAAACCAGTATCGTCTGGGCCTTCTGCGCATGGAACGTGCGATCAAGGAACGTATGTCCTCGATCGAAATCGACACCGTGATGCCGCAGGACCTGATCAACGCGAAGCCGGCAGCTGCCGCCGTTCGCGAATTCTTCGGTTCCTCGCAGCTGTCGCAGTTCATGGACCAGGTGAACCCGCTTTCGGAAATCACCCACAAGCGCCGTCTTTCGGCTCTTGGACCGGGTGGTCTGACCCGCGAGCGCGCCGGCTTCGAAGTCCGCGACGTTCACCCGACCCATTACGGCCGTATTTGCCCGATCGAGACGCCGGAAGGCCCGAACATCGGTCTGATCAACTCGCTCGCAACCTTTGCCCGCGTGAACAAGTACGGCTTCATCGAAAGCCCGTACCGCAAGATCATCGACGGCAAGGTGACGACTGACGTGATCTACCTCTCCGCCATGGAAGAGGCCAAGTATTACGTCGCACAGGCCAATGCCGAGCTTGATGGCGAAGGCGCCTTCACTGAAGAGTTCGTTGTTTGCCGTCACTCGGGCGAAGTTATGCTCGCACCGCGCGACAACATCAACCTGATGGACGTTTCGCCGAAGCAGCTCGTTTCGGTCGCGGCGGCTCTCATTCCGTTCCTGGAAAACGACGACGCCAACCGCGCTCTCATGGGCTCGAACATGCAGCGTCAGGCCGTGCCGCTTCTGCGCGCCGAGGCACCGTTCGTCGGTACCGGCATGGAACCGATCGTTGCTCGCGACTCCGGCGCTGCCATCGCGGCTCGCCGTGGCGGTATCGTCGACCAGGTGGATGCGACCCGTATCGTTATCCGCGCGACGGAAGACCTTGATGCCGGCAAGTCGGGCGTCGATATCTACCGTCTGCAGAAGTTCCAGCGTTCCAACCAGAACACCTGCGTCAACCAGCGTCCGCTGGTCGCCGTCGGTGACGCCATCTCCAAGGGTGACATCATCGCGGACGGTCCGTCGACCGACCTCGGCGACCTGGCACTCGGCCGCAACGCGCTCGTCGCGTTCATGCCCTGGAACGGCTACAACTACGAAGACTCGATCCTGATGTCGGAGCGTATCGTTTCCGACGACGTGTTCACCTCCATTCACATCGAAGAATTCGAAGTGATGGCGCGCGACACGAAGCTTGGTCCGGAAGAAATCACCCGCGACATTCCGAATGTTTCGGAAGAAGCGCTGAAGAACCTCGACGAAGCCGGTATCGTTTACATCGGTGCGGAAGTTCAGCCGGGCGATATTCTCGTCGGCAAGATCACGCCGAAGGGCGAAAGCCCGATGACGCCGGAAGAAAAGCTTCTGCGCGCCATCTTCGGTGAAAAGGCTTCCGACGTTCGCGACACCTCCATGCGCATGCCTCCGGGCACGTTCGGTACCGTTGTCGAAGTCCGCGTCTTCAACCGTCACGGTGTGGAGAAGGACGAGCGCGCGATGGCTATCGAGCGCGAAGAGATCGAGCGCTTGGCGAAGGACCGCGACGACGAGCAGGCAATTCTCGACCGTAACGTCTACGGTCGCCTGATCGACATGCTGCGTGGCCACGTTTCCATCGCCGGTCCGAAGGGCTTCAAGAAGGGCGTCGAGCTTTCGAATGCTGTCGTCTCCGAATATCCCCGCTCGCAGTGGTGGATGTTCGCAGTCGAGGACGAGAAGGCTCAGTCCGAGCTGGAAGCGCTTCGCGGCCAGTACGACGAATCCAAGTCGCGCCTTGAACAGCGCTTCATGGACAAGGTCGAAAAGGTCCAGCGCGGCGATGAAATGCCTCCTGGTGTCATGAAGATGGTCAAGGTCTTCGTCGCTGTGAAGCGCAAGATCCAGCCGGGCGACAAGATGGCCGGCCGTCACGGTAACAAGGGCGTCGTCTCGCGTATCGTTCCGGTCGAGGACATGCCATTCCTCGAAGACGGCACGCATGTCGACATCTGCTTGAACCCGCTCGGCGTGCCTTCGCGCATGAACGTCGGCCAGATCCTCGAAACCCACCTCGCATGGGCATGCGCCGGTATGGGCAAGAAGATCGGCGACATGCTCGAAGAGTATCGCAAGACGATGGACATCAGCGAGCTTCGCGGCGAGCTGACGGAAATCTACGCGTCTGAGGCCAATGACGAGGTTCAGCATTTCGACGACGACTCGCTGGTCAAGCTTGCCGAAGAAGCCAAGCGCGGTGTTTCCATCGCGACCCCGGTCTTCGACGGTGCGCATGAGCCTGACGTCGCCGCCATGCTGAAGAAGGCAGGTCTGCATGAATCCGGTCAGTCCGTCCTCTATGACGGTCGTACCGGTGAGCCGTTCGACCGCAAGGTCACCGTCGGCTACATGTACATGATCAAGCTGAACCACCTTGTCGACGACAAGATCCACGCTCGCTCGATCGGTCCTTACTCGCTCGTTACCCAGCAGCCGCTGGGCGGCAAGGCGCAGTTCGGCGGACAGCGCTTCGGGGAAATGGAAGTCTGGGCTCTGGAAGCATACGGCGCAGCTTACACGCTGCAGGAAATGCTGACCGTCAAGTCGGACGACGTGGCCGGCCGCACCAAGGTCTACGAAGCGATCGTCCGTGGCGACGACACCTTCGAGGCCGGTATTCCGGAGAGCTTCAACGTTCTCGTCAAGGAAATGCGGTCGCTCGGTCTGTCGGTCGAACTGGAAAACTCGAAGATCGAGAACCAGTCCGACGACCAGCTGCCCGACGCGGCGGAATAAAAATGAGAGTGGCGGGCGCCTTCCGGGCGCCTGCCGGTTTCCCGTCAGCCCGGCTGGCGTGGGACACTTTCGCCGCATTGTGCGGTTAATCCGTATTTAAAGCTTTGGACGGCGACCCGGGAAGAAGCCGGTCCAGATGCAAACAGGGGCAGCAGCTAGCCTCTCAAGGAGACAAGGCATGAACCAAGAGGTCATGAATCTTTTCAATCCTCAGGTGCCTGCGCAGCATTTCGATTCCATCCGGATTTCGATCGCTTCGCCGGAAAAAATCCTGTCGTGGTCCTACGGCGAGATCAAGAAGCCGGAAACCATCAACTACCGTACGTTCAAGCCGGAACGCGACGGCCTTTTCTGCGCGCGCATTTTCGGACCGATCAAGGACTATGAGTGCCTGTGCGGCAAGTACAAGCGCATGAAGTACAAGGGCATCATCTGCGAAAAGTGCGGCGTCGAAGTGACGCTGTCGCGCGTTCGCCGTGAGCGCATGGGCCATATCGAGCTCGCAGCGCCGGTTGCCCATATCTGGTTCCTGAAGTCGCTTCCTTCGCGTATCTCGACCTTGCTCGACATGACGCTGAAGGATGTCGAACGCGTTCTCTATTTCGAGAACTACATCGTCACGGAACCCGGCCTCACTTCTCTGAAGCAGAACCAGCTTCTGTCTGAAGAAGAGTACATGATCGCCGTTGACGAGTTCGGCGAAGACCAGTTCACCGCCATGATCGGCGCTGAAGCCATCTATGAGATGCTGGCTTCGATGAACCTCGAAAAGATCGCCGGCGACCTGCGCGCCGAGCTTGCTGAAACGACTTCTGACCTCAAGCAGAAGAAGTTTATGAAGCGCCTGAAGATCGTCGAGAACTTCATGGAGAGCGGCAATCGTCCGGAATGGATGATCATGAAGGTCGTTCCGGTCATTCCGCCGGACCTGCGTCCGCTGGTTCCGCTGGATGGCGGCCGTTTTGCGACGTCCGACCTCAACGATCTCTATCGCCGCGTCATCAACCGTAACAACCGTCTGAAGCGCCTGATCGAGCTTCGCGCGCCTGGCATCATCATCCGCAATGAAAAGCGTATGTTGCAGGAATCCGTCGATGCGCTGTTCGACAACGGCCGTCGCGGCCGCGTCATCACGGGTGCCAACAAGCGTCCGCTGAAGTCGCTGTCCGACATGCTCAAGGGCAAGCAGGGTCGCTTCCGCCAGAACCTTCTCGGCAAGCGCGTCGACTATTCCGGCCGTTCGGTCATCGTGACCGGTCCGGAACTGAAACTGCACCAGTGCGGCCTGCCGAAGAAGATGGCGCTCGAACTGTTCAAGCCGTTCATCTATGCCCGTCTCGACGCCAAGGGTTATTCCTCGACCGTCAAGCAGGCCAAGAAGCTGGTTGAAAAGGAAAAGCCGGAAGTCTGGGATATCCTCGACGAGGTTATCCGCGAACATCCGGTGCTTCTCAACCGCGCACCGACGCTGCACCGTCTGGGTATCCAGGCTTTCGAACCCATGCTGGTCGAAGGCAAGGCAATCCAGCTGCACCCGCTCGTCTGCACGGCCTTCAACGCCGACTTCGACGGTGACCAGATGGCTGTTCACGTGCCGCTTTCGCTGGAAGCCCAGCTGGAAGCCCGCGTGTTGATGATGTCGACCAACAACATCCTGCATCCGGCGAACGGTCATCCGATCATCGTTCCGTCGCAGGACATGGTTCTCGGCCTCTATTACCTGTCGATCATGAACCAGAACGAGCCCGGCGAAGGCATGGCCTTCTCTGACATCGGCGAATTGCATCACGCGCTTGAAAACAAGGTCGTGACGCTGCATGCCAAGATCCGTGGTCGCTTCAAGACTGTGGATGCCGACGGCAAGCCGGTTTCCAAGATTCATGAAACGACGCCTGGCCGTATGCTCATCGGCGAACTTCTGCCGAAGAACGTCAACGTGCCTTTCGACACCTGCAACCAGGAAATGACCAAGAAGAACATCTCCAAGATGATCGACACGGTCTACCGTCATTGCGGCCAGAAAGACACGGTCATCTTCTGCGACCGCATCATGCAGCTCGGCTTCAGCCACGCCTGCCGCGCCGGCATTTCGTTCGGCAAGGACGACATGGTTATTCCGGACAGCAAGGTGAAGATCGTCGGTGACACCGAAGCCTTGGTGAAGGAATACGAACAGCAGTACAATGATGGTCTCATCACCCAGGGCGAAAAGTACAACAAGGTTGTCGACGCCTGGGGCAAGGCAACCGAGAAGGTCGCCGAAGAAATGATGGCGCGCATCAAGGCTGTCGAGTTCGATCCGGAAACGGGCCGTCAGAAGCCGATGAACTCCATCTACATGATGTCCCACTCGGGCGCGCGTGGTTCACCGAACCAGATGCGTCAGCTGGGCGGCATGCGCGGCCTGATGGCCAAGCCCTCGGGCGAAATCATCGAGACGCCGATCATCTCGAACTTCAAGGAAGGCCTGACCGTTAACGAGTACTTCAACTCGACTCACGGTGCCCGTAAGGGTCTCGCAGACACCGCCCTGAAGACCGCAAACTCCGGTTACCTGACCCGTCGTCTCGTCGACGTGGCGCAGGATTGCATCGTCAATTCCGTGGATTGCGGCACCGACAAGGGCCTCACCATGACCGCCATCGTCGATGCCGGTCAGATCGTTGCCTCGATCGGCGCCCGTATCCTCGGCCGCACGGCTCTCGACGACATCGACAACCCGGTCACTGGCGAGAACATCGTCAAGGCTGGCACGCTGATCGACGAAGCCGACGTTGCCGTCATCGAGAAGGCCGGCATCCAGTCCGTCCGCATCCGTTCGGCACTGACCTGCGAAGTGCAGATTGGCGTCTGCGGTGTCTGCTACGGTCGTGACCTTGCACGCGGTACGCCTGTCAACATGGGCGAAGCCGTTGGCGTCATTGCCGCGCAGTCGATCGGTGAACCGGGCACGCAGCTCACCATGCGTACCTTCCACCTTGGCGGTACGGCAAACGTGGTCGACCAGTCGTTCCTGGAAGCATCGTATGAAGGTACGATCCAGATCAAGAACCGCAACATTCTGCGGAACTCCGAAGGCGTTCTCATCGCCATGGGCCGTAACATGTCGGTTACGATCCTTGATGAGCGCGGCGTGGAACGTTCCTCGCAGCGTGTCGCTTACGGTTCGAAGATCTTCGTGGACGATGGCGACAAGGTTAAGCGCGGTCAGCGTCTTGCAGAGTGGGACCCCTACACCCGTCCGATGATGACGGAAGTGGAAGGTACCGTTCACTTCGAGGACCTCGTCGACGGTCTTTCCGTTCTGGAAGCCACCGACGAATCCACCGGCATCACCAAGCGTCAGGTCATTGACTGGCGCTCGACGCCGCGCGGTTCGGATTTGAAGCCTGCTATCATCATCAAAGACGCTTCCGGCGCTGTCGCGAAGCTCTCCCGTGGTGGCGAAGCCCGCTTCCATCTGTCCGTGGACGCCATCCTCTCGGTCGAGCCGGGTTCGAAGGTCTCCCAGGGTGACGTGCTTGCACGTTCGCCGCTGGAAAGCGCCAAGACGAAGGACATCACCGGTGGTCTGCCGCGTGTTGCCGAACTGTTCGAAGCACGTCGTCCGAAGGATCACGCCGTCATCGCAGAGATCGACGGTACCATCCGCCTCGGCCGCGACTACAAGAACAAGCGTCGCGTTCAGATCGAGCCTGCGGAAGACGGTGTTGAGCCGGTCGAATACCTGATCCCGAAGGGCAAGCCCTTCCATCTTCAGGAAGGCGACTACATCGAGAAGGGCGAATACATTCTCGACGGCAACCCGGCGCCGCACGACATTCTGGCAATCAAGGGCGTGGAGGCTTTGGCTTCCTACCTCGTGAACGAAATCCAGGAAGTCTACCGACTGCAGGGCGTTGTGATCAACGACAAGCACATCGAGGTGATCGTTCGCCAGATGCTGCAGAAGGTCGAGATCACCGATGCGGGCGACAGCCATTACATCGTTGGCGACAATGTCGATCGTATCGAACTTGACGACAACAACGACCGCCTGATGGAAGAGGGCAAGAAGCCGGCTTACGGCGATCCTGTTCTGCTCGGCATCACCAAGGCGTCGCTGCAGACGCCGTCCTTCATCTCGGCCGCATCTTTCCAGGAAACCACCAAGGTTCTCACGGAAGCTGCGATCGCCGGCAAGACGGACACGCTGCAGGGCCTCAAGGAAAACGTCATCGTCGGCCGCCTCATCCCGGCCGGTACTGGCGGCACCATGACGCAGATCCGCCGCATCGCCACCTCGCGCGACGACCTCATTCTCGAGGAACGCCGCAAGGGTTCGGGTTCGGCTTCTGCGAACCAGATGCTGCAGGACATGACGGATCAGGTTCCGGCTGCCGAATAAGCTTAAGGGCAGGGGCTTTACGAAGCCCCCGCCAAAATTTAGTGAAGACGCCCGGAGCAATCCGGGCGTTTTTCGTTTTGGGGCCGGGTTATTGGTTCGATCCGACCTTGCAGATCGTCAGCGCTGGCGTGTTTTCAGCCCTGTTCGCCGATGGTGTAGCGGGTCAGAACGGAAAGGCGGCGGACGAGATCTGTCTGGCCGGTACTGCCGGTCTTGGCGTAGATCGACTTGGCGTTGCTGCGTACCGTTTCGTGGGAGATCTGCAATTGCTTCGCCACGGAGGGAAGCGAAAGCCCCTTCATGATTTCCAGCGCGACGCGGGCCTCGCCCCTGGTGAGGTCATAAAGCCCCTTCAGCAGCGGCGTGACGTCGAAGACCGTGTCTGATGGTTGCGAGATCAGCACGATGGCCGAGCCGTTCGGGGACAGGTCCAGTGCATCCTTGCGCAAGGGTATGACGTGCAGGATGCAGGCCCTGTCTTCGGTTGGCAGGGGGAAGGAACTGACGCTATGTCCGGCAAGGGCCTTGTAGAGCAGCCGGTTTACTCTCTCGTCGGAGATGAGGATCCTATCGCGGGCACGGGTGGAGATACATTTCTGGATTGACTGAAACAGCGTGTTGGCGGAAAGAACGCGTCCGCTTGCCTGAAGCACTGCCGCTGGCGCGCCGATGGCGTTGAGCCCGAGTGTCATCGCATTGGCCTTCTGGCGCTGTAACCCTGTTGCGAGGGTGAGGCTGCGGGCGATATGCGGCCTCAGCCCGCCAAGTGCCGCCATGGTCTCCGGACCGATGACGCCGCTGTCGAGCCTGCGTTCGAAAATTATCGTCATCTCCGGATGGTCAGGTGGAGCAATCTGGGTGGCTGCGCCATAGCCAAGCCCGCGGGGCATCAGGAAGTCACGCACGATTGGCAGTCTGGCCCATTCATCATGGGTGAACACATCGAAATCATGCACGAAGGAAAATTGTCCTTCGCGGACCGCACGGGTGAGGCGATCATTACGGTGGTTCCAGCCGCCCTCCATGAAGGCTTGCATCAATTCCTGGAAATTGGGCGTGAAAAGCCAGGCTTCTTCCTCGCCCTTGCCCCAGGTGAGGGCGCCGCCCCAGAAATCAAGTCGTTTACCGATTGTGGCGATGACCTTCGCCCAGCGGTCGGGAAAAAGCGCCGCCTCGTAAATGTCATCAATAATGTCTGCTGAAGATATATTATTCAACCCGCCACCGGAATTTCATGTCGGGACTATTCTAAGCTAACATTTTCATGTTATTCAACAAGAAATGGAATAATACTACTATAATTAAAGTATATATTCTATAAGTGACTTAATATATTGACCAGTCTGCCGAAGGGATCGCGCAGGAACAGGCGGCGCACGCCCCATGTTTCTATAGCTGGACCGTATTCGACCGATAGTTCCGCCTTCAGGATCCTGGCATGGACCTCGTCGAAATTGTCGACTTCGATGGAGATGTCGGGAACAGCCGTGCCGGAGCCGCCTTCGCGGGCAAAGCTGATCTGGGCAGGTGTTTCAACCGGGCTCGCATAGGTTACGATCCAGTCGTGATCCATGGCGATGGTCATGCCGAGAATATCGCCATAAAAGACACCCGCCCGTTCAAGGTCGGGTGTCGCGATGTTGGTGACGATGCGTCTCACCGTCATGGCCGCGCCTCAGGCGAAACGGATGATGGCCACTTCGCCTTCCACCGCGCCCTGATAGGCGGAAGCGTGCGGCTCTTCATCCGGGATTTCGGTCAGCATGCCGATCTGGTCTAGGTCGGCTTCGATAAAGCCTTCCTCGGAAAGCGCATTCAGCGTTTCGCGCACGGCGGTATCTTCATCCGGCGCCCGCAAGATGACGTGGATATCTATGCCGTCTGAATTATCGGTCTCGTAAGCCTTGCCGATGACGATGAAGACCATCGGCTCGTCGCGTCCATTGTCGTTGTCGGGGAGGGTGGTCATGACGCGATTCCTTGATCTGTCGTTGCAATGTATACGGGCCGACCGAAGCCGGTCTGGCGCGTGGCGGGCCAAGTCTGGCCGCTTGAGGGAATCAATAGACGGATTTTATGAAAAGCCAAAGGCCGGAGCGCAAAATCGCTGTTGCCGACGGTGACTTCTGCTAAATGGAAGGGGAAATGGCCTGTCTGCGGGCCCTGGGGCCGCGGGCGCGGGTGCTAAATGCGGATTCGGCCTTGACGAAAGCTGGCTAAAACAGTAGTACGCCCGCCATCGGAGCCTCTATGCGTGCTGGCCGTTCGGGAATGTTTTTCCTGAACATCATCTCAAACGAGACTCCATTGCACGTAGAAGACACGAATGTTGCATGCAAGACGCCTCGTCGAGGTGTCCTCTGCTCTTGGTGGTCCATCCGTGAAAACGGATCGGGCCACGTTTTGCGCATGAGGATATATGCGTGCGTCGTCGCCGGCAACGGCATAGCCGCCACCCGTTCGGGTGGCTAAAGTAGTTTTTGCAAGGGATGGTTATATGCCTACCGTAAACCAGCTGATCCGTAAGCCCCGCCAGGCACAGGTAAAGCGCAACAAGGTTCCTGCTCTTCAGGAAAACCCGCAGAAGCGTGGTGTTTGCACCCGCGTTTACACGACGACCCCGAAGAAGCCGAACTCGGCTCTGCGTAAGGTTGCCAAGATCCGCCTCACCAACGGCTTCGAAGTCATCGGCTACATTCCCGGCGAAGGTCACAACCTTCAGGAACACTCCGTTGTCATGATCCGCGGCGGCCGCGTAAAGGACTTGCCAGGCGTTCGTTACCACATCATCCGTGGTGTTCTCGATACCCAGGGCGTCAAGAACCGCAAGCAGCGCCGCTCCAAGTACGGTGCGAAGCGTCCGAAGTAATTCGGGTTTAAACAAATTCCGGCGCTGCGCGAGGTTCTCCGCGTGGTAAAGCGTCAATAACATTGAGAGACAAAGAATATGTCCCGTCGCCATAGTGCAGAAAAGCGTGAGATCAACCCGGACCCGAAGTTCGGCGATCTGATCGTCACCAAGTTCATGAACGCCATCATGCTTCACGGCAAGAAGTCGGTCGCAGAAAGCATCGTTTACGGCGCGTTTGACGTCGTTCAGGGCAAGACGAAGCAGGAGCCGCTCGGCATCTTCCATTCCGCCCTCGACAACGTTGCTCCGCATGTTGAAGTGCGTTCGCGCCGCGTTGGTGGTGCTACCTATCAGGTTCCGGTCGACGTTCGTCCCGAGCGCCGTCAGGCTCTGGCCATCCGCTGGCTGATCATTGCTGCGCGCAAGCGCAACGAAACGACCATGGTCGATCGCCTTTCCGGCGAACTCATGGACGCTGCGAACAACCGCGGTTCTGCTGTCAAGAAGCGCGAAGACACGCACAAGATGGCCGACGCCAACCGCGCATTCTCGCATTACCGCTGGTAATCTTAAACGGTCGCATATCGAAAGGCAGTCCATTATGGCTCGCGAATATAAAATCGAAGACTACCGCAATTTCGGTATCATGGCGCATATCGACGCCGGCAAGACGACGACCACCGAGCGTATCCTCTATTACACCGGTAAGTCGCACAAGATCGGCGAAGTTCATGATGGCGCAGCCACGATGGACTGGATGGAGCAGGAGCAGGAACGTGGTATCACCATCACGTCCGCTGCGACCACGACCTTCTGGAAGGGTCGCGACGGCAAGATGCGCCGTTTCAACATCATCGACACCCCCGGCCACGTTGACTTCACCATTGAAGTCGAGCGTTCGCTGCGCGTTCTCGACGGTGCGATTGCCCTTCTCGACGCCAACGCCGGTGTTGAGCCGCAGACGGAAACCGTCTGGCGTCAGGCTGAGAAGTACAACGTTCCGCGGATGATCTTCTGCAACAAGATGGACAAGACCGGTGCTGACTTCTACCGCTCGGTAGAGATGATCAAGACCCGTCTCGGCGCCATCGCTGTCGTCATGCAGCTGCCGATCGGTGCGGAAACCGAGTTCAAGGGCGTTATCGATCTGATCGAGATGAATGCTCTCATCTGGCGCGACGAGTCGCTCGGCGCCCAGTGGGACGTCGTCGAGATTCCGGACGACATGAAGGCCAAGGCTGACGAATATCGCGAAAAGTTGATCGAGACCGTTGTCGAAGTCGACGAACAGGCGATGGAAGACTACCTGAACGGCATCATGCCCGACAACGACAAGATCCGTGCGCTCGTTCGTCGCGGCACCATCGATGTGAAGTTCCACCCGATGTTCTGCGGCACCGCGTTCAAGAACAAGGGCGTTCAGCCGCTTCTCGACGCCGTTTGCGATTACCTGCCTTCGCCGATGGACATTCCTGCGATCAAGGGCATCGACTTCAAGACCGAAGCCGAGATTGAGCGTCACGCTGACGACAGCGAGCCGCTTTCCATGCTCGCGTTCAAGATCATGAACGACCCCTTCGTCGGTTCGCTGACCTTTGCCCGCATCTACTCGGGCAAGCTCGAAAAGGGTACATCCGTCATCAACACGGTCAAGGACAAGCGTGAGCGCGTCGGCCGTATGCTGCAGATGCACTCCAACTCGCGTGAAGACATCGAAGAAGCCTTTGCCGGCGACATCGTTGCTCTGGCCGGCCTCAAGGAAACCACCACTGGCGATACGCTCTGCGATCCGCTGAAGCCGGTTATCCTCGAGCGCATGGAATTCCCCGAGCCGGTCATCCAGATCGCGATCGAGCCGAAGACCAAGGGCGACCAGGAAAAGATGGGCCTCGCGCTCAACCGCCTGGCTGCTGAAGATCCTTCGTTCCGCGTCAAGACGGATGAAGAATCCGGTCAGACGATCATCGCAGGCATGGGCGAACTTCACCTCGACATTCTCGTTGACCGCATGCGTCGCGAGTTCAAGGTTGAAGCAACCGTCGGCGCTCCGCAGGTTGCCTATCGCGAAACGATCACCCGTCAGCACGAAGAAGACTACACGCACAAGAAGCAGTCCGGTGGTACCGGTCAGTTCGCGCGCGTCAAGATCATCTTCGAACCGAACCCTGATGGCGAAGACTTCAAGTTCGAATCCAAGATCGTCGGTGGTGCTGTTCCGAAGGAATACATCCCGGGCGTTCAGAAGGGTATCGAAAGCGTTCTGTCTTCCGGTCCGCTCGCTGGCTTCCCGATGCTCGGCGTCAAGGCGACGCTGATCGACGGCGCATACCACGACGTTGACTCCTCGGTTCTCGCCTTCGAAATCGCATCGCGTGCCTGCTTCCGTGAAGCAGCAAAGAAGGCTGGCGCACAGCTTCTCGAGCCGATGATGAAGGTCGAAGTCGTCACCCCTGAAGATTACGTCGGTGACGTGATCGGCGATCTGAACTCGCGTCGCGGTCAGATCCAGGGCCAGGAATCGCGTGGCATCACGATCGTCATCAATGCACATGTTCCGCTCGCGAACATGTTCAAGTACGTGGATAACCTGCGCTCGATGTCGCAGGGTCGCGCTCAGTACTCGATGACATTCGATCACTATTCGCCGGTTCCGTCGAACGTGGCGCAGGAAATCCAGGCAAAGTACTCCGGTCAGAAGTGATCGGGGTACGCCCCACCAGAGATTTGAAGATTATTCCCGTCAAGGGACAAGAATGGAGAGCCACTAATGGCAAAGAGCAAGTTTGAGCGCAATAAGCCGCACGTCAACATTGGCACGATCGGTCACGTCGACCACGGCAAGAC
>NZ_QSNV01000021.1:0-17450 GCF_009498615.1 Agrobacterium sp. ICMP 6402
CAGCCGCACCGGCTGGCCAATGAGGGGCAGATCCCGCTCGAACTGGTGGAAATCCAGACCGGGGCCTATATCGGCGAGGATGATGTCATTCGCATCGAGGATGATTATAAAAGGGCGTAATTGACGAATGCTCCTCATATAAACGGAGCATTCGGATTTACAGTCGATAAAGAGATGTCATTTGACCAGAATGCGCTGCCAGCCCCTCTTAATTTTTCGGCGGCGGGGCTAGCGCCAGGTCAAGCTCCCGCAGCCAAGCATCCGCTGACGCATCTGATGGCATACGCCAGTCGCCGCGTGGAGACAAAGAGCCGCCTGAACTCGTTTTAGGACCGTTAGGCACGGCACTTCGTTTGAACTGGCTGGTTTGAAAGAAGCGCCTGATAAAAACTCTTAGCCATGATCGAACGGTTTCCAAATCGTAGTCCCGTCGATCAGCGTCTGCGAAATCCGGCGGCCAGCTACCCGTTTTGACATTTCGCCAAGCGTGCCATGCAAGAAAAGCCAGCTTGGACGGCCTCAAGCCATATCTTACCGTATAAAAAAGATTGAAGTCTTGAAGCGCATAAGGTCCGACGAAATCTTCAGTCCTCTGGCTTGGCGCATCCGCATCACCCGGTACCAATTCTGGACTGATTTCTGTCGACAATATATTCCGAAGAACGGCAGATGCCTCTTCACCGTAAAGTCCGCGTGCCGCTACCCATCGAATAAGGTGCTGAATAAGCGTTTTTGGGACCGAGCAATTGACATTGTAGTGGCTCATGTGATCACCGACGCCATAGGTCGCCCAACCAAGAGCGAGTTCAGAGAGATCACCTGTGCCTAGAACAATCGCATTATGACGGTTTGCCAGTCGGAAAAGGAGCGACGTTCTAGCCCCAGCCTGGACGTTCTCGAAGGTAATATCATAAACCTTCTCTCCCTCTGCGGCGGGATGGCCGATATCCCGCAACATTTGCATTGAAGCCGGGCCTACATCGATCTCGTCCGCAGTCACTCCCAACGCCCGCATAAGTCGCCAAGCATTCGATTTCGTCGTATTTGAGGTCGCAAAAGCCGGTAAAGTCCACGCTAGGACATTTGAACGGGGAAGTTTCAGCAGATCCATGGCGTGGAGCGCAACCAGCAGGGCGTGCGAACTATCCAATCCACCCGAAACACCAATGACCACACGCTCGATGTTACTCGCCTTTAAACGACGAGCAAGACCTTGAGATTGTATTTGGAAAGCTTCTTCGCAAAGAACGTCAAGCTGACCTTTGTCATCCGGAACGAATGGAAAGCGAGCAACCTTTCGACGCAGGCCTATGTCATTTGCCGGAGGCTGAAGATGAAAGCGAATGTGCCTATAGGCTTTCGGCGCAAGATCGCGCCGATTTGCAACAAGGCTGCCGTTTCGTAGCCGTTCAGCTGCCAGAAGTTCCAGATCGACATCCGTAACGATCATACCGGCACTTGTAGAAAAGCGCTCGGATTCAGCCAAAAGAGTTCCAGCTTCATAGACCATTGCATGGCCATCCCAGGCAAGGTCAGTCGTCGACTCACCGAAACCGGCCGCCGAATAGAGGTAAGCAGCATTGCAACGAGCAGATTGCACACGGCAAAGCGCATGACGTTCGGCCGACTTACCGATAATAGCATTGGACGCAGAAAGATTTGCGATGACTGTCGCGCCGGCAAGGGCAGCCATGGATGAGGGCGGCGTTGGCACCCAAACGTCTTCGCAAATTTCAATCGCCAGCACAAAATTTTCTATATCCTGCGCAGTGAACAAAAGGTCCGTACCGATTGGAACCTCAGTTCCCAACATTTCTATCACGGCACCCTTTTCAACTATGGCACCCGATGCGAAGTGCCGCGCCTCGTAGAATTCGCGATAATTGGGCAGATAGGTTTTCGGTACAATACCTAGAAGCCGACCTCGATGCAGCACTACCGCGCAATTGAGAAGGTGTCCCTGCCAGCGGACCGGCATTCCAACGAGGACCACGGGCATTAGCGTCTCGGTACGCTTTCGCAGCAGTTCAAGAGCAGACTCTGCTTCATCAAGCAGCGTTTGCTGATGCAGAAGATCATCAATCGCGTAACCGGTCAGACCAAGTTCGGGCAGGACAAGAAGGCCCACCGACTGCTCGTCTGCCGTTTCCAGTAGCGGCATAGTTGCCGCAGCATTGGCCAATGGCGAAGCAGGAGTAACCAAATGTGAAGCAACGGCACAACGAAGAAAGCCTTGCGCGTAAGCCGAGGTGAAAGTCGCGGATGTAACCTGTTTATTGCGTATCATTGTCTTCACTTGCACTCACGCCGCCATCAGCAACCACCCCGACCAGAAGCCATGAGGGTCTTACCCAAAATAAGGATGAAAAGCGCGGACGCCACTCTTTCCAGTTCAGCAGCACGGCTTCAACCACGCCCTGAGCAGCATTTTGTTCGGCTACGATCAAGGGATCAGGACAAAAATCATGCCACATGACAAGTCCGCCCGGACGAACCACCTGCAAGGCCTTTTCGGTATCGTTGGTGACTACATCGGCCGTATGGCCACCGTCGATCAGGATTGTATCGAAGAAATTCGGACCGAAAGCAGCTGTGTCGAACTCCCGACTGTCCATCAACATCTGGGTTACTCGCCCGGCCAATCCAGCTTCGCGATAAAGTCGTCCGATCCGGTTTCCACCATCAGTGACGCCGGATGCGTCTGAATACAAAGGACGCCCCTCATCATCCTTTTCCCCTTCAGGAAGGTTCAGCGTCCAGACGAGAGCTTCGGAGTTTTGCAGGCAAAGCCGCGCACCAAACCCCTCCCAGGTCCCAAACTCCAGATGATGTTTTGGTCGAAACGCACGGTATAGCTGTCCCAATATCTTCGCGTCATGGACTTCCATACGGAACTGGGTAAGCGGCATATTAACGAGATTAATCGGAGCTCGGAACGAGTAGTCCAAGCCAAGGCGTTCTCCCAGCATATGAGCGTCAACGATTTCGAGCCGGTTTTCTGGCACATCAAAAGCCAATGATGAGAGCCCTTGCGCGGCATCACTCAAGTTGGTCTCTTTTTGAGCCGGGTTCATCGAAAGCGGCGGGGTAACATTACGCCGAGCTTCCGCCTGCAAGACAACCGGCTCATTGAAACGTACTCGAGCCACACCAGATAGCGTCGGGCCTCTTCTGATAACAATCCCACGCAGGTCCTCGACCTGCTCAAGCGCTATCTCGACCGTAGTTTCTCCGCCCGGCAGTATAAAAGCTTCCGATCCAATGATATCCGAAAAACCCTCCCTAACGCAAAGAACTCCGATATCGGCTCCAGAGACGCCAACGGACAAACGTACGATTGCCGGTCCTTCACAGATTGGTTGCACTTTCCAGATCAAGCCATAGCCCCAGGCTGGTGCATTGATAACCAGATCACCGGTTTCTTCATCCAGAACACCAGTACTAGGTAGTTCGAATACTGCAGCAACGTTAGCCGCCTGTGCTTCCGTCGCCACAAGAACAGGTGCAACATAGACAGGCTCCCGTTCATGTATGAGCCTCAAGCCATCAACGGCAACCGGCGCGCCCTCAGGACGACGCAAAAGGAAATTCTCGCCGTCCATCACGAGAGCATCTTGGTAACCTACCGATGCCAACCATTCGAGCGCCTGAGATACGCTCTGCTTTCTTTCCGCCAAGGCATGATTAAGTTCGACGAGAATCCATGGGTTAAATTTGTCGAGTGTCTGAAGAGAGCCTTTCAACACTTCGAGATCGAAGCTATCGACATCAACCTTAAGAAGATCAAGCCTGTCCCATTCCAGACGCCGCATTTCCGCGTCCACTGTCGAGAAAGGAAACTCCTCCACTTCCGCGGGACTGCCCCAGACGCGGAATATCGCATCACGACGGTTACCTTCGGCCTCCCCCATTATAATCTGCTGGACTTCGACATTTGAAATGCCGTTGAGCTCAAGATTGTGCCTGAGCATACGATGCGTTTCCGTCGGTTCGAATGCAACAACCCGGCCTTCAGGTGCGCAGCGACCAAAAAGTGCGGAGTAATATCCGATATTACCCCCGACATCAAAAATACGCCAATCGCGGCCGATGTTGCGGACACACCAGCGTTTGGTTTGCATCTCACAATAAGGATAGTAGCCCCGCATGTGGGCGTAGTACGCGCCAAGCCGAATTGGCTCTGCCTCTGGAACCATGGTCCAGATCGGAGCCAGATCGAGCTGGACAGCAGGAGCCGGAGCGTGAACGGTCAGACCTGTTTCATGTTCGGCCAGTCGCTGATCGTCAGAACCCGAAATGTGCTCTGGTCGCGAGCCAGACGGCGAGCTGAGGAAGGATTGCACAATGTCCCTGATCGATCGCCGCATTTATTTCCTCCACTGTCATAACTCTAAGATCGAAAGTTTCAAGATCGTCGTGATCGGCGACGCCGGCGGGACA
The DNA here is from genome assembly GCF_009498615.1 of Agrobacterium sp. ICMP 6402. Taxonomy (NCBI): domain Bacteria; kingdom Pseudomonadati; phylum Pseudomonadota; class Alphaproteobacteria; order Hyphomicrobiales; family Rhizobiaceae; genus Agrobacterium; species Agrobacterium sp. ICMP 6402. The sequence continues at coordinate 4,441 of NZ_QSNV01000021.1, forward strand.
ACAACCCGTCAGGGCGAAAAGATGCGCACGCCCACAGCCCTGATTGCCACTAACGGCATAACTGCCAAAGCTAACCGCATTCTCAGCCACATAGCCGGTTTCTTCTCGCAGTTCCCGCAGCATCGCCTCAACAGCATCTTCCCCGGGCTCCACATGGCCAGCGGGAAAGGTCATGGAATAGCATCGAGCACCATGTTTATATTGCCATAAAGTCAAAATACGACCATCGGCGAGAATCGGCACGGCAATCGAAAAATCAGGCAAATGAACTTGATGATAATCATCGACAACGCGCCCATCCGGCAACTCGACCATTTCAACCGAGAGCTCCAAAAATGGTGGAGCGTCGTAAATGGCATGAGTTTTAAGCACCTTCCAAGGCGCTCTATTTCCGATTGCACCATTTGAGTTCATAGCTGGGCTTTCACGCTTAGTTGAGACCCGCAGCAAACGTCACCGTTGCTTTTCGTTTCAAAGCAAGTGCGCTTAAGGTTCCTGTCTTAAACTCTGTATCCTTAAGAACAGAAGGCGGGAGTGGCAGGTTCCCGTTCTTCACCCGAGCAGCAACGTTGCGAATATCCTGCCCATCGGCATTCAATCTTTCGACTTCTGATACCAATGGATCACAACCAACCGCACGAAAACTCGCAAACCTATGGCGAAAAGCAGATAGCGTCATATCGACCAATCCTCAGCAAGTTTAGAGGTACGTTTAACTACGACATTTTCGAGTGTTATACGTGCCTTACCAGATGAGTGGAGGCGAATTTGTACGGGAAGCAATATGTCGCGAGGGGCAACATGCAACGATAGCTTCGCAGTTACCTTCCCTCGGAGAAGGTTTACTTTCTTTTCGTAAAGAACCTTGTCGCCTTGAAGCAGATCGAGGTTGAGCCTGCATTTCAACGGGTGATCCCATCGGCGCGATAGAGTCAAATCTATACGATAGTCACCGGGTGCCAAATGAGCGTAAGGCCCAAAAAAAATGTGCCCAACTTCACTGTTGGAGCGGATGACATCCTTCTCCCGAACACCTGCCGCACCGGCACGCATTTCTGGCGTCCAGTCGTCAACGTCCTTAAATATGGACTGAAGAAGATAACCGTGGCGAAGCCGCGCGGAAAAGGGCGTACGTCCGCACCCAACGAACCGCTGCATAATAGATTCAAAGCGATTATGAACCGCATTAATGCCAATGAAGCGTCTCGGCTCCCCCTTTTTTGCCAAATGCCGACGTTCATCAACTATCGCAGCAAAAAATCCGTTTAGAACTTCGGCAAGAGCCTCGCCTTCAGCCTTATCAGGAAGCCCGAAATTGATTACGAAAGCATCCGCCTGAGCAAGCGTGGCCGAATGCTCCGGGCCCGCTTGCCAAACTGTCACGCGATTAGAGAAACCAAGACTATCCCAACAACGGGTAAAAAGGTTGAACATGCGATCCAGAGGACCAATCCAGACGACCTGCGTGTTCCGTGGGGCATTCGCAAAAAGATCAACGAGAAACGGCAAGACGTGTTCTGGACTGCCGGTTTCATTGTCATAAGACTCTGCTCGATATCTTGCTTCCAGCGGACGAGTAAGCGGTGTCTCTATCGCTTCAGAAAGGGAAAGACGATAAGCCATATTGACGGTATTCGTCAGGCTGATTTCTTCCAGTTCTATTCCGTTGAGCCCCCAAACTTCCGCTTGATCGGGAATGTCAGGCCTCTTCACCCCGTCGATAAATTCTTCTGGATTATTCTCCACGCTTTTATGTGCGTGCATTGGTGTCGTCTGACGCGTGTGGTCGCAATGATAACCAAAAACTGCGGGTACAGCGTCGCTAACTTTTCCGTGAAGCATTACAAGGCGCTTAGAAATATTCGAGTCAACGTGCCAACCCAGGAGCATCCGCTCATCGAACCCATGGATGGCAAAAAGATCTTCGCGTCTCATGAGCTGGAAGTCACCCGGCGCATCATAAAGAATTGAATCAGCGCCGTAGACAATTTCATTGAGATGAAGGGTCTCTCCCATCGCGCGCGTTTCAGCAATAACTCCAGCCGGATCAAGCCGATCAAAGCTCTCCCACAGCGTCTCGGGTATCTCGAAACGAGGAGCGCAATAAAATCCGTCCTTCAGTCCGGCCAACTGTTCAGATAAGGAGTGCGACCCGCGTGGTACAAAGATCATGTCCGTATTGGTCGACAATATCCAGCGGTTCGCAGGATTGGACCGCCTGACGGCAGCGTTACGTGAAATCGGCTCAAGAGCCTTCAGATGCGTACGAGACGCGAAGAACTGATTATGAACGCTTGGCCTTATGCGAATGATCCGCAAAAGGCGTTTCGCACGATCTGTCAGCGTGTCGCAGATCGCCTCCGGGAAGGTCGGAAAATCATCCGGCGTGTTGTAGTCGACGAAAAGAATTTCATCATTTTCGTCGGTCAGCACTTCCGCCATACAATTCAGGCTGAGAGCAGCCCTCTTGTGGAGGTTATAACCGTAACTGTCGTTCCTTCCATAGAGGACGATCGATATCATGACATTACCCGGTTATGTTTCGCTGCGGCGGCATCCGAGAGCCAATCGCCCATACCGGGTCTGATCAACGTTATGGCAGCCGAAAGCTTTGCAGCGTCGACTACTCGCCACGGATCAATAACCGCCTTCGGCCCAGCCGCCGCAATGTCGAGATTGCGGTAGACTTTCCAAGGCGTCACAATCGCGACCACATCTGCTCCCGCCATGGCGCTGTCCGCATCGACCTTAATCACGATCCCATCGGCGATCTGATCCGGAAGACTGACGAGCGCCTGCGGGTCCGTGATCCGCACACGATAGCCGATGCTGACCAGTTTGTGAGCGAGCGCTAATCCCTGGCTTTCCTCAATCACCGGCGTTTCCGGCTTGTAAGACAATCCGAGAATTGCAACCTGTGCTCCGGGATCAGCAGATGCCGCTATAGCCCTCACAAGACGTTCGGTCTGGTGATCATTGATGACATCCGTCGCTTCGGCGAGATCCGTGCGCGCGCCAAGGCTCCGTCCGAGCGCCGCGAATGCCTTGTTATCACGTGGGAAACAGGGACCACCATAACCGATGGCACCCTTGATGTATTTCTTCCCTATCCGGCTGTCGGCACCGAGAGCATCCGTCACAACATCCGCATCTGCACCGTCGAGGTGATCACACATGTCGGCGATCATATTCGCGTAGCTGATCTTTGTAGTCACGTAAGTATTAACGGCAATCTTGCAAAGTTCCGCATTGACCCAGTTCATTCGCTGGAACTCAGGATTGCTCTCTGTCGAGCCACGATAGACGCTTTCGAGCAAATCGCCCGATTTAGGGTCGCTTTCGCCGATAAGAATCATATCTGGATAAAGCATATCGCGGACCACAGTGCCGAGCGCTATGAATTCCGGATTATAACACAAACCAAGATCCGAGCCCACGGTTCGACCGGATGCGCGCTCAAGCGTCTGTCGCAGAATACCACCTGTAGAGCCAGGCATGACGGTGGAGGTGATAACGACATTGTGGTAGCCGCTCTTGTCGTGCAATGCCGCGCCGATGCTCTCCAGCGCAGAGATCACATAGTCATTGCGGAAAAAACGATCCGGTCCACTTGGGGTCGGAACGATGATGAAGGTCACGTCCGAGGAAAGCACCGCTTCGCGGATATCGGTCGTAGCGCGAATGCGCCCGCCGTGCTCCGTGATCAACTCCTGGAGTTGCGGCTCAGGAACCGGCGCCACACCACGATTGATTGAATCCACAAATGCGGAATTCAAATCCATACCAATGACGTCAAAGCCCTTTTTGGCAAAGACGGCAAGCATGGGCGCACCGAGTTTGCCCAGGCCTATAACAGAGAGTTTCGGCTTCATCATAATATCTCGCTACAGATCGGGCCGCCGGCCGTCACTTGTTTTTTCCACGTGCAAGCTCGGCCTGACGAGCAATCCAGGGATAGGTACGGGCCAGCCCCTGCTCAAGCGTAAGGCTTGGCTCCCATCCCAGCTTTTCTCGAATAAGGTCATTGTGGGAGTTACGACCACGTACACCTTGCGGGCCTGGAATATTGTGAATTTCGAGATCCTTGCCAGCCACTCGCATGGTGATCCTGGCGAGTTCGTTGATCGAAACCATCTCTTCAGAGCCAATATTCACCGGTCCGGCAAAGGTTTCACATCGCGTCAGCCGCAGAGTGGCCTCAAGGCACTCATCGACAAAGAGAAACGACCGCGTCTGCAGACCATCGCCCCAGATCTCGATCGCTCCACCGGCTTCAGCCTCCGCGACTTTACGGCAGAGTGCTGCCGGCGCCTTCTCGCGTCCTCCAACCCAGGACCCTTCCGGGCCAAAGATGTTATGATAACGCGCAACACGGCATTCCATCCCGTGATTGCGATTATAAGCAAGATAAAGACGTTCGGAAAACAGCTTTTCCCAGCCATATTCGCTGTCCGGATTTGCCGGATAAGCGCTGTCTTCCCGCGTTACGGGAGCACTCGGGTCGGTCTGGTTATGCTCGGGATACATACAGGCTGAAGAGCTGTAAAATACCCGCTTTATGTTGCGACGGTAGCAGGCATCCAAAACGTTGAGATTGATGGTGGCCGAATTGTGCATGATATCAGCATCATTCTCACCCGTAAAAATATACCCCGCACCGCCCATATCGGCGGCGAGCTGATATACCTCATCGAACCTGCGATCAATTACTGCTCGACAGTTAGCCTGCTCCCGCAAGTCTGCGATAACGAAATCGTCAGCCTCAGTTGCAGCGTATTCTGGGAACTTGAGGTCGACGCCTCTCACCCAGAAACCTTCGCGTTTCAGGCGCTTGACCAGATGTGCGCCAATAAATCCACCTGCTCCGCAGACGAGTGCCGTTTTCATGTGTCTCTTCCCAACAAGCAAAATCCGCAATTATGCGCCCGCAGCAGCTATCAGATTATGTTGGAAGTTTTCAATAGCTTTCGAATTATTTCCGATCTTTTCAAAATGTTTCTGCGCTAACCGGTCATCAATCGATTGCGTGACCGAGCCCTATACGTTAGGACGCCCTAAAAAAGGATAACGAGGCTCTCTGGCATCCGCGGCGGAGTAACCGCTTGATAGCGCCCTTACATATCCGGGCTCCGCCACAACAAAAAAACGCATGACGAAAGAGCGATGAACCGTTGAATTTCGATACCCGAAAAATGCTGGTCGTTGACTTGGACGGAACCCTTCTCCGCACCGACATGCTATACGAAAATTTCTGGTCAGCCTTTGGCTCGAATTGGCGCTGTCTTTTCAGTGCAGTTTCAGCGCTGTCACATGGGCGCGCTCACTTGAAATGTCACCTCGCCCGCGCGGCAACCGTAGATGCAAGTGTGCTTCCTTATAACGATAAAGTACTGGCTTATATCGAGGAATGGCGAAGCGCCGGTGGTCGTGCCGTTCTTGTTACAGCCTCTGATCAGCAAGTCGCACAAGCAATAGCGGATCATCTCGGTATCTTTGATGAGGTACACGGCTCCGACGGCACACGTAATCTGAAAGGTGCAACTAAAGCTGCGTTTTTGCAAGAGCGCTTCGGAGAAAGTGGCTTTTTTTACATGGGGGACACCGCGGCCGATTTGCCCGTGTGGGAACGTGCGGAAAAAGCAATCACAGTCGATGTACCAAGAAAAGTGCGCGCGAAAGTCGAAGCACTTTGCGACACCGTGGAACACCTTCAGAGCGAAAAAGATTCTATAAAACCATATATCAAGGCACTCAGGCCTCACCAATGGTTAAAGAATCTCCTTGTATTCGTACCGATGCTTGCCGCACATCAGATAGATGGAGCAACCGTCGTCGCGTCGATAGCGGCATTTGTGTGCTTCAGCCTGATAGCTTCAGGCGTATATGTCTTGAACGATCTGCTCGATCTTTCTGCAGACAGAGCGCATCCGCGAAAACGAAAACGGCCGTTTGCCGCAGGCACCGTTCCCATCACACATGGCACCTTAATGGCGGGAACGCTTGTAGGTCTCGGTTCTTTTTTCGCGTTTTTTATAAGCTGGAAATTTCTGGTAGTCATGATCGGCTACTATCTGTTGACGACCGCTTATTCGCTCTATCTCAAGAGGTTGATTGTCGTTGATATCTGCATGCTCGCTGCACTTTATACGATAAGGATTTTTGCCGGTTCCGTGGCGACGTCGATTGGCATATCAATCTGGCTGCTAGCGTTCTCCGTTTTCTTTTTCTTATCGCTAGCAGCCATCAAAAGGCAGGCTGAGTTAATCGACAGCGCAGAGCGGGGAAATTTGAAACCAAGCGGCAGGGGTTATCATGTCGATGACTTGCCTATAATTTCAATGATCGCGATCGCTGCTGGCTACGTCTCCGTGCTCGTGATGACGCTTTATGTCAATTCCCCTGCAGTGATGGAGCTTTATGCACGCCCGGAGGCGCTTTGGGGGGTCTGTGCGATTCTCCTTTACTGGATCACCCGCGCTGTCATGATCGCGCACCGCGGTTTGATGCATGACGATCCGGTCGTGTACGCAGCTAAAGATGGCACCAGTCAAATATGTGCATTGATAATCTTGGCCTTCACACTGGGAAGTGCACTATTATGACACCAGGCACGCTGACTTTTAGGTATGCTATATTCGCTGCCGTAGCGACTTTTGCAAACCTGGCCACGCAACGGATTGTTCTTCAGACTGGAAGCACCGGTACCCACTTTATTGCCGCCATAGGAATGGGAACGCTTGTAGGTCTCGTCATAAAATATGCACTCGACAAGCGATGGATTTTCTATGACCAAGATATGGGAGTGAAAAACAACACCCGAAAATTCACGCTATACACAGTAATGGGCATTCTAACCACTCTGATATTCTGGGGAGCCGAGACCACGTTTTGGCAAATCTGGCAAACCGATCTTATGCGGGAAATCGGCGCCATTATCGGGTTGGCGATAGGATATGTCGTTAAGTACAATCTCGACAAGCGGTTTGTCTTTAACGACAAACGCGGAGAGCTCGCGTTATGAAAATATCTGGCTGGGGTCGATACCCTTCGATAGAGACCCAACTTTATTTTCCGCGCGATGTGGAAACACTGTGCGATTTGGTGAACTCCAAGCATAGTGTAATAGCCCGTGGCAATGGCCGTGCCTATGGCGATAGTGCGATTAATCCATTCAGCACTATTTCAATGAAATATTTCAATCGCATGCTCTCTTTCGAAAAGCAGACTGGTCAGCTTGTCGCGGAATCTGGAGTACTGCTGGGCGACATCATCAAGGCATTTCTACCTAGTGGTTGGTTCCCCATGGTCACGCCGGGAACGAAATTCGTTACTCTAGGTGGCATGATTGCTGCGGATGTCCATGGTAAAAACCACCATAAAGAGGGCAGTTTTAGAACATGTGTCGACTGGATAGATGTCCTGGACTTCAAAGGAGAGACTATCCGATGCTCCCAGAAGACGAATATTAATCTCTTCGAACATACATTGGGCGGCATGGGTCTGACCGGGATCATTCTACGCGCGGCGTTCCGCCTCAGACGCGTCGAGACTTCGTGGATCCGGCAAACAACTGTCCCGGCTCCGAACCTGCGGACAGCAATTGAAATCTTCGAAAAATACAAGGACGCGACCTACTCAGTCGCCTGGATCGATTGCCTCGGGCGTGGAAAGGATTTAGGGCGTTCTCTAATCATGTTAGGCGAACATGCCTCGATATCCGATCTCCCAGCGAGACATGCCAACGAACCGTTCGGGCAGCCTGATAAACGGGTAGTCAGATTACCTATCACTTTGCCATCCGGTATTTTGAATCGAATAACCGTAAGCCTGTTCAACAAGCTATACTACAAAAAAGGGGTCAGCAAAACTGGAGAGCATCTCGTTGATTGCGATTCATATTTCTACCCGTTAGATTCGGTACTGGGCTGGAACCGGATATATGGTCGAAGCGGGTTTGCGCAATTTCAGTGTGTACTGCCGCTTGATCGTTCAGAAAAAGGAATTTCGGCCCTGCTTGAGGCTATTTCCCTTGCCGGAGCTGGCTCTTTTCTGGCCGTTCTTAAAAGACTTGGCCCGCAGGACAGCAAATTTTCCTTTCCCATGGAAGGCTACACTCTTGCGCTTGATTTCCCAATCTCAAGGAAAACCCTTCGTTTACTGAACCATCTGGACGAAATTGCCGTCGAGAATGGCGGGCGCTTTTACTTGGCGAAAGACAGCCGTATGTCCGCTCGCACGTTACGGGCCTCAGATCCACGCGTAGAAAAATTCATACATTCTCGGGACGAAAATGGCTGGAAAAGCCGCTTTATTTCGTCTCAGGCAGAAAGGCTCTCAATATGACGAAACCGGCTGTCCTTATTATTGGTGCTCGGTCGGACATTGGCAACGCTGTAGCCCGTAAATTTGCCGCAGAAGGATACGCTATCCAACTGGCAGCGCGCAATTCGGAAGGTCTCGACATCGAGAAACGTGATATCGAACTCCGTTACGGTGTCGAGGTCACATTGCATGAATTTGATGCACTCTCGATTGATACACACGAAGAATTCCTGAACAACCTTCCCCGTCTGCCCGAAATTGCAATCTCCACCATCGGGCTGATGGGTCGACAGGAGGAAAGCGAACGCAATCCTATTGCCGCGAGCCAAGTTATGCGCAGTAATTATGAAGGCCCAGCAAGTATCCTGGCACTTCTCGCCAATCGCTTCGAACAACGGGCATCGGGTACGCTTGTCGGGATCAGTTCCGTTGCCGGCGAGCGCGGCCGCGCAACTAATTACGTCTACGGTTCCGCCAAAGCTGCTTTTACCGCATTTCTCTCTGGCCTACGCAACCGCCTCGCGAAGCGCGGTGTCCATGTGGTTACAGTTTTACCGGGGTTTGTTGCAACCAAAATGACAGAGGGGATGGATTTACCGGCGGCACTGACAGCCGACCCAAAAGAGGTTGCGGTTGCGATTGAACGCGCCGTTCTACGCAAAAGAAACATCGTCTATGTACGTCCTGTCTGGCAGTTGATCATGTTGATCATTCGAAATATTCCGGAGCGCTTCTTTAAAGTGATGAAAATATAAAGATTTTATATTTTTCCGCTTCTGCGTGAAGAAACGTGCCTGATCGTGATCACGCCGATACCGGCGCAGCACTTGCATAGTAATTTAAGAGATCGTCGCGAAAACGGCGACAGAGAAGCAACAAATGGGAATGATTTGCCAGACACTTGAACCGACAGCGCCGAGGCTCGCACTAGTGAAGGAAAGCATAGCTGTGCTCCTATCCTTTCTGGTGCCGTTTCTAGCCGGTTTCAGCTTTGTGATGAACCATTTCTATGTGTCGGGTGGCTATCTACACGATAGCGGCTGGTTTGCGGCGCTGATGTGGCGCCCACAGGATTTCAACCTGACCAACCCATCCGTTATCGACAACAATCTTTTCTATAGCACACATCTGTCGCCAATCCTTTACGCCATTGGCCTGCTAAGCTTTTTCTGGCCATGGGGACCGATAACATGGTTTGCCAGCTTCCAGGGCGTAGTTCTCGGGGGCAGCGGTTTATTGGCGTGGATTGCTCTGCGCAGAATACCCTGCTTTGCAGAAAGACCGCTTTGGCAGGCCCTTCTGGCGTTGGCTTTTGCCTTCAACGGTCTGGCCATGTTTATCCTGGCATACCCCCATATCGAAGCGTTGGGTGCGCTAATGGTCTGCGCCTGCCTCGCCGCCTTCTTTAGCGGCAAACGGCGATTGGCGGCATTGTTTTTAATACTGGCGCTTTCGGTGCGCGAGGATATGGGCTTCCATATCGTTGCGCCGCTCGGACTGTTATGGGTCTGGACCATGTGGAGCAGCCGTCGTGTGACAGCTGGGAGCAATATACTGACGCTGCTACTGCCGGCCTTCTGTCTGTCGCTGGCAGCCGTGCTGATCCGCAGTTCGCTGTTTCCAGCTGATGGCGCCTTTACTCGCATCTACACTGGTGTCCCTCCTTATGCGCACCTGACGTGGTCACTGATGCAGGAGCGGCTCGCCATCTTGTTTACGCAGCGCCTCTATCTCGTGCTGCCCGCCGCAATTGCTTTGCTGGCGACGATCATTTGGCGCAATCCCATACCTTTTTTCGGCTTCCTGGCTTATATTCCATGGTCACTCCTCAACTTCACCGCCTTGAGTGATGCTGCCGGCCAAATGGACGTGTATTATCCCTTTCCCTTTCAGATCGCTATTTTCTGGTTTCTATGGTGGAGCGTAGCGCCGCAGATATCACATCTTAAGGAACCTCGTACGCTCCGGCGACAGGCGGGCATACAGATATTGCTTCCAATATTTATAATCGCCGGTATTTCCATCAGTTTTCCTTGGAGTACCCTTCTACCGGCCTGGAACAGCAATGTGGTGAGAGACACCGACAGGGCAGCGGACAATATAGAGCAAAACCGACATTTCTTGGGACGCATCAAGGCTGACCCGGCACTGCTTTCACTGCGTCCGCGCGCCTTTCTGCAAGAAGACGACCTCGATAATCCAAATAGCGATAACGGCCCACCCGAAACACTGGTTTGGCATACTAACAGTATCAGCCTTGCCAACGTACGCCAGCAATTGGCAAATTTCGAGGCCGATTCGCTGTATCGGATTGCTGGTACTCCATTCTATCTCGCTTCACACCTGCCGCGTGCGCAACTCGAAAATGCCGGTCTCGCCCTGTTGCCCGTGATCGACAGCAACCTGCTGCCGGAAATGAGAACACGGTACGGTCAGGTGAATACCTCTATTCTCGATCTGGCCGGTACTGGCGGTAAACACAAACTCTATGGTCCCGGCATGGTGCTGCCGCCGGGAAAATACCGCGTTGAAATAGACGCACGAATTTTCGACGAGCGCGCGGACGAAGCCACAATTGAGGTATATAATACCGTAACCGGTCCAGCCACATCCACGCTCCTGCAACGCGGGTTAAGCGGAAAGACCGCTACGACCAGCCTCGAATTCACTATCGGGCAGCAGGAGCTTGGCAACTGGGAATTTCGCATTGCCGGCAATAACCTGCACGGCATCCGTATTACTGGTGTCCGGCTCCACTCGACGGGTCAAGACGGCAGGAATTGACCTGCAACTGAGACTTTCCTCGTGAATGGAGAAATTGCGGCAATCCCGTCGCCACCCATCAAGACATCAGGTGGCGGGGTTTTCTGCATCAAAACGCACGGCAAATGCAGGCAGGTATAGTACACCTCGCCGCGTCACAAAGCGTTGTGAAAACCTCGTGTCACGTCACCTGCAACAACCGTGGTCGTTTCAGCGTTCAACATCTTTAAGTCTGCCAAGCACAGATAAAAGCAAATCCGTTGACCTTGCCCAATTGAACTGGCGCCGAAGTTCACTTGCTACTTGACTTCTAACGTCCATGTCCGGTGGGAAATTAGCCAATTGATGCATGGCATTCGCCCAATCCTGCGGTTTATCCGGATCACAAAAAACCACCACGCCAGGCAGTAACTCTGTCATGGCAGGTCTCGTGCTGCATATGCAGGGAACTTCAAGCATCAACGCCTCTAACGGAGGCAAACCAAAGCCTTCATATAGACTGGGGAAAAGTAATCCTCTGGATCGTTTTAATACTCTCGCCAACTGCCCGTCTGTCAGGCGACCGACTGGATGTATCTTTCCCGCGCTACCGGAGGTCAACTCCGCAGAAAACCCTTTTGGTGATTTTCCAACAACGACCAAATGATAGTCATCTGCGTTGCTGTAGCCCATCGCCTTGATCACGACGTCGATATTCTTATGGTAATCGTTGGAACCTATACAGACGAAATAAGGAGCGTCGGGTGTGAGAAAATCCACACTTTTGTCTTCCTCCCAGTCCAGAACATCGACACCATTATAAACGACGTGAATCTTTTCTTTCGGGATACCAATAATCCGCGAGATATCGTCCGAACTGCTTTCACTAACGGTTACAATAAGGTCGGCGTTTCTGATTGTATGAATGTATCTCTGCTTCCATTCGCCGACAGTTGATTTGTGGAATATGTCCTCAAACAGCAAAGGAATAACGTCGTGCACCATAACAACAGAGCGAGGAGGCAGCTCTGAGGGACACCAATGAACAGAAGGGAAAAAATGAATAGGCTTTTCGCAGGCTGATCCAACCGTGAGGGTCGCGAGCGCCTCTCGCCTTATTAGTTCCTTCAATATCTCACGCGCAACTCTGCCAACACCTCGCCTGTCAACTAAAGTTCCGGTACTATATTGGATGTTGAGACCCTGAACATATAAGGGAAAATATTCGGGACAATCGAAAGCTTCCCGCGACTTCGAGACCGTTCCCTGTTTTGAAAACCGCTTCCGTAACGCTCTTCGTATCAGACGCTCAGGATTAAGCGAACGGAGTGTCGCGCGGAAGCCACCTCTATCATTTTTCACTTTTCCATCGCCAACCCGATCTCCATTCAATTGTGTTGACATGACATCATTTGCAACACGATTGACCACCTCCTGAGCATATTTTGAAGCTAACAGGGAGTTGAGTTCTTTAGCAATCTTCAGCTCATCTTCGTGGTTCAGCAGATCAAGGGCCATTACGTGCCTTTCGAAAGAGTGACCATAGTTTGATGCCCCACCTTGTCTTTTTAACTGGCTGACAGAGCAAAAGCACTATCCCATTTTAAACATGGGAATAAAAAAGCTGAAAAATGAACCGAGCCAATTCAGAAAGCAGTCCCTGCTATTCCTCTTCGACGACTAGCATCATTTTCAATTCATCCGCTGACCGCCAGCACGGTCTCGGCCTCATAGATGGCGCAGACGATGTGATAGAACGTGCTGGCTGGCGCCGGTTCGTCGAGCATCGGCCTGTCGGCCGGCCATTTGTCGAACCACAATCCCCTGACCGGTGTGTCGAGGAAGGGTTGCAGCGCGCCGATGGCCCGCAGACCCGATGCGAGGTAACGCTGCCGTTCCTCGCCAGACGTGACGCTGGCAAGGCGCACCGCCGCCTTCAGCCATTC
>NZ_QSNV01000022.1:0-16656 GCF_009498615.1 Agrobacterium sp. ICMP 6402
CTTGTCCCCTTTGCGGGATTCACCCCGAACACATCAAACCGTTTTGTGACATCAAGTCATCGTGGAAGCTCCAGAATTCGGTCGCGAAACGATCCACTATGGTCGAAGGTGCTGGGTTGTTTGAACGTACCAATAGGAACCCTGCATCGATGAAAATCGAGAAAGGCCGCAGCACAATCCTGTCTTTGAACTCGATGGCTGCGGCGGGATCGATTATCGCAATTCCCGCCCCTTCTCGGACCAGACTGAGTGCCGTATGCGACAGGCTCACTTCGAGAGAGGGTCGCCGTTGGATGCCGCCAAGAGCGACTTCAACTCGCATGGCGAAGAGTGTGCCAGTTTCCTGCTTTATTATCCGTTCGCCAGCCAGGTCCTGAGGAGTTATCCGCTCGAGACCGGCGAGCCTGTGTCCCATCGGAACAGCAACGATTGCAGCAAGCGAACGGGTTTCCAGAAGAAAGCCGGGACGATCCGAAGGGCCGTCGGCATAGCCAATGTCGGCCCGGCCGGAAGCGACAGCCTCCATGACCATGGTGGAAGGAAGGCCTGTCAATGACGCTTGCAGGTTTGGTTTGTCATCCAGGAACTGAGCGAGAAACCGTGGCAGAAGGTCGTTCGCCAGAGCAGGCATCGCAGCTATGCGAAGGGTGCCGGCCGCCTGTCTGCCGATATCGGCCGCAAGGTTGGCAATGTGATTGAGCCCGACGAATGCCCTGTCGACCTCTTTCCAGAGGGTCGTCGCCTCCTGTGTGGGAATTATGTGGTTTCCGCGCCTTTCGAACAGATGAAGCCCGATTGCATGCTCGAAGTCCTTGATAAGCCGGCTGACGGCTGGCTGGGTCACCAACATCAGCTCTGCTGCCGCTGTCATCTGCCCAGTCAACATGACGGCCCGGAATGCCTCAACCTGCCTTAGGTTCATAGCCTCACCATAACATCTGCTTATTCTCGCCTATCCATTATGAATTTGACCTAATGCGGGCCGAATGTAAACCTGAACTCATAAATGACAACTCTTCCGGACCAACCGGGATCAGACGTGCGGCTAATCGGTCGCGCGCAGGGAACGATATGGATTATTTTCAACTCATGGGCTTCGGCCCTGATGGCTGGGGCTATGATATGCTCAAAGCGACCGGGATGACGGTCGCCGTGGCATTCAGCGGCTTCGCAATCGGCCTTGTCTTCGGCTGCCTTGGTGCCGCCGCAAGCTTTTCAAGCTCGCGCGCTCTTCAGGCAACGGCATCCGCTTACACGACAGCGCTTCGTGGCATTCCGGACCTGCTTATCATCTATCTGTTTTACTTCGGATCGAGCTCCGTCATTACCGGTGTTGCCTCACTTTTCGGAAGTATCGGTTTCGTTGGGGCTCCGACGTTTCTGATCGGCGCGCTTGCGATCGGCGTTGTTTCCGGGGCTTATCAAACCCAGGTGCTGCGCGGCGCGGTTCTGGCGCTCAACAAGGGAGAGGTCGAGGCAGGTCGAGCGTACGGCATGGGTTCTTTCCTGTTGTTCCGCCGGATCGTTCTTCCCCAAGCGGCGCGCTATGCCCTGCCCGGCGTCGGCAACGTCTGGCAGCTGGTCCTCAAGGAATCCGCCCTTATCTCGGTGATCGGCCTTGTCGAACTGATGCGCCAGGCGCAGGTCGGTTCGGGGTCGACGCGCCAGCCGTTCAGCTTCTATCTCACTGCCGCGGCACTCTATCTGTCTATTACTTTTGTCTCCGGACAGGCTTTCCGCCTGGCTGAGGCGCGCTCAATGCGCGGATTGCGGAGGGGCGTGTGATGCCGTTCGATCCCGCATTCCTCTGGCAGACCTTCGTTGCTTTGCTGGCCGGTATTCCGCTCGCGCTCAAGCTCGCGGTTTTTTCGGTTGCGGCAGGTACGGTCCTTGCTTTCGGATTGGCTCTGATGCGTGTGTCGCGCCGCTGGTGGCTTGATCTGCCAGCGCGGTTCTACATTTTCGCGTTTCGTGGCACGCCGCTCCTCGTCCAGATCTACATAATCTACTATGGCCTCAGCCAGTTTCCGGAGCTTCGGCATAGTTTTATCTGGCCATTCCTGCGCGATGCCTACTGGTGCGCGATGGCGGCGCTTGCATTGAATACGGCTGCTTACAGTGCCGAAATCATGCGAGGCGGACTGCTCTCCGTGCCCGCAGGTCAAATTGAAGCCGCCAAAGCCTGCGGTATGGGCAGGGTAAAACTGTTCCGGCGGATCGTCGTCCCGCAGGCGATACGCCAGATGCTGCCAGGCTACAGCAATGAAGTGATCTTGATGGTCAAGTCGACGTCTCTCGCGTCGACCATCACCATCATGGAAATCACCGGAATTGCCGCGAAGCTGATCTCGGAAAGCTATCGCACCGTCGAGGTTTTTGCCTGTGCCGGCGCAATCTACCTCATCCTCAACTTCATCGTCGCGCGTCTCTTCACGTTGCTCGAATGGGCTTTGTGGCCCGAGCGACGCAAAGGGAGACGCACGTCCGATCCCGTCGATCGAAAAGGCGAACTCCATGCCTAACCTTGCTCGCCCAGCTGTTCAGCTGAAAGACATCAGGAAAAACTTCGGTAACCTGGAGGTCCTCCACGGTGTATCGCTGACGGCCAACGAGGGAGAAGTGATCTCGATCCTCGGCTCGTCGGGCTCTGGCAAGTCGACGCTTCTGCGCTGCGTCAATATGCTCGAAGTCCCGAATGCCGGAAGCGTTGCGATCATGGGCGAAGAGATTGCCCTGGAGCATCGAGCCGGCCGGCCCGCTCGTCCAAAGGATATCAAGCAGGTCAACAGGCTCCGGGAGCGAGCGGCAATGGTCTTCCAGAGCTTCAATCTCTGGTCACACCTGACGATACTCCAGAATATTATGGAAGCGCCCTTGCATGTTCAGGGCCGTGACCGGAAATCATGCCGCGATGAGGCTGAGGCATTGCTTGAGCGCGTTGGCATTGGCTCCAAGCGCGATGCCTACCCATCCGAGCTGTCCGGCGGCCAGCAGCAACGTGCAGCAATTGCCCGTGCCCTGGCGATGCGACCGGATGTCATGCTGTTTGATGAGCCCACGTCGGCTCTAGATCCGGAACTGGTCGGCGAAGTTCTAAAGGTCATGCGTGATCTGGCAGCCGAGGGCCGAACCATGCTGATCGTCACTCACGAAATGGATTTTGCCCGCGATGTTTCATCGCGCACGGTCTTCTTGCACCAAGGTGTCATCGCTGAAGAAGGCCTTTCCTCCGAAATGTTCGCCCATCCCCGCACGGATCGTTTCCGACAATTCCTGCGGCGCGACGGCGGTGCATCCCACTGACGATCAACTCGTCACGGCTCGCGTGTCCAGGAAACAAATGAACAGAGGTGAACTTATGAAACTCAAAACTATTCTGTGCGCAGCGCTTCTCCTTGTTGCCGGTCAGGCAGCAGCCCAGGAAAAGTCGATTACAATCGCGACCGAGGGCGGGTATGCGCCTTGGAACTTTTCGGGGCCAGGCGGCAAGCTCGACGGCTTCGAGATCGATCTCGCTAACGCCCTGTGCGAGAAGATGAAGGCGAAATGCCAGATCGTCGCGCAGAACTGGGATGGCATTATCCCGTCGCTGACCGGTAAAAAGTACGATGCGATCATGGCCGCCATGAGCATCACCCCCAAACGGCAGGAAGTGATCGGCTTCTCGACCCCATACGCAGCAGGCATCAACGGTTTTGCCGTCATGGGTGACAACAAGCTGGCGGACATGCCAGGCACGGGCGAAACCTATTCGCTCGACAGCCAGGCGGATGCCGCCAAAAAGGCTATTGCCGATATATCGAGCTTCCTGAACGGCACCTCGGTCGGCGTGCAGGGATCGACCACAGCATCAACATTCCTGGACAAGTATTTCAAGGGTTCCGTGGATATCAAGGAATACAAGTCCGTAGAGGAGCACAACCTCGACCTGACCAGCGGTCGCCTGGATGCTGTTCTGGCAAACGCAACCGTACTCGCCGCAGCAATCGAAAAGCCGGAAATGAAGGGCGCGAAGCTCGTCGGGCCGCTTTTCTCCGGTGGCGAGTTCGGCGTGGTCGCTGTTGGCCTTCGCAAGGAAGACACCGCACTCAAGGCCGATTTTGACGCAGCCATCAAGGCGGCAAGCGAAGACGGCACCATCAAGACGCTCTCGTTGAAGTGGTTCAAAGTGGACGTCACCCCCCATTGATCGGTCGCTTCCAGGGGATACGGCGTTCGCGCCGTATCCCGGTGCTGCGAATAAACAAGAACGCCGAGATACGATGTACGAAGTTGATATGACCATTATCGGGGGCGGCCTGGTTGGCGCCTCCATTGCCTGGGGTCTAGCACGCTCAGGAACGAAACCACTCGTCCTCGATGGCGCGGATCTGGATCTTCGAGCATCGCGCGCCAATTTCGCGCTGGTCTGGGTGCAGGGTAAAGGGCTGCATGCGCCCCATTACGCTCTTTGGTCAGATGCGTCCGCCAAGAGATGGCCGACGATGGCAAAAGCTCTGTTCGACGACAGCGGCATCGACGTCGGTCTTCAACAGGACGGGGCATATACCTTCGCACTCTCTGAAGAGGAACTCGAGGTCAATCGCGAGGATATGGAAAGCATTGCGCTCGAAACAAACGGCCGAGCTCCGCAATTTGAGGTTTTGAATCGCCAGCAGACGCTTGACCGCGTGCCGGGTATCGGCGCGGAGGTTGTAGGCTCGATCTATTGTACTGCGGACGGGCACGTGAATGCACTTCGCCTCTTCCACGCGCTTCACGCAGCGATGGAAAAGAAAGGGGCGACTTATCGTCCAAACCATCAAGTTCAAACCATAGAACCAACGACTGAAGGCTTCATTCTCAAGGGTGGTGGGTTTTCCATATTTTCACGCCGTGTCGTTCTCGCCGCCGGCTTGGAAAACGAGAGGCTTGCGCCAATGGTCGGGCTGTCTTGCCCGCTCAAGCGTAGTAAGGGCCAGATCCTCGTCACGGAAAAGAGCCAGACCGCCCTACCGTGCCTCTCTGCCGGAATGCGTCAAACCGACGAAGGTGGTATCATGATCGGCGATAGCGAAGAGACCGACAGCGCCAAAATCTCATCGTCATCCGACATCAGCGCCGTGCTGGCCAGCCGGGCCTTAAGAATTTTCCCCGCCCTTTCTGATCTGAACGTCCTGCGCAGCTGGACGGGTTTCAGGGTCAAAACGGCGGATGGAATACCCATTTACGATCATTCTGAGCGCCACCCGGGTGCATTCCTCGTCGCCTGCCATTCTGGCGTAACCCTGGCTGCCAATCACGTACTGATCGTGGCACCGCAGATTGCCGCGGGTAAGCTTGACGACGATCTGTCAGCCTTTTCCGCCCGGAGGTTCCATGCTCAACAGGCTGCATAGGATAGAGCAACCCGTCCAGTTCACCTTCGATGGCGTGATCATCCAGGCTGAGCGGGGAGATATGCTCGCCACCGCTTTGCTGGCCGCGGGGATCGACCACGTTCGGCAATCCGTCGTCAGCAAAAGCCCGCGCGCGCCCTACTGCCTGATGGGCGTTTGCTTCGAGTGTTTGGTCACCGTGGATGGCGTGCAGAATCGTCAAGCTTGTCTGACCGAGGTCGAAGACGGGATGACGGTTATGAGCCAGATGGGCGCACCCACATTCCCGAAGCTCGCGACAAGCGAAGAGGGGATAGTCCCATGAGCCTTCGCGACGTTTCAACAGCATCGGACCTTCTGGCTTTTTACGACCTTCTCGTCATCGGCGCAGGACCTGCCGGAATGGCCACTGCGATCGAAGCATCTGCGGCTGGGGCGCGCGTTGCGGTTTTGGACGAAAATCCCCGTCCGGGCGGGCAGATCTACCGCGAGATCACACGAAACAGGCCCGAAAGAAGATCCTATCTCGGTCCCGACTATTGGAACGGAAAGCCGCTCACAGAAGCGTTCCGTCACAGCAACATCGACTATGCGCCACGCGCCACGGTCTGGAGCCTGGAGAACCGGGACGAGACGGCGGATCAGACACGCAATGTCGTCGGCGTGACCGTGGCCGGCTCGGCCCGAATGATTGAAGCTGAGGCTGTTGTTCTTGCCACCGGCGCACAGGAGCGTCCCATGCCGGTGCCCGGCTGGACCTTGCCAGGCGTGATGACCGCGGGCGCTGCTCAGATCGCCCTCAAGGCAGCCGGAGCGATGCCATCGGGACCTGTGGTCATGGCTGGTTGCGGACCACTTCTCTATCTGCTGGCAAGTCAGATCGTCGATGCAGGCGTATCTGATCTCACCGTGCTCGATACTGCTCAATCTCCCTTCCGGCTCGGCGTGCTCCGACACATGCCCGAATTCATGCTTTCACCTTACGTGTTGAAAGGCATCGGCTTGCTGGCGAAGGTAAAACGTCATGCACGCGTGGTTTCCGGCGTCAGATCCATTGCGATCACCGGCATCGAGCGCGCTGAAGGCGTGCGTTTCACCACAACCGGTAACGAACAAGTCCTCCCTGCCAGCTCGGTGCTCGTGCACCAGGGGGTGATTCCGTCGACGAGCCTGACCAATGCAGCGGGCTGTGAGTTGAAATGGAATGACGAACAGCGTGCGTTCGAGCCTGTCGCAGATCATGAAGGTCGGACCACCAAGGCAGGCATTTATGTCGCCGGCGACGGAGCCGGGATCGCAGGTGCTCAAGCCGCGGAGGTCAGCGGACGCATCGTTGCACTTGCGGCACTTTCTGACTTGCGGCTTGGCAGTACAACGGCAGTGCCTACGCCGATCAAATCTCTGCACAAGAAAGCCCGCCGCTTCCTGCGCGGAAGGGCGTTTCTGGATGCTCTCTACACACCCCGTTCGGGCTTCCTCGCACCGGCGGACCCCGAAACGATCGTCTGCCGCTGTGAAGAAATCACAGTGCGCAAGCTGCGGGAGGCCATTGCGCTTGGGCCCCCCGGTCCGAACCAGTTGAAAACATTTGTTCGCTGCGGAATGGGCCAATGCCAGGGCCGTCTTTGTGCTGCGACCGTTACGGAAATCATGGCGGAGGAAAGAAAGGTCAGCCCCGGCGACGTGGGAACCTATCGCCTCCGTTCGCCGGTCAAACCCGTTCGGCTTGCTGAACTTGCACATCTCCCGCACACGCCCCACGCGCTGAAGGCGGTAACCGGCAGGGATCCTGTCGATCACGACACCAACGAAGCAGGACATTTCTCATGACAGAGCGACTTATCCGGATTCCGACATTGCATCGCGTCGTCAAGCACAACGGCATCGCCTACATCGGCGGGATCGTCGCTGACGATGAAAGCCTCGACATGGAAGGGCAGACCCGTCAGGTCCTGACCAAGCTCGATGCATATCTCAAAGAGGCAGGCTCAGAACGCGCAAACCTGCTCTCCGCCACGATCTTTATCACCGACATGAACGTGAAGCCGCAAATGGATGCGGTGTGGAAGGAATGGTTTGCGCCGGAGGAGTTGCCCGCCCGCGCGACCATCGGCGTCGCTGATCTCGGCGACACGGCGCTCATCGAGATCATAGCGACCGCTCACTACTGAACCTGGCGAAGCCTTGGAGGCGGCTGCAAGATCGCAGTCGCTGCTGGAGATTGTTATGGAATGCATACTGATCGGAGCACCGCTGCAAATTGGAGCAGGACATCTCGGTTGCGAGATGGGTCCGAGCGCGTTCAGGATCGCCGGTCTTGCCGGCGCGCTTGAAGAATTGGGGCACAGGGTTCGGGACCTCGGCAATCTGGGTTCGAAGTCTGTTCCGGCGATCGCCCATGCCAACGCTTCCGTCCATCACCTCGGTGAAACGGTGGCATGGATCAAGCTGCTTTCGGCGGCAGCTTACGAACACAGCAATAACAGTGTGCCGATCTTTCTTGGCGGCGATCACACGATCTCCGCAGGAACGATCCCGGGAATTGCACGGCGCGCCTCGGAGAACGGTCGCCAACTCTTTGTTCTCTGGCTTGACGCCCACACCGATTTCCATACGCTGGAAACCACCGTCAGCGGAAACCTGCATGGCACGCCTGTGGCCTACTATACTGGCCGGCGTGGATTCGAGGGTTTCTTTCCAGCGCTGAACCACGCCGTCCCGCCCGAAAACCTATGCATGATCGGCATCAGGAGCGTTGATCCCGCAGAGCGGGACGCGCTGCGGTCCTCGTCGATAACCGTGCATGACATGCGTGCCATCGATGAACACGGGGTCGCCAGCGTGACTCGAACGTTCCTCGATCGCGTCCGCGCCGCGAACGGGATGTTGCATGTCAGCTTCGACGTCGACTTTCTCGATCCGGAAATTGCACCCGCCGTTGGAACGACTGTCCCCGGCGGCGCGACGTTCCGCGAAGCGCACCTGATCATGGAAATGCTTCACGACAGCGGTCTAGTCACCAGCCTGGATCTCGTCGAATTGAACCCCTTTCTCGATGAGCGCGGGAAGACCGCAAGGCTCATCGTAGATCTCGTTGCAAGTCTCATGGGCAAGCGGGTCATGGATAGACCAACCCGCGCTGCCTGAAATCTACCGTCGAATGACCGGAGGAATAATGACCGTCGATCGCAAGCTAAACGTGGTTCCGTTCGTAAGTGTGGATCACATGATGAAACTGGTACTCAAGGTGGGTATCGATACCTTTCTCACTGAACTGGCGGCGGCGATCGAGGAAGACTTTCGCCGTTGGCCCATTTTTGACAAGACGCCCAGGGTTGGCTCCCACTCCAACGAGGGCGTCATCGAGCTGATGCCAACCAGCGATGGTGCACTCTATGGCTTCAAATACGTCAACGGCCATCCGAAAAACACGCGTGATGGCCGCCAAACAGTCACCGCTTTCGGTGTCCTTGCCGATGTCGGAAACGGCTATCCGCTGCTTTTTTCGGAGATGACGATACTGACCGCGCTTCGCACTGCTGCGACATCCGCTCTTGCCGCGAAGTATCTGGCGCGACCGAACTCACGAACGATGGCCATCATCGGTAACGGCGCCCAGAGTGAGTTCCAGGCTCGCGCCTTCAGAGCACTCCTCGGAATCCAGGAACTGCGTCTCTACGACATTGATCCAGCGGCGACGCGGAAATGCACACGCAATCTTACCGGGCTTGGCTTCAACATCGTTGAATGCAAATCGGTCGCCGACGCCGTTGAGGGCGCAGACATCATCACCACTGTCACCGCCGACAAACAGTACGCAACAATCGTGTCTGACAATCATGTCGGACCAGGTGTTCATATCAACGCTGTAGGCGGCGATTGCCCCGGCAAGACGGAGATCAGCAAAGAGGTCCTGCTGCGCTCGGACATCTTCATAGAGTATCCACCGCAGACCTGGATCGAAGGCGACATTCAGCAGCTTCCCGCGTCGCATCCGGTTACTGAGCTTTGGCAGGTTATAACCGGCGATGCGATCGGCCGAAGCAATGATAAGCAGATCACTTTGTTCGATAGCGTCGGCTTCGCAATCGAGGACTTCTCGGCCTTGCGCTATGTCCGCGGCAAGATTGCCGAATTCGCCTTGTTTACCGAGCTGGATTTGCTGGCAGATCCAGACGAGCCTCGCGACCTCTATGGCATGCTCCTGCGCTGTGAGAAAAAGCTCGAGCTGGCATAGGCCCAATTGAGGCCAGAAAATCAGCCATGTTGTATAGGAGAATGAAGAAACTCTTCTTGCACATGACAGTGATCCCACCGCTTGTTCAAGCGAATGCTGCTGCTTGTCTAATAACAACGACGTAAATTAAAAATAAACGTCTGACAATTGTACGGATATACAATGAAGATTGGACACATAAATCTAAATGAGGTGTCTTTTTCTAAAATATATCAAATTTATAGACTAAATGAACTTTCCTTTATTGAAGGCACAAGATCATATAGCGCCATTGCGAAACGACGCAGCTTACAATTATGAACTCATGAAAGGCGCCTGTATGTCATCAAAAGTCACCATTCTCGACGGGGGTATGGGTCGCGAATTGCTGCGCAGCGGCGCGCCGTTTCGACAGCCCGAATGGTCCGCGCTTGCGCTGATTGAAGCCCCGGAGTTCGTCGAAAAGGCGCATGACGCTTTCGTCGCGGCAGGCGCGGATGTCATTACCACGAACAGCTATGCCGTGGTGCCCTTCCACGTCGGTGACAAACGCTTCGCCGAGGATGGCCTTGCGCTTGTAAGCCTCTCTGGAAAGCTCGCTCGCGCAGCAGCCGCGAAGGCTGGCGGCCACGTTCGTGTAGCCGGATCGCTGCCCCCGGTCTTTGGCTCTTATCGTCCCGATCTGTTCGATCCGGGCAAGGCTCCAGAGATTCTCAGCGTCCTCGTCCAGGGGCTAGGCCCGTACGTGGATTTCTGGCTGGCGGAGACCCAGGGTTCACTCCGCGAGGTCGAAACAATCCGCGCGGTTCTGGGCAACGACACCCGTCCGCTCTGGCTCTCGTTCACCCTTGAGGATGGCAGGGGGGTCGAGGATGTAATTTCCGGGCGCAGTCTACCGACGCTTCGATCTGGCGAAGCCGTGGCCGATGCGGCGGTAAAGGCAGTGGAACTTGGCGCCGGCGCGCTGCTGTTCAACTGCAGCCAGGCGGAAATCATGGAGGCAGCAATCAGAGCTGCGCGCAGGGCACTCGGTACACGCGGCTACTCAACGCCGATCGGCGTCTATGCCAACGCTTTCGTGCCGAAACCGGAACCAGACGCGACATTGCCTGCCAATGCTGGCTTGAGCGGTCTCCGCGACGATCTTGATCCTCCCGGCTACCTGCTGTTTGCTCGTCGCTGGGTCGAAGCCGGCGCCACGATCGTCGGCGGCTGCTGCGGCATTGGCCCGGAACATATCGCAGAACTCCGTCAAACCTTCGATCCGCGGCCAGTCGCCGCCTGACCTTCACCCCCCTCTTCGAGAGCCGATCATGACACAGCACCCGCATCTTAGCGCCCCTCTGGAACTGGGCCGCCGCCGTTTTCTCAAGGCAAGCGCCGCCGTCGCTGCCAGCACATTGCTCCTTCCCGGCATGGCGCGCGCCGCCGGGCCGAAGAAAGGCGGCCACCTGATCCTCGGGATCGACAACGCCTCGACCTCCGACCGCCTCGACCCGGCCTACTATTTCGAAGCCTATACCTATAATGTGGGCCTCCAGCTTTTCAACACGCTGACCGATCTCAACGACGATTCCAGCTTGCGCGCTGGTCTCGCCGAAAGCTGGGAGCCTGCGAAGGGCGGTAGCGAATGGATCTTCCGGCTTCGCAAGGGCGTGCAGTTCCACAACGGCAAGGAACTGACGCCAGAGGACGTCATCTATTCGCTCAATCATCACCGCGGCGAGAAATCGGAATCGGCTGGCAAAGGCTATCTTTTGAGCGTGACCGACATCGTAAAGTCAGCACCGAATGAAGTCACCTTCAAGCTCAATGGCGCAAACGCAGACTTTCCCTATCTGTTGGGAGACGTACATTTCGGCATTACGCCGGATGGTGAGAATTTCGACAAGGGCATAGGTACTGGAGCCTTCATTCTGGAGGACTTCCAGCCCGGCGTACGCACACTGGCCAAGCGCAATCCGAACTATTGGGATCCGGAACGCGGACACGTCGATTCCGTTGAGACTGTCGCCTACAACGACAAATCCGCGCGTGTCGCCGCACTGCTCAGCAAGTCGGTGCATGTAGTGAACAATGTCGAGTCCCGCGTCGCACAGCGCCTGAAGGGACAACAGGGCATCACGCTCCAAACAGAAGCGGACTCCTCGATCGTCCTGTTTGTCGGTCGCGCCGACGCCGACCCCTTCAAGAATATCGACGTCAGACTGGCGCTCAAATACGCCATTGACCGCGAGCAGATCGTATCCTCCATCCTCAATGGAGCCGGGACGGCCTCAAACGATAATCCCATCTTCCCCTCCAACCGCTATTTTACGAGCGACGTGCCGAACCACGCCTACGATCCGGACCAGGCAGCATTTCATTGGAAGAAAGCAGGCTTCGACGGAAAGATCGTCCTGTCGGCGGCCGACGGTGCGACTTTCTCCGGCGCAGTCGATGCAGCCCAGCTCTATCAGCAGTCGGCTGAAAAGGCCGGCATCCCTTTCGAGGTCAATCGCGTACCAGCCGACGGCTACTGGAATGATGTGTGGCTGAAGCATCCCTTCGTCGCTTCCGGCTGGGCCGCGCGGCCGACCGCAGATGCTATGCTGTCGCTGATCTATCTTTCCGACGCCCCATGGAATGAGTCCGGCTGGAAGAGCAAGGCTTTCGACGAGTTGGTTCTTGCGGCCCGCGGTGAACTTGATGAGGACAAGCGCAAGAAGCTCTACCACGACGCCCAGGTGCTGATCGTCGAGGAAAACAGCTCGGTCATCCCGGCATATGCCGCACAGATCAGCGCCTCCGCCTCCAACCTCAAGGGCTTCAAGGCAATCCCAGGCCAGATTGGCCCGCGCACCGCCGAAAAGGTGTGGTTCGACGAATAGGCAAGGGCTTCCGGGCAGGCTGGTTTTCCGGTCGGCTCACCTCATGGAGACATATTGATGACCATTGCGGAGCCCAACGACGCCTTGGCGACCGAGCAGACAAACAGAAGGCGACGCGGGCTCGCCGGCTATATCTTGCGACGCCTCGCCGCGGGGATCGGCTTGTTGCTTGTGCTGTCGAGCCTAGTGTTCGTCGGCAGCGAGCTTCTGCCTGGCGATGCGGCAACCGCACTTCTCGGACGCTCGGCCACGCCTGCAGCGCTTGCAGAACTACGCCAAAGGCTTGGCCTCGATCAGCCTCTTCCCATCCGCTATCTCTCCTGGCTGAACGCATTCGTTCACGGCGATCTCGGCACAAGCCTGCTGAATGGGCGGAGCGTCGCTGCAAGCATCGCCGCAAGGCTGGGCAATACGCTACTCCTGGCCGGGATCGCAGCCTTCGTGGCCGTGCCCCTCGCCGTGCTCCTCGGACTTCTGTCAGCTCGATATCGTGGCAGCATGATCGACAGGACGATCTCGCTCCTTACGCGCGCCTTCGTGGCGCTCCCGGAATTTTTCATCGGATACCTGCTTATCTATGTGCTTTCGATCTCGCTCGGATGGTTCGCGAGCAGCAGCACGGTGTTCGCGAACATGAGCCTTGGCAACCGTATCGCCGCGATTACGCTGCCCAGCCTAACGCTCGTCCTCGTTGTCACCGGCCATATCGCCGCAATGGTGCGCGCCTCGGTGCTGGATGTTCTCGAGAAGCCATTCATCGAAATGGCGGTGCTGAAGGGGGTGCCGCACGGCACGGTGGTCTGGCGCCACGCGTTACCGAACGCTCTTTCGCCAATCATCAACGTCGTGCTGGTCAATCTTGCGTATCTCGTCGCCGGTGTCGTCGTGGTGGAGGTCATATTTGTCTATCCCGGCATGGGCCAGTTCATGGTCGACAGCGTCGTCAATCGCGACGTGCCCGTTGTCCAGGCGACCGCACTTTTGTTCGCCAGTGTCTATATCGGGCTCAATCTCTGCGCGGATGTCCTCTCCGTGCTCGCCAATCCCCGTCTGGGGTTTCAATCGTGAGCGCCGTCAAACTTCCACTTTCCGTCATCCTGTCACTCCTGACGATTGGGGTTTGCCTCCTCGTTACCCTCACTGCGCCCTTCATCGCGCCCCACGGCGTGAACGAGATCGTTGGACCCGGCTGGGAGCCACCGTCCGCGTCCCATCTGTTCGGCACTGACATGATCGGCCGAGACCTCTTGTCACGCTTCATCTGGGGCGCTCGCGTCACCATACTGACTGCAGCTACCGCCGTCCTCATCGCCTTTGTGGCGGGTACCGGCTTCGGTCTTCTGGCGGGGCTGCGCAAGGGCTGGCTTGACATGGTGCTGTCGCGATTCGTCGATCTCGTTATGGCGATGCCGACGCTCATTCTGGCAATGGTGCTTCTCACCATCCTGCCGCGTTCGGTTTTCTTCATCGTGGCGATCATAGCGCTCGTGGAGGCGACCCGTTTCTTTCGCCTGGCACGGTTGATCGCGGCTGATACAGCGGCTCTTGACTATGTCGAGGCAGCGTATCTACGTGGCGAGAAAACGAGCTGGATCATTCTGCGCGAGATCCTTCCCAACGGCATGGCGCCACTTCTGGCCGAGCTTGGCCTGCGCTTCGTCTTCTCAGTTCTCTTCCTGTCCACCCTGTCCTTTTTGGGGCTGGGCGTCCAACCGCCGGTAACCGACTGGGGAAGCCTGATCAAAGAGAACAAGGACGGGCTGCTGTTCGGGGTCACGGCAGCCCTTGTACCGGGAGCGGCAATCGCAGTGCTCGCCATTGCCGTCAGCTCAGTGGTGGATTGGGTCTCGGCCGGGCGCGATGGTGGGCCGAAAACATGAACCCCACTCTTCTCGACATTCGCAACCTCACCATTCGACCCACCGGCAGCTCAGTATCGGCGTTGATCGTGGAGAATGTCTCGCTCCGCATCGAACGCGGTAGCGTTCTCGGCCTGATAGGTGAATCCGGCGCAGGAAAGTCCACCATTGGCCTTGCCGCCCTCGGATATGTGAGACCCGGAACCGAACGCATCGATGGATCGGTGCAATTCGACGGGATCGACCTGTTCCGCCTGCCTGAGCCGCAGCGCCGGGCGCTGCGCGGCCAGCGGATCGCCTATGTTGCACAGTCGGCTGCGGCGTCGTTCAACCCGGCCTTTCGGCTAATCGACCAGATAATAGAATCGAGCCTGCGTAGCGGCCGTTTCAGTAAGGCGGCAGCGACCGACCGCGCCCTTGCCCTGCTCGATGTGCTCGGCCTCGATGCAAAGGCAATTGCGGTCCGGTTTCCTCATGAAGTCTCGGGAGGCCAGCTGCAGCGTGCCATGACAGCGATGGCACTCTGCACCAAGCCGGATCTTGTCGTATTCGATGAACCCACCACCGCGCTGGACGTTGGGACGCAACGGGAGGTTTTGGGCGCGATCCGCAAGGCAATAGCGCTCGAATCGGCAGCGGCTATCTATATCAGTCATGACCTGCCGCTCGTCGCACAGATCGCCGACAGCGTGCACGTCCTTCGCCGGGGACGAAGTATCGAGGAAGGCCCGGTGACAACCCTCATCCGCAACCCGTCTGCCCCTTACACCAGGGCTTTGCTCTCAGCAGGAACTCTCAGTTTTACCGCGCCTCCCGAGACCAGCGAGTCGGTTCTGGAAGTGCAGGGCGTTACTGCCGGCTACGACAGAACGCGGCCGGTAGTAAATGACGTTTCGCTCAGTGTCTGCCGGGGAGAAACGCTTGCGCTCGTCGGGAAATCGGGATCAGGGAAGTCGACGCTCGGTCGGATCGTAAACGGGCTGCTCCTTCCAACCTCCGGCCAGATATTGTTCGAAGGAAAACCCCTCGCCGCCTCTATCCATGACCGCCCCCTTGCACACCGCAGGGCCATCCAGACCATTCACCAGACGCCAGACACCGCGCTTAATCCGAGGCACCGCGTAGGAGAAATCATTGGTCGACCCTTTGCCCTCTACGAGGGTCTGCGCGGCCGGGAGCGCGATCGTCGCGTCGAGGAGATGCTCGACCAGGTGGAGCTTGGCCGCGATATGGCGGGGCGCTTCCCAGCTGAGCTATCCGGCGGACAGAAACAGCGCGTCGCCATCGCGCGAGCGCTTGCCGCCCGTCCTCTGATGCTTGTTTGCGACGAGCCGACGTCGTCGCTGGATGCACTGGTGGCCCGCGAGGTACTCGGACTTCTCATGCGCCTGCAGGCGGACGAAGGCATCGCATGCCTCTTCATCACCCATGACTTGAACATTGTCAGCGCCATTGCCGGTCGCACTGCCGTTCTGGACAACGGCCAAATCGTGCGGTCAGGGGCAACGGCCGAAGTGCTTCGCCAGCCCTCTGATTCACATGCAGCGGCGCTCGTCGAGTCTATCCCTTGGTTCCCATGAGCCGGAGACAGCGAGGATATCGATATGGCTACGCAAATCCAGAACGACCGAGCGGCGATCAACGACGCGGAGAGCAAGCCCGGTGCTGCTGGGGACTATGTGTTTTCAATCACAAACGCGGTGATTGCAGTCCTCTTTTTCATCAGCTCCAGGGAATATTCACATTTTTGCATCCTGCAGGACGCAATCCTATGAGGTCCGGCCGGCAAATTTTAACGGCACTTCGCCCAATCGAGATCGAAACCAACGCTGTGGATAAAAAACGCGGATTGTTGCGCTTCGAATCGACTGCACAGATTAAACTGACAAAGGAGTTGAAGACCACCGTCTGGTCACCGTTCGAGTTTGCCAACTGTCCGGGCAGATAGCCACGACAAAGATATAAACGACGACAGACGGAGGACGACGAATGCAGCATTGGCTGGACAAGCTCACCGATCTCGCCACAATTGAGGGCGATGAGTGCATCCTCAAAACAGGGCTGGCGTGTGTCGCCGACCATTTCGGCTTCACCGGCTATGCCTATCTCCACATCCAGCACAGGCACATCATCGCCGTGACCAACTATCATCACGATTGGCGGTCGCTCTACTTCGACAAGAAATTCGACGCG
Organism: Agrobacterium sp. ICMP 6402; assembly: GCF_009498615.1. Lineage (NCBI taxonomy): Bacteria > Pseudomonadati > Pseudomonadota > Alphaproteobacteria > Hyphomicrobiales > Rhizobiaceae > Agrobacterium > Agrobacterium sp. ICMP 6402. The sequence continues at coordinate 16,496 of NZ_QSNV01000022.1, forward strand.
CTCGACCCGGTCGTCAAACGCGCAAGATCCAGAAAGCAGGTCTTTGCCTGGTCTGGCGAGCAGGAGAGGCCGAGACTATCGACAGAAGAGCGTGCCTTCTATGCACAAGCGGCCGATTTTGGCATCCGCTCCGGCATCACCATCCCCATCAGGACCGCCAA
>NZ_QSNV01000023.1:0-2500 GCF_009498615.1 Agrobacterium sp. ICMP 6402
ATTTGGTTGCGGGGGCAGGATTTGAACCTGCGGCCTTCAGGTTATGAGCCTGACGAGCTACCGGGCTGCTCCACCCCGCGTTATCTGACTTTTTGCGTTAGCAAAAATGTCACTACCAGCGCATTCGGCAAAGCCGAATGTCGCGTCTACGTCATTGCTTTAGCAACGACGGATCTCTGGCGGAGTAAATTGCGCAGCAATTTATCTCCTGTAAGGGACGCACTGGGCGTATTCCTTATGTTTTATGACCCGGAATGCACAAAGGCCGCTTATCGCGGCCCTTTGTATCGGCTGGGCCGAAGTTTGTGAATGAGAAGATTGATTGTTGCGTTTTGCAGACCTGGCAGCGACCTACTCTCCCGCGTCTTGAGACGAAGTACCATTGGCGCTGGGGCGTTTCACGGCCGTGTTCGGAATGGGAACGGGTGCAGCCGCCCCGCGATAACCACCAGGTCGGCAAAACGCAACATGCTCCATGTTTTCACATGGAAACTGTTGTTTCGAGAAGCTGGAGAGCTCAAGGCTCTATTTAATTTACACGTCGTTCTGTGACTGATCCGTTTGCCTGCCTTGCTCGATGTTGAGTTTGGCAGCCATACAGGACGCTAGTCCGTCGCCAATCGTTTGGCGCGCCGTCTGCAGCGTAGTGGCCGAAGGCCACGTCAGCGTGAAGACAGAACAGATATCATCAAGCTTCGCTTGATGAACATAATCAATGGGAACGAAGAAGTCGATCGAGCTATTAGTAACGGTAAGCTTCACATGTTGCCATGCTTCCACACCCGTCCTATCAACGTGGTCGTCTTCCACGGCTCTGATAGGGAACACTCGTTTTCAGGTTGGTTTCCCGCTTAGATGCCTTCAGCGGTTATCCATTCCGTATATAGCTACTCTGCTATGCCCTTGGCAGGACAACAGATCCACCAGAGATACGTCCATCCCGGTCCTCTCGTACTAGGGACAGATCCTGTCAATATTCCTACACCCACGGCAGATAGGGACCGAACTGTCTCACGACGTTCTGAACCCAACTCACGTACCGCTTTAAATGGCGAACAGCCATACCCTTGGGACCTGCTCCAGCCCCAGGATGCGATGAGTCGACATCGAGGTGCCAAACAACCCCGTCGATATGGACTCTTGGGGGTCATCAGCCTGTTATCCCCGGCGTACCTTTTATCCGTTGAGCGATGGCCCTTCCACACGGGACCACCGGATCACTATGACCGACTTTCGTCTCTGCTCGACTTGTCAGTCTCGCAGTCAGGCGGGCTTATGCCATTGCACTCGACGACCGATTTCCGACCGGTCTGAGCCCACCATCGCGCGCCTCCGTTACTCTTTCGGAGGCGACCGCCCCAGTCAAACTACCCACCATACACTGTCCCGGATCCGGATAACGGACCGCGGTTAGACATCCACGAAGATAAGGGTGGTATTTCAAGGATGGCTCCACAAAGACTGGCGTCCCTGCTTCAAAGCCTACCACCTATCCTACACATGCCTTGGCGAATGCCAGTGTAAAGCTATAGTAAAGGTGCACGGGGTCTTTCCGTCTGACCGCAGGAACCCCGCATCTTCACGGGGAATTCAATTTCACTGAGTCTATGTTGGAGACAGCGGGGAAGTCGTTACGCCATTCGTGCAGGTCGGAACTTACCCGACAAGGAATTTCGCTACCTTAGGACCGTTATAGTTACGGCCGCCGTTTACTGGGGCTTCAGTTCAGAGCTTGCACCCCTCCCTTTAACCTTCCAGCACCGGGCAGGCGTCAGACCCTATACGTCGTATTGCTACTTCGCAGAGCCCTGTGTTTTTGATAAACAGTCGCTACCCCCTGGTCTGTGCCACCCCATCATACTTGCGTAAAATGGGGTCACGCTTCTTCCGAAGTTACGCGTGCAATTTGCCGAGTTCCTTCAACATAGTTCTCTCAAGCGCCTTGGTATACTCTACCTGACCACCTGTGTCGGTTTCGGGTACGGTCTATACGGTGGAGCTATTTCCTGGAACCTCTTCGCTGCACATCCAATCCAATAAGAATGTACAACACACGAGATCCGTCACTACCACCAGGCCCACGAATATTAACGTGGTTCCCATCGACTACGCGTGTCCGCCTCGTCTTAGGGGCCGGCTAACCCTGCTCAGATTAACTTTAAGCAGGAACCCTTGGTCTTTCGGCGAGGGAGTCTCTCACTCCCTTTATCGTTACTCATGTCAACATTCGCACTTCCGATATCTCCAGCAGCCCTCACGGGTCCGCCTTCACAGACTTACGGAACGCTCCGCTACCACATGCCTTACGGCATATCCTCAGCTTCGGTGCATGGCTTTAGCCCCGTTACATTTTCGGCGCAAAGACCCTTATTTAGACCAGTGAGCTGTTACGCTTTCTTTAAATGATGGCTGCTTCTAAGCCAACATCCTGGTTGTTTTGGGATCCTCACATCCTTTCCCACTTAGCCATGACTTGGGGACCTTAGCTGGAGGTCAGGGT